>NZ_JBITSK010000017.1:139653-199866 GCF_044540565.1 Streptomyces sp. NPDC085931
CCCGCCCGCCCCCCCCGGGGCGCCCCCGCCCCCGCCCCCCCCCCCCCCCCCCCCCGCCGGGGGGGCGCCGGCCGGCGCCCCCCCCCCCCCCCCCCCCCCCGCCCGGCGCCCTGCCCTACGGCTTGGGCAGGGCGCAGCCGCTCGCGTACAGGTCGAGCTTGTTGTCGATCCCGAAGCAGGCGGGGATCCGGTAGGTCTGCTGGGCGTAGTTGATGCCCTTGCGGACGGTCACGGTGCCGTTCGCGTCGACCTCGCACGGGTTGTTCACCGTGCAGCGCTCACCCGACTCGTTGCCGGTGTTGTTGACGGCGACGACCTGGTTGGTGGCCTGGTCGACGACGGGCGAGCCGGAGGTGCCGCCGATGGTGGTGCAGGCGGAGGTGTAGCGGACCGAGTCCTTCCAGCTCCAGTCGCCCTCCTTGAGGGTGGGCACGAACCCGTCGATGGAGCAGCTGTAGATCCGCTTCCAGTAGCCCGAGGGGATCGAGATGGCGGTGCCGGCGACCGGGTGACTGTCGCTCAGCGTCAGCGGGTTGATGTTGTACGCGCTCTTGATCTGCGCGTACGTGGTGGTGAGCTGGTACAGCGCGACGTCCGTGTCGGTCATCGTGCCGTAGGCGAGCTTGGCGGCGCGCAGGGTGGCCACGCGGGAGCCGGAGGCGTTCAGCAGGCTGAAGGTGCGGCTGGACGCCTTGTCGACGAGGACCTCGCCGGGCCCGGGGAAACCTGACTCCAGACAGTGGCCGTTGGTCATCACGAGCGCCGGGTCGTCGCTCGCGGAGTCGGGCATGCGCACGACCGAGCCGGAGCAGTTGCTGAGCGCGACGGTGCCGGCGAAGTTCACCGCCTTCACCGACGGGTTGAGCCCGGCCAGCGTCTGCTCCACGGACGCGACCACGCCCGACACGGCGGACGTGGCCGGGCCCGCGTCCGCGGCCTTGCCGACGCCCGTGGGGGCGGCGTCGGCGGCGGTCGCGGGAGCCGCGCCGGCCCCGGCTATCGCCAGGGCGAGGAACGCGGCGGCGAGAGGTTTTCTCATGGGGGGTCCCCTCTTGCGACGGAGGCGGCCGGAGAATCTCCGGCCGCCCGCACTGTTGTCATGTGCATTGTGATCGCGACAAGGGGTGTCGCACAAGAACCTGTTCCACGACCGGAGCCCCGGCTTCCCGCCCGACCGTATGCAACGTCCCCATGCGGCGGGCCAGTTGAGGTGATCCACACCCACCCGGATTCCTGACCGCGGTCCCGCACGGCGGCGGCCGTCCGTCCCGGCCCGGCGACCCCGGCACGACCCCTCCCCGGCCCGGCGGCGTCGCCCGGACCCGGGCCGGGCGAGGACCGCGTCCCCGCCGACGCCGCCCCGCGAACACTCCCCGCCAGCCGCCTATTTGGGCCCCTTCGTGCCGCCGGGACCGTGGCCGGGCTTCCCGTCCGAGCGCCCCGGGGGCGTCGTGGCGGCCGGGGCGGACGTCGTCGGGGCATCGGCCGTGGGGCTGCTTGCCGAGGGCTCCGGCGTGTCCGCACCGCCGGACGACGGGGTGGCGCTCACCGGCGCGGAGGGGGCGGCGGACTCGGCGCCGGCGGTGCGGCCACCGCTCGCCGCTCCGGCGTCGAGCGGTGCGCCGGGGCTCGACGCGCGCACACCGTCCGGGGGTGACGCCGTCGGCACCTCCCCCGCCGTCGAAGCCGTGCGACCGCCCTCGCCGCTCCGCGTTCCGCCGGACGGCCCGCCGGAGGGCCCGCCGGAGAAGGAGAACCCGGCGATCAGCGCGGCAGCGGAGACGGCACCGACGGCCCCGGCCGCCATCGCCACCCGGCGCGTGCGCCACGCGGGGGGCTTGCGCCGGGAGCGGTGACCCCCGCCGGACCGGGCCGGCGCGGGCACCGCCGGAAGCTCGCGGGCGTCACCGGCACCACCCGCGCGGTCCCGGCCAGCCGCGCGGTCTCGGCCGTCCACGGCGGCTGCGGTGGCCGAGATGTCCCCGGCGTCCGCACCGTCCCCGACGGCCGTACCGTCCGCGGCGGGCGTGCCCTCGTAGACGTCCTGCCATCCGTGGGCCGCGGCCGGGTCGGCGTACGCGTCGTACTCCGGGGGCGGGGCGCCCTGCGGCACGTAGACGTTCGGCACCCCCTGGGGCCCGCCGTCCGTCGCTCCGTCGGCGTACTCGAATGGCTTGAACATGGCGGCGCATTCTAGGGACCAGAGGTGCTGGTGGGACAGCCGACGGCGATATGCGCACAAACCGCCGCGTCTCACGTGGCGGAAAACACGACCCGTGACGCGTTACCGGGCCGTAAGCTCCCAGACATGCAGGTGATCCAGTCGACCAAGCTCGCCAACGTCTGTTACGAGATCCGGGGCCCGGTGCTCGAGGAGGCGATGCGGCTGGAAGCGGCCGGTCACCGGATCCTCAAGCTGAACACCGGCAACCCGGCGGCGTTCGGCTTCGAGTGCCCGCCCGAGATCCTGGAGGACATCCTCCGCAACGTCTCCTCGGCACACGGCTACGGGGACGCCAAGGGTCTGCTGGCCGCCCGCCGCGCGGTCGTCATGCACAACCAGACCCTCGGCATCGAGACGGACGTCGAGCACGTCTTCATCGGCAACGGCGTCTCCGAGCTGATCGTGATGGCGATGCAGGGCCTGCTCGACGACGGCGACGAGGTCCTGGTCCCGGCCCCCGACTACCCGCTGTGGACGGCCGCCGTCTCCCTCTCCGGCGGCACGGCCGTCCACTACCGCTGCGACGAGCAGTCCGACTGGATGCCGGACCTGGCCGACGTCGAACGCAAGGTCACCGACCGCACCAAGGCGATCGTGATCATCAACCCGAACAACCCCACGGGCGCCGTCTACGACGAGGCGATGATCAAGGGCCTGACCGACATCGCCCGCCGCCACAACCTGCTGGTCTGCTCCGACGAGATCTACGACAAGATCCTCTACGACGACGCCGTGCACACCCCGACCGCCAAGGTCGCGCCCGACCTGCTCACGCTCACCTTCAACGGCATGTCGAAGGCGTACCGGGTGGCCGGCTACCGCGTGGGCTGGATGTCGATCTCCGGACCGCGCGCGCACGCCGACTCCTACATCGAGGGCCTGACGATCCTGGCGAACATGCGCCTGTGCGCGAACATGCCGGGACAGCACGGGGTGATCGCCGCGCTCAGCGGCCGCCAGACGATCAACGACCTGGTCCTGCCGGGCGGGCGGCTGCGCGAGCAGCGGGACGTGGCCTACGAGCTGCTGACCCAGATCCCGGGCGTGACGTGCGTGAAGCCGAAGGGGGCGCTGTATCTCTTCCCGCGCCTCGACCCCAAGGTCTTCAAAATCAAGGACGACCGGCGGATGGTCCTGGACCTGCTCCGGCGCGAGAAGATCATGGTCGTCCAGGGCACCGGCTTCAACTGGCCGGAGCCGGACCACTTCCGGGTGGTGACCCTGCCGACGGTCGGCGACCTGCGCGACGCGGTGGGCCGGATCGGTCACTTCCTGGACGGCTACAGCCAGCACTGACCAGGACACCCCGCTCACGTTACGTATGCGTCCGGTCCGATTTTGTGAACAACTCAACTTTAGACGAAATCTAAGCTAGGATGGTTTCCTGTAAGCACTCAGGAGGCCTCCCCATGTACGAACCGATCCGCACCAAGTCGGTCCACAGCACGCCGGACGGCCCCAACCCGGACTTCCCCCACCGTTCCCGCGAGGAAGAGCTGGACATCCAGCTCGCGGGCCATCTCGCCGCCCTGCTCGCCGTCACGGACGAGCTGCGCGCGCTGGAGGGCTCAGCCGACCTGGACGCGGCGGCGGAGCGGCTGGCGGAGCAGGTGGGCCGGCTGAGGGGCGGATCCGCCCCGGCCCGGGTGACCGGCACACGGCGCGAGCGGAGCGCCGCCGCCCTGCACCGGCGGGCACACGCCCTGGCGGGCCGGGCGCTGGTCGTCGCCGCCTCCCGCGCCGACACGGCGGCCGCGATCCTGGCGGCCGAGCGGATGGACGCGCACACGGCGGCCCTGGAGCCCCGCGAACTCGCGTCCCGCTGAGCCCACTCCCGGGCTCCCCTGGACGGCCCCGGTCCGCGCGCACCCGCAGCGACGCGCGGACCGGGCGCCACTGACCCCTCCGTGAGGGCCACTGGGTACCCACACCCGGTGGCCCTCACGCCTGCGGCGAGGCACCCCGCCAGCCGCCTCCAGCCGTCGGCCCCGCCCTGGCGGAAGACCACGCGGCCGCGGCCGTCCGCCTCCTCGTCAACGGCCCGGAAACTCCGAGTGGACGAATTCGAGTTCGATCTGGTTCCACCACACCGCACTGGGCCTGGCCTCCACGACGACGAACGGCGTGGACACCGGATTCATCCGCGAACCGGCGGGCACCTTGAACTCCATGACGACTGGGGGGAAGTCCTGCTACTACCTCACCGACGCCACGGGCAACGTCCTCGGCCTCACCGACGACACGGGCAAGCGCACGCACACCTACGCCTACGGCCCCACGGGCCTGCCCCGCGGCACCACCACAGAGGCAGCCCCCCAGCCCGACCGCAACGCGGGCACGTATCTGGACCCCACGGGCCTGTACAAGACGGGCCACCGCTACTACGACCCCTCCCTCGGCCGCTTCACCCAACCGGACCCGTCGGGGCAGGAGACGAACCCCTACCTGTACGCCGGTGGCGACTTCATCCACTTCACCGATCCGGCCGGGCTTGGATTCTTGGACGCTGTCAGCAGGGTCGGCAAGAAGTCCATAGCGACCGCCGCCGGTGGAGGCGTAACCGAGCTCCGACCAGCTGACACCAGCAAGTGTGAGCGGCGACAGCAGGATCGGGCGGTGGCCTCAGCTCCGAGTCATTTCTGGCAACACTGGCCATCTCGCATGTCGCGGGATCTTCACGGGTTGACCGGCAGTTCATGGTTTTGCGGTGATCGCAAGGAGTCGTAAATGGAATATTCGCCAGAATTGGCAGCCGGCGGTAAGTACTCACCTATCGAAAACGGGCAGGATGCGCTCATATTCCTCATCACCTTCGCCGTCATCATCGTTGCGTTGTACGTCCTCATGAAGGTTCGACGCGGCAAGTAGGGAGCGCAGTCGCGCTCGGCACGGAGCTAGGCATAATCGGTACAGTAGCCAACACCGTGGGTACACGCCATTGACCAAGAATTCAATCCTCGCCATTCTCGTTTGGACCGGGATCATACTGGGAGTCACCGGAATCGTCCTGACCATCATCGATTGACTTTGAGTTCGCCAAGAGCTGTCCCGCAATGCTCGGTCGGGTACACGCGGGGCGGGGGGTCTGCTGCCAGCGGAGGCGAAGGACGAGGGCGAGCGGACCCGCCTATGCTTCCGCCATGCAGCAGCCTCGATCCATGGCGATGACCGACGGTGACCTGGTTGCGGCGTTCCCACATCAGCTTGCCGATGACGTTCGCGCGGTCCTGGCGGTCATGCCGGAGGCCCGGCTCGCACCTGCGTCGCCGTTCTCGGTGTACGTGGGCGATGAAGCCGTCGCCCTTCCGTATCGGATCTATCAGGATGAGCTGCCTGTCGACGTGGTGTGCTCGCTGACGGCGGCACAGCAGGCGATCCTGCACTGCCTGTACTCACGGCACTGCGACGGGCTGGTCCGCCAGCGTCACCTGGAACACATCACCACTTCCGACGAGCCGTGGCTGGTGCCGTTCGTGGTGCAGTTGGCCGGCGAGTACGTTGTGGAGATCTTGGAGTCCATCCGACACGGCCTTTCCGACCTGGCCTCCAAGCGGTCCACCCAGCGACTGGCGTACGGGGACTTCATCGCACGGAATCCGGGGTTCTTCGCGCGGACCGAGCACCGGGTGGTGAGTTACTGGGCTTGCTATCACCGGGGGAAGTTCCCCGATTTCGGCACATACCCGGGTGGCCATCTGCTGGAGCTGCTGCGGGCCGCCGCGATCGACCGCACGGGAAGGCCATGGCCCCGGCACACGCCCGCCGGACCAACGGCGCGGACCCGTCCGTGAGATGAACACCGTCGCCGTCACCCGGCGAGTGCGAGGCTGGGCAGTCGGGCGACGCCGAGCACCGCATGGTGGACGCAGTCGCCTTCAGCCGACAGTCGCGAGAGATCTTCCATGCCTTCATGCGGGCGAGGACGTGCTCGATACGGGCCCGGACCTGCTCGTGGCACCGTCGACGATGAGCACCGTATCCCTGCGGAACCGCTTCCTGGCTTGCACCGGGCCGTAGCCGGTCGGCTGGGGCTCGGGTCCGCTCGAAGCACCCCTCGCGGTCAGCGCGGCCCCGTCGGGCGGGCGCCTCGCAGGAACTGTGTCACCGCGGTGTCCACGAGTTGTTCGAGCCGTCCGGGCTCGATCATGCCGCTGTTGAGCATGGACGTGATCCCCAGGACGGTGGCGTAGATGATGAGTCCGATGTCCTCCGGATCGCCCTCCTCCAACTCGCCGCGCGCCTGGCCCTCTTCGATCAAGTCGCCGATCTGGCCGAACGCGGCTGCGGCGGCCTCGGCGACCGCGGTCGCCCCCGGGCGGTGCTTGCTGGAGTTCATCAGCCCGGTCAGCGCGGCGTTCTCGGTCGCGAACCGGACGTAGGCCGAGGCGAACGCGTGCAGGCGAGCAGACAGGTCGTCCTCGCCATCGATCGCGTCCACGGCGGCCCGCAGCTCCGCGCCCAGGCGGACGAAGCCCGACTCGGCGAGGGCGTCGAGCAGCGCGCGGCGGTCCGTGAAGTGCCGGCGGAACGCCGCGTGACTCACGCCGATGTCCCGCGCCAGGTCCCGCACCGAGAGCTGATCGACCCCGTGCGCCCTCAGGCTGCGCTCCGCCGCGTCGAGGAACTCCATGCGGAGATTCCCGTGGTGGTAGGGCCGCTGGTCGGTGGTGTCAGGCATGGGGATCAGCCTACTCAGCGCAATGTTTCCATTGACAACAATGTTTCCAGTGGATACTCTCTCGCGGCGTGCCCAGAAGCGCCCCCGCCCGTGAAAGGCCCACCCCTGTGCTCCGTCCTTGGAAAGACCCGCGGAAAGATGCGCGGAATGACCCGCCGAAGAACCCTCGAACGGTGGACGAACTCGTCGTCGTCTCCGGCTCCTCGACGGGCATCGGAGCCGCGACGGCGCAGGCCCTCGCCGGAATGGGCTACCACGTCCTCGCCGGGGTCCGCACCGAAAGCGAGGCGGACGCCGTCCGGGCCGACGGCATCGAACCGGTCACCTTGGACATCACGGTCCCGGAACACATCGAGGCCTTGGCCCGGCGGATCGCCGACGACCCGGAACGGCGCCTGCTGCGAGTCCTGGTCAACAATGCGGGGATCGAGATCAACGCCCCCGTCGAGGTGCTCCCTCTCGCCCTGTGGCGCGAGCAGTTCGAGGTGAACCTCTTCGGGCACATCTCCGTCATCCAGAAGCTCCTGCCTTTCCTGCGGCGGAGCCGGGGCAGGATCGTCAACATCAGTTCCGTGGGCGGGGTGGCCGCGCTGCCCGTCTTCGGGGCGTACGCGGGAACCAAGTTCGCCCTCGAAGCGGCCAGCGACTCCCTGCGCCGCGAGGTCTCGGCGCACGGTGTGCAGGTCGTCGTCGTCCAGCCCGGCGGCGTCCGGACCGAGATGGCCGCCCGCAGCGGTGACATCTCCCTCGAACTCGCCGCTGGGATGAGCGCCGAGCACCAGCGTCTCTACGGCGGCCTGATCAAGGCGACGGTGTCGTCCAACGCGGCCTTCCTGGAGCGCGCCGTACCGGCGGCGAAAGCGGGGGCCAAAATCGCCAGGGTGGCGACCACGCCCCGTCCGCGCGCCCGGTACACCCTCGGCACGGACGCCGCCTTCGTCATCCCCCTCGCCCGTCACCTGCCGTCCCGGCTGATGGACGGCATCCTCGCGATGAGCCACCGGTCCCGGAACCCGGAACCCGCGCCCGCACCCGAGTCCGCAGGGAGTCCTTCATGACCGCGCTCGCCGACCGCATCGAACTGATCGAGCTGATGGGCCGCTACGCCGACATCGCCGACCTCAAGGACTTCACCCGCCTCCCCTTCCTTGTCCACACGGACTCAGTGACGCTCGACTTCTCCTCGGTCATCGGCCTGCCGCCCATGACCGTGCCGCTCGACGAGTACGTCCAGGTGCTGGGACAAGCCTTCGCCCCCTTCTCCGCCATCCACCACGCCATCACCGGCCACGTCATCGAGATCGACGGCGACCGCGCGACCCTCCATGCGCACGTCCGCGCCGAACACTGGGTGCCGGCGGAGCGGGCAGGCGGCGGGCCGGACCGATGGCTGGTCATCGGCTTCTACGACAACGAGGCCATCCGGACACCGCAGGGCTGGCGCCTCAGCAGCGTCAAGCTCACCGCCACGCACCAGGAGAACGCCCACCTGCCAGGGCCTGCCTCCGTCATATGAGCCGGCCGGCCCGGCCCGCGCCAGCACGGCCAACTCCGAACGCAGCGAGCTGGGTTGGGCCTGGTGCCGCCACACCGCGCTCGGCCCGCGTCCACGACGACGTACGGCGTGGACACCGGATTCATCCGCGAACCGGCGGGCACCTGAAACTTCAAGACGACGGGGGGAAGTCCTATTACTACCTCACCGACGCCACGGGCAACGTCCTCGGCCGCTTCACTCAACCCGACCCGTCGGGCAACAACACCGGAAAAGTGAGGGAAGGTCATGACACGCGAAGACAAGAGTGAGAGCACGCTGATAGTGATCCTGCTTTCGATCACTGGGTTCTCATTCCTGGCATGGCTGGCAACGCTGACCATCTCGCACGTGAATGAGTCGGGAGACATGAACGGTATGGTGAATGGCACCGGTGCGTTGTTCGGTCTCACTCTTGCGGTGACTCTCACTGTCCTGGCTTCGGACCGGAAATCGCACAGACGTAAGTCCGGATTCTAGACTACGGTGAATGCAGTCAGCAGGAAGGCAGCCACGGTTCTCGCCATCGCGCTTCTGGCGGGTCTGGCCTTCACGGTTTCAGCTTGGACAAGCTGCAGCATTGCCCGCATGCTGATCATCGAGGGTGTATCCCTTTTGATCGTCAGCAGCCTGGTCTGGTTGGTGGGGCGACGCCGAACGTGAGGGAACACGGCGTGGCCTCGGCGGAGTCGCCCACGAATTCGGAAGGGGCGTTGAGATAGGAGGGAGGGACACGTCGATGGACGATGCCGTCAGGGCAGTTCGAATCTTCTCGGCGATCATGTTAATCGGCGGAATATGTGCGTGCATTACTGGAACACTCACTGGCGACACCGTGCCGATCGCGCTCGGAGTGATCGCAGCGGCATGCGGAATGATTCTGATGGTTCTCGCCTTCCTGGCCCATCGAAAGACCCGCTCCTGACAGGGTGCTCTGACATTCGTTTCGAGACGGCGGGGCGCGAGCACTACCGCAGGTACGAACGAGACGTGGACGGACTGCAGGCGACGCACCAAGCAGGGTTCGCGATTTGGAAAAGTAACACTCCTTACGCTGGGCGTTCTGGGGATCGTCGGCATCGGAATGCTCATGTATGCCATGCAGGACCGAACGCGATGGAGACGGAATGGTTAGGACCCTTGTCACTGCCTTGATCCTCGGAGGAGTTCTCGGTGTCATCACCGTACTGGTCAAGAGCCGTCGTAATCGTTAGAGGGGTGGCGGCACGCTGCTTGGGTGGGCACCCAGACTTCCTTGAGTCAGGGGAGGGCACAGTGAACGGTCAGGTTTGAATCACAGCAGTGAGACCGTCTGAACCACGTGGAGCGTGCCTCATGCGGAACTGGTTCCCTGGTCGCCCCCTGAGATGGCTCATGGTGGGTTACGCAGCAGTGATGACCACCCTGCTTCTCCTGGCCTTCGCCTTGGGCGAGGAAAGAACGGCCATGCTCTGCCTGGTGGGGGCGGCTCCTGGCATAGCGGCCTGCGTCTACGTTGCTCGTGGGCGCCGGAGGAGTCACTCCTGACCGCCGGATTCGTCGGCGAACCGGCGGGCACGTTGAACTCCGAGACGACTGGGGGAAAGGCCCGTTACTTCGCTGTGCCGGAAGGGGACGTTGCACCATGAGCGACAGAATCAGGATGAGCATCTTCCTGTCCGTGGTCGCGGTCGTCACCGTGCTCGCCCTGCTGCAAGGCCTCGCGACGGAGGGAACACAGAGGGTCCTCCTCCTCACCCTGGCAGCTCTGGGCGTGGCGTCGCTCCTCATGTGGACGATCGGGGTCCGCCGCAAGGCCAGGAGAAACAGCTGATGCCCATCAGCCAGGCCAAGAAGCTGACGTTGTTCGTGGTGATCGGCGCCGCCTTCGGACTGTTCTGCATCGTCCTGGGCACCAGCGAACAGAACCCTGTGCTCATGGGTACCGGAACACTTGCCCTTCTCGGCGGGCTGGCGTTGCCCCTTATGGCCACGGCCCGCCGGAGAACGAGGAGGTGAGCGCACTGTCCCGTGCTGCCTCATTCGCCGTTGCTGCCCTGTGCGCTGCCGCGTGCGTCCTGTGCCTATTGACGCCAGGATCGGACAGCGGCCCTTTCCCCCTCGTTGCGGTCCTCTCCGGTTCGATGGCCGTCATCTGCCTGGTGCAGGGCCTCCGCACACGCCGGTGACGGGCGACTTGAGGGACGTGACGAAGGACGTCCAGGCCGGGGCCGTGATGGTGAGGACCGGGCCGTGAGGGACCTTGGAGTCCCGGACGGGGACGACGGCGGTGTGGGCGTCGCACACCTCGACGCAGTCGCCGCCGTCACCGTTGCTGTACGTGCTTTTGCGCCAGCAAGCTGCGCCGGGGAAGGCCTCGGCTACCTCGACGCAGTTGCCGCCGTCGCCGTTGCTGTACGTGCTCTTGCGCCAGACCGCTGTGCTCAAGTCACGTGCGCTGTTTACCATTTCGGTCATCCTCAGCCGCTTGCTCGATCAGGGCCAGGGACGCCTCAGGGGGCAGTGCGGCGGCCCTGAGCCGATCGTATGCCTTGCGGTACTGCTTCACGAGAGCCGGATCGTCGATGGTGTCCCCGCTGTACTGCGACTCCAGGTAGACCAGCGGTGGGGCGTCCGTGAAGGCCATGACCTTCGCCATGCCCATCATGAGCGGATGCGCCCCGCAGTTCCACGGAAGGATCTGGGGAACGATCCGGCGGCGTCGCGCGAGTTCCGCGACGCGCTCCCACTGTTCGGCGCTCCGCTCCGGCGGCAGGATCGGCTGACGCAGCAGCGACTCGGGCAGGATGACCCAGTACTCCGGGGTCTTGTGGTCGTCCTCGAACAGCCGGGCCCGCGCCAGCCTGGCGGTCACCTTCTCCTCCACCTCCTCGTCCGGAGCCAGAGGGTGGGCGGAGCGGGTGACCGCCCGCGCATACGCCTCCGTCTGCAACAACCCCGGCACCAGCGTCGGGCACCACTCCTCGATGGTCTCGGCGTGCTGCTCCGCCTCCAGCACCCGCTCGAAGTAGCTCGCATGCCCCCGCCGCTTCGCCCGCCGCACGTCCTCGCACCGCCGCCGGAAGAAACCATCCGTGCCGAGCACCCGGTCCACGTGCTCGGCGAGTTCCGCCGGCATCCGGCGTGTGCCCCGCTCGATCTCGCTGAGGTGGCTCGGGCCGTAGAAGCTGCCCTCGACGAGTTGCTGGAGGGTCAGGCCCGCCTCCTCCCGCTTCCAGCGCAACTCACTGCCGTAGAAGGTCGGGACGCCCGTCGAACCGTCGATGTCCTTGCGCTGACCCATCGTTCACCGTCCTTGGTGTGCCGTTACCGCGCGCTACCCCACCCGGCACCGGGTCCGCGCGGATCAGGCGCGGGATGCCGGGAGGCTGTCACGGTACGGCGGTCGGCGGCACAGTGTGAGGAGTTCGTCACTCAGCGCACTGGAAGGTGTGAACCCTCATGCACAGCCCTGCCGAAGCGGAAGCCGATGCCTGCGTCGAGGACCTGCGTGTCGCGCTCGCCGCGCACGGCATCACCCTGCCGTCCCTCGGAGTCGACCTTCCGTCCTTCGCCTCCCGCTGCCCCACCCGGCCGCTGATCGCGCTCGGCCACTGCAATCTCCTCACCGCCAAGGCCCTGGCCGCCGCCCTGCGCAAGGGTGCGGTGTGATGCGGCCGGTGGTGACGCTCGAACTGCTCGCGACCCCCGCCGAGGTGTCCGCCGTGCGGCGGGCCCTGCGACCGCTCGGCATCGACGTGCAGCTCTGCGCGAGCGAGCTGGTCACGAACGTCATCCGGCATGTCGGGGAGGGTGCGCCCGTGACGGTACGGGTGTGGGAGGAGGAGGGCGGACGCGTCCGGGTCGGGGTGACCGATCCCGATCCCCGGGCCCTGCCCGTCCTGGTCGCGGCGGCCGGGGCCGAGGCGGAGTCCGGCCGCGGGCTGGCGCTGCTCGACGCGCTGGCCCTGCGGTGGGGTGTGGAACAGGGGGCCGGCCGCAAGACGGTGTGGTGCGAGCTGCTCGTCCCCGTTGCGGAAACGCCCGAGCGCCCCGGCCGACGCGGGGCGTCGGCCGGGGCGCTCGGTCCTTCATCGGCACGTTCGTGAGCCCGCGGAGCGGGCCGCGCCGAAGCGGGCGGGAGTGGGCCTGTCGCCGCCGGGTTCCGTCGGGGCGGACGGAGGGCGGTGACGGGCCCGGTGACCCCGCACGCCGTTGTGCGGGCCCCGCCAGTCGGTCCCGCGGCCGGC
Organism: Streptomyces sp. NPDC085931; assembly: GCF_044540565.1. Taxonomy (NCBI): domain Bacteria; kingdom Bacillati; phylum Actinomycetota; class Actinomycetes; order Kitasatosporales; family Streptomycetaceae; genus Streptomyces; species Streptomyces sp. NPDC085931. The sequence continues at coordinate 152,319 of NZ_JBITSK010000017.1, forward strand.
CGTGACGATGTTGCTGGTCAGGGCACTGTCGGTTCCAGCCGGCCGCGGAGTTCGGGGGGTGGGTTCAGCCCAGGCGCTCCACCAGGGCGCGGTACTCGTCCCACAGCTCCTTCGGCGTGTGGTCGCCGAAGGTGTTGAGGTGCTCGGGAACCAGGGCGGCCTCCTCGCGCCACACGTCCTTGTCGACCGTGAGCAGGAACTCCAGGTCGGACTCGGCCAGGTCCAGGCCGTTCGTGTCGAGGGCCTCCTTGGTCGGCAGGATGCCGATGGGGGTCTCGACGCCCTCGGCCTTGCCCTCCAGGCGCTCCACGATCCACTTCAGGACGCGGGAGTTCTCGCCGAAGCCGGGCCAGACGAACTTGCCCTCGTCGTCCTTGCGGAACCAGTTGACGTAGTAGATCTTCGGCAGCTTGGACTGGTCCTTGTCCTTGGCCACGTCGATCCAGTGGGCCATGTAGTCGCCCATGTTGTAGCCGCAGAAGGGCAGCATGGCGAAGGGGTCGCGGCGCAGCTCGCCGACCTTGCCCTCGGCGGCGGCGGTCTTCTCGGAGGCCACGTTGGCGCCGAGGAAGACGCCGTGGTTCCAGTCGAAGGACTCGGTCACCAGGGGGACGGCGGTGGCGCGGCGGCCGCCGAAGAGGATCGCCGAGATCGGCACGCCCTTGGGGTCCTCCCACTCGGGCGCGATGATCGGGCACTGCGAGGCCGGGACGGTGAAGCGGGCGTTGGGGTGGGCGGCCGGGGTGCCGGACTCGGGGGTCCAGTCGTTGCCCTTCCAGTCCGTGAGGTGGGCCGGAAGCTCCTCGGTCATGCCCTCCCACCACACGTCGTTGTCGTCGGTGAGGGCGACGTTGGTGAAGACGGCGTTGCCCCACAGCGTCTTCATCGCGTTGGCGTTGGTGTGCTCGCCCGTGCCGGGCGCGACGCCGAAGAAGCCGGCCTCGGGGTTGATGGCGTACAGGCGGCCGTCCTCGCCGAAGCGCATCCAGGCGATGTCGTCGCCGATGGTCTCGACCGTCCAGCCGGGGATGGTCGGCTCCAGCATGGCGAGGTTGGTCTTGCCGCAGGCGCTCGGGAAGGCCGCGGCGACGTACTTGGCCTCGCCGCGCGGCGGGGTCAGCTTCAGCACGAGCATGTGCTCGGCGAGCCAGCCCTCGTCCCGGGCCATGACGGAGGCGATGCGCAGGGCGTAGCACTTCTTGCCGAGCAGGGCGTTGCCGCCGTAGCCGGAGCCGTAGGACCAGATCTCGCGGTCCTCGGGGAAGTGGGAGATGTACTTGGTCTGGTTGCAGGGCCAGGGGACGTCCTCCTGGCCGGGCTCCAGCGGGGCGCCCAGGGTGTGCACGGCCTTGACGAAGAAGCCGTCGGAGCCGAGTTCGTCGAGGACGGCCTGGCCCATGCGCGTCATCGTGCGCATGGAGACGGCGACGTAGGCCGAGTCGGTGATCTCGACGCCGAGCGCGGACAGCGGCGAGCCGAGCGGGCCCATGCAGAAGGGCACGACGTACATGGTCCGGCCGCGCATGGAGCCGCGGAACAGGCCGCCCTGGCCGCCGGAGCCCTGGAAGATCTCCCGCATCTCGGCGGGGGCCTTCCAGTGGTTGGTCGGGCCCGCGTCCTCCTCCTTCTCGGAGCAGATGAAGGTCCGGTCCTCGACGCGCGCGACGTCGGTGGGGTCGGAGGCGGCGTAGTAGGAGTGGGGGCGCTTGATCGGGTCGAGTTTGCGGAAGGTGCCCTTCTGGACGAGCTCCTCGCACAGTCGCTCGTACTCGGCCTCGGACCCGTCACACCAGACCACGTTGTCCGGCTGCGTCAGTTCTGCGATCTCGTCGACCCACGAGATCAGCCCCTGATGACTGGTGGGGACGGTGGGAGCCGCGATGTCGCGCGCCACGATTGCTCCTAAATGAGGGATTTTTTTGATGTGGAGGCCCCGTGGGGGCTGCGACCCGGATGCTTCACGGTGTGGCTTGGGCGCTCATCCGGTGCCGACCGCACTCATTTGATCATCCGACGGAAGCGCCCATCTGTCCAGAGGAGCGCACAGGTGAGCAACGTGAGGATCGCCACGGTTTCTCGCGGGCGCTTTGCGTGCACGTTGCGTTCACCAGACCGTCCGTTTGCGTCACCATGGTTCGGCCGGAGTGAGAGGATGGCCACTCTTGGTCGCCCAAGCAGGGCGACTGATACGTCACTTACGGTTGCGTAGCTACCATCGGGTCATGACTGCGTTCGTCCCCGACGCGCCCTCGGACTCGCCGGCCGGCGGCAGTGGTCCGCAGGCGCTTGACCTGCCGCATCCCGTGAAGCCCAGGCTCCGCGGGTGGCTGCACCTCGGCATGTTCCCCGCCGCCCTCGTCGCGGGTCTGGTGCTGACCGCCTTCGCGGACACGACCAGAGGACGGATCGCCTGTGGCATCTTCGCGCTGACGGCCTGCCTGCTGTTCGGCGTGAGCGCGCTCTACCACCGGGGCAACTGGAGCCCCCGTATGGACGGCGTGCTGCGCCGCCTGGACCACGCCAACATCTTCCTGATCATCGCGGGCACCTACACGCCGCTGGCCATGCTGCTCCTGCCCGGTGCCAAGGGCGAGTGGCTGCTGTGGGGCATCTGGGCCGCCGCTGCGGCCGGCATCCTCTTCCGCGTCTTCTGGGTCGGCGCCCCGCGCTGGCTGTACACGCCGTGCTACATCGCGATGGGCTGGGCGGCCGTCTTCTACCTGCCGGACTTCATGCGCGCCGGCGGCGTGGCCGTCCTCGTCCTGATCGTCATCGGCGGTGTGCTCTACAGCGTGGGCGGTGTCATCTACGGGCTCAAGCGGCCGAACCCGTCACCGCGCTGGTTCGGCTTCCACGAGGTGTTCCACTCCTTCACCCTGGCGGCCTTCATCGCGCACTACGTGGGGATCTCACTGGTGGCCTACCAGCACGGGTAGCCGCTCCCCCGCCCCGTCCGGCCACGGCTTTCGAGCCGTGGCCTGCTTCGTCGGGCCGGCCCCCCGGCCATCGCCCGGGCCGAGGCCGATGGCCGACAATGACCTTCATGACGGCCGCGCGCACCACCTCCGCCGACCGCCCCCAGCCGGGGCTCCGGGAGCGGAAGAAGATCAAGACCCGCCAGGCGATCCGCGCCGCGACCTTCGCGCTGATCGAGGAGCAGGGCTACGACGCCACGACGGTCGAGCAGATCGCCGCGCGCGCCGAGGTGTCGCCGTCGACGGTCCTGCGGTACTTCCCCGCCAAGGAGGACATCGTCGTCACCGACGAGTGGGCCCCGGTCATGCCGGCCGAGCTGCGGGGCCGGCCGGAGGACGAGTCGTGGGCCGCCGTCCTGCGGCACGTCGTGCACACCGCCCTGGACCTGAGCCTCGCCGAGGAACCCGAGGTGCTGCGGCTGCGGACCCGGCTCGGGGTGGAGGTCCCGGCCGTCCGCGCCCGGATGATGGAGCGCACGGCCACGACCGGCCGTCTGCTGCGCGAGGCCCTCGCCGAGCGCTCCGGCCTCGACCCCGACGGCCTGGAGCTCCGGGTCTTCGCCATGTCCGTCATGGGCGGCCTGCTGGAGGCCTCCCACTACTGGGCCGAGACCGGCCACCGCGAGGACATCCGGGTCCTCGTCGACCGCGCCCTGGACGTCCTGGAGCACGGCCTGCCCGCGGGAAAACCCTGAGGCCGAGGCCGCTCACCGTGGCATCCTGACCGGGTGAACGGTCCCGAGATCCACGTCGAGTTCGCCCCCGAGCTGCATGTCTTCGTCCCCCGGGCCCGGCGGGACGGCACCGTGCGGGCCGCCACCGACGGCGTCTCCAGCCTCGGCCATGTCATCGAGTCGCTGGGCGTGCCGCTGACCGAGGTGGGCGCGCTGGTCGTGGACGGCCGCGAGGCGGCCGCCTCGCACGTCCCGGTGGCCGGTGAGACGGTGACGGTACGGACCGTCGCCCGGCCGCAGCGGGTGCCCGGGGCCCCGCTCCGCTTCCTCCTCGACGTCCACCTCGGCACGCTGGCCCGCCGGCTGCGCCTGCTGGGCGTGGACACGGCGTACGAGTCGACCGACATCGGCGACCCGGCCCTGGCCGCGCGGTCGGCGGCCGAGCGGCGGGTCATGCTCAGCCGCGACCGGGGGCTGCTGCGGCGCCGGGAGCTGTGGGCGGGCGCGTTCGTCTACAGCACCCGCCCCGAGGAGCAACTGCGGGACGTGCTGGACCGCTTCCGGCCCGAGCTGCGGCCCTGGACGCGCTGCACCGCCTGCAACGGGCCGCTGCGCGAGGCGACCAAGGACGAGGTCGCCGACCAGCTCAAGCACGGCACGCACGCCACGTACGACGTGTTCGCGCAGTGCACTGCGTGCGGCCGGGCGTACTGGCGGGGCGCGCACCACGAGCAGCTGGAGGCCATCGTGCGGGAGGCCGTCGCACTGTGCTCCGAGCGCCGTTGAGGGTGCGCGCGGTGGGGAACCGCGGGACCGCCATGGCCGGTCGCGCAGTTCCCCGCGCCCCTGCAGGGGCACCTTCCTAGCGCCTGGTCGCGTCTCCCTTGCCGCAGGCGACTCCGTCCCTGTTCCTGTCCAGGCCCAGGGGGTCGTCCTTGCCGTTGACCTTGAGGCGGCCGTAGTCGTTGGTCTTGAGCCACTCGCAGCGGGCCGCCGTCGTCTTCTTCACCTCCGCCGGGAAGCGCGTCGGCACGCAGACGTTGATCGAGCCGTAGTGCCGGTCGCAGCCGGAGATCGTCGGGCTGACCTTCTGCGCCGTGCGCTTCTTGCCGGGCCCGGCGACCTTGCCCGCGGGCGCGTCCGCGAAGTCGTGGACATGGGCCGAGGCGTCCGTCGCCTTCAGGGCCTTGGGGCCTTGGAGGTGCACCCACTTCGCCACGGACGGCACGCCGTTGGCGTCGACCGCGAAGAGCATGTACCAGCCGGGCGGGGCCAGATTGGGGTTGCTCGTCACGTTCAGGTCGACGTTGTCGCCGTCGACCGACAGCGGCAGGTCCACGAACCGCTGGTTCGGGTCGGAGGAGTGCGTCACGGCGGCCGGGCGGATCAGCTCGGCCTTGGCGATGGGCCGGTCGACGGTGATGCGCTGGGTGTCGCCGTAGGTCCACTCGGTGTCGATGACCGAGGTGATCTGCGGACGCGGGCCCTTGAACAGGTAGGGCGGGCTGTAGACCGACACGTCGTGGTTCCAGGAGCCGTTGCCCGGGTTGTCGCCGGTGGTCATCACACGGCCGTCGGGCAGCAGGAACGCCGAGGAGTGGTAGCCGCGCGCCTCGGGGTCGACGGCCACCGGGTCGAAGGTCTCCGACTCCGGGTCGAAGATCGACGTCTCGTAGACCGGGTTGGCGCGGTTGTGCAGGGCGCCGCCCGTCTCCAGCACCTTGCCGTCGGGCAGGAGCACGGCGGAGACGTACATCTTGCCCTGGTTCCCGGTCTGCGGGACGGGCCCGTTGCCGAGGTCGACCGTGCCCTGCGGGATCGGCGGCCCGGCCACGTACGACGGGTTTGGCTGCTTGAGGTCGATGATGTCGGTCAGGCGGTTCGCCTCCGGGTTGGAGTCGATGTTGCCGCCGCCGAGGGTGAGGACCTTCTGGTCCTGCGCCGGGGGCAGCAGCACGCTGGCCGACTGGTCGCGCTCGTCCTTGCTCTGCAGGCCCGGGACCTGGGTGATGGTGTTGGCGCCGTAGTCGTAGATCGCCGAGCCGGTGCCGGGGATGTTGTTGCCGAAGACGTGGCTGCCCGAGTAGAAGAGGCGGCCGTCCTGCATGAGGATCATCGACGGGTACAGGCCCCAGTACGACCAGGTCTGGTTGACCTTCCACAGCGGCTGCCACTGCTGCTCGGCCTCGGAGAACAGCTCGGCGGCGACCGAGCCGGTGGAGTCCTCGCGCAGACCGCCGAAGGAGATGACGTCACCGTTGCCGAGGATGGTGGCCGACGGGTACCAGTGGCCGTCGTTCATGTCGTTGGTCTTGGTGTAGGTCTCGGTCTCCGGGTCGAAGATGTACGAGTCCTTGTAGCCCTGGTAGCCGACCCGGCCGTCCGCCGTCGGGTAGCCCTTGTTGCCCGACATGACCAGCACGCGGCCGTCCTGGAGCTGGACGTGCCCGGCGCAGAACATGTCCTTCGGCGTGGGGACGATTTTGTAGGAGCCGTTCGCCGGGTCGTAGACGGCCGAGGTGAAGGTGCCCGCCTCGAACATCGACTCGTCGTTGCCGGAGCCGGCGATCAGCAGCACCTTGCCGTTGTGCAGGACCACGGAGTGCATGGAGCGCACCGGGTTCTGCGTGGGCAGCACGTCCCACCTGCCGTTCGCGCACTGCTCGGCCGTGCCCGTGCACTCGGGCGGCAGGACCGGGTCGGGCACCTGGTCCATCGTGTAGTCGTCGGTGGTGGCGGAGCCGGTGCCGTAGACCGAGACGCCCCAGGAGATGCGGTCGGTACCGGCCGGGACCTCGGGGGTGCGGACCGTCGCCTCGGTCCAACTGCCGGCCAAGTCAAGGGTCTTGAGGTCGGTCCAGTACTGCCAGCCGGCCGTGGTGTCGTGCCGGAACAGCGTGATCGCCGCGTCGGGCGTGGTCGTCTTGTACCAGAGGCCGAGGTCGTACTGCTTGCCCGGAGTCACGACCGGCGCGCAGGCGGCGGACTCGGTGATCAGCGCCTTGCGGTCGCCGTCGACACGCCGGGTCAGCTCGACCTTCATCGCCTGGGAGCCGGTGTGCGCGTCGGCGGTGGTGGTGAAGGTGAAGTCGTTGTCGCCCCAGCCGGACTTCTCCCAGCAGTAGGGCATGTCGTCGGCTCCGGCGGTCTCGAAGCCGGGGTTCTTGATGAGGTTGGCGGCGGAGGCGGGCTGGGGCGCGGTCAGCAGCAGGCCCGAGGTGAGGCCCGCCACGGACAGCAGTGCGGTCGTTCTGCGACGGAGGTTCACACGGCTCTCCTTGCGGTGCGGCCGCCGCGCACGGACTCCTCACGGGCCCGGCGCGGCAGGTAGACCAGCGCTTCGGTCGCCACGAAGCGCAGGACGAACGTCGTCACCAGCGCGAGCGCGGTGGCGGACAGCACGCCCAGGTGCAGCTGGTGCACGAACAGGGCGATCAGCGGGATGCGCAAGACCAGGTCGGCGTTGGCGAGCAGCGCGAACCGCCCGGCCCGGTCCCACCAGCGCCGGTGCCGGCGCCGCTCGCGGAACAGCAGGTGCTCGATGAGCACGAAGTTCCAGGCCACGCCGAGCTGGTTGGCGAGCACCTCGGCCGGTACGTAGTGCATGTGGAGCGCGGTCAGCGCCCACAGGCCCAGCAGGTTCGGCACGAAGCCGGTCAGCCCGATCAGGCCGAAGCCGACCATCCGCGCGACCGGCGAGGCGGCCCGCAGCCCGGCCAGGTGGCGCAGGAAGCGCATCCCCTCCTGCGCGGTCGACTTCGACTCCCCCGCGAACCGGTCCTGGAAGACGAACGGCACCTCGGTGACCGTGCGCGGGCGGCTGCGGACGGCCAGTTCGAGGAGGATCTTGTAGCCGAGCGGCTGGAGGACGTCGGCGGTGACCGCGCTGCGCCGGATCGCGAAGAAGCCGCTCATCGGGTCGCTGATGCCGTGCAGGCGGCGCGGGAAGAGCGCCTTGGTCAGCCAGGTCGCCCCGCGCGAGACGGCCACCCGGTAGCTGCCGGCGAGCCCGGCCCGGCTGCCGCCCTTGATGTACCGGGAGGCGACGACCAGCCCGGCGCCCGCGCGTTCGCCGGTGGCGACCAGGTCGGGCACGAGGGACGGCGGGTGCTGGCAGTCGCCGTCCATGACGACGATCCAGTCGGAGGTGGCCGCCTTCAGCCCCTCGACGACCGCTCCCCCGAGGCCGCCCGCCGGCTCCTCGCGGTGCAGCACGGTCACCGGGAACGGGCAGTCCTGCGCCGCCTTCTCGATGACCTGGGGCGTGTCGTCGGTGGAGTCGTCGACGAAGAGGACCTCGCAGGGCAGCCGGGCCGGCACGGCCTCGGTGATCTGGCGCAGCAACTGCCGTACGTTCGCCGACTCGTTGAACGTCGGGACGACGATGGTGACGGCGCCCGGTTCGGGGATCCCGGCGGTCTCGACCACCTCGCCGGGGACGGTGTACTCCTGGCTCATCGCGCGCCTCCGGCGGTGGTCTGGATCTGGCGGATCTCGATGCGGTCGGGCCCGGTGCCGAAGGTGGCGACCGGTTCCGAGTGCTCAATGGCGGCCTTGACGTTGGGCAGGTCGGCCGCGTCGCGCCGTACGGTCGGCGAGGCGACGACGTAGTCCAGGTCCTTCCAGCCGCGCGGCATCGTCTTCGTCACCGCCGGGTCCAGGTCGGCCTTGTAGAACCAGATGACGCCGAGCCCGGGCCGGTAGCCCTGGTGCACCAGGTCGAGCCAGAGGGCGTCGTCGACCAGCACACGGGTGCGCTCCGGGTGCTCGACCTCCGTGGCGAGCCACTTCGAGGCGGCCTTGTAGGGGGCGTTGGCGTCGGTGGTGACGGCGGTGCGGGCCCCGTCGTACCAGTGCGGGACGACGTAGGCGCCGGCGGCCAGGGCGAGGACCGTGGCGAGCGCGTACCGGCCCGCACCGACGTACCGTTTCTCCGCCTCGGAGCGCCGGCGGCTGAGCACCGCGTGGGCGACGGAGGCGGTTCCTCCGGCCAGGACCAGCGCGAGGAACGGCAGGGCCTGGATGACGTACATGGCGGGCAGGTAGCCGTTCGGGCGCAGGGCCAGCGCGGCGAGGATCGCGACAGCCAGGGCCGGTCCGGCCAGGGCCCGGGCGGTGACCGACCAGCGCCAGGTGACCAGGAGCAGCAGGGCGCCCGCGAGGCCGCCGAGCGGCAGGATCTTGTCGTAGTACAGCCACGACTGGAGCACGCCCCAGGAGCCGGAGCCCTGGTCCAGGATGAAGCCCGAACCGGGTCGGGTCATCTGGTACTTGACGCCGTCCCAGAGGGAGACGTGCCCGGCGCCCGGCAGCAGCTCGCCCTTGAGCAGGGCGAACAGCGGGTAGGAGAAGCCGATCAGGGTGCAGGCGGTGACGGCGCCGGTGAGGGCGAACTTGCGGGTGTCGCGGTGGCTGTGGCGCCACATGGTGAGGAAGAGGGCGGGCAGAACGACGAGCATCGTCTCCTTGGTGAGGACGGCCGTGGCGGCCGCGATCCCCGCGCCGAAGTGGTGCCACAGGTGGCGGCTCGGGGAGGCGGCCAGCGTGAAGGCCAGCAGCGTCCACATCACCGCGAGGTTGTCGAGGAAGATCTCCCGCTGGAGCACGACCGACAGCGGCGACAGGCCGAAGAAGACCATGCCGAGGGCCGCGGCCCAGCGGGGCAGGGCCAGCCGGCGGCCCAGCACGTAGACGAGGACCGCGCTGATGCCGCTGATCACCAGCATGGCGGCGCGCATGGTGCCCACCGTCATCGACTCGGGGCTGATCAGCGCGGGGATCCAGGTCAGGACGGCGATCTGGATCCAGCCCAGCGGCGGGTGGTCGTACCAGTAGGTGTAGTGGGCCAGGCCGTTGCCCTGCTGGACCGACCAGGCCTGGGCGAGGTAGGTGCCCTCGTCGTCGCTGAGGGCCGGGTAGTCGGCGATGTTCCAGCCCTGCACGACGAGGATCGCCAGGAGCAGGACCCCGCACAGGAGCAGGTCGGCACGCGAGGAGCGCAGGCGGCGCGGCGGCTGGGCGCGCCGGTGCGTACCGGTGCCGGACACGGGTCTGCGCTGCGCGGGGACCTTCGGAGCGGTCACCGCGGGAAGGGTGGAGGTCACGCGGGAACGTCCTCTCGGGTCACGTCCGGCCGGGAGACGGCACTCGCGTCGAGGTGCGCGCCGACGTGGGTCGTCAGCTCCCAGTCGTTGCGGCCGCGCTGCTCGCGCCAGACGGCACGCACGGCCGCCCCGGCGAGCAGCACCTGGTAGAAGGGGCCGCCCACGATCAGCTTCAGGTAGTGCGCGAACCGCACGCGCAGCCCGTACTGCTTGCCGAAGTCGTGCAGTCCGACGACCTCGAAGACGAAGGTGACCAGGGCGGTGACCGCCGGCAGGAAGGTGATGAAGGCGATGCCGACGGGCACGTCCAGGAAGAGCGCGATCGCCACGTTGAGCGGGATGATCAGGCCGGTGAAGGCCTGCATGAACGGCGTCATCAGGGTGTAGCGGGCGAGCAGCCGCTGCCCGAGGGTGGGCAGTTGCTTCCAGTCCTTCTTCCGGTAGACCTGGAGGAAGCCCTGGTTCCAGCGGGTGCGCTGCTTCAGCAGGGACGTCAGCGAGCCGGGGGTCTCCTCCCGGGTCACCATGTCGGAGTCGTAGGCGACGACGACCTTCTTGCCGACGCTGGACAGGCGCACGCCCAGGTCGCAGTCCTCGGCAAGGCAGTTCGGGTCCCAGCCGCCGGCTTCCCGCAGGACGCCGGTGCGGACGAAGACCGTGTTGCCGCCAAGCGGAATGAAACCTTTCTGCGCGTGCAGGTGGAGCCGCGAGCGGAACCAGAAGAAGTACTCCAGGCAGTTGCGCAGGCTGTACCAGCTGGAGTGGAAGTTGATCAGCTGCACCCCGCCCTGGACGACGTCGGCGCCGGTGGTGCGGAAGGCGTGGTCGACGTGCGCGAGGAGCTCGGGGTGGACCTGGTCCTCCGCGTCGAAGACGCCCACGACGTCGCCGCGGCAGTGCGGCAGGGCCGTGTTCATGGCCTTCGGCTTGTTCTTCTTCTCGTGCGTGTCGACGACGACGCGGACCCGCGGGTCACGCGCGGCGGCCTGCTCGGCCACGGCGGTGGTCTCCGGGTCGTCGTGCCCGACGATCACGATGATCTCGAAGTCGGTGTGGCTCGACTCCAGCAGGCGCTGGATCGTGTGGTCCAGCACCGCCTGTTCGTGCCGGGCGGGCAGCAGCAGCGAGAAGGAGACGTGCTCGTCCCCGTCCGGACTGCTGAACCGCGTCGAGGCGAGCACTTCCGGCGTGCGCCAGGCGTGCATCTGCCACCACAGCGTGAACGCCGCCATCCAGAACAGCGCCAGTGAGACGGCAGCGATGAAGACAGACGTCAGCAAACAGATCCCCCCAGATCCTCAAGCCCCCGTGTCGTGACGGTGTGCCGGAGCGGCCCCTCCCGTCACGTCACTGTGCAGAGATTAAGGGGGAACTGTGAAGCCTGGGGGCTGTTCAGATAAAGAGCGTGTTTCCGTTGATTCCCGACTTCAGTCGCTCAGCACCGCACGCAACCGTTCAACCTCCGTTGTCGGCGCGTCACATGTGAAGTTACGGCAGACGTAGGCCGCCGGTTCACCGCCGACCAGCGGACGGTCGCTGAGCAGCGGGAACTCGTCGCTGTCCGGGGCGCCGACGGCGACGACGGCGCCCGGCGCGGTGCCCAGCAGGGCCGTGCGGTGCAGGGTCCGGGTGCCCTCGTGGTCGAGCGAGGGCCCGACGATCGCGACCTCGCGCGGCCCGTCCAGCACAGCCTCGGCGACGGCCAGCCCCCAGCCGATGAAGCGGGGCACGCGCGGCCCGAGCGCCTTGACCACGCCCAGGGCCCGCTCCGCGGCCGTGCGGTGCGGCGCGGAGCCGGTGTGCGCGGCATAGCTCAGCAGGGCACCGGCCGCGGCGGTCCAGCCGGAGGGGGCGGCGTTGTCGGTCGGGTCCTGCGGGCGGCGGATCAGCCGCTCGGCGTCGGCCGCGGTGTCGAACATCGCGCCGGACCCGGGGTCGGTGAAGCGGGTCAGGACGTGGTCGAGCAGGAACCCGGCGAACTCCAGCCAGACGCCCTCGCCGGTGACGGACGCGAGCGCGAGGAAGCCCTCGGCCACATCCGCGTAGTCCTCCAGGACACCGGCGTTGGCGCCCGCCTGTCCGTCCTTGCTGGTGCGGGTCAGGCGGACCTGCTCGTCCAGGTGCAGCCGGACGAGGAGATCGGCGGCGGCCCGGGCCGCCTCCACGAGGTCGGGCCGGTCGAAGTAGGCGCCCGTCTCGGCCAGCGCGGCGATCGCGAGGCCGTTCCAGGCGGCGACGACCTTGTCGTCCCGGCCGGGCGCGGGCCGCTCCGCCCGGGCCGCCAGCAGGCGCTCGCGGATCGACGTGATCTTCTCGGCGTCGAACAGGCCGTCCTGGAGGGGCAGTTGCAGGACGGACTGCCCGTGCTCGAACGTGCCCTCCTCGGTGACGCCGAAGTACCGGGCGGCCAGTTCGGCGTCCTGCTCCCCCAGCACCTCCCGCAACTGCGCGGGCGTCCACACGTAGTAGGCGCCCTCGACGTGCTTGCCGGTGCTGTCGTCGCTGTCGGCGTCCAGCGCGGAGGCGAACCCGCCCTCGGCGGTGCGCAGTTCGCGGACCATGAAGTCGGCCGTCTCCAGGGCCACCCGGCGGGCGAGTTCCGAACCGCTGGCCCGCCAGAGGTGGGCGTAGACCCGGCACAGCAGGGCGTTGTCGTACAGCATCTTCTCGAAGTGCGGCACGACCCAGTCGCGGTCGACGGAGTAGCGGGCGAAGCCGCCGCCGAGCTGGTCGTAGATGCCGCCGCGGGCCATGCGCTCGCAGGTGTCGGCCGCCATCTGCAGGGCGCCCTCGGCGCCGGTGCGGGCGTGGTGGCGCAGCAGGAACTCCAGCACCATCGACGGCGGGAACTTCGGCGCCCCGCCGAAGCCGCCGCGCTGCGGGTCGTACTCGCGGGTGAGGGCGAGGAGGGCCTGCGCGATCTCCTGCTCGCCGGGAACCTGCGCGTCGCCGTAGGAGATCTCCCGGCCGGCCAGGTCGCGGACGATCTTCCCGGCGACCTCGGTGACCTCGTCGCGCCGCTCCTCCCAGGCCTGCCGCACGCCCTGGAGCACCTGGCGGAAGGAGGGCATGCCCTGCCGGGGGGCCGGCGGGAAGTACGTGCCGAAGTAGAACGGCTCGGCGTCCGGGGTGAGGAACACGGTCATGGGCCAGCCGCCGTGGCCGGTCGCCGCCTGCACCGCCTCCATGTACACGGCGTCGACGTCCGGCCGCTCCTCGCGGTCGACCTTGACGCTGACGTAGTGCGCGTTGAGGTACTCGGCGGTCTCCTGGTCCTCGAAGGACTCGTGTGCCATCACGTGGCACCAGTGACAGCTGCTGTAGCCGATGCTGAGCAGCACGGGCACGTTCCGCCTGCGGGCCTCCTCGAAGGCCCCGGCCGACCAGGGCCACCAGTCGACGGGGTTGTCGGCGTGCTGCAGGAGGTAGGGGGACGTCTCGTGCGCCAGTCGGTTCGGCATGGTTCCCATCCTGCCGCAGTACCCCTGTCCGCACGTGTCAGGCGTCGCACGGGCGCCGTTCCCGCCGCACGGCCGCCGGGCGCGTCCCACACCGGCGGGCCCGTCCCCTCACCTCATCGGGCCGGGCACGCCCCCTCGCCCCGGTGCGCCGTGCGCAGCACACTTGACCGAGGAAGCGACCGAGACAGCGGGCGGGGAACGGCCGGACACGGCCGGGACGGGCGGGTCCGCCGGAGGGGGACGAGACATGCGGGACGGTCATCGGGCGGAGGCCGAACGGCTGTTGGCGCGGGCCGTGGAGGAGGAGGTGCGCCGTTCGGGCGGGCGCAGCGACGGGACGGTGCTGCTGGCGCGGGCCCGCGGGGCGCTGGACGCGATGGCGCAGAGCGCGGCCGAGGAGTACGAGGCCTACACGCGCGCCCTGGACGAGGCGGCGGCCGGGCAGCTGACCTTCGGGCAGCGCTACGCCCGGGAGGGCGCCGGGACGCCGCTGCTGGTGGCCGGGGTCGCCGCGGCCGCGGCCGTCGTCGCCGACATGGCCCTCGGCACCGGCACCGGCACGGCCCTGGGCGCGGGTGCGACGGTGGGCGTGGCGGGCGCCGCCGCGACGGTCGTGAAGGTGATGGGCTCGCACCTGCCGGCCGCGCACCACCGCGCCGGGGCCGCGAGCCAGCCGGGCGGCCCCGAACAACTGCGGCTGCAGTGGCTGACGGCACTGGAGGTGCGGGGCATCCGCCCGTTCCTGGACCAGCAGCGCGTCCTGGCCGCCTCCACGGGGCCGAAGAAGACCGGGCCGCGGCTGCGGGGCGCCGACAAGAGCGCGGCGGCGCGCGGCCGCAGCGTGCTGGAGCAGTCCTTCGCACAGCTGCCGCAACCGGCCCGGCCGTTCGCGGGACGGCGCGCCGAGCTGGCGCGGATCCGGCAGTGGGTCCAGGCCGGCCGCGCGAGCACGGAGACCCGGCCCACCGTGGTCGTCCTGCACGGCGCCCCCGGCAGCGGCCGCACGGCCCTCGCGGTGCACGCCACGCACGATCTGCGGGACCACTTCCGCGGCGCCTGCGTCGTCGACCTGCGCGCCGACAGCCCCGGCGCGTCCCCGCTGTCCACCCGCGACGCCCTGCTGCACCTGCTCAACCGGCTCGGCGCGCCGCGCGAGCAACTGCTGTTCCGCGAGCGCTCCTCCCCCGACCAGCAGGTCAAGCGGCTGAGCGAGCTGTACCACCAGCACCTGACCGGCCTGCCGGTCACGGTCGTCCTGGACGACGCCTCGGACGCCGGGCAGATCCGCGCCCTGATACCGGAGCGCTCCGACAGCCTGGTCCTGGTGACCGCCCGGGGCCCGCTGGAGCTCGACGGCCTGCCCGCACGGGTGCATCACCTGGCGGTGGAACCGCTGGACGCGGCCGGGGCGGAGGAACTGCTGGGCGCCACGGCGCAGGACCGCTCCGGGCCGTACGACGCCGAGTCCGCCGACCGGGTCCGCGAGCTGTGCGGCGGGCTGCCGCTGGCGCTGCGCATCGCCGGCTCCTGCCTCGGCCCGCGTTCCCCCCGCGCCCTGGCCACGGACCTGAGCGCCTACGGCCCCGTCGAGCCGGTGGAGCGCGCCCTGTGGCTGCGCTACACCGACCAGCCGGAGACCGTACGGCGGCTGCTGCGCCGGCTGGCCCTGGCCGGCCGGGCCTCGCTCGGCGCCGCGGCGGCGGCCGCCCTGCTGGCCACCGACGAGGCGGAGGCCGAGCGCCATCTGCAGGCCCTGACCCGCGCCGGCCTCATCGACCACGTCCGCGGCGACCGCTACCGCCTGCACGACCTGGTCCGCGCCTTCGCCCAGGCCCGCCTCCTGGACGAGGAGGACCCGGCCGAGCGCACGGCGGCGCAGGAGCGGCTGATCGTGAACTACGCCGAGCTGGCCGACTCCGTGCTGCGCATGGTCGACGGCAACATGTCGACCCGCACCAACCGCTTCAGCCCGTACGGCTTCACCTCGCTCGACGAGGCGCTGCGCTGGCTGGACGACGAGTCGAGCTTCATCACCGCGGCCCTGCGGCACGCCGAGGGCGTGAACCAGGCGGCGGTGCTGAACCTGCTGGGCGCCCTGTGCGACTACTGCCTGCTGCGCGGCGACCTGTACCGCCTGGGCGAGATCAGCGAACTCGCCCAGGCCGTCGACGAGGGCCTGCTGGTCCGCTCGGTGCAGTGGCGCACCGGCATCGCGGCCCGGCAGCTGGGCGAGCTGGACAAGGCCCGCACGACCCTCGCCTCGGTCGTCGACCTCTACCGGGAGGCCCATCACGACGCCGGGGCCGCCCGCGCCCTGTGCTCCCTCGGCATCACCCTGCACCACCAGGGCAACCTGACGGAGGCCTCGGCGAAGCTCCGCGAGGCCCTGGCCCTGCAGTCCGTCCCCGAGCTGGCGACGGACCGGGCGTGGACGATGCACGCCCTCGCGGCGGTGGAGCGGGACCGGGCCCGGCTGGGCGAGGCGCTGGAGCTGCTGACCGAGTCCCTGGTGCTGCACCGCGCGGGCGAGTCCGTGCACGGCCAGGCCTGGGCGCACTTCCAGCTCGGGCAGCTCGCGCTGCGCATGGGCGACGTGCCGCGCGCCGAGTCCGAGCTGCGCGCGGCCCTCGACCTGTACGGCCGCACCAGCGACGCCCGCGGCGAGGCCTGGGCACTGACCCAGCTGGCCCGGGCCCTGCTGGTGGCCGGGGACGCCTCACCGGCCGTGGAGGAGCTGCGCGGCGCGGCCGCCCGGCACCGGGACAACGAGGACGCGCGCGGCGAGGCCTGGACCCTGTACTACCTGGGCCAGGCGCTGGAGGAGACGGGCGATCTGGACCAGGCGGTGCGCGAACTGGAACGGGCCCGCACGATGTTCTCCCGGATCCGGGACGTCTACGGTCTGGCCTGCGCCCGCCACCACTCGGCCCGCGTCACCCGTGACCAGCGCGCGGCCCGGACGGGCTCCCTGCGCAACTCCGGCTTCGCCCGTCAGCTCCTGGTCGACGCCCGCGCCGACTTCCAGCGCATCGGCGTCGCCCACGGCGAGGCGTGGACCTGCCTGGAACTGGCGGTCGTCGACGCGCCCGCACCCGGCAGGCCCTGGCCCTGTGCGACGAGGCGGCGGCCCTCTTCGCGTCCTACGGCGACCGCCGGGGCGAGGACTGGGCCCGCTTCCTGCGCTGCACCCTGCTGCCCTACGCGGCCCCGGGCGGCGTGGAGGTCGGCACGGCGGTGGCCCAGCAGGAACTGGCCGAGCTGTCCGGCGCCGCCCACCCCCTGCGCGACGAGAAACTCGACGACTGTGCCGGGGCGTGGGCGCTGCTGCTGGAGCGGGGCGTGAGCCTGGAGGCGGGCTGGCAGGCCTGGGGCCTGGGGATGACACCCGGCCGGCACGCGCGGGAGGTGATGGGGGTGGCGGTGGACACCGGAGCGGACACCGGAGCCTGACGGCCCGGGTCCGGGGACGCGAGGACACCCGTCGGCGGTGTGACGACCACCGACGGGTGGGCGCTCGCCCCTCGGGGGGCGAGCGGCGTCAGTCCTGCTTCTTCGCCTGACCGGACGGGGCGGAGGAGGCCGACGGGGCGGAGGAGGCCCCGGCGTCCCCGGTCCCCGGCTGCTCGGCCGTCCCCGGCTGCTCGGCCGTCTCCGGCTGCTCGGCCCTCGGGTCCGGGACCTGGGTGAAGTCGACCCTGTTCATGTGCTTGTTCATCGACTTCATCAGGGCCCACACCGCCGCCGCCATCACCGCGAAGACGATGAAGCCGAGGACGCCGGGGGTGACCTTGTCCTCGTCGACCTCCTTGGCGAAGGAGACGAGGTGCGTCATTGCCAGGCTTGCGCTTGCGCTCATGTCAGGCATTGTCGCGGATGCCCGCAAAGAGGTCGTCCTCGGGGAGGGAGGTATCGACGAGGGACTTCGCCAGCTCGTACTCCTCCGTCGGCCAGACCTCCTTCTGGATCTCCATCGGGACCTTGAACCAGCCGCCGTCGGGGTCGATCTGCGTGGCGTGCGCGATCAGCGCCTTGTCGCGGATCTCGAAGAAGTCGGCGCACGGGATGTGCGTGGTGAGCGTGCGCTGCTTCATCCCGAACTCCTCCCAGCGCTTGAGCCAGTCCCCGTAGGGGGACTCCAGGCCGCGGTCGAGCATCGCCTGGTGCAGGGCCTCGGTGCGCGGGCGGTTGAAGCCCTGGTTGTAGTAGAGCTTCTGCGGCTGGTAGGCGGGGCCGTACTCGGCCTCCGGGTACTTCTCGGTGTCCGCCGCGCCCTCGAACGCCACCATCGTGATCTTGTGGGTCATGATGTGGTCGGGGTGCGGGTAGCCGCCGTTCTCGTCGTAGGTGGTGATCACCTGCGGGCGGAAGCTGCGGATCTTGCGCACCAGCTCGCCGGCCGCGTGATCCACGTCCTCCAGGGCGAAGCAGCCCTCCGGCAGCGGCGGCAGCGGGTCGCCCTCGGGCAGTCCCGAGTCGACGAAGCCGAGCCACTCCTGCTTGATGCCGAGGATCTCCCGGGCCTCGTCCATCTCCTTCTTGCGTACCTCGTGGATGTGCTCCTCGATGTACGCGTCGCCCTGCAGCTTGGGGTTGAGGATGGAGCCGCGTTCCCCGCCCGTGCAGGTCACGACCAGCACGTCCACCCCCTCGGACACGTACTTCGCCATGGTCGCCGCGCCCTTGCTCGACTCGTCGTCGGGGTGTGCGTGAACGGCCATCAGTCGCAACTGGTCAGTCAAGACTCAATCCTCAGTAAGTCGGCGCCCTGTGTGCGTCGGCGCAATCAGCGGCTTCTATAGTGACCGAATCGGGGGGCGAATAATTCCGGGACCGGGTCCCGGGGCCCCTTTCGGGACATTCGTCCCGGCCCTGTCTGGAGGACGATCATGACGACGGTGAGCACGCGACCGCCCGAGGGCCGCTACGGCCGCTCCTCGGACGAGCGCGCCGACCGCACCCTCAAGGTCGTCGGCGCCGTCCTCGCGGTGGCGCTGCTGGGACTGCTCGGCTGGTTCGGCTACCACTACGTCGCGCAGAGCAAGATCAGCGCCGAGGTGATCAGCTTCGAGCCGGGCAAGGAGTCCGTGCGGGTGCACCTGGAGGTCCGCAAGGACGCCGGCATCGACGGCTACTGCACCGTGCGCTCGCAGGCCGAGGACGGGGCCGAGGTGGGCCGGGCCGACTTCCGCTTCGACGGGGACGACACGCGCATCGACCAGGTCGTCACCCTCCGTACGACCTCCCCGGGGACGACGGCCGAGCTGCTGGGCTGCCACACCGGCTGAGCGCCCCGCGCGTCACCTGCAATGCGTACCGCCTGAGCTGCGTTGACGTGAATCTGGTGGCTTATGTCCTCCCCCTGGGGCGCCTGAATTGTTAGGCTCGTGGTTTCGCCCATCCGTGAAGGAACATGCTTCTGGGTAGGGCGATGCTTTGTATTCCCAGTACCTACGAGGAGCACCTGTGACCCAGACCAGCGAGAACGTCACCTGGCTGACCCAGGAGGCGTACAACAAGCTCAAGGCTGAGCTTGAGTACCTTACTGGTCCCGCGCGGGCGGAGATCTCCGCGAAGATCGCCGCCGCGCGCGAGGAGGGCGACCTGCGTGAGAACGGCGGGTACCACGCGGCCAAGGAGGAGCAGGGCAAGCAGGAACTGCGTGTGCGCCAGCTCACCCAGCTCCTCGAGAACGCCAAGGTCGGTGAGGCGCCCGCGGCCGACGGCGCCGTGGCCCCCGGCATGGTCGTCACGATCGCGTTCGACGGCGACGAGGACGACACGCTGACGTTCCTGCTCGCCTCGCGCGAGTACGCCAGCTCCGACATCGAGACGTACTCGCCGCAGTCCCCGCTGGGCACCGGCGTGATCGGCCACAAGGTCGGCGAGGACGCGCAGTACGAGCTGCCGAACGGCAAGAAGGCCTCGGTGAAGATCCTCAAGGCCGAGCCGTACGAGGGCTGAGCCGCCACCGTCCGCATCCGGACCCGCCCCCGGCGCCGCAGCGGCGCCGGGGGCTTCGTCGTGCCGTCGCGCAGCACACCCGGTCCCTGGGCCGCGGCCGTCAGCCGGTGGCCCGGCGGTACTTGCGGACCGCGAGCGTCCGGAAGACCGCGATGATCAGGACGGACCAGATCAGCGAGGCCCATACGGGGTGCTGCATCGGCCAGGCGTCGGGGGTCTCGAAGCCCGGCGGGAGGTTGCCGAACAGCTCGCGGCACGCCTGCACGACCGCGCTGAACGGGTTCCACTCGGCGATGTGCCGCAGGAAGGACGGCATCAGGTTCGCGTCCACGAACGCGTTCGAGATGAAGGTCAGCGGAAAGAGCCAGATCAGACCGCCGGAGGTCGCCGCTTCGGGCGTGCGCACGGACAGGCCGATGAGCGCGCCGATCCAGGAGAACGCGTACCCGAAGAGCAGCAGCAGGCCGAAGCCGGCGAGCACCTTGCCGAAGTTCTCGTGCGTACGCCAGCCGACGATCACCGCCACGACGGCCAGGACGACGAGGGTGAGCGCCGTCTGCACCAGGTCGGCGATGGTCCGGCCGGTCAGCACCGCGCCACGCGCCATCGGCAGGGAGCGGAACCGGTCGATGAGGCCCTTGTGCATGTCGTCGGCGATGCCCGCACCCGCGCCCGCGGTGGCGAACGTGACGGTCTGGGCGAAGATGCCGGCCATCAGGAACTCGCGATAGGCCTGCGTCGAGCTGGACGACCCGACCTGGATCGAGCCGCCGAACACATAGGTGAACAACACCACGAACATGATCGGCTGGAACAGCCCGAAGATGATCATCTCGGGGATCCGGCCCATGCGGATCAAGTTCCTGCGGGCGATGACCGCGGAATCGCTGATGGCGCTCACTGGGCGGCCTCCTCGTCGCTCTCGTCGTCCTCGGCCTCGGCGACGTGTCCCGTCAGGGACAGGAAGACGTCGTCGAGGGTCGGCCGCCGCAGGCCGATGTCGTCGATCTCGATGCCGCGGGTGTCCAGCTCGCGGATGACCTCGGCCAGGAGCTTGGCGCCGCCGGTCACGGGCACGGTGAGCTTGCGCATGTGGTCCTCGACGGTGACCTCGCCCTTGCCGAAGCCGGTGAGGACCTCGGCGGCGGTCCGGATGCGCTCGCGCTCGTGGACGACGACCTCGACGCGCTCGCCGCCGGTGCGGGCCTTGAGCTGGTCGGAGGTGCCCTGGGCGATGACCCTGCCGTGGTCGACCACCGCGATGTCGTGCGCCAGGTGGTCGGCCTCCTCCAGGTACTGCGTGGTCAGCAGCAGCGTCGTGCCACCGGAGACGAGCCGTTTGATGACCTCCCACAGCTGCTGGCGGTTGCGCGGGTCGAGGCCGGTCGTCGGCTCGTCCATGAACATCACGGGCGGCGAGACGACGAGGGCCGCGGCGAGGTCGAGGCGCCGGCGCATGCCGCCCGAGTAGGTCTTGGTGGGGCGGTCGGCGGCCTCCGTGAGGTGGAACTGCTCCAGCAGCTCGGCCGCGCGCTCCTTCGCCGCCCTGGCCTTCATCTGGTACAGCCGGCCGACCATCTGGAGGTTCTCCCGGCCGGTCAGGTATTCGTCGACCGCCGCGAACTGGCCGGACAGGCCGATGGAACGGCGGACCGCGTCGGGCTGCTTCAGCACGTCGATGCCCGCGACGACGGCCCGTCCGCTGTCGGGCCGCAGCAGGGTCGTCAGGCAGCGGACGGTGGTCGTCTTGCCCGCGCCGTTCGGCCCGAGCAGGCCGAGGACCGTGCCCTCGGGCACGTCGAGGTCGACGCCGTCCAAAGCCCTGACGTCACCGAAGGTCTTGACCAGACCTTCGGCGTAAATGGCGCCTGGCATAGATGTCTCCACGTCTTCGGGGATGGCCGGACAGATGCCCGGTGAGCCTTCTCACGGCCACACCATAACGCGATGTATCGCGTCTCTCAACGGGTTTTCGCGCCGTCGGCACGAGACCCGGAGGCGATCTTGACCGAGCCGCCCTGGAGCCGGATCCTCCGGTCGGTCGAGGTCAGTCGATGACCGTGTAGCCCGCCTCGCGCAGCGCCCGGCCCACCTCGACGCAGTGCGCCGGGCCCTTCGTCTCCAGGTGCAGCTCGACCTCCGCCTCCGTGAGCCCGAGCCGCGGGTCGGTTCGCACATGGCTCACATCGAGGACATTAGCGTCGACCCCCGACAACACGCCCAGAAGTGTGGCCAGGGCGCCGGGCCGGTCCGTCAGCCGCAGCCGGACGGCCAGGTAGCGGCCCTGCGCGGCCATGCCGTGCCGCAGCACGCGCTGCATCAGCACCGGGTCGACGTTGCCGCCGGACAGCACCGCGACGACCGGGCCCTCGAAGGCGCCGGGCTCGCTCAGCAGCGCGGCGACCGGGCTCGCCCCGGCCGGCTCCACGACCAGCTTGGCGCGCTCCAGGCACAGCAGCAGCGCGGCGGACAGCTCGTCCTCGCTGACCGTGCGCACTTCGTCGACCAGTTCGCCGATGATCCCGAACGGCACGTCGCCCGGCCGTCCGACCTTGATGCCGTCGGCCATCGTGGCCGGGTTCTCGAGCGAGACCGGCCGCCCCGCCGCCAGCGAGGGCGGATAGGCCGCGGCGCCGGTCGCCTGGACGCCGACGATCCGCACGTCCGGCCGCAGGGCCTTCACCGCCACCGCGATCCCGGCGGCGAGACCGCCGCCGCCGATGCCGACCAGGATCGTGCGCGCCTCGGGGCACTGCTCCAGGATCTCCAGGCCCACCGTGCCCTGGCCGGCGATGACGTCGGGGTGGTCGAAGGGGTGGATGAACACCGCGCCCGTCTCGTGCGCGTACTCCTGGGCGGCGGCCAGCGTCTCGTCGACCACCTGGCCGTGCAGCCGCACCTCGGCGCCGTACTCGCGGGTGGCGCTGACCTTGGGCAGCGGGGCGCCCTGCGGCATGAACACCGTGGAGCGCACGCCGAGCAGGGACGAGGCGAGGGCGACGCCCTGCGCGTGGTTGCCGGCGCTCGCGGCGACGACACCCGCGGCGCGCTCCTCGGGCAGCAGGCCGGCGATCCGCACGTACGCGCCGCGCAGCTTGAACGAGCCCGTCCGCTGGAGGTTCTCGCACTTGAGGTGGACCGGCGAGCCCACCGTGCGGGACAGGTGCCTGCTGGTCTCCATCGCGGTCACCCGCGCCACACCCGCGAGCATCTTCCGGGCGCCGCGCACGTCGTCGAGGGTGACGGGCCGAAAGGAGTCAGCCGTGCTGTAGCTCATGACTCCAGCATCGCAGTTCACAGGCGGCGGCGGCCGTTGTGACCAACCTCCGAGACCCGCTTTGCGCAGCGCCGGTACGACCCGCCTTCCGGCCGCGTACCCTGTCCCCCAATCTGCCAGCCCTTCACGAAGTGAGCCCCCGGCCATGCCCACAACACCTGAAATGTCGATGGACATGACGACCGTCGGTGACACCGGTCTCCTCGACACGCTGCAGCACGAGGTGGCGTTGTTCGCCCGTCGTGCGGAACAGACCCGGCTCGGCGGAGTGGGGCAGGTGCGCAACTCGATGGACCGCGCCGCGTACCTGCTGCTCAACCGGCTCGACAAGGAAGGGCCGATGGGCGTCAAGGCGCTCGCGGCGAGCATGGGGATCGACTCGTCGACGGTCACCCGGCAGGTGGCCCCGCTCGTCGACACCGGCCTGGTCAAGCGCACCTCCCACCCCGAGGACGGGCGTGCGGTGGTGCTCCAGCTGTCCCCGCGCGGGCAGTCCCGGCTGGAGGAAGTGCGCTCCTCCCGGCGGCAGTTGATGGCCGAGCTGACCCAGGACTGGAAGCCGGAGGAGCGCGAGGCGTTCTGCTCCCTGCTGACGCGCTTCAACACCGCGCTGTCCTCGCGGATGTCGGCGCAGGGAGTGCCGGGCCCGGAGGCGCAGTCCGACTCCTGATCCCCCGGCACATCCGGCCCTGAGGGTCTCCCGCGCTCCTCGCGCGGGGCCGGGCACGCCACACACGGAGGCGGACGCCGACACCGCCGCCCGACCGGCACGCACCTCCCCCTCACCGGCCCTGCGACACCCGGCCCGTGGCCCGGCACACCTCCGTGCCGGGCCACGGGCGTGTACGGGGTCAGGCGTGCGAGCGGGGTCACGCGTGCGGGCGGAGTCACGCGTGCGGGCGGAGTCACGCCTGCATGCCGGGCCACTCGTGCATGCCGGGCCACTCGTGCGGGTGGGCCGGGGGCAGGCCGGGACGTGCGCCGCGCACGGTGCGCCGGACGCGGCGCGTGCCGGACGCGGCGCGTGCCGGACGCGAACCGGACGCGGGCCGGGGACCGGCACGGTCCAGGGGCGGGCACGCGTGCGTGGCGAGCGTGCGCGTGGGGTGGCCGCGCGCCGAGTGTCGGACACGGGCCCGGGCCGGCACGCCCGCGTGCGTGTCAGGCGCGCGGCTGTCACGGGCAGGTGCCCGGCAGAGGATGGGGATCGGCGGGGCCACGCACCGAGGCGGGGGCGCATGGCCGCTGGCCCGGTGTCGGACCCGAGCCCCGGGCCGGCGCGCGTGCGTGGCTGGCACCCGCATGCCCGTCACGCACATGGTGCCGGCGCGGGCGGGTGTCCGGCGCGGGGCGGGCCGGACCGGTCCGCGCGGAGGGGTGGGGCCGGGGGCGGCCGGGGACCGGGGCGGCGCCAAGGCGGGGGTGCGCGGCTCTTGACCGCGGGGGTGCCTCTGGCCTGATATGAGACCGGGTCCCCGCCGCGCGCGGCCGGGGGCGGTTCCTCAGGGTCGGTCGCCGTCGGGCGGGAGGCGAGGTGCGGGAGCGGCACGCGTACCGGGCAGCCCGTCGCGCCCGGGAGTTCGAGGCGTTCGTCGCGGGCGCGGCCGGGCGGCTGCTGCACGCCGCCACCCTGCTCACCGCGGAGGCCCCTGACGACAACCCGCGCGCGCGGCGCCTGCTGATCCTGTCGCTGGCCCACACCTTCGCGCGCTGGGACGGGCTGCGCGGCGAGGATCCCTACGACCGCACCCGCCAGGACCTGGCCACCCGCTTCGCACGCGGGGCCTGGCACCACCACGGCGGACTGGTCCGGTCCCGCCCGCACCCCGCGAGCCCCCTGGCCGTGCTCACCCCGCAGGAGCGGCTGATCGTCGTGCTCAGGCTCTACGAAGGGGTCGCCGAGGAGCAGGCGGCGGCCCTGCTGGGCCTGTCCCCGGAGCGCGTACGGGCCATCTGCCACCGGGCGACGACCACCCTGCTGCGCCGCCCGCGGGGTGCGGCCCCGGCCGTGCAGGCCGTGAAGGCGGTGCCGTCATGAGGCGGCCCGCCCGGGGCGCCACCCCGCCCGGCGACCGGAGGCGGACATGAGCGGGAACGACCGCGAGGCCGCCGTACGGCGGCTCCTGGAGCGGGCACAGCGGCCCCTGCCGCCCGAGATCCACCCGGAGGCGGTGCGCCGGGGCACCCGCATGCTGCGCCGCCGGGCGCTCGCCCGCCGCGTCCTGTGGCTGCTGCTGCTCGCGGCGGCCGTGGCGTTCACGGTGTGGGCGCTGACGGTCCAGCCGTGGGTGGAGCCGCCGTCCGACACGACCCCACCCCTCACCGGCTGGTGACCCGGCCGGCGCCCTGCCTAGCCGAGCGCCTGCTGCAGGTCCTCCAGCAGGTCGTCGACGTTCTCGATGCCGACGGACAGCCGCACCAGGTCGGCGGGGACCTCCAGCAGCGAGCCGGCCACGGACGCGTGCGTCATCCGGCCCGGGTGCTCGATCAGCGACTCGACGCCGCCGAGGGACTCGCCCAGCGTGAACACCTTGGCGCGGTTGCAGACCTCGACGGCCGCCTCCTCGCCGCCTTCGACCCGGAAGGAGATCATCCCGCCGAAGGACTTCATCTGCTTGGCGGCGACCTCGTGGCCGGGGTGCTCCGGCAGACCCGGGTAGAGCACGCTGGTCACGCGCGCGTGGCGGGTGAGCATCTCGGCGACCTTGGCGGCGTTCTCGCTGTGCCGGTCCATCCGTACCGCGAGCGTCTTGGTGCCGCGCAGCACCAGCCAGGAGTCGAAGGGGCCGGCCACGGCGCCCATCGCGTTCTGGTGGAAGGCCAGTTCCTCGCCGAGCTCGGGGTCGCTGACGACGAGGGCACCGCCGACGACGTCCGAGTGGCCGCCCATGTACTTGGTCAGGGAGTGCACCACGACGTCCGCGCCGAGGGCCAGCGGCTGCTGCAGGTACGGCGTGGCGAAGGTGTTGTCGACGACGAGCCGCGCGCCCGCGTCCCGGGCGACCTGGGCGACGGCGGCGATGTCGGTGATGCCCAGGAGCGGGTTGGAGGGGGTCTCCACCCACACGGCCTTGGTCTTCGGGGTCAGGGCGGCCCGCACGGCGGCCGGGTCGCTCGTGTCGGCCACCGACCACTCCACGCCCCAGCGGGCGACGACCTTGGCGAAGAGGCGGAACGTGCCGCCGTAGGCGTCGTTGGGGATGACCACGTGGTCGCCGGGGCTGAGCAGCGTGCGCAGCAGGCAGTCCTCGGCCGCCAGCCCGGACGCGAACGCGAGGCCGCGGCGGCCGCCCTCCAGGGCGGCGAGGTTCTCCTCCAGCGCGGTCCTGGTGGGATTGGCGCTGCGGCTGTACTCGTAGCCGCCGCGCAGGCCGCCGACGCCGTCCTGCTTGTAGGTGGACACCTGGTAGATCGGCGGGACGACCGCGCCCGTCAGGGGGTCGGCGGTGTTGCCCGCGTGGATCGCGAGCGTCTCGAAGTGCTGACTGATGTGCCTGTCGCTCATGGGCACCGAGGGTAGTGCGCCGACGCGCGACGTGCCGGGGCAGCGGGCCGCCCGCGCCCCTGCCCGGGTTTTCCACAGGGCGGCGGGTGGGGGCCGGACGGGTTTTCCACAGGTTCGCGGACCAGGTTGGCCAATTGTCGGCGCGGTCTGGTTCGCTTGTGGCATGGAGATTCTCTGGGTCCTGATCGCGCTGGTCATGCTGGGCTTCGTGCTGCTCCCGTTCCTGCGGCGCGGGCGCGGTGCGATCGGGCTGGTCTCGCCCGACCACCCGGACGCCGCGGACCCGGCGAACTACGGCTTCGTCCGCGAGGAGGAGCTCGACATCCGCATGCCCGGCCCCGACCAGGACCTGATGGACGTCCTGGACGTGGTGCAGCGCACCCAGGACTACCGAGCGGCCCAGCAGCTCCTGGCGGGCACGGAGACGGAGGGCGAGCGCCGCTGGCAGCGTGTGCAGGCCTTCGCGGGCGCGGCCTCGCTGGAGCTGGCGCAGCGGCCCGGCGGGGTGGGCGAGGCGCCGGGCGGGCAGTGGCTGCGGGTGTGGCGGGCCGAGGCCCCCAAGGACGCGGGCGGTGCGGCGGTGCACGCCGAGTTCCTGGTGCAGCAGGCGTGGCGGACGGCGTCGCCCGGCACGGACGAGTTCCGGATCATCATGGAGGAGGCCAAGGCGGCGTGCGGCGACGCGGCGCTGCTGGCCCCGGGTGATCCGATTTCGTACATCGTGGAGCTGTCGGTGGCCCGCGGCCTGGGCTACTCCCAGAAGGACTTCGAGCAGCTCTGGCTGAAGATCCTGGACCGCGCCCCGAACCACATGGGGGCGCATCTGGCCGCGCTGCACTACTGGTGCGAGAAGTGGCACGGCTCGCGTGAGCTGGCCTACTCGTTCGCGGAGGCCGCCGCGGCCCGGGCCCCGCAGGGTTCCCTGCTGGCTGCGATGCCCCTGTTCGCGGTGTTCGAGCACCTGCCCGAGGTGACGCTGGTCAGCGGCTTCTGGCAGACCGAGGTGGTCACCAAGGCGGTGCACGGCGCGCTGCACGCGGTGCACTCGGCGCGCCCGGACGACCCGATGCTGGCGCATGTGCGGCACCTGCTGGTGTTCTTCCTGGTCCGCGGCGAGCGCTGGTCGGAGGCGATGAGCCAGCTGGTCCACATCGACGGGCACGTGGGCGCCCTGCCCTGGACGCTGTCCGCCGACCCGGCCGCGGAGTTCGCGGTGTACCGGGCGCTGGCGGTGGCGGGCTACGAGGCGAACGGCGGCAGCCCGGCGACCCTGCCCCACTGAGCCCCGCCCCGGGCCGCCGCGCCGGAATGCCGGGAGATCGGGGCGGGTTGAACGGGACGCCGTCCCCGCGTGGGCGGCGCGCCCGCACCGGAGACCGCCGGAGAGCGCCGAAGACCCCTGGAGACGGCATGTTCCCGTACGGCCGCACGCCCCGGCTGCCGACCCGCGAGCAGGCTCTGACCGGCCGCTCGGAGCCGTTGTTCACGGTCCCCGAGCGCCACACCGTCCTCGGCAACCCGCTGTTCGGCCCCTACCCCGAGGGCCTGGAGACCGCCGACTTCGGCATGGGCTGCTTCTGGGGCGCCGAGCGGGTGTTCTGGCAGCTCCCCGCCGGTGTCTGGACGACCCTCGTCGGCTACCAGGGCGGCCACACCGAGCACCCCACGTACGAGGAGGTCTGCTCGGGGCTGACCGGCCACACGGAGGTCGTGCGGGTGGTGTACGACCCGGCGGTGATCTCGTACGAGCGTCTGCTGAAGACGTTCTGGGAGTCGCACGACCCCACGCAGGGATTCCGCCAGGGCAACGACGTGGGCACGCAGTACCGCTCCGCCGTCTACACGCACGGCGCCGGGCAGGAGGCCACCGCCAAGGCGTCCCGCGCCGCCTACCAGCGGGTCCTGACGTCCTCCGGCCACGGGTCCGTCACCACGGAGATCCTCCCGGCCCAGGACCGCCCCTTCTACCCGGCCGAGGCGTACCACCAGCAGTACCTCGACAAGAACCCGGCCGGCTACTGCGGCATCGGCGGCACGGGCGTCTCCTGCCCGATCGGCGTGGCCCGGGCAGCGGGGTGAGCGCGCCCCGCCGACCCTGGTGTGTCCCCCGGGGGGCGCTCACCCCATAGGGTGCCTTCGTGACTGCGCCCCTGAGTTCCTCCAGATCCCGTGCCGCGCTGCGGATATCCGCGCGGGTGTCCGGTGAGTTGCTGCTGGTGTCGGCCGGACTGGCCGTGGCTCTGTGGTTGCTGGGCCGCACGTGGTCGGTGGTGTGGCCGCTGGTGGTCGGGCTGCTGCTGACCACGCTGACCTGGCCCGCCGCCCGGTACCTGCGGCGGCGCGGATGGCCGCCCGCGCTCGCCGCCTCGGTGGTGACCGTCCTGTTCCTGCTCGTCGCCGCCGGGGTGGTGGCGCTGATCGCCGTGCCGGTGGCGTCCCAGTCCGGTGAGCTGTCCGACGGCGTCGTCGAGGGCATCCAGCGCCTGCGCGAGTGGGCCGCCGGGCCGCCGCTGAACATCGGGGACGCCCAGATCGACAAGGCCTTCGACTCCGCGGTCGCCCGTGCGCAGGAGGGCGTCGGCAGCATGGTCGGCGCCGTGGTCACCGGGGTGAGCACCGTGGTCAACGGGGTCGTCACGGCCGTGCTCGCGCTGTTCCTGATGTTCTTCTTCCTGAAGGACGGCCCGCGGTTCCTGCCGTGGCTCGCCCGTCAGCTGCCCGGCCGGCTCGCCGCCGACGTCCCGGTCGTGTGCGCGCGGAGCTGGGACACGCTGGGCTCGTTCGTGCGCTCCCAGGCGGCCGTCGGCCTGCTCGACGCCGTCCTGATCGGCCTGGGCCTGTGGATCCTGGGCGTCCCGCTGGTGCTGCCGCTGGCGGTGCTGACGTTCGTCTCCGCGTTCGTGCCGATCATCGGCGCCCTGTTCGCCGGTTTCGTCGCCGTCCTCATCGCGCTGGTCTCCAACGGTCTGACGGACGCGCTGATCGTGCTGGCCATCATCGTCGTGGTGCAGCAACTGGAGGGCAACGTCTTCCAGCCCATGATCCAGAGCCGCGGTCTCGGTCTGCACGCGGCCGTCGTCCTGCTGGCGGTGACGCTGGGCGGCAACCTCGCCGGCATCGTCGGCAGCCTGCTCGCCGTGCCCGTCGCCGCGCTGATCGCGGTGGTGTGGAACTACGTCCGCGAGCAGCTCGCCGATCCGTTACCGGGTCCGGGTGAGGACGATCCGGACCTCGCGGGACCCGTCCCGTCGTAGGCCGCGTCCGCGGGCGGCCGGGCACGCCGCGCCGGGCGGAAGGAACCCGCGCGTTACGGTCGGCCCATGAACGGTGATCGCCCCGGGTGGCAGCGGTGCCTGCTGGGCGGCGCGGTGTTCGCCGTGTGCATGGCCGGCACCACGCTGCCCACCCCGCTCTACCCCCTCTACCAGGAGAAGCTCGGCTTCTCCGAGCTCACCGTCACCGTGGTCTACGCGGTGTACGCCTTCGGTGTGATCGGCGTGCTGCTGCTGGCGGGCAACGCCTCGGACGCCGTGGGCCGCCGGCCGGTGCTGCTGGTGGGCCTGGGCTGCGCCGCGGTGAGCGCGGTCTGCTTCCTGTGCGCGACGGGCCTGGGCTGGCTCTACGCGGGACGGCTGCTGTCGGGCCTGTCGGCCGGCCTGTTCACCGGGGCCGCCACCGCGTACGTGATGGAGCTGGCCCCCGCCGGCGGCGGCTCCCGGGCCACCTTCGTGGCGACGGCCGCCAACATGGGCGGACTGGGCTGCGGTCCGCTGCTCGCCGGGCTGCTCGCGCGGTACGCCCCGTGGCCGCTGTACCTGCCGTTCGCCGCCCATCTCGTCCTGGTGGCCGCCTCTGCGGCCGCCCTGCTGCGGCTTCCGGAAACCGTGCGGGAGCGGCGGCCGGCGCGGACGGTGCGGCCGCGGCCGCCCGCCCTGCCCGCTCGGGTGCGCCCGGTGTTCGGGCCCGCGGCGACCGCCTCGTTCGTGGGGTTCGCGCTGTTCGGGGTGTTCACGGCCGTCAGCCCCGCGTTCCTGGCCGAGTCGCTGGGCCTGCGCGACCACGCCGTGAGCGGACTGGTCGTCGCGCTGGCCTTCTTCTCCTCGACGGCCGGGCAGTTGCTGGCCGGGCGGGTGGGCGTGGCGCGGTCGTTGCCGCTGGGCTGCGCCGGGCTGCTGGCCGGGCTCCTGCTGCTGGCCGGCGCCCTGTACTGGGGCCTGCTCGCACTGGTGGTGCTGAGCGCGCTCACCGGCGGGATCGGACAGGGGCTGGCGTTCCGCGGCGCGCTGTCGGCGGTGGCCGGGGCGTCGCCGGAGGACCGGCGCGCGGCGGTGATCTCGACGCTGTTCGTGGTGGCGTACACGGGGATCTCGGTGCCGGTGATCGGGGTGGGGCTGCTGACGGGCCCGATCGGCCTGGAGGGGGCCGGGCTGGTGTTCATCGCGTGCATGGCCGCGCTGGTGTCGACCGCCGCCGTGTACCTGCTGCGGCGACCGGTCCGGGTGACGGCGCAAGCGCGGTGATCCCGCGGTAATCCCCAGCGGAACGGATTCCTCCCGGCCTACGCTCCCCGCATGGTTCTCAGACGAGCGTTACAGGTGATCATGGTCATGACCCTGGCCCTCGCGGGGGCGGTGCAGGGTGCCGCGCATGCCGAGGACGGCGGCCGGGGCGGGCGGCAGCTGCTGTACTACAACCACGCCTACGGCGTGCTCGACCGGGAGACCGCCGACGCGATCGAGCACTCGGCGTACCTCCGGGACTTCGCGAACTTCCAGGTCCGCACCACGACCGGCTCCGGCGGGCAGACCTGGACCGGCCGCTACCTCATGGGCCGCGAGACCTACCTCGAACTGTTCGGCGCCGGCGACCTGCCCGGCAAGGACGGCACCCCCGGCGCCGGCGGCCTGGCCGTCTCGACGGAGCGGGCGGGCGACTTCGCGACCGTCACGGCCCGGCTGCGCGAGCTGAGCGACGGCGAGCCGGTGGAGTTCCCGCAGACGCGCGACTTCGGCGACGGCGTCCCCGTGCCGTGGTTCGACGCGGTCTTCACCACCGACCGCTACGACCTGTTCGGCGCGTGGGGCATGGAGTACCGGCCCGAGTACTTCGCCGACCCGCGCAGCGGCACCGAACCCGCCGCGTACCCCGGTGACGTGGGCCGGGAGCGCTATCTGTCGGACGGCTACCGCGACCACCTGATGCGGGACGTGACCGGCATCCGGCTCGCGGTGACCGCCGGGGACCTGGCCAACACCGTGCCGCTGCTGAGGGCCGGCGGGTTCGCCGTCCGGTCCGTGCCGGGCGGGGGCGCCGTCGCGAAGGGCGGCGGGACCACCCTCCGGTTCGACGCCGTGCCGCTGGACCGGGTGGGGCTGAAGCGGGTGGAGATGTCGCTGAACAGGCCGGTGCCCGACCGGCACGTGGAGCGGCTCGGCCACTCGGAGCTGGTCGTCGGCCCCGGCCCCCGTGCCGTGTGGACCTTCGGCGGGACCTCCGGCGAGTAGGGTCCGGCCCCGGCCCGGCCGGGTGGGTCACCGGCCGCTGCCGTACGGCCTGGTGATGATCTCCAGGAGGTGACCGTCGGGATCGTCGAAGTACGCGCCGCGGCCGCCGTCGTTGTGGTTGATCTCGCCGGGACGGCTGTGGAAGGGATCCGCCCAGTACGTCAGGCCGGCCTCCTGGATCCGGGCGAGGATCTGGTCGAACTCCTCCTCCGAGACCAGGAAGGCGTAGTGCTGCGGGGTGATGGCGCCGGGGCTGTCCATGTAGTCGAGCGTGACGCCGTTGGAGATCTCGACCGGCAGGAACGGGCCGTAGGGCGCGCTCACCTCCAGCCCGAGGAGGTCGGCGAGGAACCGGGCCGAGGCGCGCTTGTCGCGCGCGGCGACGATGGTGTGGTTCAGCTGCACGGTCATGGCGGGCCTCCCCTGGCGTACCGGTGAACTCCCCAGTGCACTCACCTGTGTACCCCGCGTGCCCGCCCCCGCGCATCACGAGAACGCGCCGAGGGCCCCGGCGCGGGTGCGCCGGGGCCCTCGGGCACGGGAAACCGTCCGGTCTCAGATCGTGGCCGTGTCGATCACGAACCGGTACCGCACGTCACTGTCGAGGACCCGCTGGTACGCCTCGTTGATCTGGTCGCCGCGGATCAGCTCGATCTCCGCGCCCAGGCCGTGCTCGGCGCAGAAGTCCAGCATCTCCTGGGTCTCCGCGATGCCGCCGATCATGGAACCGGCGAGGGACTTGCCGCCGCCGATCACCGAGAACAGGTTGAGGGAGATGGGCTCCTCGGGGGCGCCGACGTTGGCCAGCGTGCCCTCGGTCTTCAGCAGCGACAGGTAGGCGCCGAAGTCCAGCGGGGCCGAGACCGTGGAGACGATCAGGTCGAAGGTGCCGGCCAGCTCCTCGAAGGTCTTCGGGTCGCTGGTGGCGTAGTAGTGGTCCGCGCCCAGCTTCAGGCCGTCCTCCCGCTTGCGCAGGGACTGCGACAGCACGGTCACCTCGGCGCCGAGCGCGTGCGCGATCTTCACACCCATGTGGCCGAGGCCGCCGAGGCCCACGATCGCGACCTTCTTGCCGGGGCCGGCGCCGAACCGCTTCAGCGGCGAGTACAGGGTGATGCCGGCGCACAGCAGCGGCGCGGCGACGTCCAGGGACAGGCCGTCGGGGATGCGGACGACGAAGTTCTCGTCGACGACGACCTTCTGCGAGTAGCCGCCGTACGTGGGCTCGCCGTCCTTGCCGATGCCGTTGTAGGTCGGGATGTTGCCCTCGACGCAGTACTGCTCGCGGCCGGCCTTGCAGTTCTCGCACTCGCGGCAGGAGTCGACCATGCAGCCGACGCCCACGCGGTCGCCGACGGCGAACTTGGTCACGCCCGGGCCGACCTCGGAGACGACACCGGCGATCTCGTGGCCGGGGACCATCGGGAAGATGGCCTCGCCCCAGCCCTCGTTGGCCTGGTGGATGTCGGAGTGGCAGATGCCGGCGAACTTGATGTCGATCAGGACGTCGTACTCGCCGACCTGGCGGCGTTCGATGGTGGTGCGCTCCAGCGGTGCCTTGGGGGCGGGAGCGGCGTACGCAGCAACAGTGGTCATGCCGAGAGTTCTCCTAGCGTCGTATGCCCGGCTGCCTTCCGGATCGTCCGGCCGGGCACGCACTCCACCGTGCCGGAGTCCCGGGCCGTCACCCAGACCACGCTTTTGCGTACGTACGGCGTGCGTACCACTGGCGGGGTCAGGCTCGTGTGCGTACGACCGGCCATACTGGACGGCATGGTGGACGAACAGCCCGAACCCGCACAGACGGTCCGAGGCGGCCTGGACCCGCGCGCCGAGCTCAGCGAGTTCCTGCGCACCCGGCGCGCCCGGCTGAAGCCGCAGGACGTGGGGCTGCCCGACTTCGGGCGGCGGCGGGTGCCCGGGCTGCGCCGGGAGGAGCTGGCGCAGCTGGCCGGGGTGTCGGTGGCGTACTACACGCGGCTGGAGCAGGGCAACGGCCACAACGTCTCGGCGGAGGTGCTGGACGCGATCGCGCGCGCCCTGCGGCTGACCGACGCCGAGCACGCGCACCTGACGCACCTGGCGAAGCCGAAGCAGCACAAGAAGAGGCCGGTGGCGCGCAGCCAGCAGGTGCGGCCGGCGCTGCGGCACCTGCTGGACTCGATCGACAGCGTCCCCGCGTACGTCGTCGGCCGCCGCTCGCACGTCCTGGCGTGGAACCGGATGGCAGCGGCCCTCTTCGGCGACTGGGCGGAGCTGCCGGCCCAGGAGCGGAACTGGGCGCGGATGGTGTTCCTGCGCCCCGAGTACCGCGAGCTGTTCGTCGAGTGGGACCAGAAGGCGGCCGACATCGTCGGCTACCTGCGCATGGACGCGGGCTGCCACCCGGACGACCCGCAGCTGTCCACCCTGGTGGGCGAGCTGTCGGTGAAGAGCGAGGAGTTCCGCCGCCTGTGGGCGGCGCACGACGTCAAGGAGAAGAGCTTCGGCGTCAAGCGCATGCGCCACCCCCTGGTCGGGGATCTGACGCTGTCGTTCGAGACGTTCCGCCTGGTCGACGACGCCGAGCAGTCCCTGGTCACGTACCACGCGGAGCCCGGCACGCCCTCGGCGGAGGCCCTGCGCCTGCTGGCGAGCTGGGGGGCGGACGCGACCCGGGCGGGGGCCGAGAGCCCGGCCCCGTAGACACGCGAGCGGCCCGCCGGAAGCCGGGGCTTCCGACGGGCCGCTGTCCCACGGGCCCTTCGGTCTACTTGCCGTAGTAGGCGTTGTAGATCGAGATCGTCGACTTGTTGCCCTTCTTGTCGGCGATCTTGGCGTGGAAGGAGACGGCCTTCCCCTTCGCCGGGTTCTTGAAGGAGACCTTGCCCTTCTTGACGGCGAGCTTCTTCCAGGTCTTGCCGTAGTCGTACGACACGTACACCGACAGCGACTTCAGGTTGCCGCCCTTGGCCGCGCCCTCGACGGTGACGGGAACGGTGACCTGCTTGCCGGCCGGGGCCTTGCTGTCCAGGCCGGTGGCCGCGTGGAAGCGGGCCGTGGAGGCGGGCAGCTGCTTGAGGTCGGTGACCTTCTTCGAGCGGAAGGTCCAGCTGGCGTCGACGCGGGTGGAGGCCGCCGCCACCTTGACGCTGCGCTTGACGGACGTGGTCAGCTTGTACTCGGCGTCACCGGACGGGACCTTGAACGTCTTCTCGCCGAACAGCGGGTCGTCGTGGGAGCCGACCTTCTTGCCGTTGCGGTAGAGGGTCGTGGCCGCCGACGAGAACTGCGAGTAGCCCACGTTGCCCTTGCCGTCGGCGAACAGCGGCAGGGAACCGAAGATCTCGTTGCCCTCGCGGAAGATGCCGAAGTCGGCGTCGATGCGCGGCCCGAAGACGGCCGTGTTGACGGTCTTGGAGTAGCTCTTGCCGGCCGCGTACTTCTGCTGGCCCATCGCGTAGGCGGCCTCGTCGATCGGGAAGCCGTCCGGGTCCACCCCGCCGTACTGGGCGAACTCGAGCTGCCACTCCACGCCGCCCAGGGCGGACAGGTGCAGCGTGCGCGTGCCGGGCAGGGACTGCTGGATGCCGATCGAGGAGGCGCCGGAGCTCCACGGCATCCAGCCCACCGCGTTGACCGCGCCCTTCTTGCCGGGCGTCGAGGCGCCGAGGCCGACCTTCACCGTGGCCAGCTCACCGGCCTTGTAGTGCTTGGTGAAGCCGGTGGCGAGCTGCTTGACCGGGCCGCCGGCGACGGTGTCGTACTCCTCCGTGGCGCCCTTGCTCCAGTGGCCGTCCCACTGCTGGGTCACCGAACCGTCGGTGATCTGCGGGCCGACGTGGGCGCTGCGGATGTCGGCGAAGGAGTCCAGCCACCAGCCGAAGCCGTAGCTGGAATCACCGGCCGACACCGTGTAGTCCGCCGAGGCGAACTCCGACTTCGTGCCCGAGGCCGGGACGGTGATGTCCACCTTCTTGGCCTTGCGGGCGTCCAGCGTGACCGTCGTGTTCTTGGTGACGTTCAGCTTGGGCTGGGCGAGCCAGTCGACACCGGCGAACTTCTCCGGGTCGTCGCCCACGTAGACGTTGCCGTTGAGGATGTAGGTGCCCTTGGGCAGCCGCGCGGTGACCGTGCCGTCCGCGTCGTACGGCATGGCCCCCTTGCCCTTGCCCAGGCCCGCGATGCCGGTCAGGTCGGTGCTGTAGTTCTTCGCCGGCTTGCCGTCGCGGTCGATGACCTTCAGCGTGACGTCGTACGACTCCACCTCGCGCTGCACCGCCGCCGCCGT
Source organism: Streptomyces sp. NPDC085931 (assembly GCF_044540565.1). Taxonomy (NCBI): domain Bacteria; kingdom Bacillati; phylum Actinomycetota; class Actinomycetes; order Kitasatosporales; family Streptomycetaceae; genus Streptomyces; species Streptomyces sp. NPDC085931. The sequence continues at coordinate 188,050 of NZ_JBITSK010000017.1, forward strand.
GCGGACCGTCTGGCCGCCGCCCGTCGCCGTCACGTACGAGGAGTACGCGCCGTCGAGCGTGCCGCCCAGCTTGGTGTTGACGGTGAAGGGGACGGAGGCCTTGCCGCCCGCCGGGACCGTCACCGTGGTGGCGCCGAGCTTGAAGAAGCCGGCCGGGGCGGCCTGGCCCTTGGGGTTGGTGGCGGTCGACGCCAGCTTCAGCGTGACGTCCTTGGTACCGAGGTTGCGGTACGTCAGCTGCTTGGTGACCGGCTTGTCGTCGGTGTGCGGCCACTGCTGGATGCCGAAGCTCACCGACACCGGCTCGGCGACGACGGTCTGCTTGATGGCCTTGTCGACCTGGACGCGGCCCGAACCCTGCTGGAACGGCGTGTACGCGCCGCCCTTGGTGGAGCCGGTGAGGGCGCCCTTGAGCTCGGGGTACTTCCACTCGGGGTGCTGCTGCTTCAGGATCGCCGCCGCGCCCGCCACGTGCGGGGTCGCCATCGACGTACCGGAGATGGTCATGTAGCCGGCCGGCTTCTCGCCGACGTCCTGGGCTATCAGGTTGCCCGGGGCGGAGGCCGCGGTGATGTCCACGCCGGGCGCGGTCACGTCGGGCTTGAGGGCGCCGTCCATGCCGGGGCCGCGGCTGGAGAAGTCCGCCAGCACGTCCTTGTCGTCGACCGCGCCGACGGTCAGGGCCGCGGCGGCGCTGCCCGGGGAGCCGACGGTCTGCTCGCCGAAGTCGCCCTCGTTGCCGGCGGCGATGGCGAACAGGACGCCCTTCTCCTCGGAGAGCTTGTTCACCACCGCTTCCATCGGGTCGATCTCCGGCGTGTCCAGGCCGCCCAGGCTCATGTTGATGACGTCGGCGCCCTGCGCGGCGGCCCACTCCATGCCGGCGACGATCTCGGAGTCGCTGCCGAATCCGGCGTCGTCGAGGACCTTGCCGTTGAGGATCTTCGCGCCGGGCGCGACACCCTTGTACTTGCCGCCGGACTTCGCGCCGGTGCCGGCCGCGATGGCGGCGACGTGCGTGCCGTGGCCCACCTTGTCGGTGGTGTCGGGCGCGGTGGAGAAGTTCTTGGCGTCGACGACCTGGCCCTTGAGGTCGGCGTGCGTGCCGTCGACACCGGTGTCCAGGACGGCGATCTTGACGCCCTTGCCGTCGTAGCCGGCCGACCACGCCTTGGGGGCGCCGATCTGGGCGACGGACTTGTCGAGGCTGGCCTTGCGGACGCCGTCGAGCCAGACGTGCGCGATGCCGGAGGCGGTCTTGTCGCCGTTGGTGACGGCGTCCCAGAGCTCGGGCGTGTCCGCCTGCGGCGTCTGGACCGCGTCGGCGTTGAGGGTCTTCAGGGTGCGGCTCAGGGTGCCCGCGTCACGCACGTCGGCCTTGGTGGCCGCGGCGCTGCCCTGGTAGCCGACGATGACCTTCAGGCCCTTCTTCTGGGCCTTGCGGGTCGTGGACTTGTTGAGCTCGGTGACGTCGAAGAGACGCTGGTCGAGCTTGCCGGTGGCGACCAGACGGGCCGCGTCGGCGGGGATCACGAGGGTGTGGCCGTCGACCTTGCGGATCTGGACGGGTATGTCCTCACGGCCCTTGGCCCGCTCCAGGCCGGTCACGCGCCCCTTGGCGTCCAGGGAGACCCGGTCGCCGGTGATCAGTGTGATGTGGTGCCTGGCGGTGAGCGAGGCCGGCTTGGCGGAGGCGGCCGTCCGCTCGCCGTCGGCCGACGCCGGGCTGGTCATGCCCGCCGCGAGGGCCACGGCTGCCGCTGTGGCGACCGTGGCCGCGCACGCCCTTTTCACTTGTCTGCGCAAGTTTCCCCCTTGCAGAAGTACCGGGCGAATTCCCCGTTCACCCGGCCGGGGGTGGTCTCGTACGCATGCGCGTCACCCCCCGGAACACGCAGTATGCCGAGGGGTGATCAGGCGCTCAATAGATGAGAGGAGAGTAAGAATTCCGTCGGCTGACTGTTACACGGCTGCCGGAACTCCGTTACAGGGCCGCAGCGTTACGCACGCGTGTTCTCCTTGACGGTGATACGGCCCTTGCGGATCGTCGCCAGGCGCGGGGCCTTCTTCGCGAGAGCGGAGTCGTGGGTCACCATGATGAAGGTGAGCCCGAGCTCCTCCCACATGCGGTGGAGCACGTCCATGATCTCGTCGCGCGTCGACTCGTCGAGGTTTCCGGTGGGTTCGTCGGCGAGCAGTACTTTCGGCTGTTTCACCAGGGCCCGGGCGATGGCCACGCGCTGCTGCTGACCGCCGGACATCTCGCCGGGCAGATGTGCGCGGCGTTCCGAGAGACCGACCGATTTCAGTGCCTCGGCGGCCTGTTCGCGGCGTTGTCTCGGCTTCACGCCGAGCGGGACGAGGGCGGTTTCGACGTTTTCCTGCGCGGTGAGCGTCGGGATCAGGTTGAAGGACTGGAAGACGAAACCGATGCTCTCGCTGCGCACCCGGGTGAGTCGGGCTTCCGGCAGCGCGGCGAGGTCGGTGCCGTCGAGGACGATCCGGCCGGACGTGGGGCGGTCCAGACCGCCGAGCATCTGCAGCAGGGTGGATTTGCCGCCGCCGGTGGGCCCTTGGATGACCAGCCGGTCGCCGTCGGGGATGGTGAGGTCGATGCCGTCGAGGGCGAGGACGGTCTCCCGGGAACGGGAGTAGTGCTTGGTGACGGCGCTCAGTTCGTACATGAGGACTCCTGGTGTCGGCTTCGGGTGCGGGCGTGCGGGGGCGTCACTCGACGCGGCGCAGAGCGTCGGCGGGCCGCAGCCGGGACGCCCGCCAGCCCCCGAAGGCGCCGGCGATCAGGCCGCCCGTGACCGCCAGGGCCACCGCGAGGGCGATGGTCGTGAGGCTGACGGGTGCGGTGAGGGCGATGTCGAGGGTCTTCTGCGCCCCCAGCCCGCCCGGCGCCGCCCGCATGCCCCCGAAGCCGCCCCCGGCGCCGCCGCCCCCGCCCAGCTGCGCCTGGAGCGTGGGGCTCACGGCCGTCACCGCGTACGCGCCCGCCAGGCCCAGCGCGATGCCGAGCGCCCCGCCGGCCAGGCCGTTGACGACCGCCTCGCCGACCACCTGCCGGGTCACCCGGCCCGACTTCCAGCCCAGCGCCTTGAGCGTGCCGAACTCGCGGACCCGGCGGGAGACCGCCGAGGACGTCAGCAGGCCCGCCACCAGGAACGCGGCCACCAGCACGACGATCGACAGCCACCTGCCCACGCTCGTGGCCAGGGAGGAGGCCGTGGACAGGGAGCCGGAGACGGTGTCGGCGAGGTCGGCGGAGGTGGTGACGGTGGTGCCGGGGACGTTCTTGCCGATCGCCGCCTTGACGCCGTCGATCCGCTGCGAGTCGGTGGCCTTGACGTAGACCGTGGTGACCTTGTCCTCGGCGTCGGCCAGCGTCTGCGCCCGCTTCAGCGGGATGTAGAGGTCGGCGGCGGCGTCCCCGCTGTCGGCCGTGGCGATGCCGACGACCCGGAACTTCGTGTTCCTGATGGTGACCGTGGAGCCGGTCTCGAGCTTCTTGGCCTTGGCGTACGACGCGTCGGCCACGGCGACCGCGGCGTCGGTCTCGCTCGTCTCGAAGGTGCGCCCGCCGGTGATCCGGGAGGAGGTGAGCGGGCCGAGGGCGGGTTCGGTGACGTCGGTGCCGTAGACGGAGTAGCTGTTGACGTCGAAGTCGGCGCCGCCGCCCTCGATCCGGTCCTGCGGCGAGGGCTGCGCCCCACCCGGGCCGCCGCCCTGGCCACCGCTCTGACTGCTGCCCTGGCCACCGCCCTGGCCGCCGCTGCCGTCCTGCTGGACGCGGCCGCGGGTGAACTCCCCGCTGACCTTGACGACCTGCAGGCTCAGCCCGCCCACCGCGTCCGCGACCCCGTCCTGCGCGGCCACCCGGCCCACGGTCGAACTCGCCAGCGTCTGGAAGCCCTGCACCATGACGCGGTCGCTGCTCTGCTCGCCGCCGGATCCCTCGTCCTGGGCGTCGAAGCGGAAGCGGGGCCGTTCGGTGCCGGTGCCCGACGGTGCCGCGGCCTTGGTGACGGTCATGTCCGTGCCCAGCCCGTACAGCGACTCGAGGACCTTGTCCTGCGCCTTGCCCATGCCGGCGGAGACGGAGGTGACGACGATGACCAGCGCGATGCCCAGCGCGAGTCCGGAGGCGACGACGAGGGCCGCCTTCCTGCGGCGGCGCAACTCGCGCCTCAGATAGGTGAAGAACATGGCGGCAAGCTAGGGACGGTCCGTGATGAGTGCTTGAGCCGCGCATAAGAGCCGGATGAGAAGCGGCCCGGAAAAGCCGGAAGCCGCCGCCCGTCCCCGGGAAGGGGAGCGGGCGGCGGCTTCCGCGCGCGTGCCGCCGAAGGACCGTCAGACGGCCGAGCCGGCCTTCCAGTCGGCCCAGTTCATGTTCCAGCCGTTGAGGCCGTTGTCCGGCGCGATGGTCTTGTCGCCGGTGTTCTCGACGACGACCACGTCACCGAGGATCGAGTGGTCGAAGAACCACGCGCCCGGCGTGTTCGGGTCGTCCGCGCCCTTGGCGTCCTGGAGACCGACGCAGCCGTGGCTCGTGTTCGCGTTGCCGAAGATGGACTTCGCGCCCCAGTAGTTGCCGTGGATGAACGTGCCGGAGCTGGACAGGCGGATGGCGTGCGGCACGTCCTTGATGTCGTACTCGCCCTTGCCGTCGTCGTCCGTGAAGCCCACGGTCGCGCCGTTCATGCGCGTCTCCTTGAACTTCTCGGACATCACCATGACGCCCTCGTAGGTCTTGTTCTCCGGCGAGCCCGCGGAGATCGGGATCGTCCGGACGACCTTGCCGTCCTGCGTGACCTTCATCTGCTTGGTCTTCGCGTCGACGTAGGAGATCTGGTTGCGGCCGATCTTGAAGGTGACCGTCTTCTGCTGGACGCCGTAGACGCCCTCGGCGCCCTCGACACCGTCGAGCGCGAGCTTCAGCGTGACGGTGGAGCCTTCCTTCCAGTAGTCCTCGGGCCGGCAGTCCATGCGGTTGGCGTTGAACCAGTGGCAGGCGACCTCCTGGCCGCTGGTCGTGCTGACCGTGATGCCCTTCTGGACCGCGGCCTTGTTGGTGATCGCCTTGTCGAAGTTGATCGAGACCGGCATGCCGACGCCGACGGTGGTGCCGTCGTCCGGCGTGAAGTTGCCGATGAAGCTGTTGGCCGGGGAGACCGTGGTGAACGACGCGTTCTCGTGGGCGACGCGCCCGTCGGCGTCCTTCGCCTCGGCCGCCAGCCGGTAGGTGGTGGACCGCTCCAGCTGCGTGCTGGGCTTCCAGCTCTTCCGGTCGGCGGATATCTGGCCGCTGACCTCGGTGCCGTCGGTCGTCGTCATCTTCACGTTCGTGAGCGTGCCCTTGCTCACGGTGACGGTGGCCGAGTTGTTGATCGAGGCGTTGTTCGAGCCGTCCTTGGGCGTGATCTTGATCTGGGCCTCGGAGGTCTTCTTGGCCGCGGCCTCGTCGACCTTCGACTGGGAGCTGTCACCGCCGTCGCTGCCGGAGGCGCTGTCGTCGCCGCCGGAACAGGCCGAGAGCATCAGCACTCCGCCGAGCAGTGCGGACGCGACCGTCAGGCCCTTGCGCCGCTTACTGACCGTCATCACACGCTTCTCCATCGTTGCCGATTTCCCCAAAACCCCGGGCCCCCGTCACCCACCAAGTGCCCCCGTCGGGACTCGTGAGTCCCCGTCGAGAACTTTCAACGCTACGACCGGTTCATCCGGTTCCCCAGGTGGCGCAGGTGTGGGGATCACCACGTCCGTGACGGACGGTGCCGGGCGTTGCGGGTGCGGTCGCGCCGCTGGAGACGCGAGGACCCCGGGCGGCGTCGCCGCCCGGGGTCACGAGGTTCCGGGGCGGTCAGCCGTCGCTGTCGTCGTCGCCATCATCCTCGTCGAGGTCCCAGTCCGGCGAATCGGGGTCGTAGTCGATCCGCTCGCTGCTCCAGGAGGCCTGCTGGAGTTCGATCCCCGGCACCTCACTGACCAGGTCGAACGGGTCGACGAGATAGGCCAGGGCCTCCGCGGTGTCTTCCGTCACAGCGTCCTCGGCGTGGGCCCGCTCCGCCGCCGGCATCCCGGTGTCGCCGGCGATCCGGCCGAGCGCGGCCTTGGTGACCGCGGCGGGGTCCTCGACTTCGAGAACGAGCTCGACCCGAAGGCGGACAAATCGTGATGTCTCTGGAGTACTCATGGCGGGAGCGTACGGCCAAGGCCTCCCGTGACTTTCCCGTGACCCGCGCCTTTCACTAACATCGCCCCACACGGCCAATTCGCCGACGTCACAAGGGGATCGATATTCCGTGTCATCCGCTCGCCGTCCGTTGCTGACCACCACCGCAGCGGCGACCCTGCTGGGCGCCCTGTGGTTCGTCCCGTCCGCCAACGCGACGTCGGACTCCCCGGTGAGAGACGCGGTCTCGACGAGCCCGTCGCCGCAGGTCACGGAGCAGGCCCGGATCGCGGCCACGTCCGCGGACGCCTCGGTCCCGGGCACCCGCCTCGCGGACACCGGCAGTTTCGACAGCACGCCGTACGTGATCGGCGGGACCTTCTGCCTCACGCTGGGCGCCGGGTTCGTCGTGTACTCGGTGCGCCGGGAACGCCTGGGCTTCTGACCGGACTTGGGCTCCGGCCGGGCACGGCGAAGGGGCCCGCCGGACGGCAGGGCCCCTCCTGTCGCGCGGGCCGTCCTACCGCAGCGGCCCGGTGACCGTCTCCACCGCGGCGAGCAGCCGCCCGTCGCGCACGAACGCGTCCGCCGCGGCCAGGTCGGGCGCCAGGTACCGGTCCGGACCGGGACCGCGCACCCCGGCCTCCCGTACGGCGTCGATGACCGCCTGCGTCGCGGGCGCCGGGGTGAGCCCCTCGCGCAGCTCGATCGCACGGGTGGCGGCGTACAGCTCGACGGCGAGGACCCGGGTGAGGTTGTCCACGGACGTGCGCAGCTTGCGCGCCGCCGACCAGCCCATCGAGACGTGGTCCTCCTGCATGGCGGAGGACGGGATCGAGTCGGCGGACGCCGGTACGGCGAGCCGCTTCAACTCGCTCACCAGCGCGGCCTGCGTGTACTGAGCGATCATCAGGCCCGAGTCCACACCGGCGTCGTCGGCGAGGAACGGCGGCAGGCCGTGGCTGCGGTTCTTGTCGAGCAGCCGGTCGGTGCGCCGCTCGGCGATGGAGCCGAGGTCGGCGGCGGCGATGGCGAGGAAGTCCAGCACGTAGGCGACCGGCGCCCCGTGGAAGTTGCCGTTGGACTCCACGCGCCCTCCCCCAGTGCCGAAAGCCTGGGAGGTGCCCCCAGGCAGCACAACGGGGTTGTCCACGGCGGCGGCCAGCTCGCGGTCGGCGACCAGCCGGGCATGGGCCAGGGTGTCCCGGCCGGCCCCGGCGACCTGCGGGGCGCAGCGCACCGAGTAGGCGTCCTGGACCCGCGGGGCGTCGTCCTGGTGATGGCCGGTCAGGCCCGAGCCCTTCAGCACGGCCAGCATGTTGGCGGCGCTGGCGGCCTGGCCCGGGTGCGGCCGGATGGCGTGCAGCTCGGGGGCGAGGACCTTGTCGGTGCCGAGCAGCGCCTCCAGCGACAGGGCGGCCGTGACGTCGGCCGACCGGTAGAGGGTCTCCAGGTCGGCCAGGGCCATGACCAGCATGCCGAGCATGCCGTCGGTGCCGTTGAGGAGGGCCAGGCCCTCCTTCTCCCGCAGTTCGACCGGCTTGATGCCGTGCGCGGCGAGCAGTTCGGCCGCCGGGCGCACGGTGCCGTCGGGGCCCTCGGCGTCCCCCTCGCCCATCAGCGCGAGCGCGCAGTGGGACAGCGGCGCGAGGTCGCCGGAGCAGCCCAGGGAGCCGTACTCGTGCACGACCGGGGTGATCCCGGCGTTGAGCAGGTCGGCCATGGTCTGCGCGACCTCGGGGCGCACGCCGGTGTGCCCGGAGCAGACGGTCTTCAGCCGCAGGAACATCAGGGCGCGCACGACCTCGCGCTCGACCCGGGGGCCCATGCCGGCGGCGTGCGAGCGGACGATGTTGCGCTGGAGCTGCGCGCGCAGCTCGGGGCTGATGTGCCGGGTCGCCAGGGCGCCGAAGCCGGTGCTCACGCCGTACACGGGGTCCGGCTTGGCCGCCAGCGCGTCCACGATCTCGCGGGCCGCGGCGAGGGCGGCCACGGCCTCCTCGGAGAGCTCGACGCGGGCGCCGCCGCGGGCCACGGCGAGCACGTCGGACGCGGTCACCCCGGACGTCCCCACCACCACAGTGTGCATATCCATATTCAGGAGCGTACGCAGTGAATTCGATGATGTCACCACTGGGGACGGGGTTCGCCCCTTACCGAATGCGTCACACCTCCGGGAGCCCCCGGGACCGCCGGGGCCGTCGTGCCGCACGGCGTGAGGGCGCGGGTCAGGGCGCGTGCCGGCCGCGGAAGCGGCGGCGCTCGCCGCCCGCCTCACCGGACGGCTCGTCCGCGAGCCGTACGACGGGATCGTCGGGCCCGGCCCGCCCGGCGACGACCGGGCGGCCGGCCCGCTCCGCCTTGGCCCGGTACTGAGCGGCATCGGCGAGCCGGAACAGCCGGCGGGCCGAGCGTACGGTCCCGATCGGGTCCTCGGTGGAGGCCACTCCGCAGGCCACCCCGTCCCCCAGTTCCAACTCGGCGGCCCTGCGGCACAGTTCGCCGGCCGCCTTCACGACCTGGTCCGCGGGCGGCCCGACCGCCAGCAGGCAGAACTCGTCCCCGCCGAGCCGCGCGGCCAGCGCCCCCGGCAGCATCGCCCCGCACAGCGACAGCACCGAGCCGAACCGCTCCAGGAGCCGGTCGCCGGCCGCGTGCCCGTGCGTGTCGTTGACCCGCTTGAGCCCGTTCAGGTCGCAGACGACGAGACTGACGACGGCCCCGTCCCTGCGGTGCCGCTCGATGGCCTGCTCCAGGCGTACGTCGACGGCCCGGCGGTTGGCGAGTCCGGTGAGGGAGTCGGTGAAGGCGAGCCGCCGGGCCTCCTCCAGGCGCTCGGTCTGGGCGATGCCGGCGGCCACGACGGAGGCCAGGACGGTGGCGAAGTCGGCGTCGGCCCGCCCGAAGACCGGTTCGCCGACCGGGCGGGCGACGTACAGCTCGCCCCACGCCCTGCCGTGCAGCACGATGGGCGCGACGACGCAGCAGCCGCGGCCGCGGCGGCGCAGGGCGGCGACCCGCTGGTGGCAGTAGCCGGGCTGCCCGGCGGCCGGCCCCTGCGCGGTCTCCACCCACGCGTCGGGCTCGCCGCCGCCGGCCCACTGCTCGTGCAGGAACTCGGTGATCTCGGCGAACTGGTGCACCGGGTAGGCCTCGTCCTCCGGGAACTCCTCCTCGCCCTCGGCCAGCTCACCGACGTTCACCAGGACCTTCAGCCGCCCGAGCTCCCGCTCCCACACCGACAGCGCGGCGAAACTGCCGCCGAGCGCCCGGCACGCCCCCGACGCGGCCGCGCGCCATGCCTCGCGCAACCCGTGCGCGGCCGCCATCCCCTGAGCCAACGCGACGACGGCCGCCAGCCGTCTGTCCTCACCCATCACCCCAGGCTAGGGAGTTTTCGGCCAAACCGTCCGGTTGACGGGGCGAACGGGGAGGGCGAGGGTTCACACGGCACACGGCCCGTTCACAGCCCCCCGGACCGCTCCCGCCGCCGCCCCTCCGGCCCGCCCCGGGCCCCTCCGGCGCCCTCCGGGACCACCACCTGCCGCGCCGACCCTGACCGTTTCCGGCCACGGCCCCGGTCCGCGTCAGGACCGCCACTGCGCCGGCTCCCTGCCCCCTCCAGCCGCAGCGCCCCGGACGCTCCTGCCACCGCGCCCCGGACCGCTCCAGCCGCCACGCCCCGACCCGTCCACCACCAGTTGCCGTCCCTCCCGGGCCGCCCCGGGCCGCAGGCGCCCGGGGGACTGGGAGTCGTCGCCGGCCGGCAGGCCTCTGCCCTTACTCTCCCGGCCACTGCGGCTTGCGCCGTTCGTTGAAGGCGGCGACGCCCTCCGCCCGGTCGCCGGAGAACGCCGTGGCCCGCCACGCCGCGTCCTCGACCTCCAGCCCGGCCCGCAGATCCAGCCCCTGGCCCAGCCGCAGCGCCCGCTTGGCCGCCCGCAGCCCCACCGGTGAGTTCCCGGCGATCCGGGTGGCCAGCGCCAGCGCCTCCTCGCGGTCCCGCCCCTCCTCCACCAGCCGGTCCACCAGCCCCAGCTCGGCGGCCTCGGCGGCCTCCACCCGCCGGGCGGAGAAGATCAGCTCAGCCGCCCGGGCCGCCCCCACCCGCCGCGGCAGCAGCTGCGTCCCGCCGCCCCCGGGGATGACCCCGACCGACACCTCCGGCAGCCCCACCACCGCGGTCGGGTCCGCCACGATCACGTCGCACGCCAGCGCCAGCTCGAACCCGCCGCCCAGCGCGAACCCGTGCACCGCCGCCACCGTCGGCACCGGCAGCTCCAGCACCCCGGTGTAGGCCGCGCGGGTCACGGGCCGCTGCCGCAGCAGGTCCGCGTCGCTGAACGAGTTGCGCTCCTTCAGGTCGGCGCCCACGCAGAAGGCCCGCTCGTGCGTCGAGGTCAGGACGACCGCCCGCACCTCCCGGTCCTCCGCCAGCGCCGCGCAGGCGCCGGACAGGGACCGTGCCATCTCGGTCGACACCGCGTTCATGGCCTTGGGGCGGTCGAGGACCAGCTCCGCGACATGCCCCTGCTCGTGCCGCCGCACCAGCACGAACTCCCCGAACCGTTCCTCACTCATGACACCCTCCGGTTAACGCGGGTTAACACAAACCGACGCTCAGATCATCGCAGCCCCACCCCGCCCGCGAAAGGGCGGACGTGGCCGGTTCCCCCTCCCCTCCGCCCACCCGTTCGAGTGACATCCCCCCAACTCCACCCCCACCACCCAAGGGAGCGCATAACGTGCGTCCGCCATGGCGCACAGGGGGCGCGTGCGCAGCGGGGAGGGACCATGATGACGACGAACACGCCGGCGAAGCCGAGGCAGGACACCGGGGCCGCGCGGCAACGCCGACCCGTGCCCGCCGCGCCCCACGAGCCCGCACCGGCGGAAACCGGCCCCCTCGCCCCGCGCGCCCGGGGCCGGCACCGCAAGCCCCGCCCCCGCAAGGTCCTGCTCGCCGCCGGCGGCCTCGCCCTGGCCGCGGGCGCCCTGAGCCTCGTACGCCTGACCGGCGGGACCGGCCCGGACGGCGGCGTCGGCACCGTGGAGGCCGGGCCCCGCCCGGACCCGGTCGTCTCCGGCACGGACGGGACAGCCGGCACGGCGGCGGCCCCGCCGGACACGCCCGAGGCGGGCCCCTCGTCACCCACCGCCCTCGGCGGCCTCACCCCGTCACCGGTCGTCCGGGGCGCGGGGCGGTCCCCGTCCGCCCCGGCCGGCGCACCCGCACCCGGCCGGACACCCGGCACGCCCACGGCCGGCGAGCCCGGCACCCCGCCCGGGCACGGCACGGCGAAACCCCCGGCTCAGCCGCCCCGGGACGACCCAGCCCGCCCGGCCCCGACCGCACCCGCGCCCCCGAGCCGGACGGCGCCCGCTCCGGCCCCCGGACCCGCCGAGCCGGAGCAGCCGCGGACACCGCGGGAGCCAGCGGACCCGGGCCTGTGCGTGCCGGTCATCGGCCTGTGCGTGGACTCGCCCCTGGATCACCGCTGACCACCGCTGACGGCGCGCCGACGGCACACCGGGGAGACGCTAGGTGTATTGATCACGAGCGTTGTTAACGGTTGCCGGGCTTGATCATGGCGAAGACCTCCGATGTGGTGGAGCTGTCTAGGAACACACCGCAC
>NZ_JBITSK010000018.1:0-179130 GCF_044540565.1 Streptomyces sp. NPDC085931
TACGCGGGACTCCGCCCGGCGCGCCGAGAGCACGCACCAGACGCCGCAGGGCCCGCCCTCCGGGCGGACGACGGGACTTTACGGACACGACCTAGACGGCCGGCCTCGCCGGGGGCCGGCTCCTGCTCCGGCCCCCGGTCTCCTACCGGCCCGGGCACTCCTTCCACGCCATGTGGTACACCGTGCTGATGTCCCCGTCCGTCGAGTCCATCGTCATGAAGCTGACCTTGTCGGCCGCCTGCGTACCGGCGTTGACCCGGATCTCGGTGTTGATGTTGAAGTTGCGCTGCACGCCGCAGGGCGCGTAGACGAGCTGGGCCCAGTCCGTCTCGTCGGTGGCCTGCCAGTTGTCGTTGTACGGGCCGCTGAAGGGGTGGCTCCGGTGCGCCGTGCTCGGGGAGCCCTGGAAGTAGTACGAGGCCCGCTGGGTGGCGCTCGCTCCGCGCTGGAGCGAGGCGAAGCCCCGGTAGTCGGCGCTGGCGATGGCGTACGTGAAGCCCTGGGGGACGTGCACGATCAGGCTGAGCTGGCAGTTCTTGCGGAACGCGGTGGGGTCGGAGTTCCCGCCCGCCTGGGCGAGGTAGTCGCTGTAGGTCACCGTGAAGGCCGTGTTGTCCTCGGAGACGGCGACCGCGGCCGTGCCCTGGGGACAGCCGGAGCCGTTCACCGTGGCGACCTTGATGACGATCTTGTCCGGGGGCGGGTCGACGAACCCGGAGGACGGGGATTGCGCGGGAAGTGCGCTGGTGAGCAGCGCGGCGATCGCACCGCTCAGGAGCAGGCCACCGGCCATGGTTCTCCCATCCGTTCGTGGGGGGTGGATCCAGATTAGACATGGGCATGTCAAGACGACAGCGCATGTGCGCCCGGCCTGTGTCCGTGCGATGGAGGAGCTGTGAAGGCCGGGAGCGGTCGCATCGTACGCAGGACCACCGGGGGCGGCCAGGGCGCTCTCCGGCCATTCACAGCACGGGATTTCACATCGGTCGCCCATCGGCCGAGGTGGGGCGGGGGACGTCCCGCGCCCGGCCCGGCCCCGTGGCCGCGCCCGTGCCGCCGGGCGCATAGGGTGCGTTACCAGTGCGTCGACCGAGGCTCCCGAGGACGCGATGAGGATCACCCACGGACCCGTCCCCCGCCGCCCGCCCAGCCGCGGGCGCGGCCCGTCACGGGTTCTCCCAGGCCGCCGGTTCCGCCGCGAGCCGCTCCACCGGCTCGGGCAGCGCCCCGGCCGCGAGGTCGGCGATCGTCACGCCCTCCAGGATCCGGCGCACATTGGCCCGCAGCGCGATCCACAGCGGCAGCAGCGGCTCGGCGGTGCCGGTGTAGGCGAGGCCGGTCGGCCGCTCGCCCCGCACGGAGACGATCGGGCCGTCGACGGCTCGGATCACGTCCGCCACGGTGATCCGGTCCGCCTCCCGGGCCAGCCGGTACCCGCCGCCCCCGCCGCGGCGGCTGTCGACGACACCGCCGCGCCGCAGATCGCCGAGGATCCCCTCCAGGAACTTGTGGGGAATGTCCTGCGCGGTGGCGACGGCCTCCGCCTTGACCGGCCCCTGGCCCTGCCGGACGGCCAGTTCCACGACCGCTCTCACCGCGTAGTCCGCACGTGCCGAGATCCTCATAGGACCATTGTCGCGGTCACCCTGTAGACATTGAGCACACGCACCACGCATGGCATGGCACAACAGGAGGCGCTCCCTTGGAGCTCAGCAGGCGTACCTTCCACGCTCTCGCCGGCACGGCGGCGCTCGGCTTCGCGCTGACCGGCAGCGGGTCGCCGACCTCCGCCAACCCGGCCCGGACCGCGCCGACGGGCCCGCCGCCCCCGGTGCCGCGCGCGGACGGCCGGCGGCACGAGATCGGCTTCGACCGGTACTCCCTGCTGATCGACGGCCGCCGCCTGGTCCTGTGGTCGGGCGAGATGCACCCCTTCCGGCTGCCGAGCCCGTCGCTGTGGCGGGACGTGCTGGAGAAGATGCGCGCCCACGGCCACAACGCCGTCAGCGTGTGCGTCGCCTGGAACCACCACTCCCCCGCGCCCGGCCGCTACGACTTCACCGGCGTGCGCGACCTGGACCTGTTCCTGCGCACGGCCGCCGAGACGGGGCTGTACGTCATCGTGCGGCCCGGCCCGTACATCGGCGCCGACGTCGACGCCGGCGGCTTCCCCGGCTGGCTGACCGCCACCGACGGCACGGCCCGCACCTCCGACCCGACGTATCTGCGCTACGCCGACGAGTGGCTGACCGCCGTCAACGCCGTCGTCGCCAAACGCCTGTTCACCCGCGGCACGGGCACGGTGCTGCTCTACCAGCTGGAGAACGCGTACGACGCGCACGCGGGCGAGCCCGCCGGGCGCGCCTACCGGGCGTACCTGTACGAGAAGGTCCGCGCCGACGGCATCGACGTGCCGCTGTTCCACGACGACGAGGGGCCCGGCGGGGCGAAGGGCGGAGCCACGGCCGGTCCGCGCACGCCCGGCTTCCTGGCCGAGTCCGGCGACGGCCGGTCCGACCCGTGGGGCGGGTCCCCGTTCGGCGGCAAGGGCTACGCCGAGGCGCGCCGGACCCGGGACGCGGCCCACGAGCGGCGCTTCCACCTGACCGGCCTCGCCGACGGCGTCACGCTGCACAACGTCCACATGGCCTTCGGCGGCACCTCCTGGGGCTGGCTGCCCGCGCCGGTCGTCTACACGTCGTACGACTACGGGGCCGCGATCGACGAGGCCCGCAACGCCACCCCGAAGCTCGCCCCGATCCACCAGATCGGGCAGTTGCTGCGCCACGTGCCCGACCTCGCCAAGCTGAACCCGGCGAAGCGGATGCGCGCCACCGACGAGCGGATCCGGGTGTACCACCTGGCCAACCCCGACACCGGCGCCCACGTGTACGTCCTGCGCAACGACACCGGCGAGGAGGTGTCCACGACGCTGCCGGGCGCCGGGATCGACGTGCCGGTCACCGTCGGGGCCCGGGACGCCAAGCTGCTCGCGGCCGGGCTGCGGCTCGGGCGGCGGACGCTGGTGCACTCCACGGTGCAGCCGATGCTGAGCCTGACCGCCGGGCGGCAGGACATCGCCGTGTTCACCGGGCGGCGCGGGGAGATGGCGCAGGTCGTGCTGGAATGCGCGGACGAGCCGACGCCGATGCGGCTGGACGCCGAGCCGGCCTGGGCGTACAACCTCGGCAAGCTGCACATCACCGCCCCGCTCGGCGCGGGCGGGCTGAGCCGGGTGCGGGTCGAGGGCGACGGCGTGGACACGCCGATGCTGGTGCTGTTCGCCGACGACGCCACCGCCCTGCGCCTGTGGCCCCGGGAGACGCCGTCCGGCCCGCTCCTCGTCTACGGCCCGGCCCTGCTGCGCTCGGCCGAGCTGCGCGGCTCCACGGTCCACCTCACCGGCGACACCATCGGCGCGACCGGCCTGGAGGTGTGGGGGCCGCACGGGATCGCCCACGTCACGTGGAACGGGCGCGCGGTGCCCACGCGGATCAGCGCCTCCGGCAGCCTGCTGGCGCTGCGGCCGCTGCCCGGGGTGACCCGGCCGGCCCTGCCCGCCCTGGACCGCTGGCGGCGGCGGACCGAGAACCCGGAAGCGGAGCCGGACTTCGACGACGCGGAGTGGACGACGGCCGACCGGACGACGACGTTCAGCATCACGCCGGTGCCCGACGGGCAGCCCGTCCTCTTCGCCGACGACTACGGCTTCCACTACGGCGACGTCTGGTACCGGGGCACGTGGAAGGGCGCGGGCGGCGTCGAGTCGGTGTCCCTCGCCTACCGCACGGGCACCCAGGGCCTGCTGATGGCCTGGCTGGACGGGGAGCCGCTGGGCACCCACCGCATGCCCGTGCCGGAGGGGAGCCGGGCCCGGCAGGGGACGTGGACGGCCACGGCCACCTTCGGCGTGCCGGAGGAACTGCGCGAGCGGCTGCGGGAGGAGGAGCCGGGCACGCGGCACGTGCTGTCCGTGCTCGTGCGGCCGATGCAGCACGACCTGGACGGCGGGGCCCGCGACACGCACAAGGCCGCGCGCGGACTGACCGCCGTCACCTTCGAGGGCGCCGCACCGGAGGTGACCTGGCGGATCCAGGGCGCCGCCGCGCCCGACCCGGTGCGCGGGCCCATGAACAATGGCGGGCTGTACGGCGAGCGCGAGGGCTGGCACCTGCCGGAGCACGACGACCGGGACTGGAAGAGGACCGGGCTGCCGCGGGCCGAGCGGCGCCAGGGCGTCACCTGGTACCGCACGGACTTCCGGCTGGACGTCGACCCGGGCGTGGACGCCTCGGTCGGCCTCGTCCTGGACGACGACCCGGGCCGGGCCTACCGCGCGCAGATCTTCCTCAACGGCTGGAACCTCGGCCAGTACATCAACGACGTGGGCCCGCAGCACACGTTCGTGCTGCCGAACGGGATCCTGCGCACACGGGGTGCCAACACACTGGCGCTGGCCGTGCTGTCCGACGGGACCACACCCTCCGGGCCGGGGACCGTGCGGCTGGCCCTGCTCGGTGCCGCGGCCGGAGGGGTGCCCGTCAAGCCGGTGTGAACCGGGCGTCGTCACGCCAGCCGGATCACGTTCCAGGACAGCGGCTCCAGGACGGTGGTCAGCGTGCCGTCCTGGAGGGTCGTGCCGTCGACGGTGTGCGGGGTGACCCGCTCGGGGTCGTCGAGGGTGTTGCGGGCGTCGGGGTCGGCGTCCGCGAGGGCGCTGTGCTCGACGACCGACGACAGGTCCAGCCCGTTCAGCGCGACCTCCAGGGGCAGCGCCTCGGTGCGGCCGCGGTTGACGGCGAAGACGGTGACCGTGCCGTCCTCGCCGCGCACGGCGGTGGCGTGCAGCAGGTCGGTCTCGCCGTACTTGCGCGTCCGGTACGTGGGCGAGTCCACACGGACGTCGAGGACCCGGCCCCGGCCGTACCGGGCGGCCTGCGCGAACGGGAAGAACGTCGTCTGCCGCCAGGCCGGGCCGCCCGGCTCGGTCATGATCGGCGCGATGACGTTGACGAGCTGGGCGAGGCAGGCGACGGTGACCCGGTCGGCGTGCCGGAGCAGGGCGATGAGGAGCGAGCCGAAGACGACGGCGTCGGTGACGCTGTAGTTGTCCTCCAGCAGGCGTGGCGCCTCGGGCCAGTCGTGCTGCTCGAAGGTCTTGGCGCGGGCCTCCCACTCGGGCAGGTACCAGACGTTCCACTCGTCGAAGGAGAGGTTGATCTTCTTCTTCGACTTGAGTTTCGCGCCCACGTGGTCGGCGGTGGCGACGACGTTGTCGATGAACGACTCCATGTCGACGGCGGAGGCGAGGAAGGAGTCGAGGTCGCCGTCCTCGGGCCAGTAGTAGGCGTGCAGGGAGATGTAGTCGACGAGGTCGTAGGTCTCCTGAAGGACCGTCGCCTCCCACGCGGCGAAGGTCGGCATGGACTGGCTGGAGGAGCCGCAGGCGACGAGTTCGACGCCGGGGTCCTGCTGGCGCATGGCCCGGGCCGTCTCGGCGGCGAGGCGGCCGTACTCCCCGGCCGTCTTGTGGCCGGTCTGCCAGGGGCCGTCCATCTCGTTGCCCAGGCACCACAGCCGGATGCCGAAGGGGTCCTTGTCGCCGTGGGCCACGCGCAGGTCGGACAGGGCGGTGCCCCCGGGGTGGTTGGCGTACTCCTGGAGTTCCAGGGCCTCGGCGACGCCGCGGGTGCCGAGGTTGACGGCCATCATCGGCTCGGCCTGGGGGCCGATCCCGCGTAGGAAGGCGATGTACTCGGACAGGCCGAAGCGGTTGGTCTCGGTGGAGTGCCAGGCCAGGTCGAGGCGGCGGGGGCGGTCCTCGGCGGGGCCGACGGAGTCCTCCCACCTGTAGCCGGAGACGAAGTTGCCGCCGGGGTAGCGGACGGCGGTGACGCCGAGTTCGCGGACGAGGGCGAGGACGTCCTGGCGCAGGCCCCGGTCGTCGGCGGTGGGGTGGCCGGGTTCGAAGACGCCGGTGTAGACGCAGCGGCCGAGGTGTTCGACGAAGCTGCCGAAGAGGCGGGGGTTCACTTCGCCGACGGTGAAGGCGGGGTCGAGGGTGAAGCGGGCCTTGTGCATGCTTGCCTTTCGGGGTTCGGTCCTGTCTGCGGGTGGTTCGTGGCTGGTCGCGCAGTTCCCCGCGCCCCTGTCGGGGCGCCGTCTACTGCCCGGCCAAGCCGGTGTGGGCCACGCCCGCCACGATCTGGCGCTGGAAGAAGACGAAGACGATGATCAGGGGCAGGCCCGCCATCAGGCCGCCGGCCATCAGCTGGGCCCACTGGATGCCGTAGGAGTTCATGACGGTCGCGATGCCGTTCGGCATGGTCATCAGGTCGGGGTTGTTGGTCACCATGTACGGCCAGAGGAAGTTGTTCCACGACGCGATGAAGGTGAAGATGCCGACCGCGGCCAGGGAGGGGCGCGAGAGCGGCAGGACGATGGTGAAGAAGACCCGCCAGCGGCCCGCGCCGTCGAGGAAGGCGGCCTCCTCCAGTTCGCGCGGGACGCCCTGGAAGAACTTGTACAGGATGTAGACCATCGCGGCGGGCGCGCACTGCGGCAGGATCATGCCCCAGTAGGTGTCGACCATCCCCAGCTGCTGGACGGTCGTGAACAGCGGGACGCCGAGCACCGCGGGCGAGATCATCAGGCCCGCCATGACCAGGCCCAGCAGGGCGCTCCTGCCGCGGAACTCGGTGCGGGCGAAGCCGTATCCGGCCAGGGCGCTGACCAGGAGCACCACCGCCGTCACGCAGACCGACACGACCACGGAGTTCACGAACCAGGCGGTGAGGGTGCCGGACTCGAACAGGGCCTGCCAGGCCTGGCCCGTGACGTCCTCGGGCAGCCAGTGCGGGGGCACCTCGACGGCCTCGGTCTCCGACTTGAGGGAGGTGAACAGGGCCCAGGCGAAGGGGGCCAGGAAGACGATCGAGACGGCCGTCGCGAGGAGGGTCAGGACGATCTGGGCGGGGCTCCACGCCTTGGTGGTCATCGGGCGCTCTCCTCACGGTTGCGCAGCAGCCACATCCGGGCGAGGGCGACGGCCGCGATGATCACGAAGAAGACGACGGAGATCGCGGAGGCGTAGCCCACGCGGTAGCTGGTGAAGCCCTCTTCGAGGGTGAACTGGACGAAGGTCCGGGTCGACTCCTCGGGGCCGGGGCCGAAGTCCTGCATCACCACGGCCTGGTCGAAGACCTGGAGCGAGGCGAGGATCTGCAGGGCGACGACGAGGCCGGTGATGTTGCGCAGCATCGGCAGGGTGATGTGGACCGCGCGGTGCCAGGCGTTCGCGCCGTCCAGCCTGGCCGCTTCGTAGAGGTGGCCGGGGATGCCCTGGAGGGCGGCGAGGTAGAGCAGGAAGCTGAAGCCGACGGTCCACCACAGGGTCATCACGACGAGGGCGAGCATCGCGTACGACTTGTCGGTCAGCCACGGGGTCTCCAGGCCGAGGACGTGGTTGACCATGCCGGTGCCGGGGTTGAACAGCCACTGCCACAGGTTGCCCGCGACGGTGGACGGCAGCAGGAACGGGGCGAAGAAGCACAGCCGCCACAGCCACTTCCCGCGCTCGATGTGGTGGGCGAGCATCGCCAGGAGGAAGGCCAGGACGGTGATGCAGGGCACCACCATCGCCGTGAAGGAGGCGCTGTGGCCGAGGGAGTCCCACATCAGGGGGTCCCGCAGGGCCTCGCGGTAGTTGTCCAGGCCGACGAAGTCCGCGCCCTCGCCCGTGATGTTGGCGTCGGTGAAGCTGAGGTAGACGCCCCGCAGGAGCGGCCAGATCACGAACAGGGCGAACAGGGCCAGGAAGGGGGCGACGAACCAGCCGCCGTGCTGGAAGCCCTGTTTGCGGCGGAGGGCGGCGCCCGCGGCGGCGGTGCGCGCGCGGGCGGGTGCGGCGAGGGTCTGGGCGCTGGTCGCCGTCACGCGGCCGCACCTCCCTGCGCTGCGGTCCTGCCGTCCATGGGGTTTGCGGTGGCGAGGAGTTCGGTGAGCGCGCTCCTCATGCGGCGGGCGGCGGTCTCCGGGGAGGCGGGGCCGGTCGTGGCGGAGACCACCACCGGGCCGACGCGCTGGGCGAGAATGCCGGTGGAGCCCGCGAACCACACCTTGGGTTCGCTGGCCTGGTGGTCCATGGCGGAGACGTACTCGCTCTGCGGGTTCAGCGCCCGGTAGGCGGGCGTGGACAGGGTGGGGGTGTACGCGGGGATGTGCCCGCCGGCCGCCCACTGCCGGGCGTGCCGGACGACGTAGGCGGCGAGCCGGTGGGCGGCCTCGTTCGGGGCGCCGCCGCGGCCGGACCGGTGCGGCAGGACGAAGGCGTGGGACTCGGCGTGGGTGGCCGGGCGGCCGAAGACGGGCGGCAGCGGGGTCGCGCCGTAGTCGAGCTTCGCGCCGGAGAAGACCGGCACGGACCAGTTGCCCTCCCAGACGAAGGGTGAGCCGTTGAGGAACTGCTCGGCGCCCGCGCCGCCCCCGAAGCCCGGGTCGGCGTATCCGTCGGTGATGTGCCGGCGCAGGAACTCCAGGACCTGGACGGCCTTGCCGGTGTCGAAGGTGACCTCGGTGCGGGTGGCGTCGAACCAGGTGCCGCCGAGCTGGGTGTAGAAGGCGACGAAGAACCACCACTGGAAGTTCTGGTCGTTGTGCCAGAAGCCGATGGTCTGCAGGCCCTTCGCGGTGGCCTTCCGGGCCTCCTGGAGGACGTCGAACCACTCGTCGGTGGAGGTGACCGGCACCATCCGGCCGTCGGCGCCGAGCAGGCCCGCCTTCTTCAGCACGTCCCTGCGGTAGAAGCAGAGCTGGACGTGGATGTCGAGCGGGAGGGCGTAGAGCCGCCCGTCGACGACGGCGCGTTTCCACAGGGCGGGGTTGAAGTCCGCTTCCCGCACGCCGTACTTGGCGAGCAGGCCGGTGTCCCAGGGGTCGAGGAGGCGGCCGGGCGCGAAGCCGGGCACTCGCCCCAGGTGCATGACGCCGAGTTCGGGGGCGCGGTTGCCCGCGGCGGCCATGGCGAGCTTGGTGTAGAAGGGGTTGCCCCACTGGAGGGTGGAGTCCTTCACCGCGATGTCGGGGTTGGCGCGGCGGAAGGCGTCCAGCATGGCGATCATGTTGGCGCCGTCGCCGCCGCTGAAGAGGTTCCAGTACCGCACGCGGGTGTGCGCGTCGGAGGCGAGCGCGTCGGCTCCGGTGCCGAGCGCGGCGAAGCCGAAGCTGCCCGCGACGAGGAGTCCGCCGAGCCCGCCGAGTAGCTGCCTGCGCTTCAGGTCAGGTCGTCCCATGCCCTGCCCTCACGATCGATGTCCACGGTCCGTTCGGTATTTCGAAAGCTGCTCGCTACTTCGAACGGGACCGTAAGTTCGCGGCGCCCGCGCGTCAATGGTCCCGTCACACATTGGACGCGACTGCGTGAGCAGGAACGGTCGTTCTCCGCTGCACATCGGACGCCGGATCGCATGACGCGCACACTTTCGGGCGCGTAGTCTCGGACGGGCCGCCGAAGCCGCCGGCCGGTGGTGAGAAGGGGGAGCGATGGACATCGCGGGCGCGCGGACGATGGCCGCCCGAGTCAGCGCCGCGCTCGGGCGTTCGCGCCGTGGCGCGGCCATGCGCGGCCTGGCCGCCGACCTCACCGCCGCGGTCCGCGCGAGACCCCAGGCGCCCGCGGACGTACGGTCGTTGTGCCGGGCGCTGTGCGAGGAGATGAGCGCGCGGCGCGACGGACGGCCCGTGGAGCTGCGTTTCGAGCGCTTCCCCGACGAGATCGAAGTGACCGGCCTGTGGGTGGAGTTCCAGGACTTCGACCTGGTCATCGTGGAGGAACGGGCCGAGGCGGTCCAGCAGTTGGTCATCCTCGGACATGAGCTGTGGCATCTGCACGCCGGGCACGGGCACCACCACGGGGCGGGTGCGGCGGCGGCCCACGCGTTCGCCGACCGGCCCGGGTGGGACGACATCGCGCTGGCGGTGGCCGCCCGCAACGGCTCCCGGGAGCGGGACGAGGCCGACGCCGACGCCTTCGGGCACCGGCTGGCGGCCGGATGCCGGGCGCTGCTGCCGGGCGGGCGCGGGCCCGACGCGCCCCTGGAACCCGTGCAGCGGTCGCTGTACTACCGGGGGCCGCGAGGAGGTGCGGCGCCGTGAGCCCGGTGGCGCTGACCCCGGTGGAGTTCGTCAACCAGTTCTATCCGAACTTCTGGTGGATCCCCGCGGGGGTCCTGGCCGCCGCCCTGGCCATCAAGCTGCCGAGCATCATCCGGCTCTGGCAGGACCCGATGCTGCGCGCGGTGGGCGGGCTGCTGCTGCTCGCCTGCGCGGTGTTCGTCTTCGTGGCGCCGTCGACGATCGCCCGGGTCAACCGGCTCACCGGAGTGGCCAACTTCTCCGGGCCCTGGGTCTATTCGCTGCTCACCGCGTTCTGCGCCTTCTGTCTGCTGCTGATCATCGCCTGGCGCAACGGCCTGTCCGACCGCTCGGCGCGCACCCGGCGCGCGATGCGCGGGGTGGTGGCGGTCTACTCGGGTGTCATCGTCGCGATGTGGGTGCTGTTCGCGCTCGCGGACGTGCCCGAGGAGCGGCTGCGGGATCTCGACACGTACTACGCGAACACGCCGTACATGCGTGAAGTGATCGTGCTCTACCTGCTCGCGCACACCGCGGCCGCGCTGGTCACCAACGGGCTGATCTGGAACTGGGTCCGCACGGACGGGCTGGACTCGCTGCTGCGCTGGGGGCTGAAGTTCCTCGGCGTCGGCTACGCGGCGCAGTTGCTCTTCGACGCCGCCAAGATCAGTGCCGTGGTGGCCCGTTGGTCCGGGCGGAACGTGGACTGGCTGAGCACGGCCGTCGCCCCGCCGCTGGCCTGCCTGTCCGCCGTACTCATCGCGATCGGCTTCATCCTCCCGCACGCCGGGCAGTACCTGCACGGCCGCTGGCACGTCCGGCTCGCCCACCGCGAACTGCGGCCGCTGTACCTGCTGATGCGGACCGTCCACGGCGAGGGGGTGCCGTTCCTGCTGCGCGCCACGCCGGAGCTGCGGCTGGTCCGCCGGGAGACGTTCATCCGCGACGTGCTGCTGCCGCTCGCCCGCCACATCGACGAGGACCGGCGCGAACGGTTCCACGACGCCGCCCTCGCGCTCGGCCACCCGCCCGACCGGGCGAAGGTGCTCGCCGCCACCGCGGCGATCCTGGACGCGGCCGAGACCCGGGACCGGTCGGGGGACGACGACGGCACCGGCGCCCGCGACACCACCGAGCTGCTGCGCGAGATCGGCGCCGTCTCCCGGGCGCTGCGCCGCACGGAGGACCTCCGCGCCGTCCGCGCCCTGGCGCGTGACCACCTGGAGGGCAGGTCGCTCACCGGCTGACCCCTCCCGGGCCGTCGCGGCGGCCGCGCGGCGCGCGTCCGGCCGGAGGCCCGTGCGGGGTCCGCACATCGGGGCCCGCACGCGGGGGCCGCGCGTACGGTGCGTGAAGGTACGGTGAGAGCCGTCCGGGACGAGGCCCGCACGGCTCGAAGACCGGTGCCGGCGGACGGTGTTGTGCGCTGCACGCCGTGGCCGGACGCCGGGGAAATGCCCGCAGGGCGAAGGAGCCGTCATGGCTGAGTGCGAGGAGTCGCATGTCGCGTAGAGCTGTCGTCATCGGTGCGGGGCTGGCCGGCATGCTGGCCGCGGCGGCCCTGTCCGCCGTCGCGGACGAGGTGGTCGTGCTCGACCGCGACGATCTGCCCGAGGGGCCGGAGCACCGCAAGGGCCTGCCGCAGGGACGTCACGCGCATCTGCTCATGGCCGGCGGACTGGCCCCGATGGAGGACCTGGTGCCGGGCGTGAGCATGCGCAAGCACCTGCTCGCCGCCGGCGCGCACGAGATACCGCTCGGCTCGGGCATGATCGCCCTCACGCCCGAGGGCTGGTTCCGGCGCTGGCGCCACCCCGGGCCCCGGATGCTGACCTGCACCCGGGCCCTGCTCGACTGGGCGGTGCGCGGCGCCGTGCTGGACAGCACGGGGGTGGTGATCCGCAAGGCCCGGGTGCTGGAGCTGACCGGGTCGCGGCAGCGGGTGACCGGGGTCCTTCTGTCGACCGCCGCCGGGGAGGAGCGGCTCGCCGCCGACTTCGTCGTGGACGCGAGCGGCCGCGGCTCGCGGATCGTGACCTGGCTGGCGGGGCTGGGCGTCCACGACGTGCGCGAGAAGACGGTGGACGCCGGCCTGGTCAACGCCACCCGTCTCTACCGCACGCCCGAGGGGGCGGATCGTTTCCCCTTGACGATGGTGCAGGCCGATCCGTACCAGGGGCGGCCCGGCCGCAGCGGCATGGTGCTGCCGATCGAGGGCGACCGCTGGATGGTCAGCCTCGCCGGCACCCGCGGCGGTGGCGAACCGCCGTCCGACCCGGACGCGTTCCTGCGGTACACCCTGGAGCTGCCCGACCCGATCGTGGGCCGGCTGATCTCCGGCGCGCAGCCCCTCACCGACGTCCACGTCAGCCGCAGCACCAGCAACCACCGGCGGTACCTGGAGAAGACGCGCTCCTGGCCCGAGCGCCTCGTCGTCCTCGGTGACGCGCTGGCCACGTTCAACCCCGCCTACGGGCAGGGCATGTCGGTGGCCGCGCTGGGCGCCCGGGAACTCGGCCGCGAGCTGCGGCGGTCCGGCCTCGACACGCCCGGGCTGGCCCGGCGTGTGCAGCGGCGGGCGGCGCGGCCCGTCCAGGCCGCGTGGACCATGGCGGTGAGCCAGGACGTCTGGTACCCCGGGACGCGCGGGGGCTCCCCCGGGGTGGCCGACCGTCTGGTCACGGCCTACACCCGCCGCATGATCCGCACGGCGACCGGCTCCTACACGGCGGCGTCGGCGCTCTGGGACGTGATGAGCATGACGACGGGACCGACCCGGCTGCTGCGGCCCTCCACGGTGCTGGCGACACTGAGCGGGCCGCCGCTGCCGGCGGCGGTGGGGGCACCGCTGACGCAGGACGAGCGGGCGGTGCTGCGGCGGCTGGACCGGACGAGAGGCTGACGACGGGCGGTACCGGTCCGGCCCGTGCCCAGCCTTTCGTCAGCCGGCGAACGCGGGCTGTGCCACTCCCCTGCCCGCCCCGGGCACCACGAACAGGGAACCCGCCAGGGCCGGCGGCTCGGCCAGTCCGGTGCGGGCCGTGGTGAGGTAGAGGTCGGTCAGGCCGGACCCGCCGAACGCGCAGGCCGTCACCAGCGGCACCGGCAGCTCGATCACCCGGTCCAGCCGGCCCTGCGGCGTGTACCGCCGTACCGCCGCGCCCTCCCACAGGGCCACCCACACGCACCCGTCGGCGTCCACGGTCAGCCCGTCGGGGAAGCCGGCGCCCTCCTCGATCTCGGCGAGGGCGCGCCGCCCGGACACCCGCCCGTCGGCGTGGTCGAAGACGTCGATGCGCCGGGTGGGGGTGTCGATGTAGTACATGAGCCGCCCGTCGGGGCTCCAGCCGGTGCCGTTGGAGACCGTGACGTCGTCGAGCACGACCTCCACGGCGCCCTCGCCGGTGACGCGGGACAGCGTGCCGCCGCCCGGCGCCTCGTCGTAGCGCATGGTGCCGGCCCACAGCGCGCCGTCGGGGGCGACCGCGGCGTCGTTGGCGCGCCGGCCCGGCACGGGCTCGCGGTGCAGCCAGCGGAAGCCGCCGTCGGGGTCGAGGAGCCCGATCCCGTCGCGCAGGTTCAGCACCAGGCCGCCGCCGGCGCGCGGCTTGACGGCGCCGATGTGCTGTTCCGTGCGGCGGACGGTCCGCCGCCCGGTGGCCGGGTCGTAGGTGTGCAGGCGCGAGCCGAGGATGTCGATCCACAGCAGCCGGCCGGCCGCCGCGTCCCAGGTGGGGCCCTCGCCCAGCTCGGCCTCGGCGCGCACGGCGACCTCGTACGGCGTCGTCATGCCACGCTCCGGTGCCCGAGGTGCTCGGACAGCTCGGCGGCGCCCTTCGCGGCGAGCTGCTCCAGTTCGGCCCGGCGCTCCTCGCTCCAGCGGATCATGGGCACGGAGATCGACAGGGCGGCGACGACCTGCCCGGTGCGGTCGCGCACCGGCGCGGCCACGCAGGAGACGTCCGGGTTGGACTCGCGGCTCTCCACGGCCAGGCCCCGCTCACGGATCTCGGCCAGGGCCTCGCGCAGGGCGGCCGGGTCGGTGATGCTGTTGGGGGTCATCGCGACCAGCTCGGCGCCGTCGGGGATCCGCGCGGCGAGCTCGTGCTCGGGGAGGGAGGCCAGCAGCATCTTGCCGACGGAGGTGCAGTGCGCGGGGAGCCGGCGGCCGGCGGCGGACACCATCCGCACGGCGTGCGTGGAGTCGACCTTGGCGATGTAGATGACGTCCGTGTCCTCCAGGATCGCCACGTGCACGGTCTCGTCGCAGGTCTCGGCGACGGACCGGGCGACCTGCTGCCCCTCGGCGGCCAGGTCGAGCTGCTCGGCGTAGCGGGCGCCGAGCTGGTACGGGCGCACGCCGAGCCGGTAGCGTCCCGGCTGGCCGGGCACCGGGACGATGTACTTCCGGGCGGCGAGCGTGGTCACCAGCTCGTGCACGGTGGTGCGCGGCAGCTGCAGCCGGCGCACGATGTCGGGGGCGGAGAGCGTCCCGTCCCCGTCGAGAAAGAGCTCGAGAATGTCGAGAGCCCGGGTCACGGCTGGTACGAGTCGTCCCACGACCGGCCCCCTCCCTAATGTGTTCTCAGCGCCCGCGTTCGAGATTTCAACAGGCGATCGGCATGACGAACACAGGCTAGCCATAGAGGTTTGCCCGGGCAATGGGCAGGCCCGCAGCGGGCGGAAACCGTCGAGCACCCCACGAGCACGTTGCGTGCACATTAAAGTGCCGATGTGCGACACGTCACAGGTGTCGCAGAGGTGGGGGGATTTCTCTGTGCGTGACATGACCATGGGATCGAACGTGTCCCTGTCGGCCCTGAGCGAGCACGTCGGCTCCGCGATCGTGAGCCTGGGCTGGTCCAGCCCGACCGGGGAGGGCGACGCCGACGTGTCGGTCCTGCTGCTGGACGGCACCGGCAAGGTGCGCAGCGACGCCGACTTCTACTTCTACAACAACCCGGTGGCCGCCGACGGCAGCGTGCAGCTGCTCGGCAAGGAGCCGGCCGGCGACGGCAGCGAGGACCGGATCAGCTTCGACCTGACCGCGGTCCCGGCCGAGGTCGAGCGGATCGTCGTGGCCGCCAGCCGCTACGAGGGCGCGCGCTTCGGCGAACTGCACGACGTGCGCGTGACCCTGGCCGACGCGGTGGGCGAGAACCTCCTGCGGTTCGTCATCGAGGACCCCGGCCAGGTGAGCGCCATCATCTTCGGTGAGCTGTACCGGCGGGGCGAGGAATGGAAGTTCCGGGCGGTCGGACAGGGCTATGAGAGCGGCCTGGCGGGACTGGCGACGGACTTCGGCGTCGACATCGAGGACGACGAGGCGGAATCCGCGACGCCGGCCGCGCCGGAGGAACCCGCCGCCGTCCCCGCGCCCGGCGCCCCGCCGCGGACGACGCTGGAGGCCGTCCCGGCACCGCGTCCGCCGGCCGACGAGGAGGCCGCGCCGCGCAAGCGGACGGCCCGGCCGCGGACCGCGAAGCAGAAGGTCACACCGCCCAGGGCGCCCGTGAAGAGCCTGGCGGAGAACGACTCCTGGCGGCAGGCCCGGCTCTTTCCGGTCTCGACGCTCAAGAGCGACCGGGACCGGGAGATGCGCGCCACCTCGGTGCTGCTGTCGGTGATGGCCCAGGTGCCCCGGTTCGGCCGGCGCATCACCGCCCCGTTCGGCGCCCCGTCCGGCCGGATGGAGACCTTCACCGAGGTCTCCCTGCCGCACGGGGACACACCCCGGCGCCCCGACGGGGTCATCCGCGTCGAGCGCGCCGGGAAGCTGTGGACGGCGCTCGTCGAGACCAAGACCAACGGCAACGCGCTGAAGTCCGACCAGGTGCAGGCCTACATGGACATCGCCGCCCGGCGGGGCTACGAGGCCGTGATCACCCTGTCGAACGACGTGGCGCTGGAGGGCAGCCCGCTCGTCGACGTCAAGATCGACCGGCGGCGCAAGCACCAGGTGGCCCTCTGGCACCTGTCCTGGGCCGAAGTGGCCCACCAGGCGCAGATGCTGATCCGCCACGAGGGCGTCGGCAACGCGGCGCGCACCTGGCTCCTGCAGGATCTGCTCCACTACCTCCAGCACGACAACTCCGGCTGCCACGGCTTCCAGAACATGGGCGCGGCCTGGGTGCCGGTGCGCAACGGCATCGGCGACGAGACCCTCTGCGTGGGGGACCCGCGGGCCCTGGAGGTCGTCGAGAGCTGGGAGCGGCTCATCCGGCAGGTGTGCCTGCGGCTCGGCGGCGAACTCGGGCAGAAGGTGCTGCCCGCCCAGCGCACCAGGCGCGGCACCGACCCCGGGGCCCGCCGCGCCCGCCTGGCGGACCGGCTGTGCGAGGAGGGCAGGCTGCAGGCGGAGCTGCGGGTCGAGGGGGCGCCCGGCCTGCTCGGCGTCACCGCTGACCTGCGCACCGCCAAGCTGCGCACGTCGGTGGAGATCCCGGCTCCGGACCAGGGCTATCCGCTGACCTGGGCCAAGCGTCTGATCCGCCGGCTCGCGGACGCTCCGGCGGATCTGCACGTCGAGACGCTGGTGGAGGGCGGGACGGGCGGCCCGCGGGGCACGCTGGAGCGGCTGCGCCCGGAACCGGCCGATCTGCTCCCGAAGGACGGCACCACGCGCATCACCGGCTTCCGCCTGTCCCTGTTCAAGGGCATGGGCAGCGGCCGAGGCAGCGCGGAGTCCGGCTTCATCCGCAGCGTCGACGACGCCGTGCACCGCTTCTACACGTCGGTGGTGGTCCATCTGGACGCGCCCGCGACCGGTCGGGCCACGGCGAAGGAGCGGGCCACGGTGTGAGAGCAGGCGGCGCCGCGCCCCGCCCGATGCACCGGCCCGGGCTCACCGCCGCCCCCGCACCACCCCCAGTTCCCCCCGCAACCGCTGTGCCCTCAGGACCAGTTCCAGTTCGAAGCGGCGGTCCGGGTCGTCTATCTCGTCGCCCCACAGGGCGCGGATCTGGCGGAGGCGGTAGCGGACCGTCTGGGGGTGGACGCCCAGGCGGGCGGCGACCTCGGGGGCGCCGCCGCGGGTTTCCAGCCAGGCCAGGAGGGTCTCCGCGAGGCGGCGGCCGTGGGTCGGGCCGCAGTGGGTCAGGGGGGCCAGGCAGCGCAGGGCCAGGTCGTCGATCAGTTCCTCGGGCTGGAGGAGGACCAGGGCCTCGGTGTGCTCCGTGCAGTGCAGCACCTCACCGGAGGGCAGCAGGTCGCGTTCCATGAGGCGGACCGCCGCCTCCGCCCAGCGCAGCGACTTCGCCGCGTCGGCCAGCGGGACGGGCGGGCCGATCGCGCCCGACCAGCCGGTCAGGGCCCGGTGCAGCAGTTCGTGGCGGCCCGCCGCGTCCGGCTCGGGGACCACCATGCGGGGCTGCTCGTACTCCATGTCGAGCAGGACGCCCTGGCCGACCGCCGGCGCCATGGCCTCGCGGGCCGGGCGCAGCAGGACGCCGACCGCGACCTTCTCCGGCAGCGGCCAGCCGATACGGGCGGCGCGTTCGGTGAAGGCCTCGGTGGGGTCGCCGCGGTGGTGTTCGGCCAGCAGGAGTTCCATCAGGCGGCGCTGCAGCCGCAGCCGTTCGCCGGCCTGGCGGGCCGCCGCCTCGGCGTAGCCGCGCACGGACTGGTCGACCAGGCCGTCCAGGTACTCGTAGCCCGCGTCGACGAGTTCGTACATCGCCGGGGGCGGGATCTCCACGCGCTGGCCGATGTCGGCGAAGCGGCGCCAGGCCAGGCGTACGCCCATGCGGTAGATGGCCTGGAGGGAGTCCAGGGAGCGGCCGTTGAGGCCCTCGCCGCGGCCGAAGTCCTGGAAGACGCCGGGCGGGACGGTCGGCCGCCCCTCCGAGTGCTCCAGGTGCTGCACGAAGACCTCGATGGCGCGGCGGATGCCGACCAGGGCCATCGGCTCGCCGGAGTCGTCGAGGACGACGGGCAGGTGCGGGTACTCGCGCTGGATCTCGCGGAGGATCTCCTCGGCCAGCTCGGGCGCCTCGGCCATGGCGATCGCGGCGAACCGGCGCACCTGGAGGCGCGGTACGTCGTGCCAGGCCGAGCGGGTGGTGACGGTTCCGGTGCGGGCGGCCGTCATCCGTCAACCCCCCTGGCCGGCCTGCTCGTACGTGATCAGGGGCGTGTTCGGCTGGTCGGGTGTGGCTTCGAGCAGCGCGACCACGCCCAGCGCGGCCCCCACGGCGAGGGCGGCGGCGAGCGCTACGGTCAGCGCGGCAGCGAGCAGTCTGGACATCGCAGGGTCAGCCTCTCTGTCCGGATGCGTCCGGAGATGGTCCGGAGGTTGCCCCACCCCGGCACCCCGTCCCTGCCTGTCGCGCCCAGTCTCGACAAGCATTGACACCCCGTCAAGAGCCGCCTACGGTTCCCGGCCCAGCCGCACGCGCGCATTCCGCCGCCGTGCCGGTCCTCTCGTACGTCGAGCCGCCCCAAGCCACTGGAGTGCCCGGATGCGCCGTACAACCTCTCCCTTTTCCCTGGTCCTGCTGGGTGTCGGCACCTTCCTGCTGGTGCTGGCGCCCCTGCTCGCCTGGTACGTGCAGCCACGGGCCGCGGTCAATCCGATCGACATCGACACGACCGCCGTCTACGAGGGCCGGGGCCGCGTCTTCGACACCGACCGGATCGAGACGGTGCCCGGCCGGAAGATCACCGTCACCCAGCGGGTGCGGGGCGACGTCGAGGACAGCGAGCGCAGCGGCAACGCCGTCTGGGACGTGACGACCACGGTCGACACCGACGCGTCGCTGCCGGCCGCCGATCCGCACGACGCGCTGGACTTCACCCCGCACCGCTGGGTGATGGACCGCAGGACCACCCGGCCGGTGCACTGCTGCGGCGAGAAGCCCCACATCGAGGGCGAGGCCTACCTGAAGTTCCCCTTCGACGTGCAGAAACGGTCCTACCAGTGGTGGGACAACACCCTCGGCGACACGGTCGTGCTGCGCTACCGGGGCACCGCGAAGATTCAGGGGTACACGGGTTACCGGTTCACCGGGTCGGTGCCGCCGACCCGGACCGGTACGCGGCTGGTGCCGGGCACCCTCGTCGACCAGCCGAACCGGCCGCAGGTGCTGGCCGAGGAGTGGTACGCCAACCACGGCTTCGTGCTCGTCGTCGACCAGGCCACGGGCCGGGTGCTGTACGCGCAGACCGGGCCGAAGCGGACCCTGCGGGCGCCGGGCGGGAAGAAGGACGCGGCGGTGCTGCTGGACAGCGAGAAGGTCGCCTTCACGACCGCGACGCAGAAGGAGGCGGTCCGGCAGGCGAAGCGGGACAGCGGGCAACTCCGCCTGGTCGGGACGACGTTGCCGATCGGCGCCGGGATCACCGGCCTGGTGCTCGCAGCGGTGGGCGGCGTTCTGGTGGCCCGTGGGCGGAAGGAGCCGGAGCAGCCCACTGCATCCGATGTGCCCGGAACGCCCCGGCCGACCCTCACGATGTGATGTGACGTCAGCTCTAATAAAGCCGGAAATTGTCACGTCGGTGAGTAGCCGTGGCGAAGGTCCGGGCGAAAACTGTCCAACCCCACCCGAGCACACCCCGTCCACACTCCCCTCCCAGGAAGAGCTCAGGCCCCCCACAGGCCGACCCTCCCCGACGACCCCACCCCCACGTTCTCCCCACCGAGTTCCGCACCCCGAGACGAGTTGGAGCACCCATGCCCCAGCACGTACCGTCCACGCTGCGCACCGCGTCCCCCCACGCGTCGCAGCACTCTCCGGCGCTCCCCCCACAACCGCGCCGGATCGTCTTCCTCGCCCATCGTGATCTGGACAATCCCTCCGCCGGCGGCTCCGAGCTGCTGGTCGACAGACTCGCCGACGGGCTGACCCGGCTGGGGCACCAGGTGACCCTGCTGTGCGGCGGCCCCGCGTCCTTCCGCGACTACCGGGTCGTGTCGGCGGGCGGCCCGTACGGGCACTACCTGCGCGCCCGGTCGGCCTTCGCCCGCCAGGTCGGCGACTGCGATCTGCTGGTGGAGGTGTGCAACGGCATGCCGTACCTGGCGCCGCTGTGGCACCGGGGGCCGACCCTGTGCCTGGTCAACCATGTCCACACGGACCTGTGGACGATGCGCTTCGGCGGTCCGCTGGCCCCGGCGGCGCGGCTCGGCCGGAGACTCGAACACTGGGCGCTGACCGGCGCGCAGCAGCGCAACCTGCTGGTCGCCGTGTCGTCCTCGACCGCCCACGCGTTGCGGGCGATCGGCGTCGAGCGGGAGCGGATCCGGGTCGTGCACAACGGCGTCGAGGAGCCGGGACCGCGCGCCGAGCGCTCGCCCGAGCCGCTGTTCGTCGCCGTCGGGCGGCTCGTCGAGTACAAGCGCATCGATCTGCTGCTGCGGCTGTGGGAGCGGGTGCGGCCGGTGACCGGCGGGCGGTTGGTGATCGTCGGGGACGGGCCGGAGCGCGAGCGGCTGGAGCGGCTGGCCGGGCCCGGCGTGGAGTTCACCGGGTACGTCTCCGAAGCCGAGAAGCACCGGCTGCTGTGTGCGGCCTGGCTGCTGCTGCACCCTTCCGCGGTGGAGGGGTGGGGGCTGGTCGTGACGGAGGCGGCGGCCCGGGAGACACCGAGCGTGGCCTTCGACGTGCCCGGGCTGAAGGACTCCGTCGTCGACGGTGAGACCGGCGTCCTCGCCCGGGGTGAGTCCTCGTTCGCCGCGGCCTGGTGCGCGCTGGCGCTGTCGGCACGGCGGCGCGAGCTGATGGGCAAGGCGGCCCGGGAGCGGGCGGCGCAGTTCCGCTGGGACCGGACCGTGCGGCAGTTCCGGGTGGTGGCCGCGGAGGCGGTGCGGAGTTGGACTCCGTGACGTCGCCCATGCGGCGTGTCGGTGACGCCGTGTCGCGTGCGCGGGTGGCGTGGGGCGGGTCGCGCAGTTCCCCGCGCCCCTCGCACGCCCCGTGGAAGGACCCCTCGGTGCGACGATCCGTCGCCCTGTTCCGTGCCTTCCGCCGCGAGCAGGACGACCCCGAGGCCTGCTACACCCTGCTCGCCCGGGACGCCGTCGACCAGGTCGAGGCCTACGACGGGCCCGTCGCCGGGCGTACCGTCCTGGACGTCGGCGGGGGCGGCGGGTACTTCACCGCGGAGTTCCGGCGGCGCGGGGCGAACGCGTTCCTGTTCGAGCCGGACGTGGCCGAACTCGGCGAGGAGCCGCCCGAGGCGGCCGTCGTCGCCGACGGGTACCTGCTGCCCCTGCGGGACGGCGTCGCGGACGTGACCTTCTCCTCCAACGTGCTGGAGCACGTCGCGGACCCCGAGACGTTCCTCAGCGAGCTGGCGCGGGTGACCCGGCCCGGCGGGCTGATCTACGTGTCGTTCACCAACTGGCTGTCCCCGTGGGGCGGGCACGAGTGGGCCCCGTGGCACTACCTCGGCGCCGAGCGGGCCCGGGCCCGTTACGCCCGGCGGACCGGCAGGCCCGCCAAGCACACGCTCGGCGAGAACCTGTTCGCGGTGCACATCGGCCCCACCCTGCGGCAGGTGCGGGCCCGGGACGACGTCACGGTCGTCTCGGCGCGCTCCCGCTACTGGCCCTTCCTCGCGGAGGCCGTCGTCAAGGCGCCCGGGATCCGCGAGTTCGCCACCTGGAACCTCCTCCTCATTCTGCGGCGGTGTCCTACATGACGACCACGGTCCAGGCTCCTCCCCCGGCAGCCGTCCCCACCACCACGACCGCGTCGGGCCCGCCCGACGGTCCCCGGTCGCGGCGCTGGCTGCTGGGTTTCTGGGCCGTGGTGTTCGTGCTGTTCCTGGCGGTGCAGCCGGGGCGGCAGACGTTCGACACCAAGCTGGGGGTGACCACCGATCCGGGCCGGTTCCTCGCCGACCTGGGGCAGCTGTGGCACGACCGGGCCGGCTTCGGCGGCATCCAGGACCAGTACGCCGGCTATCTGTGGCCGATGCTGCCGTTCTACTGGGTGGCCGACCTCGTCCGGCTGCCGGTGTGGCTGGCGGAGCGGCTGTGGCTGTCGGTGATCGTGTCCGTCGCCTTCTGGGGGGCGCTGCGGCTGGCGGAGCGGCTGCGGGTCGGCAGTTCGGCGTCCCGGCTGCTGGGGGCCGTGGCGTACGCGCTGTGGCCGCTGTTCACGACCGTCGTCGGCTCCACGTCGGCCGCCGCGCTGCCCGGCGCGTTCCTGCCGTGGGTGCTGCTGCCGCTGGCCGACGAGCGGTACGCGGCCCGGGTCGCCGCTCTGCGTTCGGCGCTGCTCGTGCCGTTCATGGGCGGGGTGAACGCCTCGGCGACACTGGCGTCCCTGCTGCCGGTGGGGCTGTATCTGCTGTCCCGGCCGCCGGGGCCGCGGATGCGGAAGCTGATCGCCTGGTGGGCCCCCGCGGTGATCGTGGTGACGGCCTGGTGGTGGGTGCCGCTGCTGCTGCTCGGCGTCTACGGGGAGAACTTCCTCCCCTATATAGAGACCGCGCGGACGACGACGGACACCATGTCGGCGACCGAGGCGCTGCGCGGGGCCGGGAACTGGGTGGCCTATCTGCACTTCGGTGAGGCCTGGCTGCCGGCCGGCTGGACCGTGGCCTCGTCCGTGGTGGTGATCGTGTGCTCGGCGCTGGCGGCCGGGCTGGGGCTGGCCGGGCTCGCCCGGCGCGACATGCCCGAGCGGCGGTGGCTGGTGCTGACGGTGCTGGTGACCGCGCTGGTGCTGCTCGCCGGGTACGGCGGGGCGTTCGGGGCGCCGTTCCACGACGTGGTGCAGGGCTGGCTGGACGGGTGGCTGTCGCCGTTCCGCAACATCTACAAGTTCCAGACGGGCCTGGCGCTCGCGCTCGTGCTGGGTCTGGCCCATCTGGTGGGAGTGGCCGCCGAGCGGCGCGGGGCCCGGCCGGTGCGCGGCCGGCGCTTCGCGCCGCTCGTCGCGGCCGTGCTGGTCCTGCCCGGGCTGCTGTGGCCGTACCTCAACGGCTCGATCCTGAACCCCGGTTCGTTCCAGAAGCTGCCCGCCTACTGGCAGGCCACGGCCGACTGGCTGGAGAAGTACTCGCCGGATTCGCGCGCGCTGGTCGTCCCGGCCACCGCGCACGGCGTCTACACCTGGGGCTCCCCCATCGACCAGCCGCTCGACGTGCTCGCCGAGTCGCGCTGGGCGCAGCGCGACTACGTCCCGTTCGGCACGCCCGGCAACCGGCGCGCGATGGACGCGGTCGAGCAGGCGCTGCTGTCCGGGGCCGAAGTGCCGGGTCTGGCCGACTACTTGAGCCGGGCCGGGCTGTACTACGTCGTGGTGCGCAACGACCTCGACCCCGACCAGATCGGCGCCGTGCCGACCGCGACCGTCAAGCGCACCCTGGAGCAGTCGGGGTACGAGCGGGTCACGGGGCTCGGCCCGGTGATGACCGGCGGCCGGATCGCCGAGGACACTCCGCTCCAGGTCGAGGGGCTCTACCCGCGGCAGCGGGCGGTGGAGATCTACCGTCCGGCGGGCGGGGACGTCGTCCGCCCCGGGCAGGCCCGGCTCACCCCGGTCGCGGACACGGCCGTGGTGTCCGGCGGGCCCGAGGCGCTGCTGCCGCTGGCGTCCGAGCTGCGCGGCCGGGCCACCGTCCTGACCGGGGACGACCACCCGGGGCTCGGCACCCCGGCCGTGCAGGTGGTGGGCGACGGGCTGCGCCGGGCCGACACCCGGTTCGGACTGGTCAACGCGGGCACCTCGTACACGTACACGCGCGACGAGCGCAACGCGTCCGGCGCGCAGCAGGACCCGGGCGAGAAGCCGCGCCAGATCCTGCCGACCGAGGGCGTGGAGCACCAGACGGTGGCCGAACTGCGCGGCGCGTCCTCGGTGTCGGCGTCCTCGTACGGCAGCTGGCTGTTCCACCTGCCGCAGTACGACCCGGTGAACGCCTTCGACGGCGACCCGGACACCGCGTGGGCGGAGGGCGCGCCGGACACGCCGGACGGGCAGTGGCTGCGCATCGGCTTCACCGGCCCCTACGCCATGCCGTCCTCCTTCCAGGTCACGCCGCTGCCGCAGGACGGCGTGCGGGCGGCGGCGACCAGGGTGCGGGTGGAGACCGAGAAGGGCGAGCGGACGAGCTTCCTCCAGCCGAACGGTAAGACGCAGCGGATCAAGGCGCCCGAGGGCGCGACCCGCTGGATGAAGCTGACCATCGTGGACTCGGTGGAGCGCCGGGCCGGTCTCACGGGCGCGGGCTTCTCCGCGATCGACCTGCCGGACGTCCGGGTGACCCGGCTGCTGCGGCTGCCGTCGGACGCGGACGAGGCCGGCGCGGCCGCCACCGTCGTCTCCCTGCACCGCGCCTCCGACCCGACGGGGCTGTCCCCGACCGGCACCGAGGCGGGCCTGCACCGCCGCTTCACCACCCCGGCCGCGGGAACGTACGAGGTGAAGGCGAGCGCGGTGCCGGTGCCGGGCGCGGCACTCGACGAGCTGCTGTACGAGGTGGCGCCCGAGCAGCGGGCCCGGATCGTCGCCACCGCCGACTCCACGGCGCGGCTCGGCGCGGGCATCGGGGCACGCAACCTCACCGACGGAGACCTGACGACGGCCTGGATCGCGGGCGACCGGCCGACGATCCATCTGCGCTGGGAGGGCAAGCAGCCGGTCGGCGAGCTGGTCCTGGCCCCGGCCGGGGGCCTGTCCACGCGCGCCTCCGAGGTGCACATCAGCTCCCCGGACGGCGCGGCCGTCGCCGGCGTCGACGAGAACGGCTGGGTGCGCTTCCCGCCGATCACCACCGACCGGCTGGACATCACGGTCACCGAGACGGCCCGGCTGACCCTGCACAACCCGGTCGCCGACGAGGACCTGCGCCTGCCGGTGGGGCTCACCGAGGCCTACCTCCCCTCCCTCGACCAGTACCGCACCCCGCAGCCGGACGGCACCCGCGCCTTCTCCCTGCCGTGCGGCAAGGGCCCGGACGTGGCGCTGGACGGCGAGCTGTACCAGTCGAGCGTCAAGGGCACCGTGCGCGACCTGGTGGAGCGGCGGGGCGTGGCGGTGACGCTCTGCCAGGAGGGCCGGGGCGACACCGAGGTGCGGCTGCCGGCGGGCGAGCACCGGCTGGAGGGCGGCGACGCGGGCCCGCTGGCGCTCACGGACGTGACCCTGACGCGCGGGACGGTGCCCGAGGCCGCCGCGGCCGGGCGCGAGCTGCGGGTCCGGGACTGGCTGGGCGACCGGCGCGAGCTGACGGTCGGCTCCGGGGCGGCCTCGTACCTGACGACGTACGAGAACGCCAACGACGGCTGGCGGGCCACGCTGGACGGCAAGGAGCTGACCCCCGTCCGGCTGGACGGCTGGCAGCAGGGCTGGCGGATCCCGGCCGGGGCGGGCGGCAAGGTGAAGCTGTCGTACGAACCGGCCACCACCTACGACATCGGGCTGATCGGCAGCGGTGTCGGCATCGCGGCCCTGCTGGGCCTGGCGGTGTGGCGCCGCCGCGCGCCCAACGCGGACGCGCCGCAGCCCGCCCCACCGCTGCCCGGCCCGTGGCTCGGCGCGGTGGCGCTGACCCTGGTCGGGGTGGTGATCGCCGGGTGGCCGGCGCTGCTGGTCCCGGCGCTGGCGCTGCTCGCCGCGCGGCGGCAGGCGCTGCTGGTGCCGCTGGCGTTCGCCGCCCTGGCCGGGGCGGGGATCGCCGCGGCCGTCGGGGCCGGGGAGCCGGTGGGCGCGGGAGCGGGCGCGTTCGGGCACGTGGCCCAACTGCTGTCGCTGATCGGCCTGTTCGCGGGGCTGGTGAGCCTGCGCGAGCGACCGCGGTCACAGGCGCCGACACGGCCGTTGCCGAGGACGGACCCCGGGGAGGGCAAGGCCGTATGACCGCACCGGTCCGCATCCCGTTCCCCGTGGTGGACGAGGTCTCCCGGCACTGCCTGCAGGAGGCGGAGCCGGAGACGGTCCACATCGAGGTCCACCTGCCGGGCCCCCTCGACCACGCCCGGCTGCGCAAGGCGTTCGTGGAGGCGCTGCACCGGCATCCGCGCGTCCTCATGCGGGAGGCGCCGGGGCCGTGGTACCGGCGGCGCTACGAGTGGGAGCTGACGCGCGAGCCGGACGTGGAGGTGGTGAGGTTCGCGCCGCCGGGTCCCCGCGCCCTCCAGGACGCCAGGGCCCGGGCCCTGGCGCAGGCCCCGCCGCTGGCGCAGTCCCCGCCGATCCGCCTGGAGGTGGTGGACTCGGTCCTGGTCCTCACCATCAACCACACCGCCCTGGACGGCCCGGCCTGCCTGCGGGTCCTGGCCACGGCCGCGGAGCTCTACGGCGGCCGGGACAACTCCCCCGCGGCGCCCCCGGTGCGTCCCGCCGAGGCGCACCGCGAACCCCCGGACACCCCGGCCACCTGGGCGCCGCCCGCCCGGGTCGCGCCGGGCACCCCCGAGCCGTCGCCCGGCAACGGCCTGCTGGTCACCGAGCTGTCCCTGCCGCACCGCCCCCAGGGCGCCCCGTACACCGTCAACGACCAGCTCATGGTCGCCACGGCGCTGACCATCGCCCACTGGAACCGGGAGCACGGCGCCCGGCCCCGCCCTCTGCGCATCACCATGCCCGTGGACGACCGGCCCCGGGACGCCTCGATGCCCATCGGCAACGGCACGCGCCTGGTGGAGGTCCCCTTCGCGCCGCGGGAACTGCGCGATCCGCAGCTGCCGGACCTGCTGCGCCGCACCGCGGAACGCACCCGGGCGCTGAAGTCCCTGCCCCGCCCCCAGCTCGGCCACGGCGCCGCCCTGCTCACCGCCCCGTGGGCGCCGGTCGCCGCCCGGGCCGCCCTCACCCGCGCCCTGCGCCGGGCCGCGGCGCCCTGGACGTCGACGACCCTGCTGAGCAACATCGGCCGCATCCCCTACCCGCTGGACTTCGGCGAGGAGGCGGGCCGCGCGCACGCGGTGTGGTTCTCCGCCCCGGCGCGGATGCCGCGCGGCCTGACCGTGACGACCGCGTCCACGGCCGGGCGCCTGCACCTCGCCCTGCGCTGGTCCCGCGCCCTGCTCGGCGACGGCGACGGCGCTCACCTGCGCGACCTGTTCGAGCACCATCTGCACACCACGGAGGCCACGTCATGACGGCCGTACCGGCCACCGCGCCCCGCCCGAAGGACCTCCGGGACTTCTACGAGAACCCGGCGGTCCC
Source organism: Streptomyces sp. NPDC085931 (assembly GCF_044540565.1). NCBI lineage: Bacteria > Bacillati > Actinomycetota > Actinomycetes > Kitasatosporales > Streptomycetaceae > Streptomyces > Streptomyces sp. NPDC085931. The sequence continues at coordinate 27,252 of NZ_JBITSK010000018.1, forward strand.
CGTCGCCTCCGGCACCCCGCGCAGCCTGCGCCAGGCCCGCACGCTGGCCCGCGCGCTCGGACCGGCCGCCGGCCGCCCGGCGACCGTCCTGGACATCGGCTGCGGCGACGGCACCGCCGCGGCCACCGCCGCGCCCCTGCTGCCCGGTCACCGCCTCGTCGGCGTCGACTGGTCCCAGGACGCGCTGCGCCGTGCCCGCACCCGCGTCCCGTACGCGGTCCGCGGCGAACTCACCGGCGGCGGGCTGCCGTTCGCGTCCGGCTCGGCGGACGCCGTGCTGTTCAGCGAGGTGATCGAGCACCTCGTCGACCCGGACGCGGCGCTGGACGAGATCCACCGCGTGCTGCGCCCCGGCGGCCATCTGATGCTGTCCACACCGAACCTGGCCGCCTGGTACAACCGGGCCCTGCTGCTCGCGGGCGTGCAGCCGGTCTTCTCCGAGGTCAGCCTGCGGGGCATCCACGGCCGCCCGGGCAAGGAGGTCGTGGGGCACCTGCGGCTGTACACGCCGCGCGCCCTGCGGGAGTTCGTCGCCGCGTCCGGGTTCACGGTGGTGCGGCTCGAAGGCGCTCCCTTCCACGGCGTGCCGCGCCCGCTGCGGCCGCTGGACCGGCTGGCCTGCGCCCGGCCGCAGCTCGCGTCGATCCTGCTGCTGCACGCCCGCAGGACGTGACCCATGTGGTGGGGAGTGGCCGCGGCCCTGCTGGCGAACACCCTGTACAGCCTGGGTTTCGTACTGGAGAAGCGGGCGCTCGCCTCGCTCCCGGAGGTGAGCGTCCGGCAGCCGGCCCGGCTGCTGCGCCTGGTCCTCGGCAGCCCGCTGTGGATCGGCGGCTCCCTCGCCCTCGCCGCCGGTTTCGGCGCCCAGCTCGTCGTCTACCGCACCCTGCCGATCGCCGCCGCGCAGGGCATCTTCGTCTCCGGCCTGGTCCTGCTCGTGCTGCTGTCGGCGCGGCTGCTCGGCGAGGAGACGACCGGCCGGGAAAGGTACGCGCTCGGTGGGATCCTGCTGGCGCTGCTGATGGTCGTGCTGTCGCTGCGCGAGGGCACCGACAGCGTCGGCCGGGACGCGCCCTACCCGCTGGTCCTGGCGGTGTGCGTGCCGTCGCTGGCGGCCGGGGTGTGGCTGTACGGCTCCGCCGAGCGGCGCGCCCGCAACCGGCACCGGCGCCCGACGACCGGTGTCGAGTACGGCGTGGCGGTGGGCCTGCTGTACGGCGTCAGCTCCCTGGCCATCAAGGGCGTCTCCGGCCATCTGACGACCGACGGGATCGGCGGGGCGGCCCTGGGCCTGCTCGGCTCCCCGTATCCGTATCTGCTGCTGTTCACCGGTGTGTTCGGCCTGGTGATGTCGCAGGCGGCGCTGCAGCGCTGCCGCGCCTCGCTGATCGTGCCGGTGTGCACGACCGTGACCAGTCTGTTCACGGCGGTGCTCGGCACGCTGTCGTTCGGCGAGGCCCTGCCGCACGAGCCGCTGCGGCTCGCGCTGCGGGTGGCGGGCACGGCCCTCGCGGTGGCCGTGCTGCTGACCATGCCCAAGCACGACTCCGCTCCCCAACCCACCGCATCCGCCGAGGAGTTGGCATCCCCATGAAGCCCGACGACCCGCTGCTGAGGATCCTGGCGTGCCCGCTCGACAAGGGCCCGCTGCATCTGCTGCCCGAGGAGGCCGGGCACGAGGAGGCGCTGTACAACCCGCGCCTGCACCGCCGTTACCCGATCGTCGACGGCATCCCGCAGCTGCTGCCGTCCTCGGGCGAGCAGGTCACGGACGACGAGCACGAGGAACTCCGCACGAGGATGGCACCGTGACCAGCCTGGCCGCCCGTCTCGCCCCCTTCCTGCCCACCCGGCTGGTGGCCGCCACGGCCCGGGCGCTGTACCCCCGCTTCGAGCCGGAGCTGGCCCGGCTCGCCGAGCTGTGCCCGGCGGACTGCGGGACGGCGGTGGACGTCGGCGGCTGGTACGGGCCCTGGACGCACCGGCTGGCCGGCCGCGCCGAGCACGTCGTGACCATCGAGCCGGTGCCCCATCTGGCCCGGCTGCTGGCGGCCGCCGCCCCGCCGAACGTCCGGGTGGTGCGCGCGGCCGCCTCGGACCGCCCGGGCATCGCCCGTCTGTGGCTGCCGCCGGACGACCCGGGCGACCGGGGCGTCTCCTCGCTGGTGCGGCGCGACATCCACGGCCGGGCGCTGGACGTGTCCTGCGTCACCCTGGACGAGCTGGGGCTGCGCAACGTGGGCTTCATCAAGATCGACGTGGACGGCAACGAGCCGGCGGTGCTGCGCGGCGCGACCGGGCTGCTGGCCCGCGACCGGCCCGCCCTCTTCGTCGAGCTGGAGTCCCGCATCCAGCCGATCGCGCCGGTGGTGACCTATCTGACCCTGCTGGGTTACGAGGGCTGGGTGCTGCCCGGGGACACCTGGGTGCCGCTGGCGAGGTTCCCGCTGGAGGACCACCAGGCCCGGGCCTCCTACGTCGTCTCCCACGGCCTGCTGCGCCGTGTCCTGCCCTCCCCGCTCCTGCGGGGCCCGCGCTACGTCAACTCGGTGCTGTTCCTGCCCGACGGCCGCCGCCCCGACACCGCTCCGGTGGGCGACGATGGGTCCCATGCCCTCCGGAAAGCACCCCGCTAGCCCCTTCGGTCCGCTGGACTTCCAGCTGGTGCTGCTGCGCCGCATGGCCGACCACAACCCCGGCCTGGTCGAGGACGCCCGGCACGAGCTGGGCGTGTCGATCGCCGCCATGCGGGAGGCCAACAAGCGCTGGCAGGCGATGGTCCGCTCCCCGCGCTCGCGCGCGCCGCTGTCCCGGTACCGCTCCGTCCTGGGCGCACCGGAGTCCCGCGCGCCCCGCCGGATCGGCGACCTGGACTGCGAGGCCTGGCTGTGGCCGCTGCCCCTCTGGCCCGACCTGCGCTTCGAGGTGCTGACCGCCCCGAACGGCGCGGTGTGGAACGAGTGGCTGGTGCGCGCCCCGGGCGTGCCGGGTCCGCAGCTGCGCACCCTGGACGATCTCACCCCCTGGTCCTGCACGGTCGACGAGGCGGCCCGCGCCTTCGCCCCGGCCCGTCCGCTGGAGGGCACGGCACCGACCCGGTGGGGACTGGCCTTCACCGCGCCGGACGCCCGGGGCGTGCGGCGGGAGGCCGTCGCCGAGTTCACCTGGGGCCTGGTGCAGCGGGTGGCCGTCACCGGCGCTCAGGCCTGAGGCACGCCGGTCCGGTCCAGGGCGGGCAGGAACTGGTCGTAGAAGGCGGTCTTGAGCCGCAGGGCCCGTTCCTCGGTCTCCCGGAAGGCGTCGGTCGAGCCGTGCCGGGCGAGGAGTTCGCTGATGCGGGTGGCCAGCCGGTCGGAGTGGGTGGCCGACAGCAGGGAGACGGCGGTGAGGGGGTGGGCCTTGGCGTCGTGGACGTAGTGCGGGTAGTAGAAGCGGGAGCGGTTGCGGCCGTCGGCGGCGAGCACGGGTGCCATGCGCTGCCACAGGTGCTCGTACTCGACGGAGACCAAAACCTCGCCCCAGAACCGCAGGAAGGTCAGCAGCCGCAGGTCGGCGTCGGCGTGGCCGCCCGCCTCGGAGATCAGCGCGAACGCCTCGTCGATGGCGTGCCGGGTGGCCTCCGTGGGCCGGGAGGCGACCAGGTCGGCGCGGGGGATGCCCAGCTGGAGCAGGTCCTCCTTCATGTCCTCCCGGTGCGAACGGGTGTGGCCGCGGCCGTCCGGGTACTCCTCGCGCAGGATGGCCCGGGCGATCCGCAGGCCGGCCTCGTCGGACAGCAGGTCGATGGCCAGGTCGTACGAGGGGGTGAAGGCCAGGGACACGAAGCGCCGCTGGAGCAGCAGCGCGGCGAAGTCGGCGTCGGCGAGGCGCGCGGTGTCCGCCAGCACCGGGTGCCCGCGGAACCGGTCGATCAGCGCGTCCTCGAAGGCGTCCAGGTCTGTCATGTGCGTACCCCTTCCCGGGTCACTGGTGGGTGTCTCACTGGTGGGTGTCTCACTGGTTGGTGTCCACCGACCTGCGCCAGTCGTCCAGGTCCACGTCGCGGCCGATGCTCCACAGCGTGTCCAGTTCCTGCTGGATCTCCCGGCCCATCACGGTGCCGCCGCCCTCGATCTCCAGCTGGGTGGAGTCGATGGCGAGCCGGCCGTGCAGGAAGGAGCTGACCAGGTAGTGCTCGTCGGCCTTGTAGACGGCGATGGACGGCAGGGCCTGGTAGACGCGCACCTGCAGGCGTGAGCGGTCGTCGGCGCGCACGCTCTGGAAGAGGGAGGCGAAGGTCGACAGGCAGCGGGCGACGCCCGCCTGGACGTCCTCCTCCAGGGCCGGGTCGCGCAGACCGCGCAGGGCCTCGTTGCGCAGGTCGGCGACCGGTGAGGACGGGTGCAGCAGCAGGATCCGCACCCGGACCCGGCGGTCGACGATGGCCTGTTTGAGCGCGGACTCGAACCGGTGCACGTTCGGGATCCACGTCTGCAGGATGGTCACCTCGCGTCCGGCGCCGTTGAGGTAACCCTCGAAGGCCTCCTCGGGGAAGCGCCGGTGCACGCGCACCACACCGCCGTAGTGGTCGTGCCGCAGGTCGCGGGCGAGGGCGTCGATGTCCAGCTTGGACAGCTGGGTGTTGATGTTGTCGAGCGCCTTCAGCCGGTCGATCTCGAAGAGCAGGAACAGCGTGACGGTGCTGAGGGTCAGCAGCGTGAGCTTGGGGACGGTGTCGGCCGCCAGTCCGTCGAGCAGGTCCACCTGGTCGGCGAGGGTCACGGCGATGCCGACGGTGGCGGTCAGGCCCAGGACGACGCGCTCGGCCCAGTAGCGGAAACTGCTCCCCATGCCCACTCCAGCGTGCGGCTCGACGGCGTGCGGCTCGACGGCGTCGGCGAAGACCGTACATCGTGACTTTGCGTCAAGTGACCGAAATCGGCCAGGAGTTCGCCCGGATACGTGAGACTGCCCGCGTTCCGGCACGGTGCTCCGCGCGGGTCGCCCACCCGGCACGGAACACCAGCCACGGCCACGGCCACAGCCACACGCGGGACGGACGTCCCCCTCGTGGTGCTCAGCCGGCGGCGGCCAGTACCGCCCGCACGACCCGCGGCACGGAGTCCGGGTGCACGTCCAGGAACAGGTTCGGCTCGATCAGCTCCAGCTCCATCACCACGGGCCGCCCGTCCGGCCCGGTGACGAGGTCCACGCGCGCGTACAGCAGCTCCGGATCGCCGGGCACGGCCGCCAGCGCCCGCTCGGCGACGTCCAGTTCCGCGGCGGTCGGCTCCCAGCGCCGCACGTCGGGATGGGCGACCTTGTCCGCGTCGTACGGCGTGCCCGGGGTGAGGACGGCGCCCTTGACGCCGGCGTGCAGCAGTCGGCCGCCGAAGAACTGCAGGGCCCTCTCGCCGTGCGTGTCGATGGCGGTCAGATACGGCTGCACCATCGCGGTGAACCCCTCGGCGTGCATCCGCCGCACCTGCCGCACGGCGGCGTCCCGTTCCCCGGCCGGGTGGCGGGCGGCGTACCGGGCCCCGGCGCCGGAGGTGGGCTTGACCACGTACTCCTCGTCGGCGGGCAGCTCCACGGGGTCGCCTGGCGCGAGGTAGCGCGTGGGCACCACGGGCACGCCCGCCCGCGCCAGCTCCCCGAGGTAGCGCTTGTCGGCGTTCCAGCGCACCACCTCGACCGGGTTGGCGAGCCGGGTCGCCCGCGCACAGCGCTCCGCCCAGGCCGTGAACTCGGCGGCACGCCAGCTGTAGTCCCAGGTGGAGCGGATCAGGGCGAGGTCGAAGGCCGCCCAGTCGACGCGGGGGTCGTCCCAGCAGACGACGACGGCGTCGGCCCCGGCGTCGCGCAACGCACCGGCCAGCACGGGCAGATCCCGGTCCTTGTGCACCTCGTCCCCGGGGTCGTAGGTGACGAGCGCGATACGCGGGACGCCGACCACGCCGACTCCTTCCTCGTGCGAACCATCGCTCCAGGTCTTCCGCCGAGGCTAACAACCACCTCACGGAACCGGCAGGCCGCGTTTGACCTTCACCTTCGGTGAAGCCACAGCATCGGTGGCGGAACGGACGAGCGCGAGGAGCGCGACAGTCGCGGGAGGCCGCATGGGCATGCTGACGATCGGCGCGTTCGCCAAGGCGTGCCGGCTCTCACCGAAGGCACTGCGCCTGTACGACCAGCTGGACCTGCTGCGGCCCGCCCGGGTCGACCCGGACACCGGATACCGGTACTACGCGACGGCCCAGCTGGAACAGGCCCGGCTCGTGGTGTGGCTGCGGCGGCTGGGCATGCCGCTGGCCGAGATCCGCCGGGTGTGTCTGCTGCACGACCGCGACACCACGTCCGCCGCCCGGGAGATCCGCGCCCACTGGGCGCGGGTGGAGGCGGAGACGGCGGTACGGCGGGACCTCGCCGCGTTCCTGATCGCCCATCTGGAATCGGACCCGGACGGGTCCGGAGAGGACACCGCCATGCTGGAACTGCGTTACTGCGCCCACTCGGACACCGGCCGGGTCCGCGCCGCCAACCAGGACGCCGCCTACGCGGGTGCGCGGCTGCTCGCCGTGGCCGACGGCTTCGGACCGGCGGGGGCGCCCGCGAGCAGCGCCGCCGTGGAAGCCTTGCGGTTCCTGGACACGGAGGAGATCCCGGCCGGCGGGGTCCTCACCCTCCTGGAGGACGCGGTGCGGGGCGCCGAGCAAGCCGTCCGGGACGCGGCCGGGGGCTCCGACGACGTCGGCACGACCCTGACCGCGCTGCTGTGGACCGGCTCGCGCCTGGCGCTGGTGCACCTCGGTGACTCCCGGGCGTACGTGCTGCGCCAGGGCGGGCTGTTCCGCATCACGCACGACCACACCGTGGTCCAGTCGATGATCGACGAGGGCCGCCTGACCGCCGAGGAGGCCGTGTCCCACCCCCAGCGCGCCCTGCTCCTGAAGGCCCTCACCGGTGCCGAGCCCTCCGCCGAGCCGGACCTCCGGCTCCACGACGCCCACCCCGGTGACCGCTACCTGCTGTGCTCCGACGGTCTGTCGAGCGTGCTCCCCGAGGACCGCGTCCGGGATCTGCTCGTATCGTCCGGATCGCCGCAGCGGACGGTTCGCGCCCTGGTCGGGGCGGCGAACGAGGCCGGCGGTCCGGACAACGTCAGCTGCGTGGTGGCGGACGTGGTGGCGGCCGGGGACCGGGCAGGCGTCTAGGAATCGTCCGGCTACCAGGACAGCGGGCGCGCCTCAGCGACCGTGCGCAGACGCCGGCGCATGGCCGCGGCGGCCGCCTTCCGGGACCGCGCCGCGGCCTTCGCGTCGCGGACGGCCCGATCGTCGGATCCGCCGACTTCGTCGCGGGGCCCGACCGCCATCGCCCTCGCCGACGTCGACCGGGCGCGTTTCTTCCGGCGGCTGGTGGTGTACGGAGGGATCGTGGTGGCCGTCGTGCCGGCGGTCGCCCGGACGGTGATGGTCGGGCCCCGCTGGGGGTGACCCTCACCGGCCGGGCAACCGGCCGCCGGCAACCGGCGCAACAGCTAAGGAGATGTGACGCGTGACCTCTCTCTTCCCGGCCCTGACCGCGCACCCGGCCGACCGGCCCGCCCTCCGGTTCGGCGAGCGCTCCCTGACCTACGCGCAGCTCGCCGCCGCGGCCGGAGCGCTCGCGGGCCGCTTCGGCGGGACCGCGCGGGTCGCCGTGTGGGCGACGCCCACGCTGGAGACGGCCGTCGCGGTCGTCGCCGCGCTGCTGGCCGGTGTGCCCGCCGTGCCGCTCAACCCCAAGTCGGGCGAGAAGGAGCTGGGCCACATCCTGGCCGACAGCGCGCCCGGCCTGGTGCTCGCGGCCCCGGACGCCGAGCTGCCCGCGCCCCTGGCCGGCCTCGCCCGGGCCGACGTCGACGTGCACGGCACCGGCCCCGTCCCCGAGGACCGCGGCGAGCCGGAGGACCCGGCCCTGATCGTCTACACCTCCGGCACCACCGGCCCGCCCAAGGGCGCCGTCATCCCGCGCCGGGCGATCGCCGCCACCCTGGACGCCCTGGCCGACGCCTGGCAGTGGAGCGGCGACGACGTCCTCGTGCACGGCCTGCCGCTGTTCCACGTCCACGGCCTGGTGCTCGGCGTCCTCGGCCCGCTGCGCCGCGGCGGATCGGTGCGGCACCTGGGCCGGTTCAGCACCCGGGGCGTCGCCCGTGAGCTGAACTCCGGCGCGACCATGCTGTTCGGCGTGCCGACGATGTACCACCGGATCGCCGAGGCCGTGACGGGCGAGCCGGACCTGGTGAAGGCGCTGACCGGGGCGCGGCTGCTGGTCTCCGGCTCCGCCGCGCTGCCCGTGCACGACCACGGGCGGATCGCCACGGCGACCGGGCGGCGGGTCGTCGAGCGGTACGGGATGACGGAGACGCTGATGAACACCAGCGTCCGCGCCGACGGCGAGGCCCGCCCGGGCACGGTCGGCGTGCCGCTGCCGGGCGTGGAGCTGCGGCTGGTCGAGGACGACGGCTCGGAGATCACCGCGTACGACGGGGAGACGGTGGGCGAGATCCAGGTGCGCGGCCCGAACCTGTTCACCGAGTACCTCAACCGGCCGGACGCCACCGCCGCCGCGTTCACGGCCGACGGCTTCTTCCGCACCGGCGACATGGCGGTGCGCGACCCCGACGGCTACGTCCGGATCGTGGGCCGCAAGGCCACCGACCTGATCAAGAGCGGCGGTTACAAAATCGGGGCCGGTGAGATCGAGAACGCGCTGCTGGAACACCCGGAGGTGCGGGAGGCCGCCGTCACCGGGGAACCGGACCCCGACCTCGGCGAGCGGATCGTGGCGTGGATCGTGCCGGACGATCCCGAGGCGCCCCCGGGGCTGGCCGAGCTGGCCGACCACGTGGCCCGGCGCCTGGCCCCGCACAAGCGGCCCCGGGTGGTCCACCACCTCGGCGCCCTGCCCCGCAACGACATGGGGAAGATCATGAAGCGGGCGCTGCCCCGTGGCTGAGCGCCTCTCCGCCCGTGCGGTGGTCACCGCCCTCGCCGACGAGGCGACCTTCGACGAACTGCCCGCTCCGGTGCGCAGGTCGCCGCCCGACGGCCCGCTGGCCTGGCCGGGCTACGACGCCGCCCGCGCCCGGGCCGCCGCCCGCACCGGCGAGGAGGAGTCCGTGGTGTGCGGCACCGCCCGGGTCGGCGGCACCCGGGCCGTGCTGATCGCGTTCGAGTTCGGCTTCCTCGGCGGCTCCCTGGGCGAGCGCACCGGCGACCGCCTGGAGGCGGCCTACGCGTACGCCCGGGAGCGCCGCCTCCCGGTCGTGCCGCTGGTGGCCACCGGGGGCAGCCGGATGCAGGAGGGCATGCGGGCGCTGACCCAACTCCAGCGGGTGGCACGGCAGTCGGCGCTCACCCGGGAGGCCGGACTCGCCCAGGTGGCCGTTTCGCGCGACCCGACGACCGGGGGCGGCTGGGCGACGCTCGGCGCGGGCGCCGACGTGGTCCTCGCGCTGCCCGGGGCGCAGGTCGGCTTCGCCGGCTCCCGGGTGCGGCCGGCGGACGCGGACCCGGCGGCGTACACCGCCGAGGCGCAGGTCGCCGCGGGCGCGGCCGACGCGGTCGTCCCGCCGGCCGAACTGCGCGCGACGCTGGCGCGCTGGCTGCGGCTGCTGACCTGCCCGTCCACCACGCCCGCCCCGCCGCCCGAGCCGCTCGGCGCGGAAGCGGCCCTGCCCGCCACCGGCTGGGACGCCGTCCGGCGCGCCCGCTCACCGCTGCGCCCGCGCGCCGCGGCCTACCTGGACGCCTACTTCACCGACCGGGTCGCGATCAGCGGGGACCGCTGCGGCGGTACCGACCCGGACGGCATGCTGTGCGGCTTCGGCACGCACGAGGGCCGGACGGTCGCCTACGCCGCGCAGACCGGGACCGCGACCCGCCCGGCCGGCTACCGCACCGCCGCCCGGCTGATCCGGCTCGCGGACCGGCTGGGCATCCCGGTGCTGACCCTGGTGGACACCCCGGGCGCCGCCAACGACGCCGAGGCGGAACGGCAGGGCGCGGGCGCCGCGATCGCCGACCTGTTCGGCGCGGTGGCGAGCGCCCGTACGCCGCTGACGACGCTGGTGATCGGCGAGGGCGGCTCGGGGGGCGCCCTGGCCCTGGCCGCGCCCGGCAACACCTGGGCCACGCCGGACAGTTACTTCTCGGTGATCGCCCCGGAGCTCGCGGCGGCCATCCTCAAGCGGCCGCCCCGCGAGGTGGAGGCGACGGCGGACCGGTTGCGCATCCGCCCCCAGGACCTGGTGGAGCTGGGGGTGATCCGCGGAACGGTCGGACCCTGAGGCAGCGGTGGCTGCCCGGCACGTCATCAAGTACCGTCCGTCACAACAGGAACGCTCAACGCGAGGACGACGGGGGTGTCGTGGACGGTCTGGTCGAGTTCAGAACCGGCGACGGTGCGGTGGTCGCGGTCGAGGCGGCCGAGGAGCGTTCCGGCTCCCGCCTGGTCTCCCGGGGCGACGGCACGGTCCAGGCGACCCGCACCTTCGAGGGCGCCCTGGACGGCGTGCGGGCGGCGGCCGAGTCCGCGCTGCGGGTGTTCCGCGACGGGTCCCTGAAGCCGGACGGCGTGGAGATCGAGTTCGGGGTGAAACTGGCCGCCGAGACGGGCGCGTTCATCGCCAAGGGCACCGCCGAGGGCCACCTGGTGGTCAGACTCACCTGGTCCCCGGACGCCCCGGAGGCACCCACCGCCCCATGAACAGCGCCGAGTGGCACGCCCGGATCGAGTTACGGGGCCGGGTGACCGGAGCGGGTTTCCTCGTCACGCCGAGCACGGTCCTGACCTGCGCCCACGTGGTGGGCGACGGCTCGGGGCTGGCGGTGAGCTTCACCGAACTGCCCGGCACACCGCCCGTGTCCGCCCGGGTCGTCGCGCACGGCGGCTGGGGCGGCGGCGCCGCCGACCCCGGGGACCTCGCCGTGCTGGAACTGGACCGGGAGATGCGGATCGCCCCGGCCGCCCTCGCCCCGGCCGGGGCCGCCCACACCACACCCCCGCGCAAACTCGTCGTCTACGGGTACCCGGCCGGCTTCGACGAGGGCACCCTCGCCGAATACCGCATCACCGCCCCGCAGTTGATCCGGCGCGAGTGGCTCCAGCTGGAGGCCTGGCACAGCGGCGGCCAGCCCCTGGTCCCCGGGTTCAGCGGGGCCGCGGTCACGCTGGCCGACACCGGCGAGGTGATCGGGATGGTCACGGCGGCGGCCGGCGCCCGGGACGTGCGCACCGGCCGGATGATGCCCACCGCGGTCATGGCCCGCTACTGGCCCGCCCTGCAGGGCCTGGTCCCCACCTCCGACCACACCGGCGCCGACCGGGCCCGGCTGCGCGCCCTGCTGGAGAAGGCGGCCCGCGCGGGCCTCGACTGCGACCCGGCGCGGCTGTACGGCGCGGCGGCCGGCCCGTTCGACCCGCCACCGCCCGAGGAGGGGTTCGACTCCCTCTGGTCGGCGGCCCTGTTCGTGCTGTGCGAGCTGGACGGCCCGGACGCCGCACGGACCGTCGCCCGGTTCGCCGACCGGCTCGAAGCGCTGCTGCACGCCCCGGCCGTGACACCCGAAGCACCCGACTGGTCGCCGATCCTCGTCGAACTCGGCCACAGCGGAGCGGGCGACGGCCTGGTCCGCGTCGAGGTGTCCGCGTACAGCGAGGGGCGGCGCCACCCGGTCGACTCCGGCACGGTCGAGCGGCACCGGCTGCACGCGTACGTGCAGGACCGGATCGAGGCGGCGTTCCGGTACCTGACGCCCGGCGCCGACGAACTGGTCGCCTTCGCGCTGCCCCGGGACTGGCTGGACTGGCCCGTCGACCGCTGGGAGAGCGCCCCGGACGACGCCACCCCGCTCGGCTGCCGCTACCCGCTGGTCGTCACCGACCACGCCCGGCGCAAGGCCAGTACCCGGCATCTGCTGACCCGGGCCTGGAAGCGGCTCGACGCCTTCCCCGGCGCGCGGCTGCACCGGGTGGAGTGCGGCGGCCCGGAGGAGCCCGGACGGCTGCGGATGCGGCTGCGGCGGCCCGACGCCTGCCTCGCCGGGTTCGGCACCGCCCCGGCCACCGCCCGCACCCGGCCGCACTTCGACGTCTCGCTCACCGCGCCCGCCCCGGTGATCGTCTGGTCGCGGGGCGGCTGCGGCTCCGGGCAGGAGGAGTGCGCCGGGGCGGACGGCTGCACCGGCAAGACCTTCCTGGACGCGCTCGACGCGTGCGTGGCGGCCGTACCGCCCGCCGAACTCCCGCGCCACGTGCTGACGTTGCGGGAGGAGGCGCACGCGGAGGAGGACCACTGGGCGCACGGCATCCAGTTGCTGTGGGACGACCCGCGGGTCTTCACCGACCCGCACGCCGTCACCGCGCACGCGGGGTCGCCGGTGGCCTGACCCGCCCGACGCGCCCGACGCGCCCGAGGAACAGCTGCACGAAACGGAGAGCGGAGACCACCCCCCATGCCGCACTGGTCCGTCTACACCGGCGACCACGAGCCGCACGACGGCATCGACGACCTTCCGGCCCCGCCGCCCTGGCGGGCCTTCGACGGCGGGCCCGCGCTGCCGCCGCCGCACGACGGCGACGACGCGGCGGCCGTCTCCCCCGACCGGGTGCACCGGGCCAGGTCCTACGTCGCCACGCCGGAGACCGTCCGGCTGGTCAACGCGGCGCTGGTGCTGCGCCGGCCGCTGCTGGTCACGGGCCCGCCGGGGACCGGCAAGTCCTCGCTGGCCTACGCGGTCGCCCGCGAGCTGCGGCTCGGGCCGGTGCTGCGCTGGAACATCACCAGCCGCAGCACCCTCGCCGACGGCCTCTACCAGTACGACCCGCTGTCCCGGCTGTACGCGGCCCGGGAGGGGCGGGACCGGCCCGGCGGCGTCGAGGACCATCTGCGCCTGGGCCCGCTCGGCACGGCCCTGCTCCCCTACGAACGGCCGCGCGCGCTGCTCGTCGACGAGATCGACAAGAGCGACCTCGACCTGCCGAACGACCTGCTGAACGTGCTGGAGGAGGGCCAGTACGAGATCCCGGAACTGGTCCGCGCCGCACGCCACTCGGGCGGCGGGGCGGCCGAGGTCCTCGCCGACGGCACGGACGCGCCCGTCACCGTCCACCGGGGCCGGGTCCGCTGCCGGGCGTTCCCGTTCGTCGTCCTCACCAGCAACGGCGAGCGGGAGTTCCCGCCGGCCTTCCTGCGGCGCTGCGTCCGGCTGAAGCTGCGCCGCCCGGACCGCGACCAGCTCACCGACATCGTCCGCGCCCACCTCGACACCCCCGAGGACGAGGCCGACCGGCTGATCACCCGCTTCCTGGAACGCGCCTCCGGCGGCGAACTGGCCACCGACCAGCTGCTGAACGCCCTCTACCTCACCGGTGTGGCCGGCCTGGACGCGGACTCCCGCGACGACCTGGCCGAACAGCTGATGCCCTACCTCAGCGCGGCGGCGGACGGCGATGGCTTCTGACACCGACCCACCGCCCGCGCGGCCACCGCACCACGGCAGGACGCCACGACCCCCGGCCCCCTCGGCACCGGGCGCCACATCGACACCCCCGCGCACCACCGGAACGGCCCCGCCCTCGTCCCCCTCGGCGCAAGGCGACACCCCGCCCCCGCCGCCCCCAGGCACGGCGACGGCCCAGGCCGCACCGACGCCCCCGAGCACCACCGGAACGGCCTCACGCCCGGACCTCACCGGACGGGGTGACGCCCCGGCGCCCAGCGGCCGGCCGACGGCGGCGGCGCAGGCCGCATCGGCACGCCGGAACGCCGCCGGAGTGTCGCCGGTCCCCGACCACCCCCTGACGCCGGGCGGTACGACCACGCCCGCGCGCCGCTCCCCCGTCGCCCGGCTCGCGGCCGTCCTGGCCGCGGCGGGTGCCGAGCCGACGCCGCGCGAGATCGCCGAACTGGTGTGGCTGGCGGGCCGGTTGGACGCCGAGCGGCGGGACGCGGCGCCGGAGGGGAAGGCGCGGCCCGAGGGCCCGGCGGCCACGGCCGGCCAGGTGGCCACCCCCGCCCCGCCCGCACCCCCCGGGAACGCGCCCCCCGGGGCGGCACCCCCCGAGCACCCGCCCCCGCGGCAGCAGCCCGCGGCGCGGACGGCCGGGCGGGTGCCGCTGACCCTGCCCGCCCCGCCCGCCCCGCGCTCCCCGGACCGGCCCCGGGACGGCGGCGGAACCCCCGTGCTCGCCCCGGCGCCGCCGATGCTGCCCCACCCCCTCGCCCTGCAGCGCGCCCTGCGCCCGCTGAAGCGCACGGTCCCCTCCCCGCACGCGCGGGTGCTGGACGAGCGGGCGACGGCCGACCGGATCGCCCGGCTGGGCGCCCACCCCGATGTGTGGTTCCCGGTGCTGCGCCCGGCCCCCGACCGCTGGCTGCGCCTGAACCTCGTGCACGACACGGGCCCGACCATGCCCGTCTGGCGCCCCCTGGTCGGCGAACTGCACACGGCCCTCGCCCAGTCGGGCATCTTCCGCACGGTCACCCTGCACCCGGCCACGCCCGACGGCCGGGCCCGCCAGGTCCCCGACCCGGACGACGGCCGCACCGCCACCCTCGTCGTCAGCGACTGCATGGGCCCGCAGTGGCGTCCGGGCGAGGCCGGCGACCGCTGGTACCGCACCCTGCGCCGCTGGGCGCACCGCATGCCGCTGGCCGTGGTGCAGCCCCTGCCCGAGCACCTGTGGTCCTCGACCGCGCTGCCCGCCGAGCCGGGCCTGCTGACGACCCCGGCCGCGGCAGCGCCCTCGGCGGCCCTGGCCTTCACCCCGTACGAGCCCGCCGCCCCGCCCCCCAAGCGGGCGCTGCCCGTGCCGGTGCTGGAGCCGGGGGCGCCCTGGCTGGCCCACTGGGCGGACCTGGTCGCCGACCCGGGCGGCGCCCGCATCCCGGGCGCCGCGGCCTGGCTGCCGCCCGCTCCCGCGCCGCCCGCGGAACCGACCCCGGACATCGCCGGTTCCTCACCCGAGGACCTGGTGCTGCGCTTCCGCGCCACCGCCTCCCCGGAGGCCTTCCGGCTCGCCGGGCACCTCGCCCTGGCGGTCCCCTCGGTCCCGGTGATGCGCCTGGTCCAGCGCGCCGTGGACCGCGCCCCGCGCCCCCAGCACCTCGCCGAGGTGATCCTCAGCGGCATGCTCACGGCCGTCCCCGGCCCGCCCGGCTCCTACGCGTTCCGGCCCGGCGTACGGGAGTTGCTGCTGCGCTCGCTGCCCCGCACGGCCCGCGGCCGGACGCGGGAGTTCCTCGCCGAGATCGGCGGCCTGATCGACGAGCGGGCGGGGCTCGCGGCCGGGGAGTTCCGGGCGCAGGCCGACGGCGGGCGGGACGGGTCGGGCCCGGCGTTCGCCACGGTCAGCGAGGAGACCGTGCGGCGGCTGGGCGGGCAGGGGCCGCCGGAGCGGCTGTTCGCCGGGCGCTACCGGCTGACCGGGCGGCACGGCCGGGACGAGCGCGTCTCCCGGGCCGTGGACGTGCGCACGGACCGGCAGGTGATCGTGCGCCGGTACCGTGCCCAGGCCGCTCCGCACGAGCGGTTCCTGCGGGAGGCGAGCGCGCTGGCCGGAGTGGACGACCCGCATGTGGTGCGGGTGGTCGACTTCGGGGTGGAGGGCGACACCCCCTACCTGGTGACCGAGTTCGTGGAGGGGCTGACGCTGTCGGAGGTGCTGCCGGGCCTGGACCTGCGGACCTTCACCCGGCTCACCGCGCAGGTCCCGGCCGGTCTCGCCGCGCTGCACGCCCACGGCCTGGTACGGGGCGAGCGCGGGCCGGCCGGGCTGCTGCTGCGGCCGGACGGCACGGTGCTGCTGAGCCGTGTCGCCCTGGGAGAGGAGTCCCGGGGCAAGGACGCCGCGTCGGACCTGGCCGGGTTCCGGTGGCTGCTGAGACAGCTGGCGGCGGGCGTGCGGGTGCCGCCCGAGCACCGGGAGCTGCTCGACCTCGTCGACCGGCGGAGGCTGCCCGAGGCCGCCGACCACGCGGCCCGCCTGGCGGCGACGGGGCCGTGGCCGCCGGCGCGCTCGTTCTTCCTGCTCGGCCCGCCGCGCGTCGCCGACGGCACCCGGGACGTCGAGCCGCCCTCCCCGGCGGCCCTGGCGCTGCTGTGCATGCTGCTGCTGCGCCCCGGGCGGCGCGTGCCCCACACCGAGCTGGCCCGGGGCCTGTGGGAGGAGCCGCTGCCGGAGGGCGAGGCCGCCGCCCGTCTGGACGACCTGGCGGCGGAGGTCCGCCGGGTGCTGCCCCACGACCGCCTGGTCTCCTTCGCGCACTCCTACGCCCTGCACGCACCGGACCTGTACGTCGACGCCGCGCAGTGCGAAGCGCTCGCCGCCGACGACCCCCGGCGCGCCCTGGACCTCTGGTACGGCGACGCCCTCGACGGCGTTCCCGGCCCGGCGGCCGCGGCGGCCCGGGAGCGGCTGCACGCCCTCCGGCGCCGCCTGCGGTCGGCCGTGGAAGAGCCGCCGGCCGTGGAAGAGCGGCCGGCCGTGGCGGACGCCGCGGAGCCCACCGCCGGGACCACCGCCGAGGCGGCCGCCGCGGCCACGGCCCCGACGATCCTGTTCGAGGCGGACGGGCTGCGGCGGCCGGAGGCCCGGATCACCCTGGAGTACGCGGTGCACGAGATGCTCGCGCGCGGGGCCCTGGCCCCCCACCGGTTCGACGTGCGCGTCCGCCCCGACGGCTACGCCGTGCACACCGCACCCGGCACCTATCTCCTGCCCGTCCTGGTCGCCGTCCTGCGCGGCCTGCCCGAGGCCCTCGCCGCACTCACCGACCCGCCGTCCCTGACCGTCACCTTCTGGGACCGGCCCGGCCCGCCCCCGCGGGTGCCGCCGGGGCCCGCCGGGATCCAGGTGGTCGTCTCCCCGGCGGTGTACGCGCAGTTCGCCGCGAGCTCGGCCGCCCAGGGGCCGGTGCGGTTCCGGCCCCGGTACCGGGACGGCGCCGACGGCGCGGACGCCCCGCCGGCGGCCTGGTACTGCGCGCTGACCCCGGCCGCCGCACCGCAGCCCGAGACCCGCGACCTGGTCGAGGGCCCCTTCATCACGCACGACCTGCGCCGGCTCGGGATACCGGCTCCCGGCCGCACGGCCGTCGTCCACGCCCGGCCCGACGGCCCGCTCACCCTCTTCGAACCGGCCCGGCCGGACGGGGACCGGCCGTCGCGTTCGGTGACGTACTACAAGGTCGACCTCACCACCCACCAGTCCCGCCACCGCATCTCGCTGCCGAGTTCCGGCAAGGGCGCCTTCTCGGCCGTGGTCGAGCTGTCCTGGCACGTGGAGGATCCGGTCGCCTTCGTCCGCGCCGAGACCACCCGGGTCCCCGAGCGGCTCCTGGGCCATCTGCGGGAGGAGGCGGCCCGGATCACCCGCCGTCATCCGCTGCGCCGGGCGGGCGCGGCCCAGCGGGCGGTCAACGCGGAGCTGCGCCGCTGGCCCGTGCCGGGACTGTCGGTGGCGGTGTCGGTGCAACTGGCCCCGGAAGGCGCCGCCCTGCCCCGGCCGCAGGGCCCGGCCCCCGCGCGCCGCCCCGCAGCCGATCTCCTCGGCGAGGCCGAGTCCGTGCTGCTCGGCTTCGACGGCCCCCTGGCCCGCCTGTTCTCGGCGCAGGCGGCGCACGAGGCCGTGCTGGACCTGCTCGCCCTGGTCGCCGGGCACCGCGACCGGGGCGCCCCGCCGGCCGGGGGGCGCGAGACGTTCACGCACCCGCTGGACGTGCTGCGGGCCTTCGCGCGGGACCCACTGGGCCCGCTCCTGCGCGACCGCCTCGACGCGCTCGAACTGCGCGCCGTCCCCGACGCGCCCACCACGCACCACTCCGTGCCCCTGGTGCGGGCCCTGCACGACTCCGGCCGCCGCGTCAGCGTCGTCTCGGACGTCGGCGCCCCGGCCGTCCACCGCTACCTCGACCCGTACGGCCTGCCCCTGGCCGGCACGCACGCCCGCGGCACGGACCTCACCCTGCTGACCCCGCACCCCGACTGCCTGCTGCGCGCCCTGCACGCCACCGGCGGCGGCGCCGCGACGGGCGTCGTCATCGGCTCCACGGTCCCCGAGCTGACCGCCGCCCAGCAGGCGGGCCTGCGCTTCGTCGGCCTCGCCCGCAACACCACCGCGGGCCGGCTGCTGAAGGAGGCGGGCTGCGAGACCACCGTCACCTCCCTGGCGCCGCTGCTGGAGGCCGCCCGCTCCCGGTAGCGAAAGGGCGAACCCCCCGTTCGGCGGTGCCCCGCCCGGCCCCCTCCGAAAGGCGGCCCGAGGCCCTCCCGCGCACGATGCGAAGGGAGGCCCGCCGCCCGGCGGCCCCACGTCTGCGAGGCCCGCCACCTGGCGGCCCCCCACGGTCTGTGCTCTCGGGAGGACCTGCCATGACCGCCAGTCTGGAGCAGCTGCGCCGCTGCCACTTCGCCGTCGACCTGGGGGCGGCCCGCACACGGGTCTACGTCAAGGGCGCCGGGCTCGTCGTCGACCAGCCGTCCGCCGCCGCCGTGAACACCCGCACCGGGGCGCTGATCGCGGTCGGTGAACTCGCGGAGCAGATGACGGGCCGCACCCCGGGCTACATCCGGGTCGTCCGGCCGGTCTCCGGCGGCACCGTCGTCGACATCGAGATGGCCCAGCGCATGCTGCGCCACCTGCTGGGCGACAAGATGCGCCGCGGCCTGCGCCGCAAGCCGATCCTGCGCGCCGCGGCCTGCACCCCGCACGACGCCGACCCGCTCGCCCAGCGCGCCGCGATCGAGACGCTGGTCGGCCTGGGGGCGCGGCGCGTGGAGCTGGTGGACACGCTGATCGCCGCGGCGGTCGGCTGCGGACTGCCCGTGGAGCAGCCCGAGGCGACCATGATCATGGTGTGCGGGGCGGCCGCCACACAGGTGGCGGTGCTGTCCCTCGGGGCGATCGTCACCGCCGAGCGCATCCCGGTGGGCGGCGAGGCCGTCGACCAGGCGATCGTGCAGCACCTGCGCCACGAGCACGAGCTGATGCTGCCGAGCCAGTCGGTCCGGCCGCTGCAGCTCGCCCTGTCGGGCAACGGCCTCACGCCGCACGGCCCGGCCTCGACGGAGATCCACGGGCGGGACGTCGCCACCGGTCTGGCCCGCTCCGTGCAGGTGGACACCGCGGCCGTGCGGGACGCCATCCAGACGCCGCTCACCGCGATCCTGGACGGCATCGGCAAGGTGCTGCGGTCCTGCCCGCCCGACCTGGTCGCCGACCTGGCCGACCGGGGGATCATGATGGTCGGCGGCAGTGCGCTGCTGCCGGGCCTGGACCAGATGCTGCGGCAGGCGACGGGCATGCCCGTGCACATCGCGGAGCGCCCGGACGTGTGCGCCGTGCAGGGGCTGGGCGCCATGCTGGAGGGCAGGATCGCGCCGCTGGCCCTGGACCCGCTGGGCAGCTGAGCGCCGGGGACCGGCCGGAGGGTGATCGGAAAGCGCCCTGAAGGCCGTCGCAGGGCGCTCAGAGGGCGAACCAGCAGCGCACGGTCGTGCCGCTGTCGCCCCGGTGCACCCGCACCAGGTCGGCGATCAGGTTGACCAGCAGCATCCCGCGGCCGCCGCGCTGGTCCCGGGGCACGGGCCGGCGTCCGGCCAGGACGTCCGCGAGCCGCCCCTCGTCCCGCACCTCGCACACCACGTGCCCGTCCTCGCTCCACACGCGCAGGACGCCGGTGCCGCCACCGTGGACCACGCTGTTGGTGGTCAGCTCCGCCATGGCGAGGGCCAGGTCGTCCCGCTTGACGCCGGTGAGACCGAGCCGGGAGGCCTCCCCGACGGCGACGTGCCGGGCGTGGGAGAGCGACTCGGTGTCGAAGGCGAAGGCCAGCGCGTGCGGGACCGGGTCGAGGGGCTCGTTGTAGCGGTCGACGACGTCGCCGGGGGCGTAGGCGGCGCTGTCCTCCGCCGTCCGGGAGCCCTCGGGGATGACGACGGGGTGGGTGGCGTGAGCGTCGGCGAGCACCTGCTCGGGCAGCGCCCGGGTGTCGTAGGGGCACAGGATGGTCGCCGCGCTGCCCTGGAAGGCGGCGTTGATGAGCGCCTCGTGCTGGGCGCAGGCGGGGTACTCGGTGTCGGACCGCCCGGCCCAGATGGGCTCGCCGATGATCCGCACCCGGCGGCCGGCCGGCTGGGCGTCGGCGAAGGCGCGCAGCACGCCGGGGATGATCCGCCCCGGGTTGCGTCCGGCCTCCTCCATGTCCAGGAGCCGCACCGCCCCGGCGTCGTCGCCCAGGGCGTCCCGGACGAGGGCGAGGTTCTTGCCGGGCACGGCGACCGCCACCGGCTCGCCGGCCGCCAGGCCGTCCCGGACGAAGGGCACCGTCACGTCGAGGTAGTCCTGCGCGTCCCGGTAGAAGAACGCGGGGTGGACGAAGGGCTCGAGGGGCCCGAAGGGGTCCGCCACGGCAGCGGTCATGACACGGTCACCTCGATCCCCTCTTGGTCGGGCCACAGCAGGTCCAGCGTGCGCCGCAGCGCCGCCGGCGGCCGGCACACCACGAACCGCCGCCCGTCCCGCAGTCGCCCGGCGGCGGCCGCGAGCGCGCCGGCGCCCGCCACGTCGACGAACGTCACGTCGGACAGCTCCAGGTGGTACACGTCCTCGCCCTCACGAACGGCTTGCTCGAGTACACCTTCCCAGATCGCCCGAGTGGTCAGTCCGACCTCCCCGGCCGCCCGCACTCCCCGCCCGCCGGTCAGCGGGAACACCGCCAGGCCCGGCGACGGCCCGTGGGCCCCGGCGGCCGGTACCTGATACCGAGTGTTCACGCCCCTCTCCCCACACCTTGTGACCCCAGCGCACGTACCCGCGCGCTGGGGGCTCATTCCCCCGATCCGCGTGTACTAAGCCGTACGGCGGGCAGGCGCATGCCACACCCGCGTCGACGGGGGCGAGTGACGTGGTGCAGTCCGGCGAGACGGACCCGACCGACGAGGACCGACAAGGCGGTGACATGACCTCTGCGGCATCACCACATCTGACAGGAGGACTGAACACCCTGGTCATCCGTGGCCGCGTCGACGCGGACCGTGCCGAGCTCACCCCGCGCGGCGAGCTCGTCCACGGCTGCGCGGACGTCCTGGCCCGGACCCTGGACGAGCTGCCGCCGGGCGTCACCCGGGTCGAGCTGGACATGGCGGACGTGCACTTCATGGACACGGCCGGGCTGCAGTTCCTGGACGTGCTGGGGGACTTCCGCCGCCGCCGGTCGCTGACCGTGACGGTGACGAACTGGAACGGCCAGCCGCGCCGCATCCTGGAGCTCGCGGGCCTGGACACGGCCGACCCGCTGGCCGGCCCGGACACCAAGGGCCCGGACGGCCACGGCGCGGACACCCTCGGCGCGGACACCCAGGACCCGGCCCTTTCGACCTCGGCGGTCGCCCTGGAGCGCGCGGAGCGTCTGCACGTGCTGCAGGAGGAGGTCGCGCAGTTGCGCCAGGCCATCGCGTCCCGCCCGGTCATCGACCAGGCCCGCGGCATCCTCATGGCCACCCACGGCTGCACGTCCGAGCAGGCGTGGCACATCCTGCGCGAGACGTCCCAGCTGTCGAACACGAAGCTGCGGGACGTGGCGGCGGCGGTGACGGCGAGCGCGGAGGCGGACGGCCCGGCCCCGCCGGCCGCGCTGCGCACGGCGCTGCAGACGGCCATCGCGCGGCGCCGCAAGGGCTGAACCGGGCGCGGCGCCGCAGGGGCTGAACCGGGCGCGGCGCCGCAGGGGCTGAACCCGGCGGGGCGGCTGCGGGCCGGAGGCTGCGGGGTACGCCGTTCCCCGCGCCCCTCACGGGTTCCGCACCGGCCCGCCGGTTTCACGGTCAGGGGGCTCGGGTACCCGGCGGCGGCCCGCTCCGCCCTCAGGCGAGGAGAACCCGATGGGTTTCAACCCCCTCGAGCACCAAGGCATCCCCCTCGACCGTCAGCTGCGCAGCTGGCGCGAACTGGACGTCGAGCCGATCGACCCCGACCACGCCGACCCCTACACCCGCTGCCGGATCATCACGATGAACGGCATCGAGGTGGAGGCGATCATGTTCAGCCACCAGCTCGCCCGCCGCTGTCCCGACCCGGACGTCAAACGGCAGCTGGCCGAGGTCCGTTACATCGAGCACCAGCAGCAGAAGGCGGTCAACTGGCTGCTGCCGGGCCTGGCTTCGGTCCTGGAGACCACGATCGCCTACGAGCAGGTGGCCGTGGACCTCACCGGCTGGGTGGCCCGCCACGAGCCCGACCCGTACCTGAAGCAGGCCTACGAGTTCGGCGTGCTGGAGGACTTCGACCACCTGTACCGGTACGCCAACCTCTACGAGATGATCGAGCACCGCAAGGCGGAGTCGATCGTCGACGGGCTGACCGAGGTGATGCCGGGCCGCCCGACGAAGTACCACCACCGCCACCCGGCCGACAACGTCCGCGAGCCGTACGACCGCTCGACCGTGAACCCGCTGTCCAAGCTGCACGCGCTGACGATCATGTCGGCGGAGCAGCAGACCATGAACTTCTACATGAACGTCGGCCCGCAGTACATGGAGCCGATCGCCCGTCAGCTCTACCAGGAGATCGGCCTGATCGAGGAGGAGCACGTCACCCACTACGAGTCCCTGGTCGACCCGGGCGAGACGTGGTGGGAGCAACTCGTCAACCACGAGTACAACGAGTGCTACCTCTACCACTCCTTCATGGAGCAGGAGCCGGACCCGAAGGTGCGGGCCATCTGGGAGCTGCACCTGAACATGGAGCTGGAGCACCTGCGCATCGCCTGCGACCTGATGCGCCGTCACGACGGCCGCGAGCCGCAGGAGATCCTGGCGCCGGAGCTGCCGAACGTCCTGACGTTCGAGGAGAACAAGACGTTCGTGCGCAACCTGCTCGACACCCAGATCGACCTGACCACCCTCGGCACCGGTTACGTCCGGGACGCGCACGAGCGGTTCGAGAAGCTGCAGGAGCAGATCCACGGCGGCGAGGAGCCGCCCAGTGAGCGCGTGATGGTCCAGCACGACGAGATGTTCGGCCGCGAGTACCGCGTGGAGACCGACGGCGAGCACCCCGACCCCACGCTCCGGGAAGGGCACTGACATGGCGGGGATCGCGGCGAGTGACACGGACGTCGTGGCGCTGCTGATGCGCCAGCACGGCGACATCCGCAATCTGTTCGACGAGGTGGAGCGGACGGCCGGGGACGAGCGCCGCGCCGCGTTCCGCGACCTGGTCCGGCTGCTGGCCGTGCACGAGACGGCCGAGGAGGAGGTCGTGCGGCCCTTCACCCGGGCGAACGTGCCGGGCGGCGAGCAGGTCGTCGAGGACCGTCTGAACGAGGAGCGGGAGGCGAAGGAGTTGCTGTCCCGGCTGGACGGCATGGACACCGACGACCCGAAGTTCCTGCCGGAGCTGCTCGCCCTGCGCCTGGACGTGATGGCGCACGCCCGGGCGGAGGAGCGCTACGAGTTCAACCACATCCGCCGCCACGCCGACCAGGGCCGCCTGGCCTCGATGGCCTCGGCCCTGAAGGCGGCCGAGGCGATGGCCCCGACCCGCCCGCACCCCGGTACGGAGTCCGCGGCGAAGAACCTCGCCGTCGGCCCGCTCGCGGCCCTGGTCGACCGCACGCGGGACGCCGTCCGCAAGGCCATGGGCAAGGACGGGTGACGTACCGCCGCTCACTGGCCGGTGGGGCGCTGTCGGGAGTCGGCCTCGCCGCGTTCGTCGACGAGGTCGTCTTCCACCAGCTGCTCCACTGGCACCACTTCTACGACAGATCCACACCCGACGTGGGACTGGTCTCCGACGGCCTGTTCCACGCCGGGGGGTGGCTGGCCATGGTGGCGGGCCTGTTCGTCTACGCGGACCTGCGCCGCAGGGGCGGGCCGCTGCGCCCGGCCTGGTGGTCCGGCGTCTGCCTGGGCCTGGGCGGCTTCCAGCTCTACGACGGCACGGTCCAGCACAAGCTGCTCCGCCTGCACCAGATCCGCTACGAGGTCGACCCGCGGCCGTACGACTGGACCTGGAACGCGGTCGCGGTCCTGTTCCTGCTGGCCGGCGCGCTGCTGTGGCGGCGCGCCCGGCGCACCGCGCGCGGGGGAGCGCGATGACGACCCCCGCTGCCCTGCCGGTCGCCGTCCTGCTGTGCTGCCTGCTGTACACGGCCGGCGCCGTCCGGCTGCGCCGGCGCGGGGACCGCTGGCCGGTGCGGCGGGACGCGGGGTGCTGGCTGGGCGGGGGCCTGCTGGTGGCCGCGTTCGCGGTGCCGTGGCAGCAGGGGCTGCCTCCGTTCTCCGCGCACACGGCCGCCCACGTCACGGCCGGCATGGCGGCCCCGCTGCCCCTGGTCCTGGCCCGGCCGGTCACCCTGGCCCTGCGCGCCCTCCCCCTGCCGGCCCGCCGCGCCCTGGTCCTGGTGACCCGCTCGCGCCTGGCCGCGGCACTGGTCTTCCCGCCGGTGGCCGCGGCCCTGGACATCGGCGGCCTGTGGCTCCTCTACCGGGGCCCCCTGCCGCCGTCCCTGCACCACCATCCCCTGCTGCTGGTGCACCTGTTCCTGGCGGGGCTGCTCTTCACGTTCGCCCTGCTCGCCGTGGACCCGGTGCGCCACCGGCCGGGCCTCGCCGTGCGGGCGGGCACCCTCCTGGCGGCCGCCGCGGCCCACGCCGTACTGGCGAAGAGCCTGTGGGCGACGGGCCCGCCCGGCACCGCCCACACCCCCGCCGACCTGCACCTCGCCTCGCAGCTCATGTACTACGGCGGTGACGCGGTGGAGATCGCCCTGGCCCTGTCGCTGGCGTTCCAGTGGTACCGGGCACAGGGGCGATCACTCCGGCCGCACCGGGGTACCCGGCAGCCGGCACCGGCATAAGGAGACCCGCCATGACCGACCAGACCCCGTCCCAGGCCGAAGGCGACCGCGAGGACGAGCAGCACACCGCCCCCACGCCGACCCCGACCCCGTCCCAGGCGGAGGGCGACCGCGACGACGCGGAGCCCGAGGAGGACGACACCGCATGACCGACCCGGGCCCGGCCCTCGAAGCGGGCGGACACGCCGGAGGACCGCACGCACCCGGCCCGCGAGGCCGGCCCACGGTCCCGGCGCCCGGTGCGGCGGCGTCCGCCCGCCCGCCCGCGCGTCCCGCCCGGTGCGCCACCGCCGCTTCCGCCGCGGCGGTGCGCGCGTGAGCCGTCGCGGAACACGGGCCGTGGTCCCGGTGGCGGACACCGTGCGGCGCGGCCCCGCCCCGGGTGCTCGGAGCGCCGTACGGACGGGACGTAATGTCCTCGGTGTGAGCGATGCGCCTGCCGACCCGGCCCTGCGGGCCGCCTACCGACTGTGCCGACGCCGGACGAGGACCGAGGACCCGGCGGAGTACGCCCTCATCCAGCTGGTCCCCGCCCCCCTGCGCCCGGCACTGCACGCCCTGTGGGCCGCGGCCAACGCCCTGGACGACCTCGGCGACGACCGCACCGCCCCGGCCGCCGAACGGGCCGCCCGGGTGGAGGCGTGGATCGCCGCCCTGCACCGCGAACTGCCCACCGGCACCAGCCCGGACCCGATCCGTCACGCCCTGGTCGACACCGCCGGGCGCTGGCGCCTGGACCTGTCCGACCTGCGGGACGCCATGGCCCAGGTCCGGGACGACACCGAGGGCCGGCGCTTCGCCGACTGGGCGGAGTGGCGGGCCTGGGGCCGGGAGAACCTGCTGCCCTGGTTCGCCCAGGTCCGCGCGATCCTCGACCGGGCGGGCGTCCCCGTGGCCCTGCGCCTGGACACCCGGGAGAGCTACGAGGAGTTCCTCGACGGGGTCCGGCTCACGGACATCCTCACCGACCTGTCCGCCGACCTGGCCCAGGGCGACCTGCTGCTGCCCGCCGAGGCCCTCGCCCGGCACCCGGGCTCGGCGGAGGACCTGGCCCGGCTGCGCTGGAGCCCGGCCGTGTCGGCCCTGGTCACCGACCTGACGGGCCTGGCCCGGCGGTGGGTCGGCCAGGAGACCCTCACCCGCGGCATGCACCCCGGCCCCGCGACCGTCCTGCACACGATGGCCGCCCTGCTGCGCGCCCAGCTCGACGCCGTCGACGCGGCGGGCCCGGCCCTGCTGCGCACCCGGCCCCGCCCCCCGCTGCGCACCCGGGCCCGCATCCTCGCCCCGGCCCGCACCCGCGCGGCCCTGGCCTGGTCCCTGACCCCCCTCACGCTGCCGCCGTCCCGCCCGCCGGGCGCCCCGCAGCCGGTCCCGGCGCCCACCCGGCCGGCCGGCGCCCCCGTCTTCCGCCGTCCGCCCCCGCACCCCAGCGGCGAACGGCCCCCCGCCATCCCGGCCGCCCGCCTCCCCACGCACGTCGCCGTGATCATGGACGGCAACGGCCGCTGGGCGCAGCAGCGCGGCCTGCCCCGGTACGAGGGCCACCGGGCCGGCGCCGCCGCCGTCCGCGAAGTGGTCCACGGCGCCCTGGAGATGGGGCTGCGGCATCTGACGCTGTACACGTTCTCCACCGAGAACTGGCAGCGCGACACCGAGGAGGTCGACGCGATCCTGGGCCTGCTGCGCGACGAGGTGACCGACAACCCCTTCCGGGACCTCGACGTCCACATGCGCTGGCACGGCCGCGCCGGGCGGCTGCCCCCCGATCTGGCCGATCTGCTGCACCTGCGCGAGCGCACCACGCGCGGCCGGACCGGGCTGACGCTGACGATGTGCATCGACTACGGCGGCCGGGACGAGATCACCCGGACCGCGGCCGCGCTGGCCCGCCGGGCGCGGGCGGGACAGCTGGACCCGGACCGGATCACGGACGAGGACTTCGCCCGTCATCTGCCCCATCCGGACATGCCCGACGTGGACCTGCTCTGGCGCACCGGCAACGAGCAGCGCACGTCCAACTTCCTGCCGTGGCACGCGGCCTACGCGGAGCTGCACTTCACGCCCGACCTGTGGCCCGACACCGACCGCCGGCACCTGTGGCAGGCCGTCACGGCCTACACCCACCGCCAGCGCCGCCTCGGCGCCGAGAGCCCCAACCCCCTGTCCCTCTGAGCGGGCCGGCTCACCGGTCGGCCGGGGGCGGCCGGTCAGCCGGTGAACCCGCCCTCGCTCAGCGCCTTGTCGACGCGGGCGCGGTGGTCCGCCTCCCACGCGTCGAGGGACTCCCCGGCCTCCTTCGCCAGCTTCGCCCGGGCCGCCGTGAGGATCTCCTCCCGGCGGGCGGCGGGGGTGACGACGATGCCCTCCTCGTCGGCGACCACGATGTCGCCGGGGTGGACCAGCACCCCGCCGACCCTGGCCGGCTCACCGAGCGAGCCGACCTTCTCCTTGGTGCCGGGGATCGGGATGACGCCACGGGAGAAGACGGGGAAGCCCGCCTCGCGCACCTCGCCCAGGTCGCGGATCACGCCGTCGACCACGAAGGCCGCCACGCCCCGGCGCTGGGCGACGGCGCACACGTTGCCGCCGGCCAGCGCGTAGTCGACGTCACCGGACTCCACGACGATGACCGCACCCGGTTCGGACCGGTAGACGGCGGCGTGCAGCATCAGGTTGTCGCCGGGCTCGCACCGCACGGTGAAGGCGGGACCGGCGACGCGCGGGGAGTTCCACAGCGGACGGATGCCGATGTCCATGACCTGCGCGCGGCCGAGCAGGTCGGCGAGGGTGGTGGGCGGAACGTCCTTGAACGCGTTGTCCATTGCTTCCTCTGTCTCGGTGTCGAGGTGTCCCGGTCCCGGATCGCTCAACGGCCCCTCCCGGAAGGCACCTTCGTCGAAGGCCGACTGTACGGTCCGGTCCGGCTCCGGGGAGGGCCGTGCCCCGGGGCGGCGTCGACGATGCCGGCGGCACGCCGCGACGCCCGCGGGGTACGGTGGACACGGCGTGCCGCGGAGGGCGGAAGTCCGGTGTGTACGGGGCGCGTCGGGTGCCGGCCGGGGCCGGCGACCGGCAGGTCGCGCGCCTGCGGACCGACAGCGGACCGAGCCAGCGGGGAGCCACATGCGCTACATCGTCATCGGGGCGGGAGCGGTCGGCGGTTCGGTCGGGGGCCGGCTGCACGAGAGCGGCCGGCCGGTCGTCCTGGTCGCCCGCGGCGCGCACGCCGACGCGCTGCGCGCCCAGGGGCTGCGGCTCACGGTCCCCACCGGCACGCTCACCCTGGACGTGCCGGTCGCGACCGGCCCCGAGGACGTCGAACTGCGCGCGGACGACGTGCTCGTCCTCGCGGTGAAGACCCAGGACAGCGTGGCCGCCCTGGACGCCTGGGCCGCACGGCCGGTGGCGGGCGGCGGCACGGCCGGCGAGCGCCTGCCCGTGGTGTGCGCGCAGAACGGCGTGGAGAACGAGCGCCTGGCCCTGCGCCGCTTCGGCGAGGTGCACGGCATGTGCGTCGTCCTGCCCAGCAGTCATCTGACCCCGGGTGAGGTCGTGGCGCCCTGCGGCCCGTACACCGGCGCCCTGGTCCTCGGCCGCTACGGCCCGGGCCCGGACGGCACGGCCCGCCGGATCGCCGGGGACCTGGAGAAGTCCTGCTTCCTGGCTCCGGTGGTGACGGACGTGATGCGCTGGAAGTACGGCAAGCTCCTCGGCAACCTCGCCAACGCCGTCGAGGCCGTGTGCGGCTCGGCCGCGGACGCCGCCGCCCAGGACCTGATCGCCCGCGCGAAGGCCGAGGGCACCGCCGTCCTGGACGCCGCGGGCATCGCCTACGCGAGCGGGGCGGAGATCACGCGGTTGCGCAGCGGCACGGTCGAGGTGCAGCCGCTCCCCGGCGAGCCCACGCGCAGCTCGACCTGGCAGAGCCTGGCGCGGGGCACGGGCTCGATCGAGACGGACCACCTCAACGGCGAGATCGTCCTCCTGGGCCGTACGCACGGCGTGCCCACGCCGGTGAACGCGGCCCTGGCGGCCGCCGCGCGGGAGAGCGTCCTGCTGGGCCGGGAACCGGGCGGCCTGACGGCCGAGGAGCTGATCCGCCGCATCGACACGGCGGCCACCGCCTGAGCGACGGCTGGAAACGGTTCTGCGCGGAAAGCGCGTTGGCAGTCAGGTGCGCACGCGCCGGACCACGCACCGGACGCGGAGACATCATGGTCGGCGGCAAGTGGCACCAGAAGAACCGGGCGCGAGGCAGGTCGCCGCCCTCGCTGCGCGCGGCCACCTGCTCGCGGACCTCGTCCGGCCCCGCCTTCCGGCCAAGAAGCCCGCCGATCAGGACCAGACTTGGAGCCCGACCCGCGATATACAGCGGAGCAGGTATACTGATATACATCGCCGTATACACAGGGAGTCGCAGTGAGCCGAACTGTCATCGACCTCGACGACGAGGCACTGGAGGCAGCCGCCAGGGAACTCGGCACCACCACCAAGCGCGACACGATCAACACCGCCCTGCGCGAGGTCACCGCTCGCTACCGGCGCCTGCGCGCGCTTGAGGAATCCCGGCAACTGGTGGCCGACGGAGCCCTGGACATCAACATCCTCCTGGACAAGAGCCAGTACCGGCCGTGACCGTCGCCGACTACCTCATCGACACCTCCGCCCTCGCCCGCGTCCTTCTCGCCCAGAACACGGCCGAGTGGGACGACAGGATCGCCGCCGGCCTCGTCGCGATCTGCGACCTCACGGAACTTGAGGTCCTCTACACTGCCCGCTCTTCCGCGGACCGCGCTCGGCTGAAGGCGGCACTCGACGCCCACTACGTCGGGTGTCCGATGCCGGACGGCATATACCGCCGCTCCCGCGTGGTCCAGGAGCAGCTCACCGCGAAGGGGGAACACCGCAGCGCGGGCCCGGTCGACCTCCTCGTCGCAGCCGCCGCCGAAGAAGCGGGCCTCACCCTGCTCCACTACGACCGCGACTTCGAGACCATCGCCCGGACCACGGGACAGCCAGTACGCACGATCGACCTCAGACAGTGATCCTTTTCCAAGCCTGACATTGGAACGTGAAGGGACGAGGACGGCCTCGACGATCGCGGTGGCGCGGTTGGCACTGCGGCAGACTCTCCACAGCAGGCGCCGGCCCTTGAGGGTGGCGCCTGCTCTCCAGCGCAGTGAATTCTGGTGGGTGCGCCTTGTGCGCCAAGCATCTGGTTCCGGTATCGGCCAGGGGCCTTCGCCGTTCACAACTGCCCCGCCGTCCGCGAAGCTCTGACGACGGCACCAACGACGCCCGCCGGATGCGCCATGCTGGGAGGCCGTACGGCACAGCCCGTCTCGCCCGGCTGCTGGCGCGACGCGTGGCGTTTCCCTCAACGAGGTGCACTGATCAGTGAAGTCCGGCAAGTCGACCCTCGCGGCATGGCTCCACCGCCTCAACGCCGAAGGCTTGGAGAAGGTACTCGCTGCACGGCCCGACGCAGTGTCTCCGCCGGAGCCCCGCTCGGTGAGCGAACTGGCCGAACGCCTACAACGCCCGGGCTCGGTCGCGCTCGCGCTGCCCCGGCTTTCGCTGCCCGCCCTGCAGGCAGCCGAAGCACTGGCGGCACTGAGTGCGCCGGCCTCTCGGGATGTCCTGGCGGATTTGCTGGACGCGGCGGAGGACGAGGCCGCACGCGGTCTGACAACGGCGCTCCAGACCCTGTCCACGCACGCGCTGGTCTGGCCGGACAGCGAGGGATCACTGCGCATGGCCGCGCCCCTGCGGCAGGCGTGGGACACACCGCTCGGACTGGACCAGCCGCTGGCGACGCTGTTGGAGGACACGACCTCCGAGGAGTTGCGCCGCATGCTCACGGCTCTGGGCGTGCGGCCTCCCGGCAGCAAACCGCAGCGCCTCGCGGCGCTCGTGGACCACCACAGCGACCCGGCACGTGTCGCCGCGGTGGTCGCACAGGCACCGGCCGACGCCCGGAAACTACTGGACCGCAGGGCGGACCCCGCGCACCGGCCACAGGCATTCGTCCTCATCGGGGGCCAGTCCACCCCCGGACCGGGTGCGCGCTGGGCGCTGGAGCGGGGACTGCTGGTGCAGGGTCGACACGGCTACGGCCCTGTTCGGATGCCCGCCGAGGTGGCGCTCGCGTTGCGCGGGCCAGGCTGGCACGCCCCGTTCGACCCGGCGCCGCCCATCACACCCCTCGTACCCGTCCCTCCGGCGGAGGTCGACAGTGAGGCGTCCGCCGCGGCCACGGCGTTCGCCGCCCACGCCGTCTCGGTCCTGTCGGTGTGCGCGACGGCTCCGCCCGCCCAGCTGAAGTCCGGCGGCGTCGGAGCACGCGAACTGGCCAGGGTCGGCAGGGCGGCACGCTGCGAGGAGACCGTCGTACGTCTGACCCTCGAGACGGCGTACAAGGCCGGTCTCATGGCCCGTGACGGTGACCGGGTCGCGACGACGGACGCCTACGGCGCCTGGGCCGATTCGGAGCCCCCAGAGCGGCTGCCAGTATTGCTGCACGCCTGGTGGGCACTTGGGCTCACCGCCTCGCAGGCCCGGGACGACGACAACAAGGCGCTGCCCGCCCTGGCCGGGACACCGCCCTGCACCGGCTGCCTCCAGGCCCGGCAGGGGCTGCTCGCCGCCGCTTCCCGTCTGCCGGCCGGGCAGGGCGCGAAGAACTCGGCCGAACTGGGTCCTCTCACCCATTGGTCACGGCCGCTCGCCGAGGTGCTGCCACAGGACGCGACGCCGTTCGCCACCGTGATCCGGGAGGCGGAACTGCTCGGGGTCCTCGCTCGCGGCGTCCTGTCTCCGATCGGCGCCGCTCTGCTGGCCGACAGCACCGAGGGACTGGCCGCCGCCTGCCACCGTCTCCTTCCCGCCGCCACCACTACGGTCCGCTTCGGCAGCGACCTGACCGCCGTCGTCACCGGCACACCCGCCACGCGGCTGGTCACGCTGCTGGACTCGGTCGCCATTCGGGAGACCAGCGGCACCGCCTCGGTGTGGCGGTTCAGCCCGGCGAGCGTCCGCCGCGCCCTGGACACAGGCCGTAGCCCGGACTCCATCGAGGCTGACTTGGCCGCCGTCGCCACCAACCCGCTGCCCCAGCCTCTGTCCTACCTGATCACGGACACGGCGCGCGGCCATGGGCGGATCCGTATCGCCTCGGCCGCCTGCGTCATCCACAGTGAGGAACCCGCCCTCCTCACCGAGATCGCCGCCCACCGCAAACTCTCCGAACTGGGTCTGCGGCACCTCGCCCCCACCGTCCTCGTCAGCCGCACCCCGCTGGAGAAGGCTCTCGCCGCACTGCGGACCGAGGGGTACGCGCCAGTCGCGGAGACGGCCGACGGAACCGTGCGCGTCGAACGACCCCGCAGACACCGGGCGCCCGCGCCGGTACCACCCCCGCGCAGTGCGGTCAGGTCCAGCACCCCATCCCGTACGACCACCACCTCGAAGCAGGCCGAGCTGACCACGCTGGCCGCCCGACTGGCGGGCGCCCCACTAGCCCATCCCGCCCCCGACCCGTACAACGGCGTCCCCTTCGCCACCGATACGGAAGAAATCGTCGCCGGACATGCGATCCAGATCCCCCACGCCGACGTCCGTCAACTCGCCCACGCCGTTGACAGCGGGACGGCGGTCACCATCGAGTACGTCGCCACAACAGGCAGCCGCACGATCCGCACCATCAGCGGCCTCGACCTCGACCCCCCGTATCTGTACGCCTGGTGTCAACTACGCAATGCGGAGCGGGTGTTCACACTGTCGCGGATCCACGGTGTGATGCCCCCGGCGTAACGCCGGAGGGCGGGCCAGGTCCGCCACGGGTGCCGTGGACCGCACGGCTGCTGTCGACCACCTCGACGCCGCGCTGCTGGACACGCTCACCACACACGGCAGCGCGCCCGACCCCTCGCATCACTGCAAGTAGGAGCCATGCCTAGATCAGTCAGGTCACGGCCTGCGGCTTCCGACATCGCCCCTGAGCAGCGGATTCCCTCCGTTGAGTCAGAGTTCCTGATCTCCCTACCAGGAAGAGACGTCTCCGCAGGTCACAGCCCTGTAATGGTGGGGCGGGTGGGACTCGAACCCACGGCCGACGGATTATGAGTCCGCTGCTCTAACCGGCTGAGCTACCGCCCCATAGCGGCGTGTCGCGTACATGTGTGCGCGCCGTCTGCCGCAGCATAGCCGCTCATACGATCTCCTGCTTCGGATGGTCGGCTCGGCCACGGCGTTCGTGACCTTGATGACTCCGCCCCGGGCCGGACGGTTCCACCGGACATGAAAAAGGACCCCTGAGGGGTCCTCGTTCACCGTGCTCCCCCGACTGGACTCGAACCAGTAACCTGCCGGTTAACAGCCGGCTGCTCTGCCAATTGAGCTACGGAGGACCGAGCTCCCCGGACTGGACTCGAACCAGTAACCTGCCGGTTAACAGCCGGCTGCTCTGCCAATTGAGCTACCGAGGAAGGTCTCGTTGCATCGAACGTACCTACCTGGGTATTCGCCAGGGGGCGCGCGCTCGCTGCGACACATACATTAGCGCAAGCAGGGGGGTGCTCCGCCAATCGGTACTCCCCGGCGCCGACGCCGCACCGGATACTCACGCAAGAGAAGGGTGGCAGCCATGCGTTACCGGCTCACGTTCGTCGCCGGAGTCGTCCTGGGTTACGTGCTGGGCACGAGGGCCGGACGCGAGCGCTACGAACAGCTGAAGAAGTCGGCCCGTCAGTTCGCGCAGAACCCCGCCGTCCGCAACACCGCGGAGACGGCGGCCCAGCAGGGGCGCGAGTTCGCGGGCAAGGCGTACCACGTGGTCAGCGACAAGGTCGGCGACCGCGTCCCGGACTCCGTGGCCGACCGCGTCCGCCACCTCAAGGAGCGCGCCACCCACAACGGCGGCCAGGACGACTGGGGCACGAGCAACACCTGACCGACGAGACCCGCGGTCAGCACCCGGCACGCCTCCCGCGGCGCCCGCGGCCCGGCCCGGCGCAGCCGTACGGCAGAATTTTGGACATGGGGATAGTCGCCGGGTTGGACAGTTCGCCCGATTTCACTCGCATCGTCGTCTGTGACGCGGACACCGGAGCCGTGCTCAGGCAGGGATATGCGCCGCATCCGGTGGAGAGCCCCGACGGCGGCCGGCCGTCCGACGTCGACCCGCAGGCCTGGCTGCTGTCCCTGGGCGAGGCCGCGGGCGGCGGGCTGCTGGAGGGCGTGCAGGCGATCGGCGTCTCGGCGCAGCAGAACGCGGTCGTACCGCTGGACGCGCAGGGCAACACCGTGCGCCCGGCGATGGTCGGCGGCGACAAGCGGACCCAGGTCGCCGCCGCCGATCTGGTCGACGCGCTCGGGGGGCGCGAGGCGTGGGCGCAGGCCGTGGGCTGTGTGCCGCAGGCCCCGCAGCCGGTGACGAAGCTGCGCTGGCTGGCGCGGACCGAACCGGAGAACGCGCAGCGCACGGCGATCCTGCTGCAGGCGCACGACTGGCTGGTCTGGCAGCTGCTGGGCAGGCCCGTCAGGAGGACGACCGACCGGGGCGGCGCCTCCGGGACCGGGTACTGGTCGGCGGCGACCGGCGCCTACCGGCCGGACCTGGTCGAGCTGGCCCTGGGCCACCAGGTGATGCTGCCGGAGGTGATCGGCCCGGCGGACGCGGCCGGGACCACGCCGGAGGGGCTGCTGATCTCGGTGGGGACCGGCGAGACCATGGCGGCGGCGTTCGGTCTGGGCATCGGCCTCGGCGACGCGGTCGTCTCGCTCGGGGCGTCCGGGTCCGTGATGGCCGTGCACCCCGAGGCGCTGGTCGACGGCTCCGGGATGATCACCGCGCTCGCCGACGCGACCGGCATGCACCTGCCCGTCGTCACCACGCTGAACGCCGTCCGGACCCTGCGCGGGACGGCGGAGCTGCTGGGGCTGCCCGATCTGGAGAGCCTGTCCAACCTGGCGATGAAGTCGACGCCGGGAGCGCACGGGCTGGTGCTGCTGCCCTATCTGGAGGGCGAGCGGACGCCGAACCTGCCGCACACCGCCGGGACCCTGGCGGGGCTCAGGCGCGAGTCGATGAAGGCGGAGCACCTGGCGCGGGCCGCGTTCGAGGGCATGCTGTGCGGGCTCGCGGACGCGCTGGACGTGCTGCGCGGCCGGGGCGTGGAGGTGCGGCGGGTCTTCCTGCTGGGGCCGGCCGCCGAGCTGCCCGCCGTGCAGGCCGCGGCGCCCATGCTGTTCGGGACGCAGGTCGTGGTGCCGCAGCCCGCGGACTACGCGGCGATCGGCGCCGCCCGGCAGGCGGCCTGGGCGCTCGGGGTGTCACAGGGCACGCTCGACACCCGGATGCCGCCGCTGTGGCAGGGCGCCGTCGCGCAGGTGCTGGAGCCCGGTGAGGAGCTGGCCGTGGGGCAGGCGGTGCGCCAGCAGTTCGTGGCGGTCAGGGAGCAGACGCACCCCGGGGCGTTCTGACGGCTTGACCGCCTGTTGGGTTAATTCGGTTGAGGTAACGCGGGTGGAGTGTTCGACGATAGGGGCCAGGGGCAACCAGCCGCCCCGTCGACCACCCCGAGAGAAGCAGCGTGCTCATACGACTTCTGCGGACCTACCTCAGGCCCTACAAGAGACCCATCACCCTGCTGGTGCTGCTGCAGTTCCTGCAGACCTGCGCCACGCTCTACCTGCCCACACTGAACGCCGACATCATCGACCAGGGCGTGGTGAACGGCGACACCGGCTACATCATGGGCTACGGCGCCCTGATGATCGGCATCTCGCTGATCCAGGTCGTGTGCAACATCGGTGCCGTCTACTACGGCGCCCGTACGGCGTCGGCGCTCGGGCGGGACGTGCGGGCGGCCGTGTTCGACCGGGTGCAGTCGTTCTCCGCGCGTGAGGTGGGTCACTTCGGGGCGCCGTCGCTGATCACGCGGACGACCAACGACGTCCAGCAGGTGCAGATGCTGGCGCTGATGACGTTCACGCTGATGGTGTCGGCGCCCATCATGTGCGTCGGCGGCATCGTGCTGGCGCTGGGCCTGGACGTGCCCCTGTCGGGCGTGCTGGTGGCGGTCGTGCCGCTGCTGGGCATCTGCGTGACGCTGATCGTGCGGCGGCTGCGGCCGCTGTTCCGCTCCATGCAGGAGCGGCTGGACACGGTGAACCGGGTGCTGCGCGAGCAGATCACCGGCAACCGCGTCATCCGGGCCTTCGTCCGCGACGAGTACGAGCAGCAGCGCTTCCGCAAGGCCAACACCGACCTCACCGACATGGCGCTGGGCACCGGCAACCTGCTCGCGCTGATGTTCCCGATCGTGATGACGGTGGTGAACCTGTCGTCGATCGCCGTGGTGTGGTTCGGCGCGCACCGCATCGACAGCGGCGGGATGCAGATCGGCGACCTGACCGCGTTCCTCGCCTATCTGATGCAGATCGTGATGTCCGTGATGATGGCCACCTTCATGTTCATGATGGTGCCGCGCGCGGAGGTGTGCGCCGAGCGCGTCCAGGAGGTGCTGGACACCTCCTCCAGCGTCGTGCCGCCGACGGCACCGGTGCGCGAGCTGCGCCGGCACGGGCACCTGGAGATCCGCGGAGCCGGTTTCCGCTATCCGGGTGCCGAGGAGCCGGTGCTGCGAGGCGTGGACCTGGTGGCCCGGCCGGGCGAGACGACCGCCGTCATCGGCTCCACCGGCAGCGGCAAGTCGACCCTGCTGGGGCTGGTGCCCCGGCTGTTCGACGCCACCGAGGGGCAGGTCCTCATCGACGGGGTGGAGGTCGCCGGCATCGAGCCGCAGCTGCTGGCGCGGACCGTCGGGCTGGTGCCGCAGAAGCCGTACCTGTTCGCGGGCACGGTGGCGACCAACCTGCGCTACGGCAATCCCGACGCCACCGACGAGGAACTGTGGCACGCGCTGGAGGTGGCGCAGGCCAAGGAGTTCGTGGAGCGGCTGGAGGGCGGGCTCGACTCCCCCATCGCGCAAGGGGGGACCAACGTCTCCGGCGGGCAGCGGCAGCGGCTCGCGATCGCCCGGACGCTGGTGCAGCGCCCGGAGATCTACCTCTTCGACGACTCCTTCTCCGCGCTCGACTACGCCACGGACGCCGCGCTGCGGGCCGCCCTGGCGCAGGAGACCGCCGAAGCCACCGTGGTGATCGTCGCCCAGCGGGTGGCGACCATCCGGGACGCCGACCGGATCGTCGTCCTGGACGAGGGCCGGGTCGTGGGCACCGGGCGGCACCACGAGCTGATGGCGGACAACGAGACCTACCGGGAGATCGTGCTCTCCCAGCTGACGGAAGCGGAGGCGGCCTGATGGCGGGGCCCATGGGGCGGATGATGGCCGGGGGCGGCCCCGACCAGCGCTCGCTGGACTTCAAGGGATCGGGCAAGCGGCTGGTCGCCCGGTTCCGGCCCGAGCGGGTGACCATCTGGGTGCTGCTGGCGTGCGTGGTGCTCAGCGTCGGCCTGAACGTCGTCGGGCCGAAGATCCTCGGCAAGGCCACCGACCTGGTCTTCGCGGGCATCGTCGGGCGGGGCATGCCCGAGGGGGCGAGCAAGGAGCAGGTCCTTGAGCAGATGCGCGAGCGCGGGGACGGTGACGTCGCCGACATGCTGCGCGGCACCGACTTCACCCCCGGCGAGGGCATCGACTTCACGGCCGTCGGGCACGTGCTGCTGCTCGCGCTGGGCGTGTTCACGGTGGCCGGGCTGCTGATGGCGGTGGCGACGCGGCTGGTGAACCGGGCCGTGAACCGGACGATGTTCCGGATGCGCGAGGACGTGCAGACCAAGCTGTCGCGGCTGCCGCTGTCCTACTTCGACCGGCGCCAGCGCGGCGAGGTGCTCTCGCGGGCGACGAACGACATCGACAACATCGGGCAGACGCTGCAGCAGTCGATGGGGCAGCTCATCAACTCGGTGCTGACGATCGTCGGCGTGCTCGCGATGATGTTCTAC
Source organism: Streptomyces sp. NPDC085931 (assembly GCF_044540565.1). Lineage (NCBI taxonomy): Bacteria > Bacillati > Actinomycetota > Actinomycetes > Kitasatosporales > Streptomycetaceae > Streptomyces > Streptomyces sp. NPDC085931. The sequence continues at coordinate 65,114 of NZ_JBITSK010000018.1, forward strand.
GTCTCCTGGATCCTGGCGCTGGTCGCGCTGGTGACGGTGCCGCTGTCGTTCGTGGTGGCCACGCGGGTGGGCAAGCGGTCGCAGCCGCACTTCGTGCAGCAGTGGCGCTCCACGGGCACGCTCAACGCCCACATCGAGGAGATGTACACCGGGCACACCCTGGTGAAGGTGTTCGGGCGGCAGGAGGAGTCGGCGAAGCAGTTCGCCGAACAGAACGACGCGCTGTACGAGGCGGGGTTCCGCGCGCAGTTCAACAGCGGGGTCATGCAGCCGCTGATGATGTTCGTGTCGAACCTCAACTACGTGCTCGTCGCGGTCGTCGGCGGGCTGCGGGTCGCGTCCGGCTCGCTGTCCATCGGCGACGTGCAGGCGTTCATCCAGTACTCACGGCAGTTCTCCATGCCGCTGACGCAGGTCGCGTCCATGGCGAACCTGGTGCAGTCGGGTGTGGCGTCGGCGGAGCGGGTCTTCGAACTGCTCGACGCGGACGAGCAGGGCGCCGACCCGGTGCCGGGGGTGCGGCCCGAGGAACTGCGCGGGCGGGTGGCGCTGGAGCACGTGTCGTTCCGCTACGACCCCGACAAGCCGCTCATCGAGGACCTGTCGCTGAAGGTCGAGCCGGGCCAGACGGTGGCCATCGTCGGCCCGACCGGCGCGGGCAAGACGACCCTGGTCAACCTGCTCATGCGGTTCTACGACGTCACCGGCGGGCGCATCACCCTCGACGGCGTCGACATCGCCCGGATGTCCCGGGACGAACTGCGGGCCGGCATCGGCATGGTGCTGCAGGACACCTGGCTGTTCGGCGGCACGATCGCGGAGAACATCGCCTACGGGGCGTCCCGGGAGGTGACCCGCGGGGAGATCGAGGAGGCGGCCCGGGCCGCGCACGCGGACCGGTTCATCCGGACGCTGCCGGACGGGTACGACACCGTGATCGACGACGAGGGCACGGGCGTCAGCGCGGGTGAGAAGCAGCTCGTCACCATCGCGCGGGCGTTCCTGTCCGACCCGGTGATCCTGGTGCTGGACGAGGCGACCAGCTCGGTCGACACGCGCACGGAGGTGCTCATCCAGAAGGCGATGGCCAAACTGGCGCACGGGCGGACCTCGTTCGTCATCGCGCACCGGCTGTCGACGATCCGGGACGCGGACACGATCCTCGTCATGGAGAACGGGGCGATCGTGGAGCAGGGCGCGCACGAGGAGTTGCTGGCGTCCGGTGGGGCTTATGCGCGGCTGTACCAGGCGCAGTTCGCGCAGGCGGTTGCGGAGGTGGACTGAGTCGCGTTCTGCGGTGCCGAGGGGGTCGCGGGGCGGCTGCGGGCCGGTGGGGGCCGGTCGCGCAGTTCCCCGCGCCCCTGACGGGGCGCAGGGAGGCGGCGTCAGTCCAGATAGCCCCTCAGCTGGTCCGCGAACGCGTGGTCCCGCAGCTTGTTCAGGGTCTTGGACTCGATCTGCCGTATCCGCTCCCGCGTGACGCCGAAGATCCTGCCGATCTCCTCAAGGGTGCGCGGGCGGCCGTCCGCCAGGCCGTAGCGCAGCTGGACCACCTTCCGCTCCCGCTCCCCCAGCGTCGACAGCACCGCTTCCAGGTGCTCCTTGAGCAGCAGGAACGCGGCCGACTCCACCGGCGAGGCCGCGTCGCCGTCCTCGATGAGGTCACCGAGGGCGACGTCGTCCTCCTCGCCGACGGGCGCGTGCAGCGACACCGGCTCCTGGGCGAGGCGCAGCACCTCGCCGACCCGCTCGGGCGGCAGGTCCAAGTGGGCCGCGACCTCCTCGGCCGTCGGCTCGTAGCCGCGCTCCTGGAGCATGCGCCGCTGGACCCGGACGACCCGGTTGATGAGCTCCACGACGTGCACCGGGACCCGTATCGTGCGGGCCTGATCGGCCAGGGCGCGGGACATGGCCTGGCGGATCCACCAGGTCGCGTACGTGGAGAACTTGTAGCCGCGGGCGTAGTCGAACTTCTCGACGGCGCGGATGAGTCCGAGGTTGCCCTCCTGGACCAGGTCGAGCATGGTCAGGCCGCGGCCGACGTAGCGCTTGGCGACGGAGACGACCAGGCGCAGGTTGGCCTCGATGAGGCGGCGCTTGGCCATCCGGCCCATGACGACGAGCCGGTCCAGATCCAGGGCCAACTCGCTGTCCAGATCGGGGGTGTTGCCCAGTTTCTCCTCGGCGAACAGCCCGGCCTCGACGCGGCGGGCGAGTTCCACCTCCTCGGCCGCGGTCAGCAGGGGGATGCGGCCGATCTCCCGCAGGTACTGGCGGAACAGGTCCGAGGAGGGGCCGGCGCCGGTGTCGGCGCGGGCCGGGGGCGGTTCGACGGCCTCGGGGGCCTCGGCCGTCGCGATGGCCTCGGCGGGCGGCTCCTCCGGCTCCGCCTCCATCGTCGTCTCCGTCTCCGTCTCCGGGTGGTGCACGACGCGGCTCTGGACCGGGACCGCGGACAGGGCGGCGGCCTCCGCTTCCGGCGCCGCGCCGACGGTACCGAGGGCACCGCGGACGTCGGTCTGGGTGAGGGTCCGGGTCTGCACGGGGGCGACCTCCAGGATGATCGCTGCCAGGGGGGCTGCAGCGGTACTTCGGGGGCGGAGTCGTGAGACTCAGGCACCGGAACCCAGTGTGGGGGAAGACACATCGTCGCCACGAGGGGCGTGCGATGACTTTTTGCTTCCGGTCCGTCACCGCGTGCTCGCCCCCGCCCGAAACCCGGATGCCCCACCAGCCCCTGGTCTGCGACGATCGGCCGATGTCCGCCTCCCTGTACGAAGCGCACGTGACGGTCCGCTGCTCCGGTCCCGACGAGTCGGCGCGGCTGCGCCGCTGGGCGGCCGCGGGCGGGTTCAAGCTCACGCACATCGTGCTGGCCCGGGGCCGGATGCGGGACCAGCCGATGCTCACGCTGTCCGGTTCGCCGTCGTACGCCGACGAGGCGGCACGGGTGCGCGCGGTGGCGGCGCGGCTGCGCGCGGACGGTTTCGATCCGGTGCGCGTGAAGATCGAGTCGTCGCCGTGGGCACCGGAGGTGCCGCGCGAACCGTGCGGCGACGGACGGTACTTCGAGCACCACGTGAAGCTGCTGCTGCCCGCGGAGACGGACCTGGCGGCGCTCGCCGCGCGGGTCGTGCCGCACGGCGCCCATCTGTCGTGGAACGCCCGGCGGGTGCGCGGCGCGCGGCACGAGCGGTTCGTGACCCAGCGGTGCCGGGCGGTGGACGCCGCGGGCGCGGGCCGGGCGCTGGAGCGGCTGCTCGCCGCCCTCGGCGACTGTGAAGTGCTGGGCGTGGAGCGGGAGTTCGTCCTGCACGACAGCGACGTGACGGTGGACGACGGATGGCTCGCCGAGCCGGTGGGGGTGTCGGAATGAAACAGTCGTGGCAGGGCTTCGGGTGGGCGTCCCGGGAGATCCCCCGGGAACCGCTGGACGATGCCACCCGCAGGGCGGAGCAGCTGCCGAGGACGCTGCTGCCGGTGCCGGGGGACGACGTGGTGCAGCGCCCGGTCTTCGACCCGGCCCTGAAGCAGTACCCGAACGCCTACCGGGCCACCGACCCGTGCTTCGGCGACCCGGAGCGGGGCGAGGCGTGGCGGGCGGCCCGGCGGCAGGCGCTGGAGCTGGTGCTGGCGGCGATCGCCGGCTCGCCGTGGGTGGACGCGCTGGTGCTGCGGGGCAGTGTGCTGATGTCGGTGTGGTTCGGACAGGCCGCGCGCGAGCCCGGTGACCTGGACTTCGTCGTGGTGCCGCACACCTGGCGGATGGAGGACGGCCGTACGGACCGGATGCTGGCCTCGATCGCCGAGGCGGCGCAGGAGCTGGCCGACGCGCGCGGCCGGCGGGTCGGCGTCTCGGCCCGGGGCGCGGTCGTGGAGGACATCTGGACCTACGACCGGGTGCCGGGCCGGCGCATGGTGCTGCCCTGGGGCGCGCCCGGGCTGCCCGGCGGCCATGTCCAGCTGGACTTCGTCTTCAACGAGCGGCTGCCCGAGGAGCCCGAGCCGGTGGAGCTGCCGGGCGGGTCGATCGTCCAGGCGGCGACGCCGGGGCTGTCTCTGGCGTGGAAGCTGATGTGGCTGATCACCGACGCGCACGCCCAGGGCAAGGACCTGTACGACGCGGTGCTGCTGGCCGAGCGGCAGCCGCCGGACCGCGCGCTGCTGCACGAGGTGTTCCGGCTGTCGGGCGAGTGGCCCTGCCCCTACCAGGAGAAGATCCTGCTGGAGCACGTCGTGGAGGCGGTCGGGTACGTGGAGTGGAACCACTTCGTCACCGAGTATCCGCGGTTCCGGGACGACGAGCGGGCGTTCGCCGAGCGGCTGGTGCGGGCGGTGGCGCCGGCCTTCGAGGAGGGGTGACCGGCGTCAGAGCGCGGCGGCGCCGTGCTCGCGCAGGGCCTGGTCGTACTGCTGGAGCACCCACAGTTCGTTCTGGACGGCGGCCAGCTCGGCCGGGTCGCCGTGGGTGCCCAGGCGGGTGAGCCGGCCGGTGATGTCGCGGATGCGGCGCTCCACGGCCCGGCGGCGGACCGTGACGAGCTGGGCGCCCGCGTAGTTCTCGTCGGCGCCCTTCACGCCCTTGGGCAGCATGATCGCCTCGACGGCCAGCTCCGTCACCATGGCGCGGACCGCGTCGTCGGGGGCGGCCTCGCGCACCCGGACCAGGTAGTCCTGGGGGTCCGCGACGCCCAGCTCGGCGCCGCCCGCGTCCAGGACGGCCTGGCGCACGGCGGCGTAGGGCGGGGCGGTGAACTCGTCGACGCCGTACGCGTCGAAGGCCGGGGAGACCAGCTCGGGGCGCTGCAGGGCGAGTTTGAGCAGTTCGCGTTCGGTGGCGTAGACGGGGTTGCGGAGGTTGAGGGCCGGGCCGCGGGGGGCGGCGGGCGGCGGCTGGGCGTCGGTGTACTGCCGGGGGGCGTGCCGGTCGGGGGCGGGGCCCTTGCCGCCGCGGTCCCGGGCCCAGCGGGCCAGCTGGGCCACGCGCTTGACCACGAACTGGGTGTCGAGGATGCCGAGCATGCCGGCGAGCTGCACGGCGACCTCGTGCTGGGCGCCGCTGTTCTTGATGCGGGCGACGACGGGGGCGGCCTCGTCCAGGGCGGCGGCGCGGCCGGCCGGGGTGTCGAGGTCGTAGCGGCTCACGATCTGGCGCAGCGCGAACTCGAAGAGCGGGGTGCGGGGTTCGACCAGGTCGGCGACGGCCTCGTCGCCCTTGGCCAGGCGCAGGTCGCAGGGGTCCATGCCGTCGGGGGCGATGGCGATGTACGTCTCGGCGGCGAACTTCTGGTCGTCCTCGAAGGCGCGCAGGGCGGCCTTCTGGCCGGCGGCGTCGCCGTCGAAGGTGAAGATGACGCGGGCCGAGCCGTTGTCCATCAGGAGGCGGCGCAGGATCTTGATGTGGTCGGTGCCGAAGGCCGTGCCGCAGGTGGCGATGGCGGTGGTGACACCGGCGAGGTGGCAGGCCATGACGTCCGTGTAGCCCTCGACGACGACCGCGCGGGAGGCCTTGGCGATGTCCTTCTTCGCCAGGTCGATGCCGTAGAGCACCTGGGACTTCTTGTAGATCGCCGTGTCGGGCGTGTTGAGGTACTTGGGGCCGTTGTCCGCCTCGTAGAGCTTGCGGGCGCCGAAGCCGACCACGTCGCCGCCGATGTCGCGGATGGGCCACATCAGCCGGCCGCGGAAGCGGTCGATGGGGCCGCGGCGGCCCTCCTGGGAGAGGCCGGAGAGCAGCAGCTCCTTGTCGGTGAAGCCCTTGCCGCGCAGGTAGCGGGTGAGGTGGTCCCAGCCCTGGGGGCTGTAGCCGACGGAGAAGTGGTGGGCGGCGGCCTGGTCGAAGCCGCGCTCGGCGAGGAACTGGCGGCCGGTGTCGGCCTCCGGGCTCGTCGCGAGCTGTTCCGCGTACCACTCGGCGGCGATCTTGTGGGCCTCGACCAGGCGGATGCGCTCGCCGCGCTGGTGGGAGGGGTTGTAGCCGCCCTCCTCGTAGCGCAGGGTGATGCCCGCCTGGCCGGCCAGGCGCTCGACCGCCTCGGAGAACGTGAGGTGGTCGATCTTCATCACGAACGTGATGGTGTCGCCGCCCTCCTGGCAGCCGAAGCAGTGGAACAGGCCCTTGGCGGGGCTGACCTGGAAGGAGGGCGACTTCTCGTCGTGGAACGGGCACAGACCCTTGAGGTTGCCGCCGCCCGCGCTGCGCAGCTGGAGGTACTCGGACACCACGGCGTCGATCGGGACCGCGTCCCGTACCGCCTTCACGTCCTCGTCGTTGATCCGTCCTGCCACGCGTGAAGTCTACGGGGGCGGACCGACACTCACGGTGCGAGGTTTTCGAGCGGAACGTGCGGGTCCGCGAGGTTCTCGGTGTTCACCCGGGCCTTGCCGCGGATCAGCCGCTGGATCTTGTCCGTGACGTTCCACACGTTCACGTTCATCCCGGCCAGCACCCGGCCCTCCTTCACCCAGAAGGCGATGAACTCGCGCTTGCCCGCGTCGCCCCGGATGACGACCTGGTCGTAGCTGCCCGGCGGTGCCCAGCCCGAGTACTCCATGCCCAGGTCGTACTGGTCGGAGAAGAAGTAGGGCACCCGGTCGTACGTCACGTCCCGGCCCAGCATGGCGCGCGCCGCCGCCGGGCCGCCGTTGAGGGCGTTGGCCCAGTGCTCGACGCGCAGCCGGGCGCCGAGCAGGGGGTGCGGGAAGGAGACGACGTCGCCGGCGGCGTGGATGTCGGGGTCGGAGGTGCGCAGCCGCTCGTCGACGACGATGCCGCCGCCGTACGCCGCGTCGGCGATCTCCAGGCCGGCCGCCTCGGCGAGGTGGGTGCGGGGGGCGGCGCCGATCGCGGCCAGCACGTCGTGCGCCGGGTGCTCCTCGCCGTCGTCGGTGCGGGCCGCGAGGACCATGCCGTCCTGGCCGGTGATCTCGGTGAGCCGGGCGCCGAAGTGGAAGCGGACGCCGTGTTCGCGGTGCAGTTCGGTGAAGAGCTGGCCCAGCTCGGGGCCGAGGACGGAGTGCAGCGGGGTGGGACCGCGGTGCACCACGGTGACCTCCGCGCCGTACTCGCGGGCCGCCGCCGCGACCTCCAGGCCGATCCAGCCGGCGCCGGCGATCACGAGGTGGCCGTTGTCGCGGCCGAGGTTGGTCAGGACGTGCTTGAGGCGCTCGGCGTGGGCGAGGCGGCGCAGGTGGTGGACGCCGGCCAGGTCGGTGCCGGGGATGTCGAGGCGGCGGGGCTCGGCGCCGGTCGCCAGGAGCAGCTTGTCGTAGCGCACGGCCGTGCCGTCGTCGCCGAAGCGGACCGTCTTCGCCGAGCGGTCGATCGCGTCGACGGTCTGGCCGAGGTGCAGCTCGATGTCGTTCGCCGCGTACCAGGCCGGCTCGTGCACGAAGACGCTGTCGCGTTCCTCCTTGCCGAGGAGGTAGCCCTTGGACAGGGGCGGACGCTCGTAGGGGTGGTCGCGTTCGTCGCAGATCAGTATCACCCGGCCGGTGAAGCCCTCCGCGCGGAGCGTCTCGGCCGCCTTGGCGCCGGCCAGGCCGCCTCCGACGATGACGAATGTCTGATCCGCGTCGACCACGTGATGCCTCCTCGTCAGGATGTCGCCCCTTGCGAGCGTCCCGCACGGAGCGTGATGCGGGAAGAGGGAGTGACCCGATCAGGCCACGGAGGGTCACATTCGGGCGTCCCGGCGTCCCTCGTCTCCCGCCCGTCTCACGGGTGCCCCGTCAGCCGGGCGTGCAGCGACCGGGCGGAGGTGTCGGTGAGGGAGGCGATCTGGTCGACGATCACCCGCTTGCGGGCGCGGTCGTCCGGCGCCCGGTCGAACATCGCGCGGAACTGCGGGTCCAGGCCGTCGGGGGCGCGGGCGGTGAGTGCCTCGGCCAGTTCGGCGACGACGATCCGCTGGTCGGCGCGGAGCCGCTCCTGTTCGGCGCGCTGCATGACGTAGAGGTCGGCGACGGCCTTGAGGACGGCGCACTCCAGGCGGGCCTCGCGCGGGACGACCAGTTCGGCGACGTACCGGGTGAGCCGGCCGGTCCCCCAGGCGGCGCGGGTGGCGGTCTCGGCGGCGAGGCAGAACCGGCCGATGAGCTGGCTGGTGGCGTCCTTCAGGCGGGCCTGGGCCACGGCGGAACCGTCGTAGCCGTGCGGCCACCACTCCTGGGCGAGGAGCCGGTCGAGGGCCTCGGCGAGTTCGGCGGGGTCGGTGCCGGCGGGCACGTAGCGGCCGAGGGCGACTTGGAAGATCTCGGCGCGTTCGGGGTCGGCGTGCAGGCAGTTGGGGTCGATGTGCCCGGCGTGCAGGCCGTCCTCCACGTCGTGCACCGAGTAGGCCACGTCGTCGGACCAGTCCATGACCTGCGCCTCGAAGCAGGTGCGGGTGCCGGGGGCGTCCTTGCGGACCCAGTCGAAGACGGGGCGGTCGTCCTCGTAGACGCCGAACTTGCGCGACCCCGGGTCGGTGGGGTGGGCGCCGCGCGGCCAGGGGTACTTGGTGGCGGCGTCGAGGGCGGCGCGGGTGAGGTTGAGGCCGACGGAGCCCTCGGGGGTGAACCGCTTGGGCTCGATGCGGGTGAGGAGCCGGAGGGACTGGGCGTTGCCCTCGAAGCCGCCGCAGTCGGCCGCGAACTGGTTGAGGGCCTGTTCGCCGTTGTGGCCGAAGGGCGGGTGGCCGAGGTCGTGGGAGAGGCAGGCGGCCTCCACGAGGTCGGGGTCGCAGCCGAGGGCGGCGCCCAGCTCGCGGCCGACCTGGGCGCACTCCAGGGAGTGGGTGAGGCGGGTGCGGGGGCTGGCGTCCCAGGCGGGGCCGAGGGTGCCGGGCGTCACCACCTGGGTCTTGCCGGCGAGGCGTCGCAGGGCGGCGGAGTGGAGGACCCGGGCGCGGTCGCGCTGGAACGCGGTGCGGCCGGGGCGTTTGTCGGGTTCGGGGGCCCAGCGTTCGACTGACGTCGGGTCGTAGGCCGTGGGGTTCGTCGTGGTGCCTGCCATGGGTCGACAGTACGGGTAGGGGTGGGGTGGGGGGTGGGGTGTGTGCCGGGGTCGGGTGTTCGGCGGGTGCGGGGCGTTGGGGCTTGTCGCGCAGTTCCCCGCGCCCCTGAGCGTGTGCCGGGTTCGGGGTGTGCGGCGGGTGCGGGAGCGTTGGGCTTGTCGCGCAGTTCCCCGCGCCCCTGAGCGTGTGCCGGGTTCCGGTGTGTGGCGGGTGCGGGAGCGTTCGGGTTGCTCGCGCAGTTCCCCGCGCCCCTAAAGGGCGCAGCGTGTGCCCGGTTCGGGTGTGCGGCGGGTGCGGGAGCGTGGGGGTTGTTCGCGCCGTTCCCCGCGCCCCTGAAGGGCGCAGCGTGTGCCCGGTTCGGGGTGTTCGGCGGGTGCGGGAGCGTGGGGGCTTGTCGCGCTGTTCCCCGCGCCCCTTTCGGGGGTATCGCGCTGTTTGTCTCAGGCTGAGGCGAGGTGGGGGAGGGAGGGGGATGTCCGGAGGGCCTCGTCGTAGCGGTGGAGGACGAGGTGGGCCATCGACGGGTGGGTGGCGAGGGGGGCCGCGGCGATCCAGGGGGCCGCCTGGGCGCACTCCGTGGCGAAGCGGCCGGGGGCCGTGAAGTAGGAGGCCAGGGCGATGTGGCGGCGGCCCCGGGCGAGGAGGGTGCGCACGGCCTGCTGGACCGTGGGGGTCGCGGCCGAGGCGTAGGCGGGCAGGACCGGGACGCCGAGGCGGGCCGCCAGGAGGTGGGCCGTGCGGGCGGTGTCCGTCTTCGCGTCGGGGTCGCGGGAACCCGCGGCGGCGAGGACGACGGCGCTGTCGCCGCGGGAGGTCGTGCCCCAGCCGGCCTCCGTGAGGCGGTCCTGGAGGGCGTCGACGAGGAGGGGGTGCGGGCCCAAGGGGGCCGCCACCCGGGCGCGGGCCGGGGCGGCCGCCGCCATCTCGGGGATGTCCCGCTTGACGTGGTAGCCGCGGCTCAGGAGCAGAGGGACCAGGACGGCCTCCGCGTCTCCCAGGGCGGCGAGGGTGTCGGGGAGCAGCGGGGCGTTGAGTTCGATGTGGCCCAGGTGCACCGGCACGTCGGGGCGCAGGGCGCGCACGCGGTCCAGGAGCGCGCGGACGGTGCTCAGCGCGCGCGGGTCGCGGCTGCCGTGGGCCACGACGACGAGGGCGGGCGCGGCCGGGCGGCGCGTGGCGGGCGGCGGGACGAGGCTGAGCTGACTGGGCATGCGTCGATGGTCGCGGCGCCACGTTGCCTCCCCGTTGCGGCGGCGTCACGGGTGTTTACCAGCGGTTCACGGTCCGGGGCAGGGGGTGTGTGAGCGGTGGTGACCTGCGGTTTCCTCCGAGGGCGTGAAGCTGCTCACGTGCCGGCGGATGAACCCGGCGGCCCGGTGGGACGTCCCTGACTGTCGAGGGGCGACCTGGGGAGGGACGTTCGATGCGTCGTGTGACGCTGCGACCGCGGTGGCCGCGGACCCGCCGGGGACAGCGGCGGCTGGTGCAGGCCGTGATGGCCGGGTGTGTGCTCGCGCTGTCCCCGTCGGCCTGGATGTACACCACGACGGGCGACCGGCTGCGGACGGCGGACGAGGTGCCGCGCACCGACGTGGCCGTGGTGTTCGGGGCCGGGCTGTGGGACGGCGAGCCGTCGCCGTACCTCGCGCACCGGCTGGACGCGGCGGCGGAGCTGTACCGGCGGGGGCGGGTCGAGGTGGTGCTCGTCACCGGGGACAACAGCCGCGAGGACTACGACGAGCCCGACGCGATGCGCGGCTATCTGACCCGGCACGGGGTGCCCGGCCGGCGGATCGTCAGCGACTACGCGGGGTTCGACACCTGGGACTCCTGCGTGCGGGCGAAGAAGATCTTCGGGGTGGACGAGGCCGTGCTGATCAGCCAGGGCTTCCACATCCGGCGGGCGGTGGCGCTGTGCCGGGCGGCGGGGATCGCGTCGTACGGCGTCGGGGTGGACGCCGTGCACGACGTGACCTGGTACTACGGGGGCGCCCGGGAGGTCCTCGCCGCCGGCAAGGCCGCCTTGGACGCGGCGTTCCGGCCCGACCCGCGGTTCCTCGGGCCCCGGGAGCCGGGCGTGGAGCGGGCGCTGGCGAGCGCCGGGTGAGCGGGCCTCACGCGGGCGGGACGGCGGCGGGGAGGTCCCCGTCCCGGCCGTGTAACAGGGAGCCGTGCCGGGCGTAACACGGCCGAAGCACGCTGGACGGCATGCAGAACACCGCCACGCCGACGCACTGCCCGTACTGCGCCCTGCAGTGCGGGATGAACCTCACGCCCACACCGGACGGGACCGTCGAGGTGAGTGAGCGCGCGGACTTCCCGGTGAACCGGGGCGCGCTGTGCGGCAAGGGCCGCACGGCTCCCGCGCTGCTCGCGAGGAACGTCCGCCTGACCTCGCCGCTGGTGCGCGACGCGGGCGGCACGCTGGTTCCGGCGTCCTGGGACGAGGCCCTGGACCGGATCGCCGGGGAGCTGCGCCGGACGCGGGCCGCGCACGGGCCGGACGCGGTCGGGGTGTTCGGCGGGGGTGGCCTGACCAACGAGAAGGCGTACACGCTCGGCAAGTTCGCCCGGGTCGTGCTCGGCACCTCCCAGATCGACTACAACGGCCGTTTCTGCATGTCGTCGGCGGCCGCCGCCGGCATCAAGGCGTTCGGGCTGGACCGCGGGCTGCCGTTCCCGCTGGAGGACATCCCGAAGTCGGGCTGTGTGATCCTCGTCGGGTCGAACCCGGCGGAGACCATGCCGCCCTCGCTGCGGTTCTTCACCGAGCTGAAGGAGAACGGCGGCACGCTGATCGTGATCGACCCGCGGCGGACGAGGACCGCCGAGCAGGCCGATCTGCACCTGGCGCCGCGCCCGGGCACGGACCTGGCCCTCGCCCTGGGCCTGCTGCACCTGGTGATCGCCGAGGGGCGGGTGGACGAGGAGTACGTCCGCGAGCGCACGACCGGCTGGGAGGACGCCCGGGCCGCCGCGATGGCGCACTGGCCGGAGTACGTGGAGCGGATCACGGGGGTGTCCGTTCCCGAACTGCGCGAGACCGTGCGGCTGTTCTGCGAGCCGGAGTCGGCGATGGTCCTCACCGCCCGCGGCCCCGAGCAGCAGTCCAAGGGCACGGACACCGTCGGCGCCTGGATCAACCTGTGCCTGGCGACCGGCCGGGCGGGCCGCCCGCTGTCGGGGTACGGCTGTCTGACCGGGCAGGGCAACGGGCAGGGCGGGCGCGAGCACGGCCAGAAGGCCGACCAGCTGCCGGGCTACCGCAAGCTCGACGACCCGGCGGCCCGGGCGCACGTCGCCGAGGTGTGGGGCGTCGACCCGGACAGCCTGCCCGGGCCGGGGCGCAGCGCGTACGAGCTGCTGGACGCGCTGGGCACGGACATCAGGTCGCTGCTGCTGATGGCGTCCAACCCGGTGGTGTCGGCGCCGCGGGCCGCCCATGTCGAGGAGCGCATCAGGGCGCTGGACTTCCTGGCGGTGTGCGATGTGGTGCTGTCGGAGACGGCGGCCCTCGCGGACGTCGTCCTGCCGGTCACGCAGTGGGCGGAGGAGACGGGCACCACGACCAGCCTGGAGGGCAGGGTCCTGCTGCGCCGCCGGGCGATCACCGCGCCGGACGGGGTCCGCAGCGACCTGGAGGTCCTGCACGAACTCGCCGCCCGGCTGGGCGTGGAGAAGGGCTTCCCGACGGACCCGGAGGAGGTCTTCGAGGAACTGCGGCGGGCGAGCGCGGGCGGCCCGGCGGACTACTCGGGGATCACCTACCGCAGGCTGGCGGAGGAGAACGGGGTCTTCTGGCCCTGCCCGGCCGTGGAGGAGCCGGCGGGCTCCCTGCCGGAACCGGCGGACGGGGGCGAGGACGCGCTGCTCGACGCGCCGCTGCCCGACGATCCCGCCGGGGAGACACCCGCCGGGGAGACACCCGCCTGGCGGACGCCCACCGCGCACCCGGGCACGCCCCGCCTCTTCCTCGACCGTTTCGCCACGCCCGACGGCCGCGCCCGGTTCGTGCCGGTGTCCCACCGCGCGATCGCCGAGGAGCCCGACGACGAGTACCCGGTGCTGCTCACCACCGGCCGGGTCGTGGCCCAGTACCAGTCCGGTGCGCAGACCCGGCGCGTGGCGGAGCTGAACGCCGCCGCGCCCGGGCCGTTCGTGGAGATCCACCCCCGGCTGGCGGCCCGGCTCGGGGCGGCCGAGGGCGATCCGGTGGCTGTGGTGTCCCGGCGGGGCCGGGCCGTGGCGCCCGCGAGGATCACCACCGCCATCCGGCCCGACACCGTGTTCATGCCGTTCCACTGGCCGGGCGAGGGCCGCGCCAACTCCCTCACCAACCCCGCGCTCGACCCGACCTCGCGGATGCCGGAGTTCAAGGCGTGCGCGGTGCGGCTGGAGGCGGTCGGAGAGGATCGGGCGGGCTGACGCCGGCCGCGCGCCAGAATGGTTGCTGTGACCCTGCCCTTCTTCGTCTACGGCACCCTGCGTCCCGGCGAGGTCAACCACGGCCTCTTCCTGCGCGGCCGCGTCCGCTCGGCGGAACCAGGGGTGCTCGCGGACGCGGTGCTGTACGAGGGGCCGGGGTATCCGTACGCGGTGGAGGAGCCGGGGGGCGGTGCGGTGCGCGGGGAGCTGGTGACCGCGCGGCCGGAGGCGTACGGGGCGCTGCTCGCGGAGCTGGACCGGCTGGAGGAGTACGTGCCGGGGGATCCGCGGAGCCTGTACGTGCGGGTGGAGCGGAAGGTCGTCCGCGAGGCGGACGGGGCGGGTGTGCGGGCCTGGGTGTATGTCGCGGGGCAGGACGTGGCCGCGCGGCTGAGGGGGGCCGGGCGGCGGATCGAGGGCGGGGAGTGGCGGGGGCGGGGATAGAGCCCCCCCGGGGGGAGGCGGGAGGGGCGCGGGTCGTGTGCCCGGTGCGGGCCGGTGCCGCTTGCTCGCGCAGTTCCCCGCGCCCCTGACGGGACGCGGATCATGAGCAGGGTGCGGGTCCGTTGTGGTTGCTCGCGCAGTTCCCCGCGCCCCTGACGGGACGCGGATCGTGAGCAGGGTGCGGGTCCGTTGTGGTTGCTCGCGCCGAGACCGCGCTGCCGCCGGGCGGGCATCGGCTGCGGCCCGTGGGGCGTGCTCGCGCCGTTCCCCGCGCCCCTGGCGGGGCGCGGATCGTGAGCAGGGTGCGGGTCCGTTGTGGTTGCTCGCGCCGTTCCCCGCGCCCCTGGCGGGGTGTGTTGCCGTGCGCCGCCTCTCCGACCGGGCCGGGTCAGGCCGCGTACGGGCGTTCTGCCCTCGCCTCCTTCAAGGCCCGTCCCCACCACACCAGTTGGTCCAGCATGGTCTTCGCCGCCGCGTCCGGGCCGGACGGGTCCCGCAGTGCGCCCCGGTCGTCGAAGGACGCGCCGGCGTTGTGGAAGGAGACGGTGTCGCGCACCGTCACGGCGTGCAGCTCCGCGAAGACCTGGCGGAGGTGCTCCACGGCCCGCAGGCCGCCGGCCAGCCCGCCGTAGGAGACGAGGGCGACCGGCTTGGCCCGCCACTCGGCGTAGTGCCAGTCGACGAGGTTCTTCAGGCCCGCCGGGAAGGAGTGGTTGTACTCGGGGGTGAGGACGACGAAGGCGTCCGCGCGGGCCAGCTTGGGGGTGATGCCGGACAGCACGGCGGTGGCCGCAGGCGTCGGTTCGAGGGAGGTCGGCAGGTCGGCGTCGGCGACGTCGACGACCTCGGCGACCAGGTCGTCGCGGCCCCGCAGCCGGTCCAGGAGCCAGTCGGCGACGATCGGGCCGAAGCGGCCGTGGCGGTTGCTGCCGACGACCAGGGTCACCCGGAGGGTCTCGGTCTGCTCGGCGGAGGGTGCGTCAGCTGTTGTCTTCATGCGCCACAGCCTCGTACCTCGACCTTGGTTCAGGTCAAGCGCGGCCCCCGCGCCCGCGGGTCACCCGTTCACCCGCGCCGGCCGCGAATTTCCGCACCGGGCCGACGCACGACGTGTGACCTGGCGAAACGATGTCTGACGGACCGTCGGGCCGGTCGCCCCCGACACCCGTTCACCCCAATTCTGACGGGCTCTCAGAAAGCGCGGTGACCGCGCCCGCCGTTACCTCGGAAGGGCAGGTGCACGACCGAACAGCTCGAAGGAGCACCGATGCGACGTACCGCCCGGCCGCTGACCGCCACCGCGCTCGCCGTCGCCGCCGCCGCGCTCGCCGCGGCCCCCGCGCACGGCGCCCCGGCCGGTGACCTGCGGCTGACCCCCGCCTCGGTCGAGCCCGGCGCGCACGTCACGGTGCGCACCGCGGCCTGCGGGCGGGACGGCACGGCGGCCGGTGACGCCAGCGCGGTCGGGGCCGGGGCGTTCACGCTGGCGCCGGGCCGGTACGAGACGGCGGCGAGCGGGCGGTTCCGGGTGCCGCCGAGCGCGCAGCCGGGGACGTACGAGATCACCGCCACGTGCGCGGGGAGCGGCCGACGGGTCACCGGGGACCTGGTGGTCACGCTGACGGCCGGGCACGAGCAGGTGTACCCCCGGGGGAGTGTGAAGACGGGGGTCGGCGGCGCCCTGGGCCCCGACCCCGTGCAGACCGCGGCCGGTGTGGCGGCTCTCGCCGTCGCCGCCGCGGGCGGTACCTGGCTCCTGCATCGCCGGGCGAGAGGCGACGGGATCTGACGGACACCCTCCGCTGTCCGTCGCCGGTACCGCATGTCCCCTCCCCCTCCGGGTCCGACGCCCCTCGCGGCCCGGAGGGGGCACGGGGCGACAGATCAGGAAAGGGTGGGTATGCGCAGGTTCCGCAGGTCCGGCCGCCCGGTGGGCAACCCGGCGAACGCGGCCATGGCGGCCGTGACGGTGTTCGCCCTGTGCTCCGGGGTGTGGCTGCTGCGCGACGCCGCCGGGACGCACGCCCCGCCGCAGCCGTCCGCCGCGCAGGCCCGTGCCGGGCAGGACGGGCGGGCGGGCCAGGGCGGTCTGGACGGCCGGGCCGGTGAGGCCGGGCGGCCCGCCGCGCCGGCGCTGCCGCCCTCGCCGCCCGCCCGCATCCGCATCCCGGCGATCCGGGTGGACGCGCCGCTGACCGGCCTGGGCCTGACCCCGAGCGGCAGCCTCGACGTGCCCCCGGCCGCGCGCCGGAACCTCGCCGGCTGGTACGAGGCCGGCACCACCCCCGGCGAGCGGGGCACGGCGATCGTCGCGGGCCACGTCGACAACGCCGACGGCCCGGCCGTCTTCTACGACCTCGGTGCCCTGACGAAGGGCAGCACGATCGAGGTGGACCGGCGCGACGGCAGTGTCGCGGTGTTCACCGTGGACGCCGTCGAGGCGTACGCCGCGCGGGACTTCCCCGACGCGCGGGTCTACGGCGCCGCCCGCCGCCCGGAGCTGCGGGTCATCACCTGCGGGGGCGGCTACTCACGCGCCACCGGCTACCAGGGCAACGTCGTCGTCTTCGCGCACCTGACCGGGAGCCGGTGATCCGCCCAGGACGTGGGTCCTGCCCCAGGCCCCCAGCGGTTCCAGCGCCTCGTTCAGGGACACGCCCCGCGGCGTGAGGGAGTACTCCACGCGCGGCGGCACCTCGTCGTACGCCTCGCGGTGCACCAGCCCGTCGGCCTCCATCTCGCGCAGGTGCGAGGCGAGCACCTTCTCGGTGATGCCCGGCAGCTCCCGGCGCAGCTCGCCGAAGCGACACGGCCGCTGGTGCAGCGCCCACAGCACGAGCACCTTCCACTTGCCGCCGATGACGTCCATCGCGGCGTCGATCCCGCACACGTACGCCCCCGGCCGCCGTCCCGTCGTCCCCATGCCGCGCTCCTCACCGTGCCACTGCCTGGATCCTTCCCCCACGGTAACCACCCACTTCCAAGTGCGTACTTGAGCAGGCGGTTCGCCGCGACGAGCCTGAACACCATGACCGACAGCACCGTTGCCTCCCGTACCCCCGTCACCCTTCTCGGCACCGGCGCCATGGGCACCGCCCTGGCCCGGGCCTGGCTCGCCGCCGGGCATCCGGTGACCGTCTGGAACCGCACCCCGGCCCGCGCCGAGGCCCTGGCCGCCGAGGGCGCGGCCGTCGCCCCCAGCGCCGCCGCGGCCGTCGCCGCGAGCCGTCTGGTGATCGCCTGCCTGCTGGACGACGCCTCGGTGGGCGCGGCCCTGGACGGGGCCGACCTCACCGGGCGGGACCTGGTGAACCTGACCACCGGCACCCCGGGCGAGGGCCGTGCGCGCGCCGCCTGGGCCGAGGCGCGCGGCGCGCGGTTCGTGGACGGCGGGATCATGGCCGTGCCGCCGATGATCGGGGTGCCGGACTCCGGCGGCTACGTCTTCTACAGCGGCTCGCGCGCCCTGTTCGACGAGCACCGCGCCACCCTCGCCGTCCCGGCCGGAACCCGCTGGGTGGGGACCGATCCCGGTTTCGCCGCCCTGCACGACGTGGCGCTGCTGAGCGCCATGAACGGCATGTTCGCGGGCATGCTCCACGCCTTCGCCCTTGTCCGCCCGGAGGACATCGCTCCGAAGGACTTCGCGCCGCTGCTCGCCGGCTGGCTGACCGCGATGGCCCCGGCCGTCCACCAGACCGCCGAGCAGTTGCAGGGCGGCGACTACACCAAGGGCGTCGTGTCCAGCCTCGCGATGCAGGCGGCGGGCGTCCCCACGTTCCTGCGCACGGCCGAGGAGCAGCGGGTCAGCCCCGAGCTGCTGACGCCGTACCTGGAGCTGATGCGCAGGCGGGTGGCGCAGGGGCACGGGGACGAGGACGGGACGGGGATGATCGAACTGCTCGATCTGCGCGACCGCTCCTAGGCGATCCACTGCTCGTAGGCCAGGTTGCCCACCAGCGCGAACACCACCGTCAGCAGCACGACCCGGACGAAGCCGCTGCCCTTCTTCAGGGCGGTGCGGGCGCCGAGGGTGCCGCCCGCGAGGTTGAAGACGGCCATCAGGGCGGCCAGCTGCCACAGGACCGCGCCCTGCCAGGCGAAGGTGGCCAGGGCGCCGGCGTTGGTGCAGCAGTTGACGATCTTGGCCGTGGCGGAGGCCGTGACCAGGTCGAGGTGGAGGACGGCGGTCAGGGCGAGGACCAGGAACGTGCCGGTGCCGGGGCCGACGAGACCGTCGTAGAAGCCGATGCCGCAACCGGCGAGGCCGATCGCGGCGAGGATCCGCCGGCGGGTGGCCGGGCCGGCCGCGGGGGCCGTGCCGAAGGCGGGCCGCAGGATCACGAACGCGGCGACGCCGAGCAGCACCACCATGATCACCGGCTTGAGGACCTCGGTGCTCATCCCGGCCGCGAAGAACGCCCCGCCCGAGGAGCCGGCCAGGGCGGCCAGTCCGATGCGGACGGCGGTCCGCACGTCCACCGGGGCCTTGCGGGCGTAGGTCACGGCCGCGCCCGTCGTGCCGACGATGGCGACCGCCTTGTTGGTGCCGAGGGCGTGCGCGGCGGGCGTGTGCGACGGCAGGCCCAGCAGCAGCACCGGCAGCAGCACCAGGCCCCCGCCGCCGACCACGGCGTCGATCCAGCCGGCGGCGAGGGCCGCCAGACAGAGCAGGACGATCATGGTCAGCGATATGTCGGGCATGATCGTGACCCTATGCCAGGCGCGCCTCACCGCTGGTCGCCGCCCGCATCCCGGACCCTCACACCCACCCCCCGCCGTTGCTGAGGGCAGCGTTCCCCGTGGGAAACAGAGGTGATGCTGCCGGGTAACACCGGCATCGCACGCTCGACGGCATGACCTCGAATGAGCGTGTGGTGGTGATCGGCACCGGCCTCGCGGGCGTACGGCTCGCCCGGCGGCTCGGTGAACTCGGCACGCCCGCGACCCTGATCGGCGAGGAGGAGCACCGGCCCTACAACCGGGTGCTGCTCGCCGAGGTGCTGGCCGGACGGTACAGCCCCGAGGTGATCGCCCTGCCGGCACCCGCGCGGGTGGTGCGCGCCCGGGTCACCGGGATCGACCGCGAGCGGCGCAGCGTCGCCTGCGCGGACGGTTCGGTGATCGCATACGACCGGCTGGTCCTGGCGACCGGCTCCAACCCGGTGCTGCCGCCGCTGCGCGGGCTGTTCACCGAGGACCGCGAACTGCCCGAGGGCGTCCACGCGTTCCGCACCATGGACGACTGCCTGGGCCTGTCCGAGGCGGTCCGGCCGGGCGCGAAGGCCGTCGTCATCGGCGGCGGTCTCCTCGGCGTCTCCGCGGCCCGGGCGCTCGCCCTGCGCGGCGCCCAGGTGGTGCTCGCGCAGCAGTCCGAGCGGCTGATGGAGCGCCAGCTCGACCCGGCCGCCTCCCGGCTGGTGCGGCGCCATCTGACCGGCCTCGGCGTCGAGGTGCACACCGAGTGCCGGGTGCGGGACGTGCGCTGCGTCGGCGGCGCGGTGCGCTCCGTGGAGCTGGCCGACGGCTACGCCCTGGACGCCGACCTGGTGGTCGTCGCCTGCGGGGTCCGTCCCCGGGTCGGTCTCGCGCAGGCCGCCGGACTCGACGTCCGCAAGGGCGTCGTCGTCGACGACGAGCTGCGCACCTCCGACCCGTACATCCACGCGATCGGCGACTGCGCCCGGCACGACGGCGTCCTGTACGGCCTGGCCACCCCCGCGCTGGAACAGGCCGACGCCCTCGCCGCCCTGCTGGCCGGCGACGCGACCGCCCGCTACACCGGCACCCGCTCCCTGACCCGGCTCACGCTGAACGGGCACGACAGCCCCTTCGACCTCGCCGCGTTCGGCGAGACCGAGGCGCTCCCGGGCGACGACGTCGTCCAGCTCGCCGACGCCACCCGCGGCACCTACCGCAAGGTCGTCGTCCGCGACGACCGCCTGGTCGGCGGGGTCCTCGTCGGCGAACTCGGCACCGTCGGCGCGCTCGCCCGCGCCTGGGAGGGAGCAGAGCCGCTCCCCTCCGACGGCGGCCCGCTGCTCCACCTGCTCACCAACGATGGAGGCTTCTGATGACGGCCACCCCCGGGGCCCGCCCCACGATCGTGCTCGTCGGCCACGGCATGGTCGGCCAGCGCTTCCTCGAAGCGCTCGCCGAGCGCGGCCTGACCGCCACGCACCGCGTGGTCGTGCTCTGCGAGGAGCCGCGTCCGGCCTACGACCGGGTCCAGCTCACCTCGTACTTCTCGGGCCGCACCCCGGACGACCTGTCCATGACGGACATGGGGTTCATCGAGGACCACGGCATCGAGCTGCACATCGGCGACCCGGCCGAGACGATCGACCGCGAGGCCCGCCGGGTCACCGCCCGCTCCGGGCTCGTCGTCGGCTACGACGTGCTGGTCCTGGCCACCGGCTCCTACCCGTTCGTGCCGCCGGTGCCGAACAAGGACGCCGAGGGCTGCTTCGTCTACCGCACGATCGAGGACCTGCTCGCCATCGAGGAGTACGCCGCGAGCAGGGCCACCACGGGTGCCGTGGTGGGCGGCGGGCTGCTCGGCCTGGAGGCCGCGGGGGCGCTGAAGGGACTCGGACTCGACGCGCACATCGTGGAGTTCGCGCCCCGGCTGATGCCCGTCCAGGTGGACGAGGGCGGTGGCGCGGCCCTGCTGCGCACCATCGAGGAGATGGGCCTGAGCGTCCACACCGGCGTCGGCACGCAGGAGATCGTCGTCGGCGAGGACGGTGCCGTCACCGGCATGAAACTGTCCGACGGCTCCGAACTCGCCACCGACATGGTGGTGTTCTCCGCCGGTGTCCGCCCGCGCGACCAGCTGGCCCGCGACTGCGGTCTGACCGTCGGCGAGCGCGGCGGCATCGCGGTCGACGAGCAGTGCCGCTCGGTCGCCGACCCGCGGGTGTTCGCGATCGGCGAGTGCGCGCTGGCCGCGGACGGCCGGGTGTACGGCCTGGTCGCGCCCGGCTACGAGCAGGCGGAGACCGCCGCCGCGACGATCGCCCGGGACGAGGCCGCGTTCACCGGCGCCGACCTGTCCACCAAGCTGAAGCTGCTCGGCGTGGACGTCGCCTCCTTCGGGGACGCGCACGGCACCGCCGAGGACTGCCTGGACGTCGTCTACTCCGACTCCCGCTCGGGGCTGTACAAGAAACTGGTCATCGGCCGCGACGGCACCCTGCTCGGCGGCATCCTGGTCGGTGACGCGGAGGCCTACGGCACGCTGAAGGCGTTCACCGGCTCCGTCCCGCCGGTCTCCCCCGAGTCGCTGGTGCTGCCCGCCGGGGCCGGTGAGTCCGTCCAGCTCGGCCCGTCCGCGCTGCCGGACGACGCGGTCGTCTGCTCCTGCCACAACGTCACCAAGGGCACGATCCGCGGCGCGGTCACCGACCACCGGTGCACGACCGTGCCCGAGGTCAAGAAGTGCACCAAGGCCGGTACCGGCTGCGGCTCCTGCGTCAAGGTCCTCGGCCAGCTGGTCAACGCCGAGCTGGAGGCGTCCGGCGTCGAGGTCGACAAGGGCCTGTGCGGCTGCTTCGCGCAGACCCGCGAGGAGCTGTACGAGATCGTCCTGGCGTTGCGCGTCACCTCCTATCAGGACCTGCTGGACCGGCACGGCCGCGAGGAGGCCCGGGGCGGCGACGGCTGCGAGGTCTGCAAGCCGGCCGTCGGCTCGATCATCGCCTCCCTCGCCCCGACGATCGGCGCGAGCGGCTACGTCCTGGACGGCGAGCAGGCCGCCCTGCAGGACACCAACGACCACTTCCTGGCCAACCTGCAGAAGAACGGCTCGTACTCGGTCGTGCCCCGGATCCCCGGCGGCGAGATCGCCCCGGAGAAGCTGATCGTCATCGGGGAGATCGCTCGCGACTTCGGCCTCTACACGAAGATCACCGGGGGTCAGCGGATCGACATGTTCGGCGCGCGCGTCGAGCAACTGCCGCTGATCTGGGCCCGCCTGGTGGACGCCGGCTTCGAGTCCGGCCACGCCTACGGCAAGTCGCTGCGCACGGTGAAGTCCTGCGTCGGCTCCACCTGGTGCCGCTACGGCGTCCAGGACTCCGTGAAGATGGCGATCGACCTGGAGCTGCGCTACCGGGGCCTGCGCTCCCCGCACAAGCTGAAGTCGGCGGTCTCCGGCTGCCAGCGCGAGTGCGCCGAGGCCCAGTCGAAGGACTTCGGCGTGATCGCCACCGCCAACGGCTGGAATCTGTACGTCGGCGGCAACGGCGGCGCCACCCCGCGCCACGCGGACCTGCTCGCGCAGGACCTCTCGGACGCCGAACTGGTCCGCCTGATCGACCGGTTCCTGATGTTCTACATCCGCACGGCCGACCGCCTGGAGCGCACCTCGACCTGGCTGGAGCGGATCCCGGGCGGCCTGGACCACGTGCGGGACGTGGTCGTGCACGACTCGCTCGGCATCTGCGACGAGCTGGAGCAGCTGATGCGGGCGCACGTCGCGCACTACCGCGACGAGTGGTCCGAGACGATCAACGACCCCGAGAAGCTCGCCCGGTTCGTGTCGTTCGTGAACGCGCCGGACACCCCCGACCCGGTCGTCGCGTTCGTGCCCGAGCGCGACCAGATGAAGCCCGACCTGCCGCTGCTGTCCATCGGCATGCGACCCGCCGACGTTCTGGAAGGAAGCGCCCAGCGATGACCCTGGCACCCGAGACCACCGACCTGAAGGTCCAGCTCTCCCTGGACGGCGACTGGTTCACGGTCTGCGACCTGAGCACGCTGCTCCCGGGCCGCGGGGTGGCGGCGCTGCTGCCCGGCGGCCGCCAGGCGGCGATCTTCCGCGACCGCACCGGCGAGCTGTTCGCCCTCGACAACCGCGACCCCTTCACCGGCGCGGCCGTCCTCTCCCGCGGCCTGACGGGCACCCACCGGGGCCGCCCCTTCGTCGCCTCCCCGCTGCTGAAGCAGCGCTTCGACCTGGCCTCCGGCCAGTGCCTGGACGACGAGGCGGTACGGGTGACGGCGTACCGGGTGCGGACCGCCTAGAGGGCTGGGCCGGCGCCGCGCACGCTGTCGAGTTGCTGTCGGGTTCCGCCGGCCGGGTTCGCGTGCGGGGGTGCGTCGCGTTTCATCGGATGCGTCGCGTCACACCCCCACCTTCACGGAGGCACGACCATGACCCGGAACCACACCCGGCCGTCCCGGCGCACCGTGCTCGGCGGGGCCGTCGCCGCCGCGCTCGCCACGGCCGCCGACACCGCGCAGGCCGCTCACGGCGGCTGGCCCACCTCGTTCCCGCTGCCCGACGGGTGGCTGCCCGAGGGCATCACGATCGGCGGCGGGCCGTACGCGTACCTGGGCTCCCGCGCGAACGGCGCCGTGTACCGCGCCGATCTGCGCACCGGCCGGGGCCGGGTGGTGCACGCGGGCGGCACGGGGCTCGCGTCCATCGGGCTGAAGCTGGACCGCGACGGGCTGCTGTACGTGGCCGGTGGTGGCGGCGGCACCGCGCGGATCGTCGACGCGCGCACCGGCGAGCTGCTCGCCACCCACCGGCTCACCGACGACGCCGCGCCGTTCGTCAACGACGTGGTGCTGCACGAGGACCGCGCCTGGTTCACCGACTCCCGCGCCGCGGTCCTGCATGGCGTCCCGCGCGGGCGCCCGGGCCGGGTCCGCGCCCTGCCGATCGGCGGCGCGTGGGTGCAGGCGCCCGCCGGGACCAACAGCGCCAACGGGCTGGTCGCCACCCCCGACGGGAGGGCGCTGATCGTCGTCAACGCGGGCCGGCTGTACCGCGTGTCCCTGCGGACCGGTCACGCCGCCGTGATCGCCCTGGAGGGGGCGGCCGACGTGGCGGGCGGCGACGGCCTGGTCCGGGTCGGCCGCACGCTGTACGTCGTGCAGAACCGCCTGAACAAGGTCACCGTCTTCGGCCTCGACCGGCGGGCCACCACCGCCACGCTCACCCGGACGATCACCGACCCGCGTTTCGACGTGCCGACGACGGCGGCCCGCTGGGGCGACCGCCTCTACCTCGTCAACGCCCGCTTCACCAGCCCGCAGACGCCCGAGACGACCTTCGACGCGGTGGCCGTGCCGCTGTAGGCCGCGGGCCGTCGCACGGCCACCGTTTGTCCATGCTCCGTCAATCCGGGCCCGTTAGCGTTCCCTCTCGCCTCCCCCCACGCACGACCCTGCCGTCGACCGGCGGCAGGGCGGTACGGCACCTCTGGAGTGAGAGTGGAACGTCGTAGCCTCCTGCGTGCGGCCGTCCTCGGCGGCACCTCCGCCGCGCTGGGCGGAACGCTGTGGCGCGGGGCCGCGTACGCGGCCCCGGCCCAGCCCGGCGCCGGCCCCTACGGGGCGCTGGGCGCCCCGGACGCCAACGGCATCAGACTCCCGAGCGGCTTCACGAGCCGGGTCATCGCCCGTTCCGGCCAGCGGGTCGGCAGCACCTCGTACACCTGGCACAACGCCCCGGACGGCGGCGCCTGTTACGCCGACGGCACCGGCTGGATCTACGTCTCCAACTCCGAGATCAGCCCCTCGGGCGGCGCGAGCGCGGTGAAGTTCTCGTCGACCGGCGCGATCACCGGGGCGTACCGCATCCTGGCGAACACCCGCACCAACTGCGCGGGCGGCAAGACCCCGTGGAACACCTGGCTGTCCTGCGAGGAGGTCGACCGGGGCTACGTCTACGAGACGGACCCCTGGGGTGTGAAGGCGGCCGTGCGCCGGGACGCGATGGGCCGGTTCAAGCACGAGGCGGCCGCGGCCGACCCGGTGCGCCGGGTCGTCTACCTGACGGAGGACGTCACCGACGGCTGCTTCTACCGCTTCCGGCCGACGACCTGGGGCGACCTGTCCGCCGGCACCCTGGAGGTCCTGGTGGCGGGCAGCGGCACGAGCGGACCGGTCAGCTGGGCGCGCGTGCCCGACCCGTCCGGCGCCACCGCCACCCGCAACCAGGTCTCCGGCGCCAAGCGCTTCAACGGCGGCGAGGGCTGCTACTACGCGAACGACACCTGCTGGTTCACCACCAAGGGCGACAACCGCGTCTGGCGGTACGACGCCGCCGCCCAGACGATCGAACTCGCCTACGACGACTCCCTGGTCACGTCCGGCACGGCCCCGCTCACCGGCGTGGACAACGTCACCGGTTCCTCCTCCGGCGACCTTTTCGTTGCCGAGGACGGCGGCAGCATGGAGATCTGCGTCATCACCCCCGACGACGTGGTCGCCCCGTTCCTGCGCGTCGACGGCCAGTCCGCCTCGGAGATCACGGGCCCGGCCTTCTCCCCGGACGGCACCCGCCTGTACTTCTCCAGCCAGCGCGGCACCAGCGGCACCTCCGCGGGCGGCATCACGTACGAGGTCCGGGGCCCGTTCCGCGTATGACCCCGGCCCCGTTCGCGGCACCGGGAAGCCGGAGCCGGTGACCATCGGCGGGTTCGGCCGTTCCTCCGTTTGGGCAGCTCGTCCGGGCTGTCCTGCCGACGGAAGGGACCTCACCGTGGACACGACCGCGCCCGCCACCGACGTACCGCGCGTGCTGCCGCGCGCCGAATGGGTCAAGACGCTGCCGCAGACCGTCGTCGCGTCCTGCGTCCTGCTGCTCGACCCGGAGGACCGGGTCCTGCTGCTGCGCTACGCCGCGGGCCAGCCCGGTGCCGGGCTCTGGGGACTGCCGGGCGGCATGCTCGACCACGGCGAGGACCCGCTCGGCGCCGCCTGCCGGGAGGTGCACGAGGAGACCGGGATCGAGCTGGACGGCACGCCCCGGCTCATCGGCTACGACCACCGGGCCGACGTCAAGGGCACCGGCCCGGTGATCGACTTCTACTACTACGGCGGCCGGCTCCCCGCCGCCCCCGCCGTCCGGCGCAGCGGCGAGCACGACGACCACGGCCTGTTCGCCCTCGACGAGCTCGGCTCCACCGCCCTGCTGCCCCCGCTGCCCTCCCTCACCGCCCTGCACACCGCGGCCCTGACCGGCACCGTCGTCCAGCTGCGGGAGGGCCTGCCGCGGTGACTGCCGCGCGCCGCCCGGCCGCGCCCGGCGATGCCCCGCTCCCGCCGGAGCTGCGGCGCACCCGCCCCACCGGAACGGAACGCGGGAGCGGGCCCCGCCTCCGCACAGGAGGGGCCCGCTCCCTTCGTGGACCGGAACCGCCGCGATCGGTGAGGGTCGGGGACCGTCGGCGGCTCCGGGCAGGTGGTCCCGGCTAGCGGTGGTCGCTGCCCTGGGACTGGACGGCCGCCCGGCCCGCCTCCAGGCGGGCGACCGGGATGCGGAACGGGGAGCAGGAGACGTAGTCGAGCCCGACCTCGTGGAAGAAGTGGACCGACTCCGGGTCACCGCCGTGCTCGCCGCAGACGCCGAGCTTGAGGTCGGGCCGGGTCGCGCGGCCAGCCTCGGCGGCCAGCTTCACCAGGGAGCCGACGCCGTCCTTGTCGATCGTCTCGAACGGGGAGACACCGAAGATGCCCTTCTCCAGGTAGGCGGTGAAGAAACTCGCCTCCACGTCGTCCCGGGAGAAGCCCCACACCGTCTGGGTGAGGTCGTTGGTGCCGAAGGAGAAGAACTGCGCGGCCTCGGCGATCTGGCCGGCGGTCAGCGCGGCGCGCGGCAGCTCGATCATCGTGCCGATGGACAGGTTCAGCTGCGCGCCCGAGGCGGCCTCGACCTCGGCGATGACCGCGTCGGCCTCCTCGCGGACGATCTCCAGCTCCTGGACCGTGCCGACGAGCGGGATCATGATCTCGGCGCGCGGGTCGCCCTTGGCGGCCTTGCGCTCGGCCGCGGCCTCGGTGATCGCGCGGACCTGCATGGTGAACAGGCCGGGGATGACCAGGCCGAGGCGCACACCGCGCAGACCGAGCATCGGGTTCTGCTCGTGCAGCCGGTGCACGGCCTGCAGCAGGCGCAGCTCGTTCTCGTGCGGCTCCTGGCGGGACTCGGCCAGCGCCACACGCACGGACAGCTCGGTGATGTCCGGCAGGAACTCGTGCAGCGGCGGGTCGAGCAGGCGGACGGTGACCGGCAGGCCGTCCATCGACTCGAAGAGCTGCACGAAGTCCTGCTTCTGCAGCGGCAGCAGCTGCTTGAGGGACTCCTCGCGCTCGGCGTCCGTGTCGGCCAGGATCAGCCGCTCCACCAGCTCGCGCCGGTCGCCGAGGAACATGTGCTCGGTGCGGCACAGGCCGATGCCCTGGGCGCCGAAGCGGCGGGCGCGCAGCGCGTCCTCGGCGTTGTCGGCGTTGGCGCGCACGCGCAGCCGGCGCTTGCGGTCGGCGAAGGCCATCATGCGGTGCACGGCCTCGACCAGCTCGTCGGCGTCGTCGGCGCCGGGGTGCATCCGGCCCTCGAAGTACTCCACGACCGGCGACGGCACGACCGGGACCTCGCCGAGGTAGACCTTGCCGGTGGAGCCGTCGATGGAGACGACGTCGCCCTCCTCGACGACGTGCCCGCCGGGGACGGTCATCCGGCGGCGCTTGGTGTCGACCTCCAGCTCCTCGGCGCCGCAGACACAGGTCTTGCCCATGCCGCGGGCGACGACGGCCGCGTGGGAGGTCTTGCCGCCCCGGGAGGTCAGGATGCCCTCGGCGGCGATCATGCCGTCCAGGTCGTCGGGGTTGGTCTCGCGGCGGATCAGGATGACCTTCTCGCCGGAGCGGGACCACTTGACGGCCGTGTAGGAGTCGAAGACGGCCTTGCCGACGGCCGCGCCCGGGGAGGCGGCGATGCCACGGCCGACCGTCGCGACCTTCGCGCTCTCGTCGAAGCGCGGGAACATCAGCTGGGCCAGCTGGGCGCCGGTGACACGGGTGAGCGCCTCGGCCTCGTCGATCAGGCCCTGGTCCACCAGCTGGGTGGCGATGCGGAAGGCCGCGCCCGCGGTGCGCTTGCCGACGCGGGTCTGCAGCATCCACAGCACGCCGCGCTCGATGGTGAACTCGATGTCGCAGAGATCCTTGTAGTGGTTCTCCAGGGTCTCCATGATCTGCATGAGCTGGTCGTACGACTTCTTGTCGATGCGCTCCAGCTCGGCGAGCGGCACGGTGTTGCGGATGCCGGCGACGACGTCCTCGCCCTGCGCGTTCTGCAGGTAGTCGCCGTAGACGCCCTGGTGGCCGGAGGCGGGGTCGCGGGTGAAGGCGACGCCGGTGCCGGAGTCGGGGCCGAGGTTGCCGAAGACCATGGAGCAGACGTTGACGGCCGTGCCCAGGTCGTGCGGGATGCGCTCCTGGCGGCGGTAGAGCTTGGCCCGGTCGCCGTTCCAGGAGTCGAAGACGGCCTTGATGGCGAGGTCCATCTGCTCGCGCGGGTCCTGCGGGAAGTCCCGGCCGGCCTCGGTCTTGACGATCTTCTTGAACTTGGTGACGAGCTTCTTGAGGTCGGCGGCCTCCAGCTCGGTGTCGACCGTGACCTTCTTGGCCGCCTTCGCCGCCTCCAGCGCGTCCTCGAACAGCTCGCCGTCCACGCCCAGGACGGTCTTGCCGAACATCTGGATCAGGCGGCGGTAGGAGTCCCACGCGAAGCGCTCGTCGCCGGCCTGCGCGGCCAGGCCCTGCACGGACTTGTCGGAGAGTCCGATGTTGAGGACGGTGTCCATCATGCCGGGCATGGAGAACTTGGCGCCCGACCGCACCGACACCAGCAGCGGGTCGTCGGCCTGGCCGAGCTTCTTGCCCATGCGGGCCTCCAGCGCCTCGAGGTGCGCACTCACCTCGTCACGCAGTGCCGCCGGCTCCTCGCCGCTGTCCAGGTAGACCTTGCAGGCCTCGGTGGTGATGGTGAAGCCGGGCGGGACCGGAAGGCCCAGGTTCGTCATCTCGGCGAGGTTCGCACCCTTGCCACCGAGGAGGTCCTTGAGGTCCTTGTTGCCCTCGGTGAAGTCGTAAACGAACTTCACGCCCTCAACACTCTTACCGTGCTCAGCTACGTGGGGATCTTTGTTTTCCGACACGGGTCTCGACTCCTCGAGGACGCGGTGGCTGCCCTGACGGCGAGGAACATACCCAGATCAAAGGCGTCTGGGGAGGTCCACTCGCGCGTCATGCGCCTGTAACCACTCGTCCGCCAGCGGATCGAAAGTCAAGGCTCGGCAAGCGATCACAGCCGCATGTTTTCACCTCTTGAACGCAAGAACCTCCTCGAACCCCGTCGAGCGCTCATGTGAGCGGAGTTTCCGCACATTTGATTTCGCTCGATGAACGATCAAAGGGTGGCACTCAGTGCCACCCCTTGGAGAAGTGCAGCCGCTCAAGATCCGCTCATCTGAGCGGAACCCTTATCAAGGGTGGCGAGAATCACGCTGCCACAGCCGACCGGATTTCACCATGCGGACGCGTCACGGGACCGGAACCCGCCCGTCACACGCCGAGCGCGCGCAGCCGCTCCTCGACCCGCTCGGGCGCGTAGAGGTGCTCCACGACCATCGCACCGGCCCCCACCAGCCCGGCCCGCTCGCCCAGCCGCGCGGTGACGACGTCGAGGCGGGCGGTGGAGCGGGGCAGCGCCCGCTGGTAGAGCAGCTCGCGCACGCCCGTCAGGAAGGGGGTTCCGGCCAGATCTCCGGCGATCATCAGTACGCCCGGATTGAGCAGGGTCACGACGGTCGCGAGGACGTCCCCGACGCGCCGTCCGGCCTCCCGGGCGAGCCCGATCGCCTCCGGATGCCCCGCGGCCAGCAGGTCGCGCACGTCCGAGCCGGAGGCGGCCGGCACCCCGGCCTCCGCGAGCCGCCGCGCGACCGCGCCGCCGCTCGCGACGGCGGCCAGACAGCCGTAGGAGCCGCAGCGGCACAGCGCCCGGGCGCCCTCGGGCACCCGGATGTGCCCGATGTCCCCGGCCCCGCCGTCCACGCCGCGGAACACCGAGCCGTCGACCACGACCCCGGCGCCGATGCCGGTGGAGACCTTGACCAGCACCAGCGCGGAGCAGTCGGGATAGCCGGTGCGCTGCTCGCCGTACGCCATGAGGTTGGCGTCGTTGTCCACCAGGACCGGAACCGGGTCCGCGCCCGTGTGCTCGGTCAGGGCGCGGGCCGTGCGGCCCCTGATGTCGTAGCCGTCCCAGCCGGGCATGATCGGCGGCTGGACGACGCGGCCGGTCTCGCTGTCGACCGGCCCGGGCACCGCGAGCCCGACCCCGCACACCGCCTGCGCCCCCTGCCCGGCCTTCTCCAGCAACTCGGCGAACCAGCGCCCCAGTTCGCCGAGCACCACGTCCGGGCCGTCCTCGACGACCAGGGTGCCCGAGTGCTCGGCGAGGATCTCGCCGCTCAGCGACAGCACGGCCGCCCGGGCGTGCCGGGTGTCGAGGTCGGCGGCCAGCACCACCGCGTGCTCGTCGTCGAACTCCAGTGTGATGGAGGGCCGTCCGCCCAGCGGGGAGTCCACCGGCCCCCCCGCTCCCTCGCGCAGCCAGCCCGCGCGGAACAGCCGGTCGAGGCGCTGCCCGACGGTCGCCCGGGACAGTCCGGTCGCCTGCTGCAGCGCGCCCCGGGTCGTGGCGCGGCGGCTGCGCACCAGTTCGAGCAGATCGCCGGCGCTGGCCTGGCCACGTCCCGTCATGCGCACCCCCTTGTGTTTCCCAACTCTGCAATACATATTGGGTTTTGCGTGTTAAATAGACGTAACTCTACGGTAGCCCTGTCGATCCTGGTCAGGAGTACGGCTGTGGGAGAGCCCCGAGTGGAGCGCACCGCCCGGCTCGCCACGCGTCCCGCGGGGCGCGGGTCCGCGCACGGCCCGGACGCCGCGCCGCCCTCCTTGCCGGCCGCAGCGGCACAGGTGCTGGAGGGCAACTGGACGGGCCGGTCCACCGTGCCCTCGCGCGGCCTGTATCCGCACCAGTGGTCGTGGGACTCGGCGTTCATCGCGATCGGCCTGCGGCACCTGTCGCCGTTACGGGCCCAGACGGAGCTGGAGACGCTGCTCGCGGCGCAGTGGGGCGACGGGCGGATCCCGCACATCGTCTTCAACCCCTCCGTCCCGCTGGGCGCGTACTTCCCGAGCCCCGACTTCTGGCGCTCGTCGGCCGCCGGGCGCACCGCCGGCGCCCCGCGCACCGTACAGACCTCCGGCCTCGTGCAGCCACCGGTCCACGCGCTGGCCGTGTGGCTGGTGCACCTCGCCGACCCGGGCCTGTCCAGGGCGCGCGGCTTCCTGCGCCGGGCCCACCCCCGGCTCGCCGCCTGGCACCGGTACCTGCTGCACCGGCGCGACCTGGGCGGCGGCGGCCTGGTGTCCGTCGTGCACCCCTGGGAACAGGGTATGGACAACAGCCCCTGCTGGGACCGTCCGCTGTCCCGGGTCGCTCCGGCCCCGGCCCGCTCCTTCCGCCGCGCCGACCTCGCCCACGGCGCGCCCGAGGACCGGCCGACGGACCTGGACTACGGGCGCTACGTGCGACTGGCGGCCGACTACCGGGACGGCCGATACGCCGACGGCCGGGGCGCGTTCGCCGTGGAGGACCCCGCCTTCAACGCACTGCTGATCGCCTCCGAGTACGCCCTGGCCCGGATCGCCGGCGAGCTGGGCGCACCCGCCCGGGAGCCGGCCGCCCGTGCCGCGCGGCTGACGGCGGCGCTGGTGGAGCGGTTGTGGGAGCCGGCCGCCGGGATGTTCCTGTGCCGGGACGTGCGCGCCGGGGAGCCGATCCCCGCGCGTGGGGTCTCCGGGCTGATCCCGCTGCTGCTGCCCGACCTGCCGCGCGACCTGGTGGCCGCCCTGGTGCGCACGGTGCACGGCCCGCACTTCGGCCTGGGCTCCACGACCCGCCTGGTGCCGAGCCACGACCTGCTCGACGAGGCCTTCGACCCGCACCGCTACTGGCGCGGCCCGGCCTGGTTCAACACCAACTGGCTGCTGGAGCGCGGGCTGCGGCTGCACGGCGAGCGCGGCCGGGCCGACGCGCTGCGCCGGGGCATCCTGCACACCGCCGGCGCCTCCGGTTTCGCGGAGTACGTCGACCCGTACACGGGACGGGCCTGCGGCGCCACCGGCTTCGGCTGGACCGCCGCGCTCACCCTGGACCTGCTGCACGACCGGCGCGCAGCGGACCACAACGGCCTCACGGCGATCAAGGGAGGGGACCGGGGATGACGGACCGGCATCATCTGCTCGTGCACGGCCAGACGTTCGCCGCCGTGGGCGACCGCGGTGACATCAGCGGCTATCGGGGCGGCAGCGCCCCGGACGGCCTGTTCGTACGGGACGCGCGGCACCTGAGCCGGTGGCAGCTCACCGTCGACGGCGCCGTGCCGGAGACGCTGACCCCGGTGGCCGACGGGGACACCGCGCGCTGCGTGCTCGTGCCGCGCGGCGGGCGCGACGAACCGCCCGCGTACACGCTCTTTCGCGAACAGGCCGTCGGGGACGCCTCGTTCGTGGAGTCGCTGCGCGTCACCAGCAACCGCCCGGTGCCGACGACGGTGCGCCTGGCGGTCACGGCCGACGCCGACTTCACCGACCAGTTCGAGCTGCGCCCGGACCACCGCACCTACACCAAGGCCGGTGCCGTCCGCTCCCGCCAGGTCCTCGGCCACGGCGTGGAGTTCGTCTACCGGCGCGGCGAGTGGCGCTCGGTGACCAGCGTGACGGCCGAGCCCCGGCCGGACGCCGTGGAGGAGACCGGCACCGGCGCCCGCCGCCTGGTGTGGACGGTGGATCTCGCCCCGCACGGCACCGCCGAGCTGGTCCTGCGGGTCATCGCCCGCCCGCACGGCGACCGGCGCGCCCTGCGCGTGCCCCGCTCCCCCGCCGCCGTCCAGCGGCACCTCATCGCCCGCGAGGGCGCGTTCATGGCGGGGGTGGCGTTCCCGAGCGGCTGGCCGGAGCTGGCCGCGGCCTGCGCGCGGGGCCTGGCGGACCTGGCCGCACTCCAGGTCCCGGCCACCGGCCCGGACGGCGAGGAGCTGCGCGTCCCGGCCGCCGGTGCCCCCTGGTTCCTCACCCTGCTGGGCCGGGACGCCCTGCTGACCTCCCTGTTCGCCCTGCCCTACCGGCCCGGCCTGGCCGCCGCGACCCTGCCCGCGCTGGCCGCGACCCAGGCCACCCGGACCGGTGCCGACGAGGTCGCCCAGCCGGGGAAGATCGTGCACGAGGTACGGCACGGCGAACTGGCCCACTTCGGCCAGGTCCCCTACCGCCGCTACTACGGCTCGGTCGACGCCACCCCGCTGTTCCTGGTCCTGCTCGGCGCGTACACCGAGCACACCGGCGAGACGGCCCTGGCCCGCCGCCTCGAACCCCACGCCCGGGCCGCCGTCGGCTGGATGCTCGACCACGGCGGCCTCACCTCACGCGGCTACCTCGTCTACCGCGCCGACCGGGGCGGCCTCGCCAACCAGAACTGGAAGGACTCCCCCGGCGCCATCTGCTCCGCCGACGGCACCCGCCCGCACGGCCCGGTCACGGCGGCGGGCGCCCAGGGCTACGCCTACGACGCGCTGCGCCGCACGGCGTGGCTGGCGCGCACGGTCTGGCAGGACGGGACCTACGGGGACCTGCTGGAGCAGGCGGCCGCCGATCTGCGCGACCGGTTCCAGCGGGACTTCTGGATGCCGGAGCACTCCTTCCCGGCGCTCGCGCTCGACGGCCGCGGCGACCGTGTCGACGCGCTCGCCTCCGACGCCGGGCACCTGCTGTGGTCGGGCCTGCTGGACAAGGAGTACGGCGAACAGGTCGGGCGGCGCCTGCTGCGGCCGGACTTCTTCTCCGGCTGGGGCGTGCGCACGCTGGCCGCCGGGCAGCCGGCGTACCACCCGCTGTCGTACCACCGGGGTTCGGTCTGGCCGCACGACAACGCGCTGATCGCCCTGGGCCTGGCCCGCTACGGACTGCACGACGAGGCCCGCGCGGTCGCCCACGGCCTGGTGGACGCGGCGGCCGTGACCGGGCACCGGCTGCCGGAGGTGCTCGCCGGGTACGGCCGCGACACGCATCCGGAACCGGTGCCCTACCCGCACGCCTGTGTGCGCGAGTCCCGGTCGGCGGCGGCCCCGTTGGCGCTGCTCACGGCGGTCGGCGGCGCCTGAGCGGCGGGTTGGGCGTTCGTTTGCCGGGTGTTTGCCGAGCGTCGGCCCGGCGGGCTGAACGCACCCGCCGGGCGCCCCGTACGGAACGGAGGCGGACCCGTCCCCCCACGCGGGTCCGCCACTTCGCCGGGTTTCGTACGGGAAGGACCTCCGGGTGCCTGTCTTCACACGCCTGCGTCAGTCGCCGTCGGCGCAGCCCCTCGTCGAGGACCTCCGCACGGCGGAGGCGGGCGCCGCCGCCCCCGCGTCCCGGCTCGCGCACCTGCGCGCCTGGCGCACCCGTCACCCCCGCGCCGCCCGCGCCCTGCGCCTGACCACCACCGCCCTCGCGGCCGCCCTGGTCCTCGGCGCCCTGCTGCTGCCCGGCACGCTCCCCGCGCTCGCGCCGCGCAGCTTCGCCCGCGTCCCGGCGGAGGCGGTCATCGGCGCCGTCGTGGTGCTGGTGCTGCCCCGCCGGCCCCGGCTGGCCGCCGCGGTGCTCTACGGGCTCGGCCTCACCGTGCTGACGGCCGTGAACCTGCTCGACATGGGCTTCAACGAGTACCTGGGCCGGGGCTTCAACGCCGCGCTCGACTGGGACCTGCTGCCCGACGCCCAGGCGTACGTGGCGGACACGCTGGGCGGCACCGTGGCGACCGCGGCCGCCGCCGGCGCGGTGGTGCTGATCCTGCTGCTCGCCGCCGTCCTGGTCGCGGCCACGGTCCGGCTCGCGGAGACGCTGGCCCGCCACCGGGTCCGGGCGACCCGGGGCGTGGTGGCCGCCGGCACCGTCTGGGTCACCTGCTCCGCCCTCGGGCTCACGCTGTTCGGCGGGCCGATCGCCTCCGAACGGGCGGCCGGCGCCCTCAGGGTGCACGCCCAGCGCACGGTGGACTCGCTGCGGGACGAGGCGGCGTTCGAACAGCAGGCGAAGGCGGACAGCTTCGGCGCGACCCCGCCCGGCCAGCTCCTGCCCGACCTGCGCGGCAAGGACGTGATCTTCACGTTCATCGAGAGCTACGGCCGCAGCGCGCTGGAGGACCCGGTCACGGCCCCCGGCGTCGGACGGACCCTGGACACCGCCACCGAGGAGCTGGCCGAGGCCGGGTTCCACGCCCGCAGCGGCTGGCTGACCTCGGCGACCTTCGGCGGCAGCAGCTGGCTCGGCCACTCCACGACCATGTCCGGCCTGTGGATCGACAACCAGCGGCGCTACCGCACGGTCACCGCGGGCGACCACCTGACCCTCACCAAGGCGTTCCGCAAGACCGGCGCCTGGGACACGGTCGGCGTCATGCCGGGTGTGCAGAAGGGCTGGCCGGAGGAGGAGTGGTACGGCCTCGACAAGCTCTACGACTCCCGGGACCTGGGCTACCGGGGGCCGAAGTTCAGCTGGTCGACCATGCCCGACCAGTACGCGCTGGAGGCGTTCCAGCGCCGGGTGCACGGCAAGAAGCGCGACAAGCCGCTGATGTCGTTCGTCATCCTGACCTCCAGTCACCAGCCCTGGGCCCCGATCCCGAGGATGGTCGGCTGGGACGACCTCGGCGACGGCTCGGTCTTCGACGCGATCCACAAAGCCGGGAACAAGGCCTCGGACGTCCTCACCGACACCACGAAGTCCCGCGAGGAGTACGGGAAGTCGATCCGGTACTCGGTCACCAGCCTGACCCAGTGGCTTCGGCGCTACGGCACCGGCGACACCGTCCTGGTCTTCCTCGGCGACCACCAGCCCATCGCCCGGGTCAGCGGCCCCCGCGCCTCCCGGGACGTGCCGGTGTCCCTGGTCGCCAAGGACCCGGAAGTCCTGGAGAAGATCGACGGCTGGAACTGGACGGAGGGCCTCAGGCCCGCCTCCGACGCGCCGGTGTGGCGGATGGACTCCTTCCGCGACCGCTTCCTGAAGGCCTACGGCTCGACGCCGCACCCCTCGAAGGGCTGATCAGCCGCCGGAGGTGTCGAGTTCGGCGTCCACGCCGACCCCGGCGCAGTCGTAGGGGTCCTTGAGCCAGCCGTCCGGCAGCACCACCCGGTTGTTGCCGGACGTACGGCCGCGGGGCCCGTCGGCGCCGGCCGGCCAGGGCTGGTCGAGGTCCAGCTCGTCGAGGCCGGCGCGCAGCTCCTCCAGGGACGAGGTGATCGCCAGGCGCCCCCGCATCTCGGAGCCGACCGCGAAGCCCTTGAGGTACCAGGCGACGTGCTTGCGGAAGTCGATCACGCCGCGGGACTCGTCGCCGATCCACTCGCCGAGCAGGGTGGCGTGCCGGACCATGACGTCGGCGACCTCGCGCAGGGTGGGGCGGGCGATGTCCTCGGTGCGGCCCTCGAAGGCGGCGACCAGGTCGGCGAAGAGCCAGGGCCGTCCCAGGCAGCCGCGGCCCACCACGACTCCGTCGCAGCCGGTCTCGCGCACCATCCGCAGGGCGTCCCCGGCCGACCAGATGTCGCCGTTGCCGAGCACCGGGATCTCCGGGACGTGCTCCTTGAGCCGGGCGATGGCCTCCCAGTCGGCGGTGCCGCCGTAGTGCTGGGCGGCGGTGCGGCCGTGCAGCGCGATGGCCGTGACGCCCTCCTCGACGGCGATCCGGCCGGCGTCGAGGTAGGTGATGTGGTCGTCGTCGATGCCCTTGCGCATCTTCATCGTCACGGGCAGCTCGCCGGCGCCGCTGACGGCCTCGCGCAGGATCGCCCGCAGCAGGTTCCGCTTGTACGGCAGCGCGGAGCCGCCGCCCTTGCGGGTGACCTTCGGCACCGGGCAGCCGAAGTTGAGGTCGATGTGGTCGGCGAGGTCCTCCTCGGCGATCATGCGGACGGCCTTGCCGACGGTGACCGGGTCCACACCGTAGAGCTGGATCGACCGGGGCCGCTCACTGGCGTCGAAGTGGATGAGCTGCATGGTCTTCTCGTTGCGCTCGACCAGCGCCCTGGTGGTGATCATCTCGCTGACGAACAGTCCCTTGCCGCCGCTGAACTCCCTGCACAGGGTGCGGAAGGGCGCGTTGGTGATCCCGGCCATGGGGGCCAGGACGACGGGCGGCTGGACGGTGTGCGGGCCGATCTGCAGGGGCGTGGACATGCCTCCATTGTGCCGTGCAATGACCTGGCAAAATTCATTAGTTAGCCACACTATCGACATCGGCGTACGATGGAACCCATGCCCGAACCCAGTCCCCGCCGCCGCATGCTGGTGCTCGCGATCTGCTGCATGAGCCTGCTGATCGTGAGCCTGGACAACACGGTCCTGAACGTGGCCCTGCCGTCCATGCAACAGGACCTGCACGCCAGTACGTCGGGGTTGCAGTGGACGATCGACGCCTACACGCTGGTCCTGGCCTCGCTGCTGATGCTCGCGGGCTCCACCGCCGACCGGATCGGCCGCAAGCGCGTGTTCATGGCGGGTCTGGTCGTCTTCACCCTCGGCTCGGTCCTGTGCTCCCTCGCGCCGAACCTCCAGGCACTGGTCGTCTTCCGGATGATGCAGGCGGTGGGCGGCTCGATGCTGAACCCGGTCGCCATGTCGATCATCACCAACACCTTCACCGACCCGCGCGAGCGGGCCCGGGCGATCGGCGCCTGGGGAGCCGTCGTCGGCATCTCCATGGCCGCCGGCCCACTGGTCGGGGGTCTGCTGGTGGAGTCGGTGGGCTGGCGCTCGATCTTCTGGATCAACCTGCCGGTCGGCCTGGCCGCCCTGCTGCTCACCCTGCGCTTCGTCCCGGAGTCCCGCGCGCCCCGGGCCCGCCGCCCGGACCCGGTCGGGCAGGTGCTGGTGATCGCGCTGTTCGGTTCGCTGACGTACGCGATCATCGAGGCCCCGAGCACGTCCTTCGCCTCCCTGGCCCCGTTCGTGGTCCTGGCCGCCGCGGCCCTGGCGGCCCTGCTGCGGTACGAACCGCGCCGCGCCGAGCCCCTGATCGACCTGCGCTTCTTCCGCTCGGCTCCGTTCAGCGGGGCGACGGTCATCGCCGTCAGCGCGTTCGCGGCGCTCGGCGGCTTCCTGTTCCTGTCGACGCTGTACCTGCAGAACGTGCGGGGGCTGGGTGCCCTGGAGGCGGGGCTGTGGATGCTGCCCATGGCGGTGCCCACGTTCCTGTGCGCCCCGCTGTCCGGCCGGCTGGTCGGCACGCGCGGACCCCGGCTGCCCCTGGTGATCGCGGGGGTGGCGATGACGGCGAGCGGTGTCCTCTTCGCCGCGTTCGAGGCCGAGACGTCGAACGTCACGCTCTTCCTCGGCTACGTCCTGTTCGGCGTCGGCTTCGGCTTCGTCAACGCGCCGATCACCAACACGGCGGTCTCCGGCATGCCGCGTGCCCAGGCGGGCGTGGCGGCGGCGGTCGCCTCGACGAGCCGGCAGCTCGGGCAGACGCTGGGGGTCGCGGTGGTGGGGGCGGTGCTCGCGTCCGGCGTGGGCGCGTCCTCGTACCGGGCGGCGTTCGTGTCCGCCGCGCGGCCGGGCTGGTGGATCCTCGCGGCGTGCGGGTTCGCGGTGCTGGCGCTCGGGGCCGTCACCAG
The DNA here is from genome assembly GCF_044540565.1 of Streptomyces sp. NPDC085931. NCBI lineage: Bacteria > Bacillati > Actinomycetota > Actinomycetes > Kitasatosporales > Streptomycetaceae > Streptomyces > Streptomyces sp. NPDC085931. Next base: position 103,503 of record NZ_JBITSK010000018.1, read on the forward strand.
TGGGCGCTGGGCGCGGGGGACCGCCGAGCGCACGGCCGGGCGACTGTCGTCGCCGGAGGTCCGGGACGCGGCGGTGACGGCGGAACGGGCCTGACGCCGGCTCAGCCCCGCTGCCCGCCGGGCGCGCCCCACGCCGCGTCCCCGCGCGCGGGCGGCCTCCGGCGAACTGCCGGACCGCGTCGGCCCGGAGGACGACGTCCCCCGCCCCGACGCCGGCCGAGCCGCTCGGGCACCTGGGGGGCGCCGCGCACCTTCTGCTCGCGCGACGGCTCGCTCCCGGCCTGACAACGCGATCCCGGGGTAATCCCGTTGATGTCGGTCCCGTCGCACACCGCCGGTGGCGGGCGGGGAGGAACCGGCCGGATCCGGGAACGCGGGAGGCGTCATGGCGCACAACGACACGAGCAAGGTCCGCCGCTGGGACCAGCACGGCCGCGAACACGTGGTGCGGGTGTGGCGTACCGGTGGGCGGCGCACGCTCGCGTGCGGCACCTGCGGTTGGCGCAGAGGAGCCCCGTTCCTGCCCTGGCTGACCGCGGAGGAACACCTGACCCAGGCCCATCAGGCGACGGTGGACCCGACCGCGCCACGGCGGGACCGGCTCGCGCGGACGGCCGCCGTCAGGCCCTGAGCCCGCGCACCAGCACGTCGACGACCGCCGTGAAGTCCGCCTCCGCCCCCGGTTCCTCCCACGCACGGGCGTGACAGGGGTCGTGGAAGCGGCCCGTGGCCTGGAAGACCGCGCGGGCGGTGGCCTCCGGGTCGACGGCGGTGAAGTCGCCGGTCCGCACGCCGTCTTGGACGATGCGGGTCAACTGGGCGGTCAGGTCGTCGATGTGCTCGCTCACCGCCGTGCCGTTCTCGCCCGTGAGCACCGTGTACGTGGCGAACAGCTCCGGATCGGCGCCCGCCTTGCGGCGCTTGGCGGCGAACAGCGCGGTGAGCCAGTCGCGCAGCCGGGCCTCCGGGGGGCCGTCGCCGGCGGCGATCCCGGACAGTTCGCCGGAGGTGCGGTCCAGCCAGCGCTTGGTGACCGCCTCGCGCAGCGCGGCCTTCGTGCGGAAGTGCCGGTAGACGCTGCCGTGGCTGACGCCGAGCGCGCGGGCCACGTCCACCACGGTGGCCTTGGCCGGTCCGTGGCGGCGCAGCACCTCCTCGGTGGCCTCGAGGATGCGCTCGGCGGTCAGTGTCTCGCTGGTCGGTGCCATGCCCTGACCGTACCCGGAGCCCGGTTCACGCCTCGAGGTGCGCCATCTGCGCCGCCGGGTAGCGGTCGCCCGCGGCGGCCCCGGCGGGCACGGCCTGTTCGATCGCGGCGAGGTCGGCCGCGTCCAGGGTCACGTCCAGGGCGCCGAGCGCCTCGGTGAGCCGGTCGCGGCGACGGGCGCCGACCAGCGGCACGATGTCCTCGCCGCGGCTGAGCACCCAGGCGATGGCGATCTGCGCCACGGTGACGCCCTTCTGCTCGGCGATCTTCCGCAGCGCCTCGACGAGTGCGAGGTTGTGCGTGAGGTTGTCGCCCTGGAAGCGCGGGGACATCGCCCGGAAGTCACCGGCACCGAGCTGCCGGTCGGCCGTGAAGTGGCCGGAGATCAGGCCGCGGGAGAGCACCCCGTAGGCGGTGACGCCGATGCCCAGCTCGCGGGTGGTGGGCAGGATCTCGGCCTCGATGCCCCGGGAGATGAGGGAGTACTCGATCTGGAGGTCGGAGATCGGGGCGGTGGCGGCGGCCCGGCGGACGGTGGCGGCGCCGACCTCGCTCAGGCCGATGTGCCGTACGTAGCCGGCCTCGACCAGTTCCGCGATCGCGCCGACCGTCTCCTCGACCGGCACGTCCGGGTCGAGCCGGGCGATGCGGTAGACGTCGATGTGGTCGACGCCGAGCCGCTGCAGCGAGTAGGCGGCGAAGTTCTTCACGGCCGCGGGCCGGCCGTCGTAGCCCGACCAGCTGCCGTCCGGGCCGCGCAGGGCGCCGAACTTGACGCTGACCAGGGCCTGTTCGCGCCGGGCGGCGGGGGCCGCGCGCAGGGCCTCGCCGATCAGCAGCTCGTTGTGGCCCATGCCGTAGAAGTCGCCGGTGTCGAGCAGGGTGACGCCCGCTTCGAGCGCCGCGTGGATCGTCGCGACGGACTCGGCCCGGTCCGCCTCGCCGTACAGGGCGGACATGCCCATGCAGCCGAGACCGAGGGCGGAGACCTGGGGGCCGGTGGTGCCGAGGGATCGGGTTCGCATCGTCATGCCCTCCACGATGACATGACAGCTGACAGATTTCAATATCTGTCATTCAATACTTGTCAGCCACCTGCGCCGGATCACCGGGTGGTGACCGCCAGCTTCGCGCCCAGCGCCACGAACGACCCGGCGAAACCCCGGCGCAGCCACGCCATCACCCGCGGCCGGCCCAGCACCCGGCCGCGCACCGACGCGGCCAGCAGCCCGTAGCCGGCGAACACCAGGAAGGTGGCCAGCATGAACACCCCGCCCAGCCCGGCCATCCGCGCCACCGCGTGCGGCTGCCCCGGGGTCACGAACTGCGGCAGGAACGCGAAGAAGAAGACCGTCAGCTTCGGGTTGAGGAGGTTGATCAGCACGCCCAGCACGACCCCCTGCCGCGCGGAGGGCGGCGCGCCCTGCTGCTCCCCGGCCCCGAGGGCGTCCTTGTCGCGCAGGGTGGCCCAGGCCATGTGGAGCAGGTAGGCGACCCCGGCGTACTTCAGCACCTGGAAGGCGGTCGCACTGGCATGCAGCAGGGCGGCCGCACCGGTCACCGTGGCCAGCAGGTGCGGCACGATCCCGAGGGTGCAGCCGACGGCCGCGACGACACCGGCGCGGCGGCCCCGGGAGAGCGCCGCGGCGAGGGTGTGGACGACACCGGTGCCGGGCGTGGCGACGACGATCAGGGTGGTCAGCAGGAAGGCGAGGCTCATGACCCCACCCTGGTGCGGCCCGGCCGGCGGCAACAGGACCAATCCCCCCTCGCCGTTGCGGGACCACTCACGCGCGCAGAACGACGGTGCCGGGCCCCTCCTGGGAGGGACCCGGCACCGTCGTACGGAGAGGAAGCGTCAGCAGCCGACCAGGCGGGCCGCCAGGTAGCCCTCGATCTGGTCCAGGGAGACGCGCTCCTGCTTCATCGAGTCGCGCTCGCGGACGGTGACCGCGTTGTCCTCCAGCGTGTCGAAGTCGACGGTCACGCAGAACGGCGTGCCGATCTCGTCCTGGCGGCGGTAGCGGCGGCCGATGGCGCCGGCGTCGTCGAACTCGATGTTCCAGTGCTGGCGCAGCGCCTGGGCGAGGCCCTTGGCCTTCGGGGACAGCTCCGGGTTGCGGGACAGCGGCAGGACGGCGACCTTCACCGGGGCGAGGCGGTGGTCCAGGCGCAGCACCGTGCGCTTCTCCATCTTGCCCTTGGCGTTGGGCGCCTCGTCCTCGACGTAGGCGTCCAGCAGGAACGCCAGCATCGCGCGGCCGACACCGGCCGCGGGCTCGATGACGTAGGGGGTCCAGCGCTCGCCGGCCTCCTGGTCGAAGTAGGTGAGGTCCTGGCCGGAGGCCTTGGCGTGGGCGCCGAGGTCGTAGTCGGTGCGGTTGGCCACGCCCTCCAGCTCACCCCACTCGCTGCCGCCGAACTGGAAGCGGTACTCGATGTCGGCGGTGCGCTTGGAGTAGTGGGAGAGCTTCTCCTTCGGGTGCTCGTACCACCGCATGTTCTCCTCGCGCAGGCCAAGGCCGGTGTACCAGTTCCAGCGCTGCTCCATCCAGTACTCCTGCCACTTCTCGTCCTCGCCCGGCTTGACGAAGAACTCCATCTCCATCTGCTCGAACTCGCGGGTGCGGAAGATGAAGTTGCCGGGCGTGATCTCGTTGCGGAAGGACTTGCCCATCTGGGCGATGCCGAACGGCGGCTTGCGGCGCGAGGTGGTCTGCACCTGCGAGAAGTTGGTGAAGATGCCCTGGGCGGTCTCGGGGCGCAGGTAGGCGACGGAGCCGGAGTCCTGCGTGGGGCCGAGGTGCGTGGACAGCAGGCCCGAGAACTGCTTGGGCTCGGTGAACTGGCCCTTGTTGCCGCAGTTGGGGCAGTTGACGTCGGCCAGGCCGTTCTCCGGCAGGCGGTGGTGCTTGGCCTCGTAGGCCTCCTCCAGGTGGTCCGCGCGGAACCGCTTGTGGCAGGAGGTGCACTCGGTCAGCGGGTCCGTGAAGGTGGCGACGTGGCCGGAGGCGACCCAGACCTCGGGGGCCAGGATCACGGACGAGTCGATGCCCACGACGTCCTCGCGGGACGTCACCATGTAGCGCCACCACTGGCGCTTGAGGTTCTCCTTGAGCTCGACACCGAGCGGGCCGTAGTCCCAAGCGGCGCGCTGACCGCCGTAGATCTCACTGCAGGGGAATACAAAGCCACGGCGCTTGCTCAGGCTGACGATGGTGTCGATCTTGTCGGCGGCCACGGTGCTCTCTTCATTACGACGACGAATACTGACGGTGCGGCGCGGAAGCGGCCTCGATGAGGGGTGGTGGTCGGGAGACGGGCGGGCGAAGCGAGATGCTTCCAGCGAATGACTCAGGTTACCGGCGGGGGCGCCCCCTCAATCAAATCGCTCCCCCTCCGCTGCCCTCAAGGTCCCGGTCAGGGCGTTTGTTGACAACGGTTTCCATATTTGTTGAAAATGAGTGTCATGAACGTACGACGACGCCTCATACCCGCCGCCCTCGCCTCCGCTCTCGGCCTGGGCGCCCTGACCGCCTGCTCCAGCGACAGCGCGGCGACGGGCAACACGGACAAGTTCGACGTCGTCGCCTCCTTCTACCCGATGGCGTTCCTCGCCGAGCAGATCGGCGGCGACCACGTGAACGTCACGAGCCTGACCGAACCTGGCCAGGAACCGCACGACCTGGAGATCAGCACCCAGCAGCGGGCGCAGCTGGAGGAGGCCGACGCGGCCCTCTTCCTCAAGGGCCTGCAGCCCGCCGTCGACGAGGCCGTCGCCCAGACCGGCATCAAGACGAAGATCGACGCGGCCACGCTCACCACGCTCGAGGACCACGGCACCGGCGGCCACAGCCACGAGGGCGAGGAGGGCCACGCCGAGGAGGGCCACGCCGAGGAGGAGGGTCACGCCGAGGAGGAGGAGCACGCCCGCGACCCGCACATCTGGCTCGACCCGGTGAAGTACGCCGAGGTCGCCGAGGGCGTCGGCAAGGCCTTCGAGAAGGCCGACCCGGACCACGCGGCCGACTACAAGAAGAACACCGCGGCCCTGGTCGGAAAGCTGAACGACCTGAACGGCACGTTCGACAACGGCCTGAAGAACACGAAGACCAAGGTCTTCTTCACCAACCACGCCGCCTTCGGCTACCTCGCCGAGCGCTACGGCCTCACCCAGGAGGCCATCTCCGGCCTCGACCCCGAGAGCGAGCCCAGCGCCGCCCGGGTGCGCGAGCTCCAGGAGGAGGCCAAGGCCGACGGCGTCACCACCGTCTTCTACGAGACACTGGTCTCCGACAAGACCGCGAAGACCCTCGCCCGCGACGCGAACCTGAAGACGGACGTCCTCGATCCGCTGGAGGGCATCACCGACAAGTCCCGCGGCGACGACTACTTCCAGGTCATGGAAGCCAACCTCAAGGCCCTGCAGAAGGCCCTGGGAGCCAAGTGATCGACCCATCGGAGGACGGCATGACCGAGCCCGTCGTATCCCTGCGCGGCGTCCGCGCGGACCTGGGCTCGCGCCCCGTGCTGCGCGGCATCGACCTCACCGTGCGCCGCGGTGAGGTCGTCGCGCTGCTCGGCGCCAACGGCTCGGGCAAGTCCACGGCCGTGCGCAGCGTCATCGGCCAGGTGCAGCCCGCCGCCGGCGAGATCCGGCTGTTCGGCACGGAACGCAGGCGGTTCCGCGACTGGCACCGCGTCGGCTACGTCCCGCAGCGCACCACGGCCGCGTCCGGCGTGCCCGCCACGGTGACCGAGGTGGTGCTCTCCGGCCGGCTGTCCCGGGCCCGCTTCGGCGTGCTGCGCAAGGCCGACCACGCGGCCGTGCGGCGCGCCCTGGAGCTCGTCGGCATGGCCGACCGGGCCAAGGACCCGGTGGACGCCCTCTCCGGGGGGCAGCACCAGCGCGTCCTGATCGCCCGCGCCCTCGCCTCCGAGCCCGAACTGCTGATCATGGACGAGCCGATGGCGGGCGTCGACCTCGCCAGCCAGGAGGTCCTCGCCCACACGCTCACCGAACAGGTCTCCCAGGGCGCGACGGTCCTGCTCGTGCTGCACGAACTGGGCCCCCTGGAGCCCCTCATCGACCGGGCGGTCGTCCTGCGCGACGGCTGCGTCGTCCACGACGGCCCGCCCCCGAAGGCGGTCGGGCAGCACGCCCTGCCCGGCCACGACCACGTACACCCGCACGCACCGGCGGGCGCCGAACCGATCCGCACGGGACTGCTGAGCTGATGGACTTCCTCGACTACGCCTTCATGCAGCGGGCCCTGCTCGCCGCCGTCCTGGTCGGCATCACCGCCCCGGCCGTCGGCATCTACCTCGTGCAGCGCCGCCAGGCCCTGATGGGAGACGGCATCGGCCACGTGGCGATGACCGGCGTCGGCCTCGGCTTCCTGCTGACCTGGTCCCCGGTGTGGATGGCGACCCTGGTCTCCGTCCTCGGCGCGGTCCTCATGGAGCTGATCCGCTGGTACGGCAAGACCCGCGGCGACATCGCCCTCGCGATGCTCTTCTACGGCGGCATGGCCGGCGGTGTGATGTTCATCAACCTCGCGCCGACGGGCTCCAACGCCAACCTCACCTCGTACCTGTTCGGCTCCCTGTCGACGGTGTCCGAGTCGGACGTGACGGCGATCTGCGTGCTGGCCGCCTTCGTCGTGCTGGTCACCCTGGGCCTGCGGCGCCAGCTGTTCGCGGTGAGCCAGGACGAGGAGTTCGCGCGCGTGACGGGCCTGCCGGTGCGGGCCCTGAACCTGCTGACGGCGATCACCGCGGCCGTCACCGTGACCGTGGCGATGCGCGTGGTCGGGCTGCTCCTGGTGAGCGCGCTGATGGTGGTGCCCGTTGCCGCCGCCCAGCAGATCGCCCGCAGTTTCGCCGCGACCTTCGTGGTCGCCGTCGCCATCGGGGTGAGCGTGACGATCGGCGGCACGGTCACCTCGTACTACCAGGACGTGCCGCCCGGCGCGACGATCGTGCTGCTGACCATCGGCGCGTTCATCGTGCTGACGGCGCTCGCCGCACCGCTGGCCCGCCGCCGCGCCCGGGCCCGGGCCGCCCTGGACACCGCGGGCGACCCCACCGAGTGCGCGATCCCGGGCAGCAGGCGGTCGGCCGACGAGGTCGGCGTCTGACCGCCCCCGCGCCGGGCTGGCACAATGGCCCGGGCAAGGCAGACGTGAGGAGGCAACGGTGACGACCGCTGGACCGTCCGTGAAGGGCCGCGCCACCAAGCAGCGGGCCGCTGTGGCGGCGGCCCTGCAGGAGGTCGACGAGTTCCGCAGCGCGCAGGAACTGCACGACATGCTCAAGCACAAGGGCGACTCGGTCGGGCTCACCACGGTCTACCGCACCCTGCAGTCCCTCGCCGACGCCGGTGAGGTCGACGTCCTGCGCACCGCCGACGGCGAGTCCGTCTACCGCCGTTGCTCCACCGACGACCATCACCACCACCTCGTGTGCCGCGGCTGCGGCAAGGCCGTCGAGGTGGAGGGCCCGGCCGTGGAGAAGTGGGCCGAGGCCATCGCCGCCGAGCACGGCTTCGTGAACGTGGCCCACACGGTCGAGATCTTCGGCACCTGCGCGGACTGCGCGGCGACCACGAAGTAGGCAGGCGGGCCACACCGCGAGCCGCCGACCGGCCCGCTCCGGGGCGCGGCGACCGCCAGGTGGGCAGCCGGACGCACCGCCAGCCGCCGACCGGCCCGCTCCGGTCTGTTCCGCCCGCGGCGGCCGGGCCGACGTCACGGCCGCGAGCAGCAGCACGGCCGCGGCGACGACGAGCAGCGCGTCCGCGCCGGCCGCTGCGTCGCCGGCATCCCGCGCAGCGCGGTGGAGGCACGCACCCGTGGCCGGCGCGACGAGCGCGATGACGGCGTGGTCCTGGCCCGCGGCCGCGGCGGCCTGCGTGCCGTGCCGCCGCAGCGCCACCGTACCGGCGGCCACCAGCAGCACGGCCTCGCAGACCGGCACCAGCCCGGCCGGGAACCAGACCCTTCCCCGGTCCGCGGCCGCCTCCCGGGCCACGCCCGAGGGGGCCGCGCCGCCGGCGCGGCCCCCTCGCCGGGGAGGGCTACGGCTGCCTGCCCTCCGTGGCCAGCAGCTCCTCGTTCGGGATGGCCCCGCCGAAGCGCCGGTCCCGCGAGGCGAACTCCAGGCAGGCGCGCCACAGGTCACGCCGGTCGAAGTCCGGCCACAGCACGTCCTGGAAGACCATCTCGGCGTAGGCGCTCTGCCAGATCAGGTAGTTGGAGGTACGCTGCTCGCCGCTCGGGCGCAGGAACAGGTCCACCTCCGGCATGTCCGGGTAGTACAGGTACTTGGCGAAGGTCTTCTCGTTGACCTTGGACGGGTCGAGCCTGCCGCTGCGCACGTCCTCGGCGAGCGCCTTCGCCGCGTCGGCGATCTCGGCCCGGCCGCCGTAGTTCATGCAGAAGTACAGGGTCAGCCGGTCGTTGCCCTTGGTCTGCTCCTGGGCGATCTGGAGCTCCTTGGCGACGGACCGCCACAGCTTTGGCATCCGCCCGACCCAGCGCACGCGCACGCCCAGTTCGTCGAGCTGGTCGCGGGTCTTGCGGATGAAGTCCCGGTTGAAGTTCATCAGGAAGCGCACCTCGTCGGGCGAGCGCTTCCAGTTCTCGGTGGAGAAGGCGTACAGGGAGATGGCGCCCACGCCCATCTCGATGGCACCCTGCAGCACGTCCAGCACGCGCTCGGCGCCGACCTTGTGCCCCTCGGTGCGGGGCAGGCCGCGGTCCTTGGCCCAGCGGCCGTTGCCGTCCATGACGATCGCCACATGCTGCGGTACGAGCTCCCCGGGGAGCTTCGGCGGCCGCGCGCCGGACGGGTGCGGCTCCGGCGTCCTGTACTCCCGGCGCTGGCGCCCCAGGATTCCGCGTACGGCCATGTGTGTCTCGTCTCCTCGTACGTGCTTGCTTCGGTCACTTCTCGACGTAGCGCAGCGAGCGCAGGCCGCGCTCCATGTGCCAGTGCAGGTAGGCGGACACCAGTCCGCTGCCCTCCCGGACGTAGCGCGCCTCGCAGGCGTCGGCGGTCTCCCAGTCTCCCGTAAGCAGCGCGCCGAGGAGTTCCAGGGCCTGGGGCGAGGGTACGACGCTGCCGGGCACCCGGCAGTCCACGCAGACGGAGCCGCCCGAGGCGACCGAGAAGAACCGGTTGGGGCCGGGCATGCCGCATTTGGCGCAGTCGCTGAAGGTGGGGGCGTAGCCGTTGACGGCGAGGGAGCGGAGCAGGAACGCGTCGAGGACGAGGTGCGGCGCGTGCTCGCCGCGGGCCAGGGTGCGCAGGGCGCCGACGAGCAGCAGGTACTGCTGCACGGCCGGCTCGCCCTCGTGGTCGGTGAACCGCTCGGCGGTCTCCAGCATGGCGGTGCCGGCGGTGTACCGGGCGTAGTCGGTGACGATGCCGCCGCCGTAGGGCGCGATGGTCTCGCTCTGGGTGCACAGCGGCAGCCCGCGGCCGACCAGTTCGCTGCCCTTGGAGAAGAACTGCACGTCGACGTGGGAGAAGGGTTCGAGGCGCGCGCCGAACTTGGACTTGGTCCGGCGCACGCCCCGGGCCACCGCGCGTACCCGCCCGTGACCGCGCGTGAGCAGCGTGATGATCCGGTCCGCCTCACCCAGCTTCTGGGTGCGCAGCACGATGCCGTCGTCGCGGAACAGACTCATGGCGCCATTCTCGCAGGGTCAGCGCGTCAAGGGACCTCGCCCCTGCTGCGGGCGTTGGCGTAGGCGGTCGCCGCGCGCAGCCGCTCGGCCGGGGTGGCGTGCCGGACCGCGCCGGGATCGGCGTCCCACTCCTTTCCGCCCCCGTACGGCCGCAACTGCACATAGGGCCCCTCATGCCCCATGACGATGCCGATGCGTCCGCTGCGGGTGTCCACGACATAGGCGCCGACGGGGGGCTTCATCGCACCACCGCCGCGGCCGGGCGGGCCGACCGGAGGGAAGGCCGGACCGAAATCGTGAGCGGGCTGGGAGCTTCCCGCACGACATTCACCGGGGCGATTCCCGGTGAGGGCTGGGAAATTCCGGCCTTGGCGATTTCTGCCCGCAATTCTTTCACCGCGTCCTCCGCTTCTTCGGCGCAGAGCGCCGAGTGTCGTGCCTCCACCGGCCTCCCCTTCCTTTCGGAGTTTCACTCTTCGCATCTTTCCGGTGACTCTCCGCGTCTACACTCGGGAAGGCTCTGTGCCGTACAACTGCGGGGCGCGACAAAGGGGTTCGGGCATGATCGAATCGTGAATACGACAGGGAGGCCGCCCGGGACAGCGCCGGCGCCGCGAACGGACCGGGAATGGTCCCTGCGCGCCGCGGAACCGGCCGATGTGGAGGCGATAGCGGAACTGCGGGCGGTGGTGATGCGCCCGGATCTGGAAAGGCTGGGCCGCTACGACCCGGACCGGGTGCGCCGGCGCCTGCGGGACGGCTTCCGTCCCGAGCACACGTCGGTCGTCCTGGTGGCGGGCGCCTTCGCGGGCAGCGTCGCCCTGCGCCCGGCGGAGGACGGCCACTGGCTGGAGCACTTCTACCTCGCGCCCGGCGTCCAGGGCCGGGGCCTCGGCTCGGCGGTGCTGCGCACGCTGCTGAGCGGGACGGACGCCACCGGCACCGCCGTCCGTCTCGACGTCCTGCGGGGCAGCCCCGCGCGCCGCCTGTACGAACGTCACGGCTTCCGGGTGGAGAGCGAGGACGCGACGGACGTCCTCATGCTCCGCCCCCCGGCGGGAAGCGGGGGTAATCCCCCGGCGGAATGAGGGAGTTGCCCGGATGTGGGGCGGGGTCGGGACGCGTCAGGATCGGCGCATGAGCTTGAAGCAGATCACGCGTCATGCCTCAGTCGCCGCGGCCTCCGCGGTGCTGTTCTCCCTCGCCGTCCCGCTGACCGCGTCCGCCGGCACCCCCGGCTCCGCCGAGCCGCTCGCCTGGTCCGTCTGCCGGGGCGAGAGCCTCGACCCCAGACAGCGGTGCGCCACCGTCGAAGTCCCGATGGACTACTCCGACCCGGACGGCCGGACCGTCGAGATCGCCGTCTCCCGCATTCCGAGCGAGAAGCCCTCCGCCCGCCGCGGCGCCCTGTTACTCATCCCCGGCGGCCCCGGCGGGGACAGCCTCTCCGACCCCTCCGGCAAGGGGCAGAAGCTGCCGCAGAAGGTGCGTGACGCCTATGACCTCATCGGCTTCGCGCCGCGCGGCATGGCACCCTCCACCGCCGTCGACTGCAAGCTCGACCCCGCCGACCTCAGCAGGACCAAGCTGCTGCCCTGGCCCGCCCCGGACGGTTCGGTCGCCGGGAACATGGCCACCGCCCGGCGCATGGCCGAGGCCTGCGGCCGCAACGGCGGTGAGCTGATCCGGCACATCAGCACCGCCAACGAGGCCCGCGACCTGGACCGCGTCCGGGCCGCGCTCGGGGAGCGGAAGATCTCCGCGTGGGGCGTGTCGTACGGCACGTACGTCGGCGCCGTCTACAGCCAGTTGTTCCCGCACCGCACCGACCGCGTCGTGCTGGACAGCAACAACGACCCCGACCCCACCCGGGTGACCCGCGGCTGGCTCGCCGCCTTCGAGCGGGGCGTGGAGGACAACTTCCCCGAGTTCGCCGCCTGGGCGTCGCGCCCGGGCAATCCGTACCGGCTGGCCCCCACCGCCGACGCGGTGCGCTCCGGGTTCCTGCGCCTGGCCGCGCGGCTGGACCGCGATCCCCTCCCCTGGCCGGGCGCCGAACCGGAGCGGCTGGACGGCAACGTGCTCCGCCAGACCATGCTGACCAGCCTCTACGACCCCGACGACTATCCGGTCCTGGCCCGCACGATCCTGGCGGCCCGCAAGGGCACCGTGCCGCCCGTGCCCCAGTCCCCGCCCGAGTCGGTCCTGCAGAACGTCGCCGCGGTCGGAGTCGGCACCATCTGCAACGACGTCGACTGGCCGGACTCCGCGGCCGCCTACCAGAAGGACGTCGACGTCAGCCGGGTCGCCTTCCCGCTCACGGCGGGCATGCCGCGCGGGCCGATGGCGTGCGCCGCCCTGCCGTACGAGCCGCGGGAACCGGCCGTGCGGATCACCGACCGCGGGCCGTCCAACGTGCTGCTCGTGCAGAACGAGCGGGACGTCGCCACCCCGCTCAGCGGCGCCCTGAGGCTCCGCCGGGCGCTGGGTGACCGGGCCGTCATGGTCACCGTGAACTCCACGGGCCACGACGCCTATCTCGCCAACGGCAACGCCTGCGGCGACCGGACCGTCTCCCGCTTCCTCGCCACCGGCGAGCGGCCCGGATCCGACCTGTACTGCGCGTGACACCAGCGACGGCCTGCCGCCCGGCGACGGCCCGCTGCCCCGTGGCGGCGGGCCGTCGTACGCTCCGCCTCGCGCGGCTCCCGGCGCCGGCCGCCGCTCCGCGCGGGCGCGGCCGCGGGACGATCCGCCGGACCGCAGGGCGGGCTCACCCCCGGGCGAACCGGCGTACGTACCGCCGCTGCCAGGGCGTTTCCACCGCCCGCCGGTCGTAGTGCCGGCGGACGTACCCCACGGCCCCGTCCGCCGGTACGCCGTCCAGGACCGCGAGGCAGGCCAGGGCCGTGCCCGTCCGGCCCCGTCCACCCCCGCAGGCGATCTCCACCCGCTCCCCGGCGGCCCGCTCCCACGCCCGGGCCAGGATCGCGCGGGCGGCCTCCGGGTCGGCCGGGAGCCGGAAGTCGGGCCAGCGGATCCACTCCGACTCCCAGGGCGTCGCGGGCGGGCGGCGGCCCAGCAGGTAGACGCCGTAGGAGGGCAGGGGCGCGGTGGGGTCGAGGGGGTGGCGCAGGCCCCGGCCGCGCACCGTCCGGCCGGAGGGCAGGCGCAGGACGCCGTCGTCGTGCTCGCTCCACAGATCGCTCACGCCCGCCATCATCCCCCGCGGCCGCTCCCGGCTCTGCGGGCTGGGCCATTCGTGTGCGATCCCTTGACCGGCCCCACGGCCCCTCCTATGGTCGCGCTGACCGCAGGACGTAGGACGTCGTATCTCCGTATCCAGCCCTCAATCCCCCGGACCGCTCGCTGGAGGACCCGTGCGCGACGTGACCCCTGACGTGCCGGCGCTGCGCCGCCGGTCGTTCCTGAAGCACACCGGCGCGCTGGGCGCGGCGGCCGCCGTCTCCGCGTCCCTGTCGGCCTGTTCGTCCGGGCCCGAGTCCACCAACGACACCGGCGACGGCGGCAGCGGGCCGGACCGGACCCTGACGGCGGTGATCGGCTACGGCAACGACGGCAGCTGGGACCCCACGCAGACGGCGTCCGCGTTCTGCATGGCCGCCAACCACCACATCTACGAGGGCCTGCTGGACACGGACCCGATCTCCCGGGAGCCGTACGCGGCCCTGGCGACGGAGGTGCCGAAGGACCCGGACGGCACGTCCTGGACGTTCACCCTGCGGGAGGGCGCCACCTTCCACGACGGCAGGCCGGTCACCGCCGACGACGTGCTGTTCGTCTTCGACCGGATCCTCGACCCGGACACCCAGACCCTCGCCAAGGGCTTCTTCGCGGGCTGGCTGAAGGAGGTCCGCAAGCTCGACGCCCGGCGCGTCGAGCTGGTGCTCAAGTTCCCCTTCCCGGACGGGCTTGCGCGGCTGACGCTCGCCAAGATCATGCCGAGGCACGTGTTCGGGCGGCCCGGCGGCTGGGACGAGGCCATCAAGGGCAAGGCGATCGGCTCGGGCCCGTACCGGCAGACCGCGCACCACCCCAAGTCGAACACCGCCTTCGAGGCCTTCGGGGGCTACAACGGGCCGCGCGCGCCCGCCTTCCGGAGGATGAACTGGCTGACGATCGTGGACGCGGCTTCCCGCGTCGCGAAGATCTCCGGGTCCGGCGCGGGCGCGCAGATCGCGGACAACATCCCGTACGCCAACATCGGCCGCCTGGAGGCCGGCGGACTCACGGTGGCCGGGGGAGCCGGGATGAACAACCTGTTCCTGATGTTCAACACGCGGCACAAGCCCTTCGACGACGTCCGCGTGCGCCAGGCCCTGCACTACGCCGTCGACACCGGGAAGATGGTGGAGGTCGCCCTCAAGGGCCATGGCAGGCCGTCCACTTCCTTCCTGGACGAGGCCAACCCCTCCTACCGCCGGGCCAGGACCGTCTACGACCACGACCCGGACCGGGCGAAGGCGCTGCTGAGGGAGGCCGGGGTCAAGGACCTGAGCATCGACATCCTGGCGGTGAACGTCAGCTGGATCGTCGACTGCCTGCCCACCATCAAGTCCTCCTGGGACGCGATCGGGGTGCGCACCACCCTGTCCCCGCAGGAGACCACGGCCGTCTTCACGAAGCTGGACCAGAAGCGGGACTACCAGGTCGTCGCCGCCGCCTCGAACCCCAACCAGTTCGGCGTCGACGCGGACCTGATCATGCATTACAACTACGGCCCGCGAAATCTCTGGATGCAGTACACCCGGTGGGCCTCGGACCCGGTGGCCCGCCGGCTGTTCAAGGACATGGACCGGGCCACCCGGGAGCCCGACCCGGCCAGGAAGAAGACGATGATCCAGGACTACATCGACGTCGTCGCCGAACAGGCCGTGCTCTACCCGGTGGTCCACAACGAGCTGATGACGGCCTGGGACCCGAAGCGGCTCAGCGGCATAAGGGCCCAGCCCTACCCGGGCATCAACCTCCTTTGGGCCAAGTGGGCCTAGCGGCATGACGGCCGTCCTGCGGATCCTGCTCCGTCGCGTCGCTCTGCTCGTCCCGCTGATGCTCGGCATCGTGCTGTTCGTCTTCCTGGTGATGCGGTTCTCCGACGTCGACCCGGCGTCCGCGTTCTTCCAGGGCGCCAACCCGACGCCGCGACAGCTGCACGACTTCCGCGAGGAACACGGCCTGCTCGACCCGCTGCCCGTGCGCTACGCCGCCTTCGTCGCCGACCTGCTCCACGGCGACCTGGGCACGAGCGCGCTGACCCGGGCCCCGGTGATCGACCAGGTGACCACCGCGCTGCCGCTCACCCTCCAGCTGACCTTCCTGGGCCTCGGCATCGCGGTCGTGCTGTCCCTGCTGGGCGGGGTCACGGCGGCGATCCACCGGGACCGGCTGCCCGACCAGATCATCCGGGTCGTGTCGCTGACCGGGGTCGCGGCGCCCGGCTTCTGGCTGGCGCTGCTGATGATCCAGTACCTCGCGGTCGACCTGGCCTGGTTCCCGACCGGCGGCTACATCAACCCGGCCGACTCCGTCACCGGCTGGCTGAGGACGATGGCGCTCCCCGCCCTGGCCCTGTCCCTGCCGGTGGCGGCGCAGCTGACCCGGATCGTGCGGACGTCCGTGGTGGAGGAACTGGACAAGGACTACGTGCGGACGGCGATCGGCAGCGGGCTGCCGCCCCGGGTGGTCGTCGGCCGCAACGTGCTGCGGAACGCGCTGATCAACCCGCTCACCGTGCTCGGGCTGCGCGTCGGCTACCTGCTGGGCGGTGCGGTCGTCATCGAGACGATCTTCTCGCTGCCCGGCATGGGCAAGCTGATGATCGACGCCGTGAAGAACGGTGATCCGGCCGTCGTCCAGGGCGTCGTGCTGACCACGGCGGCGGGATTCGTCGTCGTGAACCTCGTCATCGACATCCTGTACCTGCTGGTCAACCCGCGACTGAGGGATGCGGCCCCATGACGACCCGCAAGCGTCTCGCCACGGCCCTGTCCCGGCCCGGAGTGCGGCTGCGCGGCCCGCGCCGGCTGCCGCCGCTGTCGAAGGCCGCCCTGTGCTTCCTGACGGTCGTCGCCCTGATGGCCCTGCTCGCGCCGCTGCTCGCCCCGCACGACCCGCTCGACCAGCAGCCGCCCGTCGACGGCACCGGCCACCCGTCCGCCGGGCACGTGATGGGCCAGGACAGCCTCGGCCGGGACATCCTGAGCCGGCTGATGTACGGGGCGCGCTGGTCGCTCGCGATCGGGCTGGGCGCGACCGGGCTCGCCCTGGTGGCCGGCGCGCTGCTCGGGGCGATCGCCGCGACCTCCCGCAAGGCGGTCGACGAGACGCTGATGCGCTGCCTGGACGTGGTGATGGCGTTCCCGGGCATCGCGCTCGCGGCCGTGCTGGTGGCCGTGTTCGGCGGCGGGATCACGGTGCTGATCTGCGCGATCGCCTTCCTGTTCACACCGCCGGTGGCCCGGGTGGTCCGGGCCAACGTCCTCGCCCAGTACGGCGAGGACTACGTGACGGCGGAACGGGTCATCGGCGCCCGCACCCCGCACATCGTGCTGCGGCACGTGGCGGTCAACTGCGCCGCGCCCGTCCTGGTGTTCTGCACGGTCCAGGTCGCCGAGGCGATCGTCTTCGAGGCCTCGCTGTCCTTCATCGGGGCGGGGGTGCGGCCGCCCGACCCGTCCTGGGGCAGCGTCATCGCCGACGGCAAGAACATGGTCCTTTCCGGGGGCTGGTGGGCGACGGTGTTCCCCGGGCTGCTGATGCTCGTCACGGTGCTGTCCCTGAACGTCCTGTCCGAGGGCGTCTCCGACGCGTGGGCGGCCCCCTCGGCCCGGGAGGTGGAGGCGCCGGGCGACGACCGGCGGGAGGCGCCCGGGCCCGGCGGCGGGGAGGTCGTGGCGCTGCCCGGTCTGGCGGAGGCGGCCCGCAGGCTGCGGGCCCGGGCCCGGCACGTCCCCCGGGACGGGCAGCCGGTGCTGGCGGTGGAGAACCTCGCCATCGGCTTCGACCGGCGGCACGGCGGCGTGGACGTCGTGGACGGCATCAGCTTCGAGGTGCACCCCGGTGAAGTCCTGGGCCTGGTCGGCGAGTCGGGCTGCGGCAAGTCGCTGACCGCGCTGACGGTCATGGGGCTCCAGCCGAAGGAGGCCCGGGTGCGCGGCCAGGTCCGCTTCCACCAGCGGGATTTGCTCGCCGAGCCGATGCGCGTCCGCCGCAGGCTCCTCGGCCACGAGATGGCGATGGTCTACCAGGACGCGCTGTCCTCCCTCAACCCGGCCATGACGATCCGCGCCCAGCTCAAGCAGGTCGTACGGCGCGGCGGGCGGCGCACCCCCGCCGAGCTGCTGACGATGGTCGGCCTGGACCCCGAGCGCACCCTGCGCAGCTATCCGCACGAACTGTCCGGCGGGCAGCGCCAGCGGGTCCTGATCGCGCTGGCCCTGTCCCGCGGCCCGAAGCTGATCGTGGCCGACGAGCCGACGACCGCGCTCGACGTCACCGTGCAGGCGCAGGTGATGGAACTGCTGCTGCGGCTGCGCGAGGAGCTCGGCTTCGCGCTGGTCCTGGTCTCGCACGACCTGGCGCTGGTCGCGGACGTCACCGACCGGGTGGCGGTGATGTACGGGGGGCAGATCGTGGAGACGGGCGTCACCGCCGACCTGGTGGAGGCCCCGGCCCACCACTACACGCGCGGCCTGCTCGGCTGCGTGCTGTCGCTGGAGACGGCGCAGGAGCGCATGACGCAGATCAGGGGCGTCGTGCCGTCCCCGGCCGGCTTCCCGGCCGGCTGCCGCTTCGCCGACCGGTGCCCGCGCGTGAGCGACGTGTGCCGCACGACGGCCCCCCTCCTGACCGGCGCCCCGGCGCACACCGTGGCCTGCCATCACCCGGCCACGGCGCCGGCCGCGCCGGAGACGGAGGCCGTGTCGTGAACGCCGTGGTGGAACTGTCCGGCGCGCACGTCGTCCACAGGGCCCGCAGCGGCGGGGTGTTCACCCGGGACCGGGTGTACGCCCTGACCGGCGCGGACCTGGCCGTCGCGCCCGGTGAGACGGTCGGTGTGGTCGGCGAGTCGGGCTGCGGCAAGTCGACCCTGGCGAAGGTGCTGGTGGGGGTGGAGCGGCCGACCCGCGGGACGGTGTCGTTCCGCGGGCGGGACCTGTGGTCGATGCCGGCCGCCGAGCGCCGCAGGACCGTCGGCGCGAGCACGGGCATGATCTTCCAGGACCCCTCGACGGCCCTGAACCGCCGGCTGCCCGTCCGGCGGATCCTGCGCGACCCGCTGGACGTGCACGACCGCGGCACCCGCGCCGGACGCGAGGAGCGGGTGCGGGAGCTGATGTCCCTGGTCGGTCTGGACCGGGCCCTCGCCGACGCCCTGCCCGGGCAGTTGTCGGGCGGGCAGCGCCAGCGCGTCGCGATCGCCCGGGCCCTGGCGCTCGACCCGGACCTGGTCGTGGCGGACGAGCCGACCAGCGCCCTGGACGTGTCGGTCCGGGCGCAGATCCTCAACCTCCTGCTCGACCTGAAGGAACGCCTGGGCCTGGCCCTGGTGTTCGTCTCGCACGACATCCAGACGGTGCGGCGGATGAGCGACCGGGTGATCACCATGTACCTGGGCCGGATCGTCGAGGAGTGCCCGGCCGCCCTGGTCACCGACCGGGCCCGGCACCCGTACACCCGCGCCCTGTTCTCGGCCACGCCCGGGCTGCTCGACCCGATCGAGCCGATCCCGCTGGCCGGTCCCGTCCCCTCGGCGACCCGGCCGCCGAGCGGCTGCCCGTTCCGCACCCGCTGCTGGAAGGCGGACGACCGCTGCGCGGACGAGATGCCGGGTTTCTCCGCCGCGTCGGCGCCCGCACACCGCTTCCGCTGCCACCATCCTGTCCAGGAGGACGAGTCGACCCGCGACCTCGTCCGCCGGAGCGACCCGATGGAGGCCCCATGACGATCACCGCGCCGACCGGTGTCATCCCGCCGCTGTGCACACCCCTGACACCGGACGGCGAGGTGGACGTCCCCTCGCTGCTCAGGCTCGTCGACCATCTGGTGGCCGGCGGGGTGCACGGCCTGTTCGTGCTCGGCTCCACCTCGGAGGCGGCCTACCTCACGGACGCGCAGCGCCGGCTGGTGGTCGAGACGGTCGTGCGCCACACCGGGGGGCAGCTGCCGGTGCTGGCCGGGGCGATCGACATGACCACGCCGCGCGTGCTCGACCACGTCGCCGCGGTGACGGCGGCGGGCGCGGACGCGGTCGTCGTCACCGTCCCGTTCTACGCCCGCACCCACCCGGCGGAGATCGCCCGCCACTACCGTGCGGTCGCCGCCGCGAGCCCGGTCCCGGTCATCGCCTACGACATCCCGGTCGCCGTCCACACGAAGCTGCCCGGGGACGTCGTCCTGGAGCTGGCCGCCGACGGCGTCCTGGCCGGACTGAAGGACTCCAGCGGTGATCTGGCCGCCTTCCGGCAGGTCGTGACCGGTGTCCGCGACCACCCGGGCATCAGCGGCTTCCGTGTGCTGACCGGCTCCGAGCTGATCGTCGACGCGGCCCTCGCCGTCGGCGCGGACGGCGCGGTGCCCGGGCTGGGCAACGTCGACCCGCACGGCTACGTCCGGCTGGTGCGCCTGTGCCGGGCCGGGGACGCCGAGGAGGCCCGGGCCGAACAGGAGCGCCTGTGCGCCCTGTTCGGGATGGTGTCCGTCGGGGACCCGGCGCGCATGGGCCCGGGCTCCGCGGCGATCGGCGCCTTCAAGGCCGCGCTGCACCTGCGGGGCGTGATCGACTGCCCGGCGACGGCCGAGCCGCAGGTGCCGCTGTCGCCGGGCGAGGTGGAGCGGGTGGGGAAGTACCTGGCAGCGGCCGGGCTGCTCTAGAGCTCCCCGGCGTCGGAGCGGGCGGCGGGGACGCGGGCCGGCGGTGACTACGACGGTGTACGGGCCGCCGCCGCGAGCAGGCGGGTCACGTCGTCGGAGCAGAGGGTGAGCGCCGCCCCGACCGTCGCCAGGACGTCCCGCTCGGCCGGCGTGTACGGCCCGTCCGCCAGGGCGATGCGCGCGCCCTGCAGCAGGATCGATTCGCGGCCGACGCCGGCGAGGTGCGGGCTGAGCGGGTCGAGGGCCTCGTGCAGCTCTATGGCCAGCCCGGCGCCGCAGGGTTCGCCGGTGATGCGGCCGGTGTCCGCCTCCAGCGCCTCGACGAGGGCGGCCAGCTGCTCCTCGGTGCAGTCGTCGAAGCCGGCCGCGCGCACGGCGAGCACGGCGGACTCCAGGGCCGTACGGGATCCGGTGCCGCCCGCGGCCAGCACCGCGAGGGCGACGGTGTGCACGGCGTCGCGGAGCATCGCGGAGAAGCGGACGGTGGTCGGGTGGTCGAGCACGTCGGTGCCGAAGTGGCGGCGGCAGGCGGCGCACTCCACGACCGGGCCGGTCTCGCCGCGCCGCAGCACGGGCACGCCGAGCAGGGTGAAGCGGCGCTGTCCGGCCAGCCGCTGGTAGTTGCGGTCACCGCCGCAGCCGGGGCAGAAGAACTCCCCGTCGCCGGCGGCCGTCCACGCGGTACGGGTGCCCAGGATGCGGGCAAGCCCGGCGGCACGGCCGTTTCGTCCCCGTCCTGGCAGCACGTCGCACCTCCGTCACGCCGCGCGGCAACGTCGCCGCGCTTGCGTGATGTTAGCCACATCCGCGAGGAGGAGTCAGCACCCCGGAGGAGACCTTTCCGTGACCCGCACAGCAATTGGCCGGTATGTGACGGGGCTCCGCCCGCCGGACATCGGCGGGCGGAGCCCTCAAACCGCCTGCGAGGCTGGTCAGCGCGTCGCGCGGTTGACGGCCGAGACGACGGCCTTCAGCGAGGCGCGCGTGGTGTTCGCGTCGATTCCGATCCCCCACAGGACCTTGCCGTCGATGGCGCATTCGATGTAGGAGGCGGCCTGCGCGGAGGCGCCCTCGCTCATCGTGTGCTCCTGGTAGTCCAGCAGGCGTACGTCGATGCCGATGGACTGCAGGGCGTCGAAGAACGCCGAGATCGGGCCGTTGCCGGAGCCGGTGAGGACGGTGTCCCGGCCGTCGACCGTGGCCTCCACCTGCAGCGTGTCCACGCCGTCGGTGTCGGTGGTCGACTGGTTGTTCTTGACCTGGATCCGGCCCCATGGGTTGTCCGGGTTGGGCAGGTACTCGTCCCGGAAGACGGCCCAGATGTCCTTCGGCGTGACCTCGCCGCCCTCGGCGTCGGTCTTGGCCTGGATGAGCTTGGAGAACTCGATCTGCATCCGGCGCGGCAGGTCCAGCTTGTGGTCGTTCTTCAGGACGTAGGCGATACCGCCCTTGCCGGACTGCGAGTTGACCCGGATGACGGCCTCGTAGGAGCGGCCGACGTCCTTGGGGTCGATGGGCAGGTAGGGCACGGCCCACTCGATGTCGTCGACGGTGACGCCCTTGGCCTTCGCGTCGGCCTCCATGGCGTCGAAGCCCTTCTTGATGGCGTCCTGGTGGGAGCCGGAGAAGGACGTGTAGACCAGGTCGCCCACGTACGGGTGGCGCGGGTGGACCTCCATCTGGTTGCAGTACTCCCACGTACGGCGGATCTCGTCGATGTCGGAGAAGTCGATCTGCGGGTCGACGCCCTGGGAGAAGAGGTTCATGCCCAGGGTGACCAGGTCGACGTTGCCGGTGCGCTCGCCCTGCCCGAACAGGCAGCCCTCGACGCGGTCGGCGCCCGCCATCAGGGCCAGCTCGGCGGCGGCGACGGCGGTCCCGCGGTCGTTGTGCGGGTGGACCGACAGGCAGACGTACTCGCGGCGGGAGAGGTGGCGGCCCATCCACTCGAAGCGGTCGGCGTGCGTGGAGGGCGTGGAGCGCTCGACGGTGGCGGGCAGGTTGAGGATGATCTCGCGGCCCGGGCCGGGCTGCCAGACGTCCATGACCGCCTCGCAGACCTCCAGCGCGAAGTCCAGCTCGGTGTCGGTGAAGATCTCGGGGCTGTACTGGTAGCCGAACTCGGTCTCGGGGCCCAGCAGCTTCTCCGCGTACTCCATGACCAGGCGGGTGCCGTCGACGGCGATCTGCTTGATGTCGTCCCTGGAGCCGCGGAAGACGACCCGGCGGAAGACCGGCGCGGTGGCGTTGTACAGGTGGACCGTCGCGCGCTTGGCGCCCTTCAGGGACTCCACCGTGCGCTCGATCAGGTCCTCGCGGGCCTGGGTCAGCACGGAGATGGTGACGTCGTCGGGGATGGCCCCGGGCTCCTCGATGATGGAGCGTACGAAGTCGAAGTCCGTCTGGCCCGAGGCCGGGAACCCGACCTCGATCTCCTTGTAGCCCATCTTGACCAGCAGGTCGAACATCGCGCGCTTGCGGGCGGGCGACATGGGGTCGATCAGGGCCTGGTTGCCGTCGCGCAGGTCGGTGGAGAGCCAGCGGGGGGCGGTGGTGACGCGCTTCTCCGGCCAGGTGCGGTCCGGGATGTCGACCTGCTCGTAGCGGCCGTACTTGTGGATCGGCATGGAACTGGGCTGCTGGCGGTTGGCCATGATGCTGTGGGCTCCTCAGAGGGTGTCCGGAAGGACGGCCGACGACGCAGCACCAAGCTCCGCGGGGAGGGAGTCGGCCTCGACTACAGGCCCTCGCCGCGGCAGCTAAGGAGAAGCAGCCCGAAACGCATGATGCGCAGCATGCTAGCCGAGCCCTTCCTCTGCGCGTGGGGTCGTATCAGTATGCGGGACCGGTCGAACAAAAAGGGCAAAAAGTGCGCTACCCCACGTCCCTCTAGCAGTCGCCACGGAGCGTGAGGGTCGTTGTCCCGGTATTTCACCAATCATGGTGGCTACTAGTGACAGTGTCGTCACGCAGTGCAAGGGTGCCGGACATGACCATCCACGGGGGCTTCGAGCCCGTCTTCTGCACGATCGTCCCGCCGCACGTCCTCGACCGGCTCGCCCGGGCCGAGGACCCCGCGCTCGCCGAAACCGCCCGCCGCACCCTGCAGCGCGACGCCTTCGAGCGCACCCAGCGCCGCCTGACCACCGTCCTCGGCGCCCCGGCCGTCCCCTCGTCCCCCGAGGGCAGGCCGCGGCGCACCGTCCACGACGCCCGGCACGGCACCGACCTGCCCGGCCACAAGGTCCGCGGCGAGGGCGACGCCCCCGGCACGGACGCCACCGTCAACCGCGCCTACGCCGGGCTCGGCGCGACCTTCGACCTGTTCCTGCGCGCCTTCGGACGCGACTCGATCGACGGCGACGGGCTGCCGCTGAACGCGACCGTGCACTACGACCGCGACTACAACAACGCCTTCTGGAACGGCGAGCAGATGGTCTTCGGCGACGGGGACGGCGAGATCTTCCTCGACTTCACCCTCCCGATCGACGTCATCGGCCACGAACTCGCCCACGGCGTCACGCAGTACACGGCCAACCTCACCTACTTCGGCCAGCCCGGCGCGCTCAACGAGTCCCTGTCGGACGTCTTCGGCGCGCTGATCAAGCAGTACACGCTCGGCCAGACCGCCGCCGAGGCCGACTGGCTGATCGGCGCCGGGCTCCTCGCCCCACGGGTGACGGGCAGGGCACTGCGCTCCATGAAGGCACCGGGCACCGCCTACGACGACGACGTGCTCGGCAAGGACCCGCAGCCCGCGACCATGGACGGCTTCGTCCGCACCGGCCGCGACAACGGCGGCGTCCACATCAACTCGGGCATCCCCAACCACGCTTTCTACCTCGCCGCGACCGCCCTCGGCGGCCACGCCTGGGAGCGCGCGGGACAGGTCTGGTACGACGTGCTGACCGGCGGCGAGCTGAAGGAACAGGCGCTCTTCGCCGACTTCGCCACGCTCACCGTCAAGGCCGCCCGGGAGCGCTTCGGCGACGGCGAGGAACTCGACGCCGTGTCGAAGGCCTGGGAGCGGGTCGGGGTGCGGACGCTGTAGTTCCGTACTAGACAGGTGCCATGCGTATTCAGGTGAGGCGCACGGGCGGATTCGCGGGCATCGAGCGGCACGCCGAGGTGGACACCTCCGGCCGCTTCGATGCCGCCGAGTGGCACGCGCTGGCCGAACAGGCGCTCGCCGCCGGCCGGACCACGCCACCGGTCGGGGTGCCGGACGGGTTCGCCTACCAGATCACCGTGGACGGCAGGACGGTGTACGCGGCCGACCCGCGGCTGACCGAGGAACAGCGCGCGCTGATCTCGCGGGTCCTGAAGGAGGGGGCGTAACGGCCGGTTCGCGCCCGGCCGTTGACTTCCGTTACCCCCGGTACGGATGATCCGGCGCATGGCGACTGACGCAGGCACCCCGATCCCCCGCTTCCCGTCCGGCTTCCTGTGGGGCGTGTCCACCTCGGCCCACCAGATCGAGGGCGCGGCCGAGTTGCGCGAACCGTCGGTGTGGGACGCCTTCACGGCCGAGCCCGGGCGGGTCAAGGACGGCTCGACGGCGGCCGTCGCCTGCGACCACTTCCACCGCCACCGCGAGGACGTGGCGCTCCTGGCGGACCTGGGCGTGAACGCCTACCGCTTCTCCGTCTCCTGGCCGCGCGTGCGCGCCGAGGGCGGCCTGGACTTCTACGACCGGCTGGTGGACGACCTGTGCGCGGCGGGCGTGCGCCCGGTGCCGACGCTGTTCCACTGGGACCTGCCGGCCGACCTGGACTGGCTCGACCCGGGCACGGCCGCGCGCTTCGCCGACCACGTCGCGCTGGTCGCGGGCCGGCTCGGCGACCGCGTGACCCGGTGGATCACGCTGAACGAGCCCGCCGAGCACACCCTGCTGGGCCACGCCCTGGGGGTGCACGCGCCGGGCAGGCGGCTGCTGTTCGACGCCCTGCCGGTCGCCCACCACCAGTTGCTCGCCCACGGCCTGGCCGTCCGCGCCCTGCGCGCCGCGGGCGCCCGGGACATCGGCATCGCCAACTCCCACGGCCCGACCTGGGCGGCCTCGACCGAGGCGGCAGACGTGGAGGCGGCCGACTTCTACGACCTGCTGCTGAACCGGCTGTTCGCCGATCCGCTGCTGCTGGGCCGCTACCCGGACGGCATCGAGGCGCTGCTGCCCGGGGACGTCGGGGCCGACCTGAAGGTGATCGCCGAGCCGCTCGACTGGTACGGCGTCAACTACTACGCCCCGACCCGGGTGGGCGCGCCGCAGGGCACGGAGATCGACTTCGGCGGGGTCACCATGCCGGCGGAACTGCCCTTCTCCGTGCGGGAGATCGAGGGCCACCCGGTCACCGACTTCGGCTGGCCCGTCGTACCGGAGGGCCTCACCGAGATCCTCACCTCCTTCCGCGACCGCTACGGCGACCGCCTCCCGCCGGTCGTCGTCACCGAGAACGGCTGCTCGTACCCGGGCGTGGACGACCAGGACCGCATCGCCTACCTGGACGGCCATCTGCGGGCCCTGCACCGGGCGATGGAGGCGGGGGTCGACGTGCGCGGGTACTTCGTGTGGTCGCTGCTCGACAACTTCGAGTGGGCGGAGGGCTACGCGCGCCGCTTCGGCCTGGTCCACGTCGACTTCGCGACCCTGGAGCGGACGCCCAAGGCCTCGTACGCGTGGTTCCGAAAGGTGCTGCGCGCGCAGCGGGCGGCGAGGTGACGCGGGCCGGCCGTCAGAAGCCCAGCCGCCGCAGCTGCTTCGGATCCCGCTGCCAGTCCTTGGCCACCTTCACGTGCAGGTCGAGGAAGACCGGGGTGCCCAGCAGCGCCTCGATCTGCTTGCGGGACTTGATGCCGACCTCCTTCAGGCGCTTGCCCTTGGGGCCGATGACGATGCCCTTCTGGCTGGGGCGCTCGATGAAGAGGTTGGCGTGGATGTCGAGGAGGGGCTTGTCGGCGGGGCGGTCCTCGCGCGGGAGCATCTCCTCCACCACGACCGCGATGGAGTGCGGCAGCTCGTCGCGGACGCCCTCCAGGGCCGCCTCGCGGATCAGCTCGGCCACCATGACCTGCTCGGGCTCGTCCGTCAGGTCGCCCTCGGGGTAGAGGGCGGGGCCCTCCGGGAGCATCGGGATCAGCAGGTCCGCCAGCAGCTCGACCTGCCGGTCGCCGACCGCGGACACGGGGACGATCTCCGCCCACTCCATGCCCAGCTCCTTGCCCAGCTGGTCGATGGCGATCAGCTGCTCGGCCAGGGCCTTGCTGTCGACGAGGTCGGTCTTGGTGACGATCGCGACCTTCGGCGACTTCTTGATGCCCGCGAGCTCCTTGGCGATGAACCGGTCGCCCGGACCGATCTTCTCGTTCGCCGGCAGGCAGAAGCCGATCACGTCGACCTCGGCCCAGGTGGTGCGCACCACGTCGTTCAGGCGCTCGCCGAGCAGCGTGCGCGGCTTGTGCAGCCCCGGGGTGTCCACCAGGATCAGCTGCGCGTCCGGCCGGTGCACGATGCCCCGCACGGTGTGCCGCGTCGTCTGCGGCCGGTTCGAGGTGATCGCCACCTTCTGTCCGACCAGAGCGTTCGTCAGCGTGGACTTGCCCGCGTTGGGGCGGCCCACGAAGCAGGCGAAGCCGGCACGGTGGACGGTCTCGCCGGACTCTTCGGATGACTGCATGCGAACGCTCATGCCGCCCATTCTCCCTGATCCAACCGACCCCTCCGCACCGCGGGTCCGCGCACCCGCCGTCAGGGGCTGTGGGGCCGCCTCCCCCCGGCCGAACGCGCACGGGCCCGGTGGCCCGGGAGTTCAGCCGGCGGTGAGCGTGCCGCGGACCGTCCCGTCGGGTCCCGCCAGCAGGACCGGCGTGCGCGCGCTGCCGAGGTCCCGCACGGCCGCGCGGTCCTCGTCGGGCACCGACTCCGCCTCGGTCACCACCGCCGCCGCCTCCAGCGACCGCGCCCCCGAGGCCACCGCCATCGCCACCGCCGTCCGCAGGGCGCTCAGCCGCAGCGAGTCGAGGGACACCGTGCCGGCGACATAGGTGCGTCCGGTCTCGTCCCGCACGGCCGCCCCCTCGGGCACACCGTTGCGGGCCCGCGCGGAACGGGCCAGGGTGACGATCTTGCGGTCCTCGGGGTCGAGCGCGCTGCTGTCGGTCATGATCCGAGCATACGGAAGCGTCAGGGACGGTCGAGGCGGAGGCGGTCCGCACGCGGCAGGCCGGCCACCACGAGGTCGTAGGAGTCCTCGATCAGCTCCCTGACCAACCGGTCGGGGAGGTCTCCGTCGGCGGTGACGGTGTTCCAGTGGCGCTTGTTCATGTGCCAGCCCGGCACGACGAGCCCCTCGTGCTCGCGGCGCAGCCGGACCGCCTCGTCGGGGTCGCACTTGAGGTTGACCTTCAGGGGGCGCGCGTCCAGGGACGAGAGGGCGAAGAGCTTCCCGCGCACCTTGAAGACCGAGATCTCCGGGCCGAAGGGGAAGTCCTCCTCCGCCGCGTTGAAGGACAGGCAGAACGCGCGCAGCTCCTTCGGGGTCACTCCGGCTTCTCCTCCTGCGGCGGCTCCGGCGGGTCCACCGGCTCCGCGAGCACGGTCACGATCTTGTTCCGGCGGCCGGCCGCGGCCTCCGCGGTCAGACGCAGTTCCCGGCCGTCGGGCAGGGCGACCACGGACGACGCCCCGGCGATGGGCACCCGGCCCAGCGCCTTGGCGAGCAGACCGCCGACCGTCTCGACGTCCTCGTCGTCGAACTCCTCCAGGCCGTACAGCTCGCCCAGGTCGCCGATGTCGAGGCGGGCGGTGACCCGGAAGCGGTCCTCGCCCAGTTCGTCCACGGGCGGCAGTTCCCGGTCGTACTCGTCGGTGATCTCGCCGACGATCTCCTCCAGGATGTCCTCGATGGTGACGATGCCGGCCGTGCCGCCGTACTCGTCGATGACGACGGCCACGTGGTTGCGTTCCTTCTGCATCTCGCGCAGCAGGTCGCCCGCGTTCTTGGTGTCGGGCACGAAGAACGCCGGGCGCATGGCCGTGGACACCTGCTCGGACTCGGCCTCGCGGCTGATGTGCGTCTTGCGGACCAGGTCCTTCAGGTACACGATCCCGACGATGTCGTCCTCGCTCTCGCCGGTGACCGGTATGCGCGAGAAGCCGGAGCGCAGGGCGAGGGTGAGGGCCTGGCGGATGGTCTTGAAGCGCTCGATGACCACCAGGTCCGTGCGCGGCACCATGACCTCGCGGACCAGGGTGTCGCCCAGCTCGAAGACCGAGTGCACCATGCGGCGCTCCTCGTCCTCGATGAGCGACTCCTTCTCGGCGAGGTCGACCAGCGCGCGCAGCTCCGCCTCGGAGGCGAACGGGCCGCGCCGGAAGCCCTTGCCGGGCGTGAGCGCGTTGCCGATGAGGATCAGCAGCGACGGGATCGGGCCCATGATCCGGGCCAGCGGCACCAGGACGTAGGCGGAGACCGTCGCGGTGTTCAGCGGGTGCTGGCGGCCGATGGTGCGCGGGGAGACCCCGACGGCGACGTACGACACCAGCACCATGACCGCGATGGCGATCAGCAGGGCCTCGGTGGTGCCGTCGAACTCCTTGAGGCAGCCGTACGTGATCAGCGCGGCGGCGGCCATCTCGCAGGCGACGCGGACCAGCAGCGCCACGTTGAGGTAGCGGGTGGGGTCGGCGGCGACCTGGGAGAGCTTGGCGCTGCCGCGGCGGCCGGAGCGCACGGCCTCCTCGGCGCGGAAGCTGGAGACGCGCGCGAGGCCCGCCTCCGCGCAGGCGGCGAGCCAGGCCACGACGACCAGGGCGATGGCGCCCAGAGCGAGTTGGGGACTCATCGGCGGGCGTTACGAGACCGTCGGCGCCGGGGACGGGCCGGTCAGGCCCCGCTCCGCGCGCCAGCCGTCCACGATGGCCGCCTGGAGGCCGAACATCTCGGCCTTCTCGTCCGGTTCCTCGTGGTCGTAGCCGAGCAGGTGCAGCACGCCGTGGACGGTGAGGAGCTGGAGCTCCTCGTCCATGGAGTGCTGCGTCTCCGCTTCCCTGCCCTGCTTCTCGGCGACCTCCGGGCACAGCACGATGTCGCCGAGGAGCCCCTGCGGCGGCTCGTCGTCGTCCTTGGACGGCGGGCGCAGCTCGTCCATCGGGAAGGACATGACATCCGTCGGGCCGGGGAGGTCCATCCACTGGATGTGGAGCTGCTCCATGGCGGCCGCGTCCACGACGATCACCGAGAGCTCGGAGAGCGGGTGGATGCGCATCCGCGCGAGCGCGTAGCGGGCGATGTCGAGGATCGCCTGCTCGTCGACCTCGGTTCCGGACTCGTTGTTGACGTCGATCGACATGGTGCTGTGTGTGTCTACTTCCCCTTGTGCCCGGACTTGCCGCGGCCCTTGTGCGCGCCGTTCTCGGTGCCGTGCTTCGTGTCGTACTTCTCGTACGCGTCGACGATACGGCCCACCAGCTTGTGCCGGACGACGTCCTGGGACGACAGCCGGGAGAAGTGCACGTCGTCCACGCCGTCCAGGATGTCCTGGACCTGCCGCAGACCGGACTTCGTCCCGTCCGGCAGGTCGACCTGCGTCACGTCACCGGTGATGACGATCTTCGAGTCGAACCCGAGGCGGGTGAGGAACATCTTCATCTGCTCGGGGCTGGTGTTCTGGGCCTCGTCCAGGATGATGAAGGCGTCGTTGAGCGTGCGTCCGCGCATGTAGGCGAGCGGCGCGACCTCGATCGTGCCCGCCGCCATCAGGCGCGGGATCGAGTCCGGGTCGAGCATGTCGTGCAGCGCGTCGTAGAGCGGGCGCAGGTAGGGGTCGATCTTCTCGTAGAGCGTGCCGGGCAGGAAGCCGAGGCGCTCGCCGGCCTCGACCGCCGGGCGGGTCAGGATGATGCGGTTGACCTGCTTGGACTGCAGGGCCTGCACCGCCTTGGCCATCGCGAGGTAGGTCTTGCCGGTTCCGGCGGGGCCGATGCCGAAGACGATCGTGTGCTTGTCGATCGCGTCCACGTAGCGCTTCTGGTTGAGCGTCTTGGGGCGGATCGTGCGGCCGCGCGAGGACAGGATGTTCTGCGTGAGCACCTGGGCCGGGGTCTCCTGGCCGTCGCTCTCGCCGCTGTCGCTCGCCTTGAGCATGGCGATCGAGCGTTCCACTGCGTCCTCCGTCATCGGCTGCCCGGTGCGGAGCACCAGCATCATCTCGTCGAACACGCGCGAAATGAGGGCGACGTCCGTCGCGTCGCCGACCGCGCTGATCTCGTTGCCCCGGACGTGGATGTCGGCCGCCGGGAAGGCCTTCTCGATCACGCGCAGGAGGGAGTCGCCGGACCCCAGAACGGTCACCATGGGGTGCTGGGCGGGGACGGTGAGCTGTGCTCTCGCCTGCTCCTGCGCGGGGGTGTGAGCTGTGGGTGTCTGAGTCATGGGCCGGCGCTGAAGGCCTGCGGTTCCTCCTCGTCACGGCCGCGCAGCTGAGGGCGGCCTCACGATTCCCAGGGTACGACGGGGGAGTGACAACGCCGTAGGGGTTTTGGCGGCGAGGTCGCGAGCGGGGGCAGGAGGCGTCCCGGGCGCACGGTCAGGCCGAGCGGCGGAAGCCGATCGTGGGGACGGCCCGCCGCAGCGGCCAGGGCCGCACCAGCTCCTCGGACACCAGGTCGGCCAGGAACCCGTACCGCTCCAGCGCCGCCGCCGACTGCCCCTCGACGGACTGCACCTTGCGCCACCACGCGGCGATCTCCGACCAGCCCGGCGCCGACAGGGAGCCGCCGAACTCCTGCACCGACAGCGCCGCCGTCAGTCCGGCGAAGGCCAGCCGGTCCGCCAGCGGCCAGTCCGCCAGCGTCCCGGTCACGAACCCGGCGACGAACACGTCCCCGGCCCCGGTCGGGTCGAGCGCCTCGACCTCGATCGCGGGCACCTCCGCCGTCTCCCCGGTGCGCCGGTCCACCGCGTACGCCCCGTCCGCCCCGAGCGTGACCACGGCCAGCGGCACGTACTCGGTCAGGGCGTGCGCGGCGGCCCGCGGGCAGTCCGTCCCCGTGTACCGCATGGCCTCCTGCGCGTTCGGCAGGAACGCCTCGCAGTGCCGCAGGTCGGGCAGGCCGGAGAGGTCCCACGCGCCGGTGTCGTCCCAGCCGACGTCGCCGAAGACACGGGTGCCCTTGCCCGCGGCCTGGGCGATCCAGGGCGCGCCGACGCCGGGCGCGAGGGAGGCGACGGCGGCGCGGGCCCGGGGCGGGCACTCGGGGGCCGGTTCCTCGGGGGGCGGCTCGTGGCCGTGGGAGACCATCGTGCGCTCCCCCTCGTAGGCCATGGAGACGGTGACCGGGGAGTGCCAGCCGGGGACCGTGCGCGACGGGGAGAGGTCGATGCCCTCGCCGTGCTCCAGGGCGTCCCAGCAGTAGTCGCCGTAGTGGTCGTCGCCGAAGGCCGCGGCGAGGGACGTGCGCAGGCCGAGGCGGGCGAGCGCGGTGGCCATGTTGGCGACACCGCCGGGGCTCGACCCCATGCCGCGCGCCCAGGACTCCGTCCCGCGCACCGGGGCGGAGTCGAGGCCGGTGAAGACGATGTCGAGGAAGACGGTGCCGGTGAGGTAGACGTCCCAGGGCGGGTCGTCCGGCCTGCGCAGGGGGGCGAGGGGATCGACCTGGGTCTGACGGTGCGATCCCTTTCCGGCCGGGCCCTTCCCGGCCGGGGCGGTGGACGCGATCACGATGCGCTCCCTGAGGTGGTGCGGATCAGGCCAGTCTGCACCACAGCACCGACGACGTGACGCCGATCACGCGCGGCCCACCCGGCCCGTCAGCTCGCGCCGGATCCGCGCACGCCCCCCCGGGGACACGCGCCTCACCAGCGCGGCGCCGCGGGTGCCCGCCACGCCGGGCCCGCGGCCCGCACGGCCGCCGCGTCGTCGCGGTCGCGCGGCGCACCGTCGCCGTCCGGCCACCGCCGGTGCGGCACGCCGGTCCCTCCCGCTCGAACTGCGCGCCGGGCCCGGGGGCGTCGGGGACCGCGCCCCCGCGGCCGTCGGAGGCGAGGCGCTCGGTGGTCGCAGAGCACGGGGGGTCACAGGGCGGCGCCCACGAGGCCGAGTCCGGTGCGCAGGAGGGTGCCGAGGGCGGTCAGATCGGCGGGCGAGGGGTCGGTGAGCGGGGCGCGCACGGGGCCCACCGGGTGGCCGCGCAGGCGGGCGGCGGCCTTCACCAGGGACACGGCGTAGCCGGGGACGCGGTCGCGCAGTTCGACGAGCGGGACGTAGAAGTCGCGCAGGAGTGTGTCGACCGTGCCGTGGTCGCCGTCGCGCAGGGCGGCGAAGAAGGCGCCGGCGATCTCGGGGGCGAAGGCGTGGACGGCGGAGGAGTAGGCCGGGACGCCGACGGCGGCGTAGGCGCGGGCCTGGATCTCGGCGGTGGCGGCCCCGTTGAAGAACAGGAAGTCCTCGGGCGCGGCGAGCGTGAGGCGCTGCAGCCGGTCCAGGTCGCTGTGGCCGTCCTTGAGGCCGATGACGGTCGGCAGGGCGGCGACGCGCCGGAGCGATGCGGCGGTGAAGGCGACCTGGCCGCGCTGGTAGGCGATCAGCGGCAGCGTGGTGCGGGCGGCGAGCTGTTCCAGCTGGGCGACCAGTCCGTCCTGCGGGGCGGCGACGAGGTAGTGCGGCAGGACGAGGAGCGCGTCGGCACCGGCGTCCTCGGCGATGCGCGCGAACCGGGCGGCCTGCGCCCAGCCGTAGCCGGTGCCGGCGACGACGGGGACACGGCCGGCCGCCTCCTCGACGGCGATGGTGACGACCTGCCGGTACTCGTCCTCGTCCAGCGAGAAGAACTCCCCGGTGCCGCAGGCGGGGAAGACCGCTCCGGGCGCGGCGGCGAGCCGCCCGGCGACGTGGCCGCGGAAACCGTCCGGGTCGAGGGTGCCGTCGTCGCGGAAGCTGGTCAGGGGGAACGACAGCACGCCGCCCGCCATGCCCTCCCGCAGCCGCTGCGCTACCGCCACCGGTCCAGCGCTCACGGTCATCTCCTTATGTAGACACGGTCCATGTATGAGAATGAAGGTTAGATACGCGAACAGGGGCCGTCAACCGGGCGCGGCGGGCCGATTACCATCGGCCCATGTCAGACACAGGGGGCGTCCGCGAGGTGAAGTCCGCGGCCCGCACGGTCGAGCTGCTGGAACTCCTCGCGGCGCGCGGCGACCGCCCGGCCCGGCTCCAGGAGCTGGCCGACGCGCTCGACGTGCCGCGCAGCTCGATGTACGCGCTGCTGCAGACCCTCATCTCGCGCGGCTGGGTCCGCACCGACGTCACCGGCTCGCTGTACGGCATCGGCATCCACGCCCTGCTCACGGGCACGAGCTACCTCGACTCCGACCCCCGGGTCCGGGTGGTGCGGCCGTATCTCGACGAGGCGTCCGACGCGCTCGGCGAGACCATCCACCTCGGCCGGCTGGACGGCCGGGACGTGGCGTACCTGGCGACGCGCGAGTCGCACGAGTACCTGAGGACGATCAGCCGGGTGGGGCGGCGCCTGCCCGCGCACGCCGGCGCGCTCGGCAAGGCGCTGCTGGCGGAACGCCCCGACGAGGCACTGCCCGAGGGGCCGTACGAGGCGCTGACCCCGAACTCGCACACCAGCCGGAAGTCCCTGGCGGCCGACCTGGCCGGGATCCGGGACCGCGGCTGGTCCGTGGACCGCGAGGAGGGCGTGCCCGGCATCGTCGGCTTCGGCTTCGCGCTGCGCTACGACACCCCGGCCCAGGACGCGATCAGCTGCTCGGTGCCCGTCGCGCGGCTCACCCCCGAGCACGAGGAGCGCATCGTCGCCGTGATGCGGGAGGTCCGGGCGAAGATCGAGGCGACGGTGCCGGGGGGCGCCGGATCGGTGCACTGGCGTTAGCGCGAACCCCCGCGTTTACCCGGACTTCACCACCCCAAACGCGATGTGCTCCACATCACACACCCCGGGCTGCCGTGCCCGAGTGCTTGCTTGATACAAATTGCCCGCGCGTTCCTGTCCGTCGACGGTCGTCGCCCCCTCTCCCCCCTTTTTCTGCCGCTCCTTTCGCATGCCCTGGGAACGCCCGTGTTCGCCCCCCGCACCACTGCCTGGCCCCTCGTCGCCCTTTTCACGGCCGGGTACCTCGCCCCGTACCTGCTCCCGACCACCGTGGGCAGGCTCGATACGGCCCTTGCGCTCTCCGCCACGCAGGCCGGGGCCGTCGGCAGCGCGCTGCTGCTGAGTTCGGCCGCCGCCGGATTCGTCCTGGCCTCCCGGGTCGAGCGGATCGGCGCCCGCACCCTCGCCCGGCTCGGCCTCGCCCTGGCCGTGCTCGGCTACGGCGGTGCCGCGCTGACCACCACCGTCCCTGCCGTCGTCGCCGGCGCGGTGGCCGGCGGCTTCGGCTCCGGCGCGGCCACCACCGTCGCCGCCACCCTCATCGCCGCGCAGCCGGATCCGCACCGGCCCTCCACGGGCGGGCTGCTGGGCGTCTCGGCCCTCGCGGGCGCCGTGTACCTGACGGTTCCGCACCTCGGCCCGGGGCACGGCCTGCCGCTGGCCGCGATCGCCCTGACGGCCCTGGCCGTGTGGCCGTTGACCGGCCGTCTCCCCTCCGGCGCGCCCGCCGCACCGGCCCGGCGGGACCGGGTCCGGCTGCCGCACGCCCGTTCCGGTCTGGTGCTGGCCGCCGCCATGGTCTGCTGGTCGCTCGCCCAGAACGCCCTGTGGGGCGTGAGCGGACGCATCGGGCGGGAGCAGGCCCACCTGGGCGAGGCCACCGTCGGTGCCGTCTTCGCCCTGGCGCTGGGCGCCGGGCTGACCGGGGTGCTCGCCGCGGGCGCGCTCGGGGCCCGGCTCGGCCGCGCGGTGCCGATCGGCCTGGGCACGGTCCTGATCGCCGGCTGCATCGCCGTCAGCGCCTCCGCGACCGGACTCGGCGGCTTCGCGGCCGGCGAGATCGCCTGGAACACGCTGTACCCGGTGGTGCTGTCGTACCTGATCGGGCTGGCCGCCTCGCTCGACCCGCGCGGCCGCTGGGCGGTGCTGGTCGGCTCGGCGTCCTCGCTGGGCACGGCCGCGGGGCCGCTGACCGGCAGTGTGCTGTCGGCGCAGGCCGGGTTCCCGGTCATGGGCCTGGTCCTCGGCGCCCTTCTGCTGGTGATCGCGCTGCCGATGACCGCCGTCGCCCTGCACACCGGCGGGCGCCCGCTGCTGCCCGGCGCGATACGCCGCCGCGGCGGACACCCGGCGGCCCTGGTCGCCGCCGCCACCGGCACGCCCACCGGCGCGATCCCCGAGATCGGCGCCCCGGAGCAGCCGGTGGTGGAGATCCCGGTGGAGACCCCGGCCGTCCCCGCCCAGCGCGCCTACGGCAAGGCGGGGTCGGAGGCCCGGTGAGGCCCGGCTAGGCGAAGGTGTACGCCTCGACCTCGGCGAGGTATCGGGTCCGCAGCTCCTCGTCGTCCTCCAGGAAGGAGGCGAGGAAGGAGTTGCGGGCCAGCTCGCGCAGCCGCTCCCGGTCCAGGCCGAGGGCCGCGCGCACGGCGTCGAAGTTGTCTCCGGCGTAGCCGCCGAAGTAGGCCGGGTCGTCGGAGTTGACCGTGCACATGAGGCCGGCGTCCAGCATCGCGGGCAGCGGGTGGTCGGCGAGGGTGTCGACGGTCCGCAGCCGGACGTTCGACAGGGGGCACAGCGTCAGCGGCACCCGCTCCCGCACCAGCCGCTCCACCAGCGCCGGGTCCTCCACACAGCGCAGCCCGTGGTCGACCCGCTCGACGCCGAGCACGTCCAGCGCCTCGGTGATGTACTCCGGCGGCCCCTCCTCGCCCGCGTGGGCGACCCGGCGCAGCCCCAGCGCGGCGGCGGCCTCGTAGACCTCGCGGAACTTCGCCGGCGGGTGCCCGACCTCCGCCGAGTCCAGGCCGACGCCGGTGATCCGGTCCAGGTACGGCCTGGCCGCCTCCAGGGTCGCCAGGGCCGACTCGGCGGACTCGTCGCGCAGGAAGCACAGGATCAGCCGGGTCGAGACGCCGTGGTCCGCCTCGCTGCGCCCCAGCGCCCGCCACAGCCCCTCGACGACCGTGCCGAGCTCCAGACCGCGGCCGGTGTGGGCCTGCGGGTCGAAGAAGATCTCCGCGTGCCGCACGCCCTGCGCGGCGGCCCGGGCCAGATAGGCGTCGGCCAGGTCCTCGAAGTCCCGCTCGGTGCGCAGGACGGCCATGAGCTCGTAGTACAGGTTCAGGAAGGACTGCAGGTCCTCGAAGCGGTAGGCCTCGCGCAGCTCGTCCGTGTCGGCGTAGGGCAGCGTGACGCCGTTGCGCGCGGCGAGTGCGAAGGCGAGCTCCGGTTCCAGGGTGCCTTCGATGTGAAGGTGCAGTTCGGCTTTGGGGATGGGCATCAATGCATCGTACGGGCGTTTCACCGACGCTTCGGAAGCGGCACCCGGAGGAGGTCGTGGGCGACGGTCAGCTCGCCCTCGTACCCGGCGGCCCGCGCCTGCCGCTCGAACTGGTCGGGATCGGTGTAGCGCTGGCTGAAGTGGGTCAGCACCAGGTGGCGCACCCCGCTCTCCCGGGCCGCGCGCGCCGCCTGACCTGCCGTCAGGTGGCCGTGCTCGACGGCGAGTCGCTCGTCCTCGTCGAGGAACGTCGACTCGATGACGAGCATGTCGCACCCCTCGGCCAGCGCGTACACGCCGTCGCACAGCCGGGTGTCCATGACGAAGGCGAACCGCTGCCCGCGCCGCACCTCGCTGACGTCCTCCAGCGAGACGCCGCCGAGGGAGCCCTCGCGCTGGATGCGGCCCACGTCCGGTCCCCTGACGCCGTGCGCGGCGAGCCGCTCGGGCAGCATCCGGCGGCCGTCGGGCTCGACCAGCCGGTAGCCGTAGGACTCCACCGGGTGCGAGAGCCTGCGCGCCTCCAGGGTGTAGCCGCCCGTGCGGGCGAGGGGCCCGTCGGCGTCGACCGGCGCCTCGGTGATGCCGACGGTCTCGCGGTAGGCCGTGGCGTACCGCAGCCGGTCGAAGAAGCGCTGCCCGGAGCGGGGGTAGTGGGCGGTGACCGGGTGTGTGACGCGGTCGAGGTTGACGCGCTGGATCACGCCGGCGAGGCCGAGGCTGTGGTCGCCGTGGAAGTGCGTGACGCAGATCCGGTTCAGGTCGTGCGCGGCGACCCCGGCGCGCAGCATCTGGCGCTGCGTGCCCTCGCCGGGGTCGAACAGGATGCCCTCGCCGTCCCAGCGCAGCAGGTAGCCGTTGTGATTGCGGTGCCGGGTCGGGACCTGGCTGGCCGTGCCGAGGACGACGAGTTCACGTACGGACAAGGCGTTATCCCGGGGGCCACTGGAGGCCGCGGCCGCCGATCACGTGCCCGTGCACGTGCCAGACGGTCTGGCCGGCGCCGCCGCCGGTGTTGAACACGAGGCGGTAGCTGTCGAGCTTCTCCTCGTCCGCGACGGCCTGGGCCTCGCGGAGCACGTCCGCGGTGAGGCCGGGGTCGGCGGCGGCGAGGGCACCGGCGTTCTCGTAGTGCGCCTTGGGGATGACCAGGACGTGGGTGGGAGCCTGGGGGTTGATGTCGCGGAACGCGAGCGTCGTCTCCGTCTGGCGGACGATCGTCGCCGGGATGGTGCCTGCGACGATCTTGCAGAACAGGCAGTCGTCCTGGGGTTCCCCGGCCATTCGGTTACCTCCGAAGTCTGGGCGGTGTGATCGCAGTCGGCATCGTATCGTCGTCGGGCGCGGGCGGTCCGGCCCCTACAGGGTCGGCACGGCCGGGGGCGTCTTCGCGGGACTGGCCTCCAGCGCCTCCAGGGCCAGCCGGATCGCCTCGTCCAGTTGCGGGTCCCTGCCCGCCGCGTGGTCCTGCGGGCTCTGCACGACCTCCACGTCGGGATCCACCCCGTGGTTCTCCACGCCCCAGCCGTACCCCTCCAGCCAGAACGCGTACTTGGGCTGGGTGACCAGGGTGCCGTCGACCAGGCGGTAACGGCTGTCGATGCCGATGACGCCGCCCCAGGTGCGGGTGCCGACCACCGGGCCGATGCCGAGGGCCTTGATGGCGGCGTTGACGATGTCGCCGTCGGAGCCGGAGAACTCGTTGGCGACGGCGACGACCGGGCCGCGGGGCGCGTCGCGCGGGTAGCTCTCGGCGCGCATGCCGCGGGGCAGGTCCCAGCCGACGACACGGCGGGCCAGTTTCTCCACGACGAGCTGGGAGGTGTGGCCGCCGCGGTTCTCGCGGACGTCGACGACCAGGCCCTCGCGGGCCACCTCGACGCGCAGGTCGCGGTGGATCTGGGCCCAGCCGGGCGCCTGCATGTCCGGGACGTGCAGATAGCCGAGCCGGCCGCCGGACTTCTCGTGGACGTAGGCGCGGCGGTCGGCGACCCAGGCGTGGTAGCGCAGCGGCTCCTCGTCGGCGACCGGGACGACCACCGCGTGCCGCGGCTCGCCGCCGCCGGCCGGGGAGATGGTCAGCTCCACCGGCTTGTTGGCCGTGCCGATCAGCAGCGGGCCAGGGCCGGTGACGGGGTCGACGGGCTGCCCGGCGACCGCCACGACGGCGTCCCCGGGGCGTACCGCGACGCCGGGTGCGGCCAGCGGGCTGCGGGCGTCCGGGTCGGAGGTCTCCGAGGGCAGGATGCGGTCGACGCGCCAGGTGCCGTCCTCGTGGCGGGAGAGGTCGGCGCCGAGCAGGCCCTGGCGGGGGCCGTTGCCGGAGCCGCCGCGCGGGGTGACGTAGGCGTGGGACGTGCCCAGTTCGCCCTGGACCTCCCAGAGCAGGTCGACGAGGTCGTCGTGGGTGGCGAGCCGCTCCACGAGCGGGCGGTAGCGGTCCAGGACGCCGGCCCAGTCGACGCCGCTCATGTCCGGCCGCCAGAAGTGGTCCCGCATGATGCGGCCGTTCTCGTCGAACATCTGCCGCCACTCGGCGGCGGGATCGATCATCTGCCGGACCCGGCCCAGGTCGACGGTGATGTTGCTGTCGCTGTCGTCGTCGCCCGAGGCGCGCCGGTCGCTGGGGACGACCTTCAGCCGTCCGTCGGTCCACAGCAGCACCCGCTTGCCGTCGCCGCTGACCTCGAAGTGGTCGGCGTCGGCGGCGAGATGCTCGACGCGCTGCTGGGCCAGGTCGTAGCGCTCCAGCTCGGTCTTCGGCTCGGGGTCGTCGGGCGTGGCCCGGGAGGCGCCGAGCACACCGGCCACCGGGTGGCGCAGCCAGAGCACGCCGTCCTTGGCGGCCCGCAGGTTGGAGTAGCGGGCGGCCTCCACCGGGAAGGGCACGATGCGGTCGGCGAGGCCCTCCAGGTCGATCCGGGTGGTGGGGGTGCCCTCGCTGTCGGGGGTCTCCTCCCGGTCGGGCGTCTCGAAGGACCGGCCGTGCCGCTGCGGCCCGAACGGGGACGGGGTGGTCGCCGCGAGCGTGATGAGGTGCGGCCGGGCGCCCTCGACGAAGGCCAGGTCGAAGACGTGCTCGTCGTAGACCGGGTCGAAGGAGCGGGTCGACAGGAACGCGAGGTGCTTGCCGTCCGCCGTGAACGCGGGCGCGTAGTCCTGGAAGCGCAGCGGGGTCGCCTCGGTGACCGACAGGTCGGTGGTGTTGGCGAGCTTGAGCTGGCTCAGGGGCCGCGGGCCGGGGTGGGACCAGGCGAGCCAGGACGAGTCGGGCGAGAAGACCAGCCCGGACACGTCGCCGTCCTCGCTGCGGTCGATCTCCCGCACCTCGCCGGTCTCGCGCTCCACGAGCAGCAGCCGCCCGTCGTGGGAGGCGACGGCGGCCCGGCTGCCGTCGGGGGCCATGGCGAGGTCCAGCACGCGGCCGAGCTGCCCGGCGGCGAGCCGGCGCGGAGTGGCGCCCGGGGCGAGGCCGGTGGCGGGCGCGAACTCCAGGGCGTCGTCGCCCTCGGCGTCCGTCACCCACACCACCCACTCCTCGCCGTCGGCGCGGAACGTCCGCGGCATCCGGGCCCGTACGCCGGGCGTGGCGGCCAGCGCCCGGGCCGGACCGGAGCGGTGGGTGACCCAGTGGACCGTGCCGCGCACGGAGACGGCGCTGCCCCGCGCGGTGTGGTCCGGGGACGCGGAGCCGAACCAGCGGGCGGCGTTGACCGGGAAGGGCTGGAGGTCGGCGCGCTGCCCGCCGAGGCGCACGTCGAGCGGGCGCGGCTCGGCCCCGTCGAGGTCGTCCAGGATCCACAGCTCACCGGCGCTGGAGTAGACGACACGGGTGCCGTCGGTCGTGGCGTGCCGGGCGTAGAACCCGTCGAGCGGGGTGTGCCGCCGCAGGTCGGAGCCGTCGGCCAGGGAGGAGTACAGCGCGCCGGTGCCCTCGTGGTCGGACAGGAAGGCGATCCGGTCCCCCACCCACAGCGGGTACTCGATGTTCCCGTCCAGCCCCTCATGGAGCCGTACGAACTCGCCGTCTCCCTCAGGGTCGATCCACAACTTCCCGGCGGTACCGCCCCGGTACCGCTTCCACCAGGCCGCCTCGCGCCCCATCGGCGCGGACAGCAGCACCGTGTGCGGCCCGTACGCGACGTCGCCGACCGGCCCGTACGGCAGGACGGCGGCCGGGCCGCCGTCCAGCGGGACGGCACGCGCCCAGGTGCGGCGCAGGCTGGCCTGCCCCTGCGAGCTGATCGCCAGCACCTCGCCGCCGGGTGTCCAGCCGCGCACCTGGGTCTTCGAACTGCCCCAGTACGTCAGGCGCTTGGCCGGACCGCCGTCGACCGGGGCGACGAGCACCTCCGGGGCGCCGTCGCGGGTGGAGGTCCAGGCGACGGTGGTGCCGTCGGGCGAGACGCGGGGGTGGGTCACCGGCGTGTTGTCGGCGCTGACCCGCCAGGCCCGGCCGCCGTCGAGTGGCGCGAGCCACACGTCGTCCTCGGCGGTGAAGGCGACCAGGTCGCCGTGCACGTGCGGGAACCGGAGATAAGCAGGCGATGTCACCTGATCACCCTATGCAGGTCGGGCGCCGCGCGGACAGGGTTCGGATCACTTGCCCTCGACAGGGCGGCAGTCCGGGTAGCGGTCGCACCAGATCGTCTGCGTGACCGTCACCGTGACGGTGGGGGCCGGGCCGCCGTTCGTGGGACCGCCCACCGGGGGCGGGCTGGTGGCGTCGCAGTCGCCGAGCCCGTCGACCTCGAACCAGACCTTGCCGTCCACCTTGGCGGTGATGTTCCCGCGCACGCAGGCGCCGTCGACCGCGTGGGTGACCTTGCCGTCGACGTCGATGTCCTTGCCGTCGTCGGTCTCGCCCTGGCAGTCGACGGTGGCGACGGTGTTCTCGCTCGCCGAGGGCGACTTCGCGTTCCCGCCGCCGTCGCCGTAGGAGGCGGTGCAGCTGAGCCATCGCACGCCCGCCTTCTGGCGGTCGAGTTCCCGGGTCACGGTCTCGTCGGTCGTGTACGCCACGGCCGCGGAACTGATGCCGCCGCCCGGCTCGCAGGCGACGGCGCCGCCCACGGCGACGACCGCGAACACCGCTGCCACGACCGGCCGCCGCCCGCGCGGCCCCCGCGAAAACCTCCTCGAAACCCCCATGAAGGGCAGCCTGCCATCGACGGGGGCGGCGCGGTAGGGCGCAAAGGCGTCAACCGCGCAGCGGCAGCCCCTCCCGGAGCCCCGTCAAGTGGCCCTGGGGGTCCTCGAGATGGGCGCTCCGTTCCCGGGTGCGCCGCCCTTGCGGGCTCAGGACCAGCGGCCGGTACGGGCCAGGAGGACGGCCGCGGCCGCCGTCCCGGCGGTCGAGGTGCGCAGCACACTACGTCCGAGGCGGTACGCCCCGGCGCCCGCCTCCTCGAACAGCGCCAGCTCCTCCGGCGCCACACCCCCCTCGGGCCCCACGACCAGGACGATCTCGCCGGCGGCCGGCAACGCGGCCGTGGCCAGCGGGACTTCGCCGCTCTCGTGGAGCACCGCGGCGAAGTCGGCGTCCCGCAGCAGCGCGGCGACCTGCCTGGTCGTGGCCGCGTCGGCGACCTCCGGGAAGCGCACCCGGCGCGACTGCTTGCCGGCCTCCCGGGCGGTGGCCCGCCACTTGGCGAGCGCCTTGGCCCCGCGGTCGCCCTTCCACTGCGTGATGCAGCGGGCCGCCGCCCACGGCACGACGGCGTCGACGCCGACCTCGGTCATGGTCTCGACGGCCAGCTCCCCCCGGTCGCCCTTGGGCAGCGCCTGCACGACGGTCACCCGCGGCTGCTCCGGCGGCTCCTCGCTCACCGAGTCCAGCTGGACGATCAGCCGGTCCTTGCCCTCGGTGCCGAGCACCACGCAGTCCGCCCAGCGCCCGGCCCCGTCGGTGAGGATCACGTCCTCCCCGGCCCGCAGCCGCTTCACGGAGACGGCGTGGCGCCCTTCCGGACCGTCGAGGACGTACCGGCCGCCGCCGCCCGCGTCGAAGTGCTCGACGACGAACACCGGCGCGGTCATCGCAGGCCTCCGCCCGGGACGGCCCCGCCCGACAACGCTGTCCTGGCGGCGGCGAGTTCACCGGCCAGGACCTCCGTGAGCCGCCCGGCGGGCAGGTCGCGCGCCAGCCGGTGGCCCTGCCCGGCCCACAGCGCCATGCCCTGCGCGTCCCCGGCCTTGGCGGCGGCCTTGCGCAGCGGCGAGGTGAGGTGGTGGATCTCGGGGTAGGCGGCGGGCGCGTAGGGGCCGTGCTCGCGCAGGAAGCGGTTGACGAGCCCGCGGGCCGGGCGGCCCGAGAAGGCCCGGGTCAGTTCCGTGCGCACGAAGAGGGGGTTGGTCAGCGCCTGCTTGTGCAGGGCGTGCGCGCCGGACTCGTGTGTGGCGAGGAAGGCCGTGCCCAGCTGGGCCGCGGCGGCGCCGGCCGCGAGAACCGCGGCGATCTGGCCGCCGCGCATGATGCCGCCGGCGGCGATGATCGGGATGCCGACGGCCTCCCGGACCTGCGCGACCAGGGTCAGCAGGCCGAGCCCGGAACCGTCCGTCTCGGGGACGTCCCGGTGGGTGCCCTGGTGGCCGCCGGCCTCGACGCCCTGCGCGATGACGGCGTCCGCGCCGGCCCGCTCGACGGCCCGGGCCTCGTCGGGGGTGGTGGCGGTGGCCAGGACGAACGTGCCGACGCGGTGCAGGGCGTCGATCACCTCGCGGTGCGGGACGCCGAAGTGGAACGACACCACCGGCACGGGGTTGTCGCGCAGCACCGCGAGCTTGGTCTCGTAGCCGTCGTCCCGGCCGCTCTCCGGATCGCCCAGCTCGGCCTCGTACCAGGTGGCCTCGCCGGCCAGCTGGTGGGCGTAGACGTCGACGGCGGCGGGGTCGGCGTACTCGGGCTGCGGCATGAAGAGGTTGACCCCGAAGGGGCGGCCGGTGAGGCTCCTCAGCTGTTTGATCTCCTGGTACATCCCGTCGGCGGTCTTGTACCCGGCGGCGAGGAACCCGAGCCCGCCCGCTTCGCACACGGCGGCGGCGAGCTTCGGCACGGAGACGCCGCCCGCCATGGGGGCCTGCACGATCGGGAGCGGGAAGAGATCGGTCAGTGCGGAGGACATGACCGCATGTTGTCACGTCCTCCGGACAACTCCGAAACCGGCCCGCCGCCTGGCACAGACCAGAGGAACTACCCGTTCCGCGCCCTCGGAGCCCGCCGCGTCAGCGGCCGTTGAAGGCGTCCTTCAGCCGCGAGAACAAGCCCTGCTGGCCCGGCTGGAACTGGCCCGTGGGGCGTTCCTCACCGCGCAGCTTGGACAGTTCGCGCAGCAGGCGCTCCTGCTCGGGGTCGAGCTTGGTCGGGGTCTGGACCTCGACGTGGACGATGAGGTCGCCGCGTCCGCCGCCGCGCAGGTGCGTGACGCCCCGGCCGTGCAGCGGGATCGACTGGCCGGACTGGGTGCCCGGGCGGATGTCGACCTCCTCCAGGCCGTCGAGCGTCTCCAGCGGCACCTTCGTGCCGAGGGCCGCCGCCGTCATCGGGAGCGTGACCGTGCAGTGCAGGTCGTCGCCGCGGCGCTGGAACTGCGCGTGCGGCAGCTCGTGGATCTCGACGTAGAGGTCACCGGCCGGACCGCCGCCGGGGCCGACCTCGCCCTCGCCGGCGAGCTGGATGCGCGTGCCGTTGTCGACGCCGGCCGGGATCTTCACCGTGAGCGTCCGGCGGGACCGCACCCGGCCGTCGCCCGCGCACTCGGGGCACGGCGTCGGGACGACCGTGCCGAAGCCCTGGCACTGCGGGCAGGGGCGGGACGTCATGACCTGGCCCAGGAAGGACCGGGTCACCTGCGAGACCTCACCGCGGCCGCGGCACATGTCACACGTCTGCGCGGACGTGCCCGGGGCGGCGCCCTCGCCGTTGCAGGTGTTGCAGACGACGGCCGTGTCGACCTGGATGTCCTTCGTCGTGCCGAAGGCCGCCTCGTCCAGCTCCACCTCGATACGGATCATGGCGTCCTGGCCGCGGCGGGTGCGCGAGCGCGGTCCGCGCTGCGACGCCGTGCCGAAGAAGGCGTCCATGATGTCCGAGAAGTTGCCGAAGCCGCCGGCTCCGAAGCCGCCCGCGCCGGCGCCGCCGGACTGCGAGAGCGGGTCGCCGCCGAGGTCGTAGACCTGCTTCTTCTGCGGGTCCGAGAGCACCTCGTAGGCGGCGTTGATCTCCTTGAACCGCTCCTGGGTCTTCGGATCGGGGTTGACGTCCGGGTGCAGCTCGCGGGCGAGCCGCCGGAAGGCCTTCTTGATCTCTTCCTGCGACGCGTCGCGGCGCACGCCGAGTACGGCGTAGTAGTCCGTGGCCACTACGACTCCGCCAGGATCTGTCCGACGTACCGTGCCACTGCGCGTACCGCTCCCATCGTTCCCGGGTAGTCCATGC
Source organism: Streptomyces sp. NPDC085931 (assembly GCF_044540565.1). Lineage (NCBI taxonomy): Bacteria > Bacillati > Actinomycetota > Actinomycetes > Kitasatosporales > Streptomycetaceae > Streptomyces > Streptomyces sp. NPDC085931. The sequence goes on from NZ_JBITSK010000018.1 coordinate 148,134, forward strand.
GGGTCGGTCCGACCACGCCGAGCTTGGCGACTGCCTCGCCGCCCGAACCGTAGCCGACCGACACGACGGACGTGGAGTTGAGTCCTTCGTGGGCGTTCTCGTGACCGATACGGACGGTCACGCCCGGATCCTTCGCCTCGCCGAGCAGCTTGAGGAGCACGACCTGCTCCTCGAGCGCCTCCAGCACCGGCCGGATCGTGAGGGGGAAGTCATGACCGAAGCGGGTCAGATTGGCGGTGCCGCCGATCATCAGCCGCTCCTCGTTCTCCTCGACGAGCGTCTCCAGGAGTGTGGAGAGCACCGTGGAGACCGTACCCCGGTCCTCGTGCTCGAAAGCCTCCGGGAGATCTTCCACCAGACTCGGCACATCCGCGAAACGGCGGTTGGCCACCCGGCTGTTGAGGCGCGCGCGCAGATCCGCGAGCGAGGCCTCGCCGAAGGGCGACGGGCAGTCGACCACCCGCTGCTCCACCCGCCCGGTGTCCGTGATCAGCACCAGCATCACCCGCGCGGGCGCCAGGGAGAGCAACTCCACGTGCCGCACGGTGGAGCGGGTCAGCGACGGGTACTGCACGACGGCGACCTGGCGGGTGAGCTGCGCGAGCAGCCGTACCGTGCGCGCCACGACGTCGTCGAGGTCGACGGCGCCCTCCAGGAAGTTCTGGATCGCGCGCCGCTCGGGGGCGGTCATGGGCTTGACGCCGGCGAGCTTGTCCACGAACAGGCGGTAGCCCTTGTCGGTGGGGATGCGCCCCGCGCTGGTGTGCGGCTGGGCGATGTATCCCTCGTCCTCCAGGGCCGCCATGTCGTTGCGGACGGTCGCCGGGGAGACGCCGAGGTTGTGCCGCTCGGTGAGGGCCTTGGAGCCGACCGGCTCCTCGGTGCCGACGTAGTCCTGGACGATGGCGCGCAGCACCTGAAGCCTGCGTTCACTGAGCATCGCGCACACCTCCAGAAGTCGTCCGCCGGTTGCCCGCCGTTCACGGCCTGGCACTCTGCGCGTGCGAGTGCCAATGTTCCCCGGCCCAGTGTACGGCGGTGGGGTACGCCTCCGGCAAGGCTGGTCGTGCGGCGTCGTGCCCCGGGCGGGCCGCACCGCTAGCGTCGCCGTATGACGGTGACTTGGGAAGAGGCCGGGTGGGAGCGCCTGGCCGCCGGGGTGGGCCGGTGCCGGCTGCCGGTGTGGGACTGCACGGCGGGGCTGGTCGCCGGCGCCGGCGCCGTCCTGGTGATCGACGCCGGATCGAGCCCGGCCGAGGGCGCGCGGGTGCGCGCGCAGGCGCGGTCGCTCACCGGTCGCCGTGTGACACATCTCGCGCTGACCCATCCGCACTTCGACCATGTCTTCGGAGCGGCGGCGTTCACGGACGCGGAGGTGTTCGGCGCGGTCGGCGTGGACGCGGTGCTGACCCGGGCGCGGGACCGCGCGGAGCTGTGCGCGGACGCGGTGCGCAACGGCCTGGCGGAGACCGTCGCGCGCGAGTCGGCGGACCGGCTGGTCCCGCCCCGCCACCTGGTCTCCGGCGAGTGGACCCTCGACCTGGGCGGCGGGCGGCAGGTGCTGCTGGCGAACGTCGGCCCGGGCCACACCGGGCACGACCTGGCGGTGCTGGTGCCGGGCAATCCGGAGGTGGTGTTCTGCGGTGACCTCGTCGAGGAGTCGGGCGAGCCGCAGGCGGGCCCGGACGCGGTGCCGGCGCGGTGGCCGGCCGCGCTGGACCGGCTGCTCGCGCTGGGCGGCGAGGACGCGCTGTACGTGCCCGGTCACGGAGCGGTGGTGGACGCGGCGTTCGTCCGGGCCCAGCGGGACGCGCTGGCGGCGCGTTTCGGCGTGTCGTCGTGACCGTCCGGCGGCTTTCCCTATCGTCATGCGAATGCGCCAGTACTCGACCGATCTGACCCCGCCGTGGAAGAAGCCCAAGCCGGTCCCCGAGGTCCCGGCGGAACCGGGCCTGGTCGTCGAGGAGCCCGGCAGCGGCTTCTGCGGGGCGGTCGTCCGCTGCGAGGCCGGCACGGTGACGCTGGAGGACCGCTTCGGCAAGCACCGCGTGTTCGCGCTGGAGCCGCGCGGCTTCCTGCTGGAGGGCAGGGTGGTGACCCTGGTCCGCCCCGCGTCCGGCGCCCCGGCGCGCCCCGCCCGTACGGCGTCCGGTTCGGTGGCGGTGCCCGGCGCACGCGCGCGCGTGGCCCGCGCCGGCCGCATCTACGTGGAGGGCCGGCACGACGCCGAGCTGGTCGAGAAGGTGTGGGGCGACGACCTGCGCATCGAGGGCGTGGTGGTGGAGTACCTGGAGGGCGTGGACGACCTCCCGTCGATCGTCGAGTCCTTCGCGCCCGGCCCCGACGCCCGCCTCGGCGTCCTGGTCGACCACCTCGTCCCGGGCTCGAAGGAGTGGCGCATCGCCCGGTCGGTGACGAGCGAGCACGCGCTGGTGGTGGGCCACCCGTACATCGACATCTGGGAGGCGGTGAAACCGTCGTCCCTGGGCATCGCGTCCTGGCCCCGCGTCCCGAGGGGCCAGGACTGGAAGACAGGGGTGTGCCGGGCCCTGGGCTGGCCGGAGAACACGGGCGCGGCGTGGCAGCGGATCCTGTCGGGGGTCCACTCCTACAAGGACCTGGAGCCGGAGCTGCTGGGCCGGGTGGAGGAACTGATCGACTTCGTCACCGCCCCCGCGGACTGAACGCCTCAGTCCACGAGATCGCGCACCACGCCGTCGGCCAGCAACCGCCCCCGCAGGGTCAGCACGGCCCGCCCCCGCGCATACGGCTCCTCCTGGAGCAGCCCGTCGGACAAGGCCCGGCGCGACGCCGCGAGCCCCTCCTCCCGCAGCAGCGCCAACGGCACCCCGTCCCGCAGCCGCAGCTCCAGCAGGATCCGCTCGACCCGCCGGTCCTCCTCCGACAGCACCTCGCGCCCGGCCCCGGGCGAGCGGCCGGCCGCCAGCGCCGCCGCGTACGCGCCCGGGTGCTTCACGTTCCACCACCGCACCCCGCCCACGTGGCTGTGCGCCCCCGGCCCGGCCCCCCACCAGTCGGCGCCCCGCCAGTACAGCTCGTTGTGCAGGCAGCGCCCCGCCGCGGAGGTCGCCCAGTTCGACACCTCGTACCACTCGAACCCCGCGCCCGAGAGCACCTCGTCCGCGATCAGGTACCGGTCGGCGTGGACGTCGTCGTCGGTCATCGGCACCTCGCCCCGGCGGATCCGCCGCGCCAGCTGCGTCCCCTCCTCGACGATCAGCGCGTAGGCGCTGACATGGTCCGGCCCGGCACCCAGCACCGCGTCCAGCGAGGCCCGCCAGTCCTCGTCCGACTCCCCCGGCGTGCCGTAGATCAGGTCCAGGTTGACGTGGTCGAACCCGGCCGCCCGGGCCTCCGCCACGCACGCCTCCGGCCGCCCGGGCGTGTGGGTGCGGTCCAGCACCTTCAGCACGTGCTGCCGCGCGCTCTGCATCCCGAAGGAGATCCGGTTGAAGCCGCCCTCGCGCAGGGCCGCCAGATAGGCCGGGTCGACCGACTCCGGGTTCGCCTCCGTCGTGACCTCGGCGTCCGCCGCCAGCCCGAACTCGTCCCGCACGGCCTGGAGCATCCGTACGAGATCACCGGCGTCCAGCAGCGTGGGCGTGCCGCCGCCCACGAACACCGTGCGGACGGGACGCGGATCGTCCCCCAGGACCTTGCGGGCCAGGCGGATCTCGTCGACGAGCGTCTCGGCGTAGTTGTCCCGGGAGGCGAGCACCCCGCCGGTGCCGCGCAGCTCGGTGGCCGTGTAGGTGTTGAAGTCGCAGTAGCCGCAGCGGGTCGCGCAGTACGGGACGTGCAGGTAGAACCCGAGCGGGCGGGCGGCGGCCCCGGCGAGTGCGGACGCGGGCAGCGCGCCGTCCTCGGGGACGGGCTCGCCGTCGGGGAGAGCGGAAGGCATGCCTTCCATTGTCCAGCACCGGCGGGCTCACTCCGCCTGGAGCACCAGCAGCGCCAGATCGTCCGCCGGGGGCCGCGCCCCGAACTCGTGCACGAGCCGCTTGATCCGCTCGGCTATGAGCTCCGCGTCGAGCCCCGCGCATCCGGCCAGCGCCGCCGCGAGCCCGTCCCCGTCGTCGAACTGGCGGGAGCCGGAGCGGCGCTCGGTGACGCCGTCGGTGACGCACAGCAGCGTGTCGCCCGAGCGCAGCTCGAAGGTCTCACTGGTGTACGTGGCGTCCTCGACGACGCCCAGCAGGGTCTGCGGCTGCGCGCAGGGGTGGACCTCGCCGCCCGCCCCGAGCCGCAGCGGCAGCGGGTGCCCGGCGGAGGCGACGGTGCAGCGGACCCCGCCGTCGAACGGGACCAGCTCGCCGTAGAGCAGGGACAAGAAGCGCGTCTGCGGCCCGTCGCCGGGCGGGGTCGGCCGCGCGCCCGCCGCCACCAGGGCCCGGGCCGCCGCGTCCGCGGCCTCCGTGGCGTCGTCGAGCAGGAGCTGGTTGAGGCGGTCCAGGACGTCGGCGACCCGGTAGCCCTCGCGGGCCAGCAGCCGCAGCCAGGGCCGGGCCAGGCCGATGACGACGGCGGCCTCGGGGCCCTTGCCCTGGACGTCGCCGACGGCGAAGCACCAGCGGCCGTCGCCGGCCGGGAACAGGTCGTAGAAGTCGCCGCTGGGGCCGCCCTGGTCGCAGGGCTCGTAGACGAGGGCGCTGCGCATCCCGGGGATCTCCGCGACGGCTCCAGGCAGCAGGCCGCGCTGCAGGACGGCGCTGATGGTGGCCTGGCGGGCGTACTGCCGGGCGGCGCCGATGGCCAGCGCCACCCGGCGGCCGAGGTCCTCGACGAGGCCGGTGATCTCGTCGGGGAAGCGGTCGGTGCCGGACCGCCCGATCACCAGGGTGCCGAGCGGGCGTCCCCCGGCGGCCAGCCGGTACGCCAGGGCCGCGCCGGACTCCCCGGGGGCGTCGCCGAGCGCCTCGCCGGGCCACGGGCAGGCGACGGGCGCGGACGTCACGGGGTCGGACGGGGGCGGCGGTTCCTTCTCCAGGGTCCGGCGCAGTTCCTCGATGCGGTTCTCGCTGCCGTGCCAGACCCGGGCCAGCCGGGGGCCGCCGGGGCCACCGCCCCACCCGCCGCCGGTGGCCTCGTCCTCCAGCCAGACCGCGCACCAGTCGGCCAGCCGCGGCACGATCAGCTGCCCGGCGAGGGCGGCCACCAGGTCCTCGTCGAGCTGCCCGGCGAGCAGGTCGGAGGCCTCCGCGAGGAACGACAGGACGCCGCGGCCGAGCCAGGAGCCGTCGGGCCCGTCGCGCCCGTCGCGGTTCTCGTACCGGTCCCGCCAGTCCCGCAGATCGCTCCAGTCCCGCAGGGCGGACGGGGCGGGCGGGGCTGGCGGGGCATCCGGGGAGGCGTGCTGGTCGGGGAAGCTGTGCTGATCGGGGAAGGTGCGCGGAAGGTGTGCCTCCCGTACGGCTCCCTCGTCACCGGGAGGCGGCGCCGTGCTGAGGGGCGGCTCCGGCGCGAGGGGCGGCTCCGGCGCGAGGGGCGGCTCCGGCGCGAGGATCCCGGCCACCCGTAACCCCTGCGCCGGCGCGCGCTCCCCGGCGTACGCCTCGATCTGCTCCCCGGCCGCGCTCTCCACGGCGGGCAGCCGCGCCCACACGGTCTTCCGGCCCGTGCGATACGTGATCCCCCAGGCCTCGGAGAGCGCGCCGACGAGCCGCAGGCCGCGCCCGTACTCCGGGGTGTCGTGGGGCGTATCCGGCTCGCCGCCGCGCGGGGCCCGGGAGGGATGGTGGTCACAGACCTCGACGACGAGGGCGGCCGTCCGCGGGGCGTCGGCCTCCAGCCGGCACTCCATCTCGACGTCGGTGCCGGCGTGCACGACGGCGTTGGTGACGAGTTCGCTGACGACGAGCGCGGCGTCGTCGCGCAGGCGGTCGGTGACGTGCTCGGCGCCGGGCAGGCCGAGCCCGGTCCACTCCGCGAGCGCCTCGCGCACCAGGGCGCGGGCGGCTCCCGGCGCGACCGGGCTGCCGGGCAGGGTCGCGTACGCCCGCGCGCACGGGCGCGTGGCCGGTACGGGTTCCCCGACGAGGGACCCCTCCTGAACGGGCACGGACGTCTCCCCACCGTGTGCAGGCGCAGCTGAGGCACGGACGGCACGGAAAGCGGTCTCCCGTTGCGTCGGAATGGCCCCCATGGGCAGCTCCCCGGGCAGTTCGTACGAATACGCCACAGTCGATGCCGACAGAGTGACAGACTGGCCACGCCCATAAGCGCCGAGTTACCGAAGTGGGCCGCCATGAGTGAGAACCGTGCTACTCCTGTGGTCGAAGACCGGTACGAAGACGGTCAGATTCGCGCATCCGATCTACGTCCCCTGCTCGCGGCCATGACCGCCGCCCGCGACGGCGACTTCACCAAGGTGCCGGAAACCGGCCACGGAACGGTGGGCGAACTCACCGCGGTCTTCAACCAGATCATGGACCGCAGCGTCCACTTCACCACCGAGGTGCGGCGCGTCAGACGGGAGCTGGTGCGCCACGGCCGCCTCGACGAGCGGCTGTCGGCCAGCCCGGGGCAGGGCCTGTGGACGTCCCGCGTTGACGACGTGAACCAGTTGCTCGACGCCCTGGTCGCCCCGGCGGCGAACGCCACGCGCGTGCTGGACGCGGTGGCCGGCGGCGATCTGACCCAGCGGGTCGATCTGCACGACGGGACCCGGCAGTTGCGCGGCGACCTGCGCCGCATGGGCCGGGCCGTGAACAAGATGGTGGACCAGCTGTCCCTGTTCACCGGCGAGGTGACGCGGGTCGCCCGCGAGGTCGGCACCGAGGGGCGGCTCGGCGGCCGGGCCAAGGTGCAGGGCCTGTCGGGCAGTTGGCGGGACGTGACGGAGGCCGTCAACACGATGGCGTCGCGGCTGACGGCCCAGGTGCGGGACATCGCGGCCGTGACGACGGCGGTGGCGCGCGGCGACCTGACCCGCACGGTCACCGTCGAGGCCACCGGTGAGCTGCTCGAACTGAAGCTGACCGTGAACACGATGGTCGATCAGCTCTCCGCCTTCGCCGACGAGGTCACCCGCGTCGCCCGCGAGGTCGGCACGGAGGGCCGGCTGGGCGGCCGGGCCCAGGTCCGGGGCGTGTCCGGCGTGTGGAAGGACCTCACCGACAACGTCAACTTCATGGCGTCGAACCTGACCTCGCAGGTCCGCAACATCGCCCAGGTGACGACGGCCGTGGCCAACGGCGACCTATCCCAGAAGATCACGGTGGACGCGCAGGGCGAGATCCTGGAGCTGAAGTCGACGATCAACACGATGGTCGACCAGCTCTCCGCCTTCGCCGACGAAGTGACCCGCGTCGCCCGCGAGGTCGGCACGGAGGGCAACCTCGGCGGCCGGGCCCAGGTCCGGGGCGTCTCCGGCGTCTGGAAGGACCTCACCGACAACGTCAACTTCATGGCGGACAACCTCACCTCCCAGGTCCGCAACATCGCCCTCGTGTCCACCGCCGTCGCCCAGGGCGACCTCGGCAAGAAGATCACGGTGGAGGCGAAGGGCGAGATCCTGGAGCTGAAGTCGACGATCAACACGATGGTCGACCAGCTCTCCGCCTTCGCCGACGAGGTCACCCGCGTCGCCCGCGAGGTCGGCACGGAAGGCAACCTCGGCGGCCAGGCGCAGGTCCGGGGCGTCTCCGGCGTCTGGAAGGACCTCACCGACAACGTCAACTTCATGGCGCTGAACCTGACCTCGCAGGTCCGCAACATCGCCCAGGTCACCACCGCCGTCGCCAACGGCGACCTGTCGAAGAAGATCACGGTCGACGCCCGGGGCGAGATCCTCGAACTGAAGGACACCGTCAACACCATGGTGGAGCAGCTGCGCGCCTTCGCCGACGAGGTGACGCGGGTCGCCCGCGAGGTCGGCACGGACGGGCGGCTCGGCGGCCGGGCCCAGGTGCTGGGCGTGTCGGGCGTCTGGCGGGACCTGACGGACAACGTCAACTACATGGCGGACAACCTCACCTCCCAGGTGCGCAACATCGCCCAGGTCGCCACGGCCGTGGCCCAGGGCGACCTGTCGCGGAAGATCGACGTGGACGCGCGGGGCGAGATCCTGGAGCTGAAGACCACCATCAACACCATGGTCGACACGCTCTCCTCCTTCGCCTCGGAGGTCACGCGCGTGGCGCGCGAGGTCGGCTCCGAGGGGCAACTGGGCGGCCAGGCCCGGGTGGAGGGCGTCTACGGCACCTGGAAGCGCCTGACGACCAACGTCAACGAACTGGCCCTCAACCTCACCACCCAGGTCCGTGCAATCGCCGAGGTCGCCTCGGCCGTGGCGCAGGGCGACATGTCCCGCTCGATCACGGTGGAGGCGCGCGGTGAGGTCGCCGAGCTGAAGGACAACATCAACCTGATGGTGGCCAACCTGCGCGAGACGACCCGCGCGAAGGACTGGCTGGAGTCCAACCTGGCCCGCCTGGCCGCCCTGATGCAGGGCCACCGGGACCTGATGGAGGTCGCCGACCTCATACTCCGAGAGCTGACGCCGCTGGTGAACGCCCAGTACGGCGCGTTCTACCTGGCCGATCCCGAGGAGGACGGAGCGGCGGTCCCCACCAAGGGGCTGGCGTTCATCGCGGGCTACGGAGCCGCCCAGGACGCGACCGTCGAGACCGGCGGCCTGCCCGTGCACGGCCTGGTCGCCCAGGCGGCCCGGGAGAAGAAGCGGATCCTGGTGGAGGGCGCCCCGCCCGACTACATCAAGATCAACAGCGGTCTCGGCGAGGCTGCGCCGACCACCATCGTCATCATCCCGATCCTCTTCGAGGACAAGCTCCTCGGCGTCATCGAACTCGCCTCCTTCTCCCGCTTCTCCGATGTGCACCTGGCCTTCTTCGACCAGTTCGTCAACACCATCGGCGTCGCCATCAACACGATCATCGCCAACTCCCGCACGGAGTCCCTGCTCGGCGAGTCCCAGCGCCTGGCCATGCAGTTGCAGGAGCGCTCGGACGAACTGCAGAAGCAGCAGGGCGAGTTGCAGCGCTCCAACGCCGCACTGGAGGAGAAGGCCGCCCTGCTGGCCACGTCCTCGCAGTACAAGTCGGAGTTCCTGGCGAACATGTCGCACGAGCTGCGCACCCCGCTGAACTCCCTGCTGATCCTCGCCCGGCTGCTCTCCGACAACCCGGACGGGCACCTGTCGGACCAGGAGGTGCAGTTCGCGACGACGATCCACCGCTCGGGCTCGGACCTGCTCCAGCTGATCAACGACATCCTGGACCTGTCGAAGATCGAGGCCGGCCGGATGGACGTACGGCCCAAGCGGCTCCCCCTGATCAAGCTGCTCGACTATGTGCACGCCACGTTCCGCCCGCTCACCCTCGACCGGGGGCTGGCCTTCGAGCTGGCGGTCGGCGAGGACGTGCCGCGCGAGATGTACTCGGACGAGCAGCGCCTGCAGCAGATCCTGCGCAACCTGCTCTCCAACGCGATCAAGTTCACCGCGACGGGCAAGGTGGAGCTGCGGGTGCACCGCGTGCACGACGCCGAGCAGCGACGGGGGTCTTCGCGCCCGGGCGAGGCCGAGAGCGGCTCACTGCGCGACCCCGGCGACGTCATCGCCTTCGCCGTGTCCGACACGGGCATCGGCATAGCGCCGGAGAAACTCCCGGTGATCTTCGAGGCGTTCCAGCAGGCCGACGGCACCACGAACCGCAAGTACGGCGGCACCGGGCTCGGCCTGTCCATCAGCCGGGAGATCGCGGGCCTGCTCGGGGGCCGGATCGTCGCCGAGAGCGAACCCGGCAAGGGCTCCACCTTCACCCTGTACGTCCCGGTCGTCAGCCCCGGTCACACGGTGCCCGTGCCGGTCCCGGAGGAGCACGCGGCCCTGCCGCTGCCGCTCCACCCCTCCACTGGCCCGGACGGGCACGAGCAGGACGACGGCTGGCCCGCGCCGGCCAGGCTGGAGGCGTGGACGTCCGGCCGGCCGGGCCGGATCCTGCCCGGCCGGCGGGTGCTGATCGTGGACGACGACATCCGCAACGTCTTCGCCCTCACGCATGTCCTGGGCCGGGTCGGCATGACCGTGCTCTACGCGGAGAACGGCCGCGAGGGCATCGAGACGCTGGAGCGCAGCGCCGGTGTCGAACTGATCCTGATGGACATCATGATGCCGGAGATGGACGGCTACGAGACCATCTCCGCCATCCGCCGCACGCCCCGCTGGGCGGACCTGCCGATCGTGGCGCTGACCGCCAAGGCGATGCCCGGCGACCGGGAGAAGTCCATCGCCCGGGGCGCCGACGACTACGTGCCCAAGCCGGTGGACATCGACCGGCTGCTGACGGTCGTGTGCGCACTGCTGGACCCGGACGGCGCGAAAGAAGAGGCATGAGCAACGCGGGCATCCACGACGATCGCGCCGGAATCCTCCTGGTCGACGACATGGAGGACAACCTGACCGCCCTGCAGGCCGTCCTCGCCTCCCTCGACGAGCCGCTGGTGCGCGCCCGTTCCGGCGAGGAGGCCATGAAGGCCCTGCTGCGCCGGCCGATCGCCCTGATCCTGCTGGACGTCCGCATGCCCGGCATGGACGGCTTCGAGACGGCCGCCCACATCAAACGCCTGGCCCAGACCCGGGACGTGCCGATCATCTTCCTGACCGGCGCGGACGACGACTCCGGCTACGCCTTCCGCGGCTACGCCACCGGCGCCGCGGACTACGTGACCAAGCCCTTCGACCCGTGGGTCCTCAGGGCCAAGGTCAGCGTCTTCCTGGACCTCTACCGCAAGGGCAGAGAGGTGGAACGCCTCAGGGCGGAGGTCCGGGAACTGCGGCGCCGGGTGGGTGACGTCCCGTAGGGGCGCGGGGAGTTCACGCCTCGCGGGACCCCTCGTACATCTCCTCGATCAGGTGCTTGTACTCCCGCTCGACGACGGGCCGCTTCAGCTTCAGGCTCGGTGTGATCTCCCCGTGCTCGACGTCGAGATCCCGCGGCAGCAGCCGGAACTTCTTGATGGTCTGCCAGCGCTGCAGCCCCTCGTTGAGCTGCTTCACGTATCCGTCGACCATCTCGACGGTCTGCGGCGCCGCCACGATCTCCGCGTACGGCTTGCCCTCCAGCCCGTTCTCCTTGGCCCACTCGGTGATCGCGATCTCGTCGAGCGCGATGAGCGCCGTGCAGAAGTTCCGGTCGGCCCCGTGCACCAGGATGTTCGACACGTACGGGCACACCGCCTTGAACTGGCCCTCGACCTCCGCCGGCGCGATGTACTTGCCGCCCGAGGTCTTGATGAGGTCCTTCTTGCGGTCGGTGATCCGCAGGTAACCGTCGGCGGACAGCTCGCCGATGTCACCGGTGTGGAACCAGCCGTCCGGCTCCAGCACCTCGGCGGTCTTCTCGGGCAGCTTGTGGTAGCCCTCCATGATGCCCGGGCCGCGCAGCAGGATCTCCCCGTCGTCGGCGATCCGCACCTCGGTGCCGGGCAGCGGCTTGCCGACCGTACCGGTGCGGTAGGCCTCGCCCGGGTTCACGAAGGACGCCGCCGACGACTCGGTCAGTCCGTAGCCCTCCAGGATGTGGATGCCGGCGCCGGCGAAGAAGTAGCCGATCTCGGGCGCGAGGGCGGCCGAGCCGGAGACGCAGGCCCGCAGGTTGCCGCCGAAGGCCTCCCGGATCTTGGCGTACACCAGCGTGTCGGCGACCTTGTGCTTGGCGTTCAGCCCGAACGGCACGGACGCGGTGCCGGTACGGCGGAAGTTGTCCTGGGAGACCTTGGCGTACTCGCGGGCGACCTCGGCGGCCCACTGGAAGATCTTGTACTTGGCCCCGCCGCCCGCCCGGGCCTTCGCGGCGACGCCGTTGTAGACCTTCTCGAAGATGCGCGGCACGGCCGCCATGTACGTCGGCTGCACCACCGGCAGGTTCTCGATGATCTTGTCGACGCGGCCGTCGACGGCGGTGACGTGCCCGACCTCGATCTGGCCGGAGGTGAGCACCTTGCCGAAGACGTGCGCGAGCGGCAGCCACAGGTACTGCACGTCGTCGCCGCTGACCAGTCCCGTCGCGGCGATCGCCTTCGCCATGTACGACCAGTTGTCGTGCGGCAGGCGCACCCCCTTGGGGCGGCCGGTGGTGCCGGAGGTGTAGATGAGGGTGGCCAGCTGGTCCTTGGTGATCGCGCCGACCCGCTCCCTGATCAGGTCGGGGTCCTTCTCCAGCCGGGCGGCGCCGCGCTTCTCCAGCTCGTCCAGGGTCAGGATCCAGTCGGCGGTCTCGGCGCCGGCCGCGTCGATCACCACGACATGGGTCAGCTCGGGCAGCTCGGCGCGCTTCTCCTTGGCCTTGGCCAGCTGCTCGGCGTTCTCCGCGATGAGCACGCGGCTCTCGGAGTCCGACAGGATGTACGCGGACTCGTCGGCGTTGGTCTGCGGATACACCGTGGTCGTGGCGGCGCCGGCGCACATGATGCCGAGGTCGGCCAGGATCCACTCGACCCGGGTGCTGGAGGCGAGGGCGACCCGCTGCTCGGGTTGCACGCCCAGCTCGATCAGGCCGGCCGCGATGGCGTAGACCCGCTCGGCGGCCTGCGACCAGCTCAGCGACTTCCACTCGTCCGGTCCCTGCCCGGACGACGAGGGGACCGGATACCGGTAGGCCTCGGCGTCCGGCGTGGCCGTCACGCGCTCCAGGAAGAGGCCCGCCACGGACGGCGGACGGTTCTCGATCAAAGTCTGTGTGTCGCTCACGACATCCTCCGGGGCCCGCGACAGTGCGGCTGGCTCAGGTGCGGCTGGTGGGCACTCACGAGGCGTCACGAGACGCAGCGCGCGCCCCGTTGTTTAACTCGTGAGTAACTATCGAGCAGGGATCAGAGTAAAGGCCGACCGGCCGCCGCGTAAGGGGCCGCGGCCTGTCACTTCGTACAGAGAGCTACCCCGCGGACGCACAGGGCCCGCCGCACTTTCGTACGGCGGGCCCCTGTTCCACCCGGTTTGGGGTGTAACCCACGGTAATCCGTGATTACTTCTTGCCCTTGCCCGATCCCGCGCTGTCATCGCTCGACAGGACGGCGATGAAGGCCTCCTGGGGAACTTCCACGGAACCCACCATCTTCATGCGCTTCTTGCCCTCCTTCTGCTTCTCCAGCAGCTTCCGCTTGCGGGAGATGTCACCGCCGTAGCACTTGGCGAGGACGTCCTTGCGGATGGCGCGGATGGTCTCGCGGGCGATGACCCGGGAGCCGATGGCGGCCTGGACCGGCACCTCGAAGGCCTGCCGCGGGATGAGTTCCTTGAGCTTGGCGACCAGCCGCACCCCGTAGGCGTAGGCCTGGTCCCTGTGGGTGATCGCCGAGAAGGCGTCCACCTTGTCGCCGTGCAGCAGGATGTCGACCTTGACCAGGCTGGACGTCTGCTCGCCGGTGGGCTCGTAGTCGAGCGAGGCGTAGCCGCGGGTCTTGGACTTGAGCTGGTCGAAGAAGTCGAAGACGATCTCGGCGAGCGGCAGCGTGTAGCGGATCTCGACCCGGTCCTCGGAGAGGTAGTCCATGCCGAGCAGGGTGCCGCGCCGGGTCTGGCACAGCTCCATGATCGAGCCGATGAACTCGCTCGGCGCCAGGATCGTGGCCCGGACGACCGGCTCGTAGACCTCGGAGATCTTGCCCTCGGGGAACTCGCTCGGGTTGGTGACCGTGTGCTCGCTGCCGTCCTCCATGACCACGCGGTAGACCACGTTCGGCGCGGTGGCGATCAGGTCGAGCCCGAACTCGCGCTCCAGCCGCTCGCGGATCACGTCCAGGTGCAGCAGCCCGAGGAAGCCGACGCGGAAGCCGAAGCCGAGCGCGGCGGAGGTCTCCGGCTCGTAGACCAGCGCGGCGTCGTTGAGCTGGAGCTTGTCCAGGGCCTCGCGCAGCTCCGGGTAGTCCGAGCCGTCCAGCGGGTACAGGCCCGAGAAGACCATGGGCTTGGGGTCCTTGTAGCCGCCGAGCGCCTCGGTGGCGCCCTTGGACTGGCTGGTGACCGTGTCACCGACCTTGGACTGGCGCACGTCCTTCACGCCGGTGATCAGGTAGCCCACCTCGCCGACGCCCAGACCGTCGGCGCCGAGCATCTCCGGCGAGTTGGTGCCGATCTCCAGCAGCTCGTGCGTGGCGCCCGTCGACATCATCTTGATGCGCTCGCGCTTGTTGAGCTGCCCGTCGATGACACGGACGTACGTCACCACTCCGCGGTAGGAGTCGTAGACCGAGTCGAAGATCATCGCGCGGGCCGGGGCGTCCTTGACCCCGACCGGCGGCGGGACCTGCTCCACGACCTTGTCCAGCAGCGCCTCGACACCGAGCCCGGTCTTGGCGGAGACCTTGAGCACGTCCCCGGGGTCGCACCCGATGAGGTGGGCGAGCTCCTCGGCGAACTTCTCGGGCTGCGCGGCCGGCAGGTCGATCTTGTTCAGCACCGGGATGATCGTGAGGTCGTTCTCCATCGCCAGGTACAGGTTGGCGAGGGTCTGCGCCTCGATGCCCTGGGCGGCGTCGACCAGGAGGATCGTGCCCTCGCAGGCGGCGAGCGACCGCGAGACCTCGTAGGTGAAGTCGACGTGCCCCGGCGTGTCGATCATGTTCAGGATGTGCGTGTTGGTCTTGTCGTGGGTCGGGGCCCACGGCAGACGCACCGCCTGAGACTTGATCGTGATGCCACGCTCGCGCTCGATGTCCATGCGGTCGAGGTACTGGGCGCGCATCTGCCGCTGCTCGACCACTCCGGTCAGCTGGAGCATCCGGTCGGCGAGCGTGGACTTGCCGTGGTCGATGTGCGCGATGATGCAGAAATTGCGGATCAGAGCCGGGTCGGTACGGCTCGGCTCGGGCACGTGGCTGGGGATCGCGGGCACGCAGGGTCCTGATTCTTGAGGCGTCCGCAGTGTCTGCGGTCTCGGGTCGGATCGATACGTAGCCTCCATCGTCCCACGGGCGGGGACCATGGACGGGTTTGGGCCGGGAATGCACCCGCTGGTAGCCTGGGTGGCTGTGTCTCATGCCCTCTCGCACGGGACACGACCTCAAGAAATCACCCGGTGCGATCCGTGCGGCCTCGTGCGGCCTCGTGCCAGAACCTGAAAAGGCTCATTCGTGGCGAACATCAAGTCCCAGATCAAGCGGATCAAGACCAACGAGAAGGCGCGGCTGCGCAACAAGGCCGTCAAGTCCTCCCTCAAGACCGCGATCCGCAAGGCCCGTGAGGCCGCTGCCGCGGGTGACGTCGAGAAGGCCACCGAGTACCAGCGCGCTGCCGCGCGCCAGCTCGACAAGGCCGTCTCGAAGGGCGTCATCCACAAGAACCAGGCCGCCAACAAGAAGTCGGCGCTGGCTCAGAAGGTCGCCGCGCTCAAGGGCTGACGTTTGATGTGACGCCGGAGGGAATCGAGCGGGCCCTCTCTCATCCGCTCCCGTCCGGCACCCCTCGGATCCGCGCGCGGCCTGCGTTCGCCACGCGGGCGCGGATCCACCTGATCGAACCGTAGGCCGGGCCTCCTCCTGTTCCCCATGGGAGGGCGCCCGGCCCTCGGCGTGTTCAGGACCAGAACTCGTTGTTCCTGTCGATGTCCTCGACGCACTCGTCGAGGTCGGTGACCTTGTCGCCGACGATCCGGAAGATGATGCACCCGGTGTCGTCCAGGTGCCTGCCGCCCCGCTCGGCCGTGAAGCGGGTCATGCCGACCGCGTGACCTCGGCCGTCGACAGCGATGCCGATCAGTTCGGCGCGCATCGTCCCCTCGGTCTCGGCGCCGAGCCGCTCGTACATCTCGATGATCGAGTCCACCCCTTTGAAGTCGCCCGACAACGGGTGGTTCCCGGGCACGTGGTGGGTGGCGTCCCCCGCCATCAATCCGCGCAGGGTGTCCATGTCACCGCGGGAGAAGGCCTCGAACCCCTTGCGGACCAGCGCTGCGTGCGGGTGTTCAGCCATGACCCTCGCCACCTCTCCGTCGCTCGGCGATGTACGGCTGACCCTTCCGATTCTCCCTCCGGTACACCGCCTCGGCACATCTCGCGGCGGCGGGGAGAGACGGACGCCGACGACACGGCCGTGCCGGCCGGGACTCGCGTGACACCCCGGCTCCCGGCACGGGACCTGGACGGGGCACGGCGTTCCAACGCGGGCGGGCCTGGACGGGGCACGGCACTTCTGCGCCGGCGAGCCGGGCCTGGTCGGGGCGTGGCGTGGCGCGCGTCCAGGCCGGCAGGCCGGGCCCATACCGGGCGCGGCGCTTCAGTGCCGGTCCCCCTGGCAGCGGCGGGACTCCGCGGGGATCGGTTCGGCCCCTGGACTGATCCCCCGCCGGGGCGTCGGTGTCCGGCTCGTCAGGCCCGGCCCCGGGAGCGGGCCGCCCGCGCGATCGTGACCACCGCCTTCTCCAGGGCGTACTCGGGGTCGTCGCCCCCGCCCTTCACCCCCGCGTCCGCCTCGGCCACCGCCCGGAGCGCCACCGACACACCGTCCGGCGTCCACCCGCGCATCTGCTGGCGCACCCGGTCGATCTTCCACGGCGGCATCCCCAGCTCCCGGGCCAGATCCGCCGGCCGGCCCCCGCGCGCCGACGACAGCTTGCCGATCGCCCGGACGCCCTGCGCCAGCGCGCTCGTGATCATCACCGGTGCCACCCCGGTCGCCAGCGACCAGCGCAGCGCCTCCAGCGCCTCCGCCGCCCTGCCCTCGACCGCCCGGTCGGCGACCGTGAAGCTCGACGCCTCGGCCCGGCCGGTGTAGTACCGCCCGACGACCGCCTCGTCGATCGTCCCCTCGACGTCCGCCACCAGCTGCGACACCGCCGAGGCCAGCTCCCGCAGATCGCTGCCGATCGCGTCGACGAGCGCCTGGCAGGCCTCCGGCGTGGCGGACCGGCCCGTCACGCGGAACTCCTGCCGCACGAACGCCAGCCGGTCCGCCGGCTTCGTCATCTTCGGGCAGGCCACCTCGCGCGCCCCCGCCTTGCGCGCGGCGTCGAGCAGACCCTTGCCCTTGGCCCCGCCCGCGTGGAGCAGCACGAGGGTGATCTCATCGGCGGGCGCCCCGAGGTACGCCTTGACGTCCTTGATCGTGTCGGCCGACAGGTCCTGCGCGTTGCGCACGACCACGACCTTGCGCTCCGCGAAGAGCGACGGGCTGGTCAGCTCGGCGAGCGTGCCGGGCTGCACCTGGTCCGGGGTGAGGTCCCGTACGTCCGTGTCGGCGTCGGCGACCTTCGCCGCGGCGACCACCTCCTGCACGGCACGGTCGAGCAGCAGCTCCTCCTGGCCCACGGCGAGCGTCACCGGGGCGAGAGGGTCGTCATTCGCAGTCTTCCTGGGCATCGCGCCAAGCATCCCACGCGCCACTGACATCACCGGGCCGCCCGCGGCTCTACGGCTCCTCCCGCCAGCCCTCCCACTCGCCCGCGAAACGGTCCAGCTCCGCCGCGTCCAGCCGCTCCTCCTCGTCCCGCAGGACGACCAGCCACTGCGCGTCCTCGGCGTCGTCCTCCCCGGCCAGCGCGTCCCGCACCAGCTGCGGCTCCTCGACGACCCCGAACCGCTCCCGCAGCGCCTCGGCCACCTCCTCCGCGGCGTCCCGGTCGGGCAGTACCAGCACATGTCGCACATCACTCACGCCGGACATTGTCCGCCACCACCGGAACTGCCCGGACGCCGCGTCCCGCCTCCAGGCCCGCGCCCTCCGCCGGCTCGACGGTGTCGCCGACCTGCCGCCCGGCCGCCTGGGCGCCTGGGCACCTGGGCGCCCGGCCGCCTGGCCGCCTGGAGGGAAGGTTGCCGTACCGTCGGCACGCCGCCGCACTCCGGACCGGGGCACCACGTCCCTCGCCCGAACCGGAACACTTCGCCCCTCGCCCGGCCCCGGACACCACGCCCCTCACCCCGACCGCTCGACGGCCTCGCCGTTCCGCACGGAGCCGGGCGGCCGCACCGTCGGGACCCGGTCGAGCTCGATGCCGAAGCGCTCGCGGTACGCGTCCAGCACCTCCTCGTCCGTCCCCAGTTCCCTCTCCTCGCGCGCCCCGTCGGCCGCCGTCGTCGTGAACCGGCGTCCGCTCAGCGTGATCCTCCCGCCGTCCCCCGTGACCCGCGAGCAGACCAGCGACCGCGTGAAGTGCGAGAGGGGCGACGTGCTGTGCCACCACGCCCCGGCCACGAAGTCACCGAGCGCCCGGGGCCGCACCTCCAGCCGGTACTGCGCGGCGCCGTCCCGGAACACGTCCAGGTCCGCCGCCTCCACCGAGCCGTGCCCGCCGCGCACCCCGGCCGCGTCCGGACCCGACTCGACGATCCGGAACACGCCCGCCGGATCCTCCTGCTCCCCCCGTTCCCCGAACGCCAGCGGCAGATGGCTGTGCGCCCCGAACCCGACGTCGGCCAGCCAGTCGCCCCCGTCCACCGTCCGCACCCGCAACGCCAGATGGTCGTACGGGACCCCGAGCCGCTCCCCGTCCCCGTACACCCGGCCCGCGAGCAGCGCCACGTCGTACCCCAGCGCGGTCAGCAACGCCCCGAACGCGCCGTTCAGTTCGTAGCAGAACCCGCCCCGCCGCGCCCC
The DNA here is from genome assembly GCF_044540565.1 of Streptomyces sp. NPDC085931. Taxonomy (NCBI): domain Bacteria; kingdom Bacillati; phylum Actinomycetota; class Actinomycetes; order Kitasatosporales; family Streptomycetaceae; genus Streptomyces; species Streptomyces sp. NPDC085931. The sequence continues at coordinate 166,705 of NZ_JBITSK010000018.1, forward strand.
CACCACCTTGTCCAGCAGCCGCTTCTCCTCCAGCGCGATCTCCTCGCCGAGGTGGATCGAGAGGTTCTCGAACGGCACCGTCCGCAGATGGCGCAGATGCAGCTCGCGCAGTGCGTCGACGGTGGGCCACGCCGGGTGCTCGGCTCCCAGACGACGGAGATAGGCATCAACCTGTGCTGGATTCATGCCCTCAGTCTCGCGCCACCCCCAGCCGGCCACCCCCTCCCACGACGGCCAGCGCGCCGTCCCGGTCCGTGCGCAGCACCGCCGCGCCCCCGGCCCGCAGCGCCGCGAGCGTGCCGGGCGCCGGATGCCCGTACGGGTTGTCCTCGCCGCAGCTGATGAGGGCCAGCCGCGGGGCCGTCCGGCGCAGGAGGCCCAGATCCTGGTAGGCCGAGCCGTGGTGGGCGACCTTCAGCACGTCCACCGCGCGCAGCGCCTCGGCGGCCGGCGATCTCGCCAGCGCCCGCTGGGCCGGAGGTTCGAGGTCCCCGAGGAGCAGCAGGCGCAACCCGCCCGAGCGGACCAGCAGGGCGACACTGGCGTCGTTCGGCCCCTCCGGCACCGGGTGGGCCCGCACCACCCCCGGAGCCGCGCCAGCCGGCGGGCTCGGCGGCGGCCACACCACCTGCCAGGACAGCTCTCCCGCACGCCGCTCCTCACCGGCCGCCGCCCGCGTCACGGGAACCCGCCGGGCCGCCGCCAGTCTCCGCACGAACGCGGCCTGGTCGGCGGGCTCCTCCAGGCCCGTCGTCTCGATCGCGCCCACCGCCCGTCCGCGCAGCACCCCCGGCAGGCCCGCGACGTGATCGGCGTGGAAGTGGGTGAGGACGACCAGCGGGATCCTGGTCACGCCGAGCGAGCGCAGGCAGCGGTCGACGCGCCGCGGATCGGGACCCGCGTCCACCACCACCCCGGCCCCGTCACCCGCCGCGAGCACCAGGGCGTCCCCCTGCCCCACGTCGCACATCACCAGCCGCCAGCCCGGCGGCGGCCAGCCCGTGATCGTCCGGGTCAGCGGCGGCGGCTGCACCACCGCCAGCAGGAGCACCACCCCGCACACTCCGCACCACCAGGGATGCCGGAGCAGTCGCCGGCCCAGGAGCACCGCGAGCACGGTCACGGCACCGAGCAGCGCCGCGCCCGTCCAGCTGCCCGGCCAGTCCACTCCCGCGCCGGGCAGCGCCGCCCCGGTCCGGGCGATGCCCGCGATCCACCCGGCCGGCCACTGGGCGCACCAGGCCAGGGCCCGCGCCACCGGCATCGCCGCCGGGGCCGTGGCCAGCGCGGCGAAGCCCAGCACCGTCGCCGGCGCGACCGCGATCTCGGCCAGCAGGTTGCACGGCACCGCCACCAGGCTCACCCGCGCCGACAGCACGGCGACGACAGGCGCGCACAGGGCCTGCGCGGCGGCAGCGGCGGCCAGCGCCTCGGCCAGTCGGGGCGGCACCCCGCGCCGCCGCAGCCCGGCGCTCCACCGGGGCGCGAGCGTGAGCAGGGCGCCGGTGGCCACGACGGAGAGCAGGAACCCGTAACTGCGCGCCAGCGACGGGTCGTAGAGCACCAGCAGCAGCACCGCCGTCGCCAGCGCCGGGATCATCGACCTGCGGCGGCCGGTCGCGAGGGCCAGCAGCGCCACGGCTCCGCAGGCCGCCGCCCGCACCACGCTCGGATCCGGCCGGCACACCACCACGAACCCGAGCGAGAGCGCGCCCCCGAGGACCGCGGTCCCCCGCAGCGAGATGCCGAGGCGGGGCGCGAGCCCCCGCCGCTCGGCCTGCTGGGCCAGACCCGGCGGGCCGAGCAACAGGGCGAGCAGGATCGTGAAGTTGGCCCCGCTCACGGCCAACGTGTGGGTGAGGTCGGTTTCCTTGAAGGCCTCCTCCAGCTCCGGAGTGATCCGCGAGGTGTCCCCGACGACCAGCCCCGGCAGCAGCGCCCGGGCGTCCGGCGGCAGCCCGTCGGTCGCCTCCCGCAGTCCGGCACGCAACCGCCCGGCGAGCCGCTGCGCCACCGAGGGCTCCCCGACCACCTGGGGGCCCGCCTCGCCCCGCACCCGCAGCACGGCCGCCACCCGGTCACCGCCCGCCGACGCCGGTGCCGCCCGCGCGTCGACCCGCAGCCGCGTCGAGGGCAGCAGCCCGAGCCAGGCCGACGGCACCGCCCCTCCGGCGGCCGGCCGCCCGTCTGCACCGCCCCTGCCGGCCGGTCCCACGTCGACGATCATCAGCACCGGCGTCCGCGACGCCACGGTTCCGGTCCCCACCCTGTGGACGCGCCGCACCTCGGCGTCGATCAGCACGGCGGCCGGAGCCGGGCGATCGCCCCGGACCCGGGGCCGGGTGAGCCGGGGGTCGGAGGTGAGCTCCACCTCGGCGGTGACCGTCGCGTACTCCCGCGCCAGCCCGGGCATCGGGCCGCGCCGCAGATCCGCCGTGTGCAGCCCGGCCGATGCGGCGGCCGCCGCGACGCACAGCAGGAGCGCGGCGGCCGAGGCCCGCGGCCATGACGCCGAGCCGCGTCGCCGGGCCGGCACCAGAAGCCCGACCGCGGCGAGGCAGGCGGTCACCAGGCATACGGCCCAGCCCGCCGGCACGGCCGGCACCAGGGCCGCCGTGCCCCAGGCCGCGAGGGCGGGCGGTACGAGCCGCAGATCGGCGGGCCCCTCCTGCCGTGGCCGGGCGAGGCCCAGCCGTTTGCCGGACGAGACGTGCACGGGCGACCGGGCGGGGTGGTGTCCGGGAGCGGTCTCGTCGGGTCGCGCCGGAGTGCCGGGAGCGCTGCTCATGGCCGTACGAGGTCGCGCAGGTCGGCGAAGCGGCGGTCGCCGATGCCGTTCACCTCGCGCAGTTCGTCCACGGAACGGAAACCGCCGTGCTGCGTGCGGTAGTCGACGATGTGCTGTGCCAGCACGGGTCCGACACCGGGCAGCGTGTCGAGCTGGTCGAGGGTGGCCGTGTTCAGGGAGACGGGACCTGCCGGCACCCCTCCGCCCACGGCCCCGCCGGCCGGGCCCGCCAAAGCCGCACCGCCCGCTCCGCCCGGACCGCCCGCTCCGGCCCCCGCGACGGGAGCGGGGCCGCCGACGATCACCTGCTCGCCGTCCACCAGGAAGCGCGCCCGGTTGAGACCGTCGGTGTCCGTGCCGGGCTTCACACCGCCCGCCGCTCGCAGCGCGTCCGCGACACGCGAACCGGCGGGCAACCGGTGGATCCCGGGATCACGGACCTCGCCCCCGACGTCCACGACGATCTCGGCGGCCGCTCCCGAGGCACCCGCGGTTCCGGCCGCGCCGGCCGTACCGGCGGTCGTGGCCGCCCCCGCCGCCCCCGCCGCCCCCGGGTCGTCCCCGCCCCGGTCGTCCTGCGCAGGCTCCGCCCCGTACGGCGTCGCCGCGCGCACCACCTCGGGCGGCCGCACGGGCTGGGTACGGCCCGCCCAGAAGTGCTGCACGGCGAAGGCCGCGGCGACGACCAGCACGACCGTCAGGGCGAGCACGTTCCGCCGCTCCAGGCCGCACCTCGTCTGCAGCCACAGCGGCATGCGCTCCCGCAGCGCGAGCCCGGCCCGCTCCCGCCAGTCCCCCTCCACCGAACGGCCGTCACCGCGCTCCGCTGCCGCCGCGAGGCCGTCGCCGGAGCCGACTCCCCCGGAGCGACTTCCAGCGGAGCCCACGTCATCCACCCGCGCGACGGCGGGCGTCTCCGCGACCGCTCCATGGCCGCCGGGCTCCGGCCCGGCCCCGGCACCGCCCCCACGACCGGGCGGCCCCTGCCCCGACTCCCGCCGCTCTCCTCCCGACTCCCGCCGTTCCCCCACCCGTTCGCCGAGGCCGGACCGCCCCAGGTGCTCGACGCGGTCGCCGAACATCGCCTCCGCCCGACGGCGGAGCTCGTCCCCGGAGGGATGCCGGCCCCGGCCACGGTTCACCGGCCGGTGGCGGCGGTGACGGACGCGTCCGTCGGACGCGGGCCCCCGGCCCGGCCCACTGGTCGCGGTAGCTGTGCGTGAACGTGATCGAAGTGCCATGCGACGAGGATCGGACACTCCGCCCCACCCGCGATGATCTTGGTCGATTCCCGGGGACAACCCCCCGCTTGTGGACAACTCCGCCACTCACACGGGTGACCGCAGGAGCACCGGCACGCCTCAGAGGAGCGCCTTCATCCCGCGTCACCCCGGCGGAACACCCCCGCCGCAACGTTCACCGCGGCGAAACCACGACCCCCAGCAGCCCGGGCCCCGTATGCGCCCCGATCACCGCCCCGACCTCGCTGACATGCAGATCCGCGAGCCCGGGCAACCGCCCCCGCAGCCGGTCGGCGAGGGCCGACGCCCGGTCCTGGGCGGCGAGATGGTGGACCGCGACATCGACCTGGGCGCTGCCCGCCCGGTCGGCGGCGATCTCCTCCAGGCGGGCGATCGCCTTGGACGCGGTCCGCACCTTCTCCAGCGGTTCGATACGGCCGTCGGCCAGCTGCAGCAGCGGTTTCACGGCGAGCGCGGAGCCCAACAGGGCCTGGGCCGCGCCGATCCGGCCGCCGCGGCGCAGGTAGTCGAGGGTGTCGACGTAGAAGTAGGCCGCCGTGCCGGCGGCCCGCTTCTCCGCCGCGGTGACGGCCTCGTCCACCGTGCCGCCCGCCTCGGCGGCCTCCGCCGCGGCGAGCGCGCAGAAGCCGAGCGCCATCGCGATCATGCCGGTGTCCACGACCCGCACGGGCACGGGCGCCCGCCGCGCGGCGACCACGGCCGCGTCGTACGTGCCGGAGAGTTCGGCGGACAGATGGAGGGAGACGATGCCGGTGGCGCCGGACTCGGCCACCTTGCGGTAGGTCTCCTCGAACACCGCCGGGCCGGGCCGCGAGGTCGTCACCGGCCGACGCTTCTGCAAAGCCTGGGCGAGGGCGCGGGTCGAGATCTCGGTGCCCTCCTCCAGCGCGCGGTCGCCGAGGACCACCGTCAGCGGGACCGCCGAGATACCGTGACGCTCCATCGTCCGGGCCGGCAGGTAGGCCGTTGAATCGGTGACGATCGCGACATGGCGGGACATGAGCTGGAGGTTACCTGCCGTCATGCCCGTGCGGCAGCCCGGGCCCCGCGCCCTGCCGCACGCGTGGCCGGATCAAGTGGTGCTCTCGGGGCGGGGCTTCTTCTGCCAGGGGTAGGTGGGACGCGGCGCCGCCGGGGAGATGGCGGGCCGCTCCGGCTCCCGCTCCGGGCCCGGCCGCGAGGTCTCCGGCCAGGTCTGTCCAGCCGTGGGGGCATCGGCGGCCGGAGCATCGGGCCACGGCTCGGCGGCGGAGGCCGAGGCGGACGGCGCGTCCGTGGTGGTCCAGTGCCGCAGGGCGCCGGCCTCCACGTCGATCTGCGCGCTGAGGGTGTCCAGGTCGTCCCCGGCGAAGCGGCGGGCACGGTCGCGGACCGCCCAGCGCAGCGCGTCCGCCGACTGCGTGATGCGTTCGGTGCGCTCGCGCAGCTGGGGCAGGCGCTCGCGCAGGGCGGTGCGGTCCGGCTCGGACTCCAGGCGCTTCAGCTCGCCGTCCAGTTCGTGGCCGTGCACGCTGAGCCGCTCGAACAGGCCGATGGACTCCTTCACGGACTCGTCCTCGACGACGGCCGCGTTCAGCGCGTCCTGGGTGGCGCGCATGGAGGTGCGCAGCTTCAGGCGCAGCTGGGCGAGTTCCCCCGCGGCGCCGGGCTGGGCGAAGGACTTGGCCCGCAGGGTGTGGTCCTCGACCGTGCGGCGGGCCTGGGTGAGGCCACGGTCCACGCCGCGCTTGGCGGCGCCGACGGCCTTCACGGTGGCGTACGCGCCGAGCGCGACCAGGAGCACGAAGAGCAGGGCGAAGACTGCGATCACTGCTTCCACAAGGGCTCCTCCTCAGGGCGCCACGGCACCTCACGTCGCTCTTCCACGGTAAACGCGGCAGGCAGGTCCGGAGTTCCGGAAAGACCCCGAACCTGCCCGTAGAGGACCGGTGGACGACCACTAGGGGGCACCCCGAGGGCGTCGGCCTCCGGGTCGCTCAGCACGCCCCAGCCGCACGCTCAGCACCCCCGGCCGCACGCCGTGCGCCCTACGCCGGGACGATGTTCACCAGCTTCGGCGCCCGCACGATCACCTTGCGGATGCCGGCCCCGCCCAGCGCGGCGACGACCTTCTCGTCGGCCAGCGCGACCTTCTCCAGCTCGTCCTCGGAGATCGACGGCGGAACCTCCAGCCGCGCCTTGACCTTGCCCTTGATCTGCACGACGCAGGTCACGGTCTCGTCGACCACGTACGCCGGGTCGGCCACCGGGAAGTCCTGGTGGACGACCGAGTCGGTGTGGCCCAGCCTGCGCCACAGCTCCTCGGCGATGTGCGGGGCCAGCGGCGCGACCATCAGCACCAGCGGCTCGGCCACGGAGCGCGGCACGGGTCCGCCCACCTTGGTCAGGTGGTTGTTCAGCTCGGTGACCTTGGCGATGGCGGTGTTGAACCGCATGCCCTCCAGGTCCCCGCGCACCCCGTCGATCGCCTTGTGCAGGGCGCGCAGCGTGTCCACGTCGATGTCGGCGTCCGCGACGTCGACGACGGTCACCTCGCCGGTCACCTCGTCGACGATGTTGCGCCACAGCCGCTGCAGCAGCCGGAACTGCCCGACCACCGCGCGCGTGTCCCACGGCCGGGAGACGTCCAGCGGCCCCATGGCCATCTCGTACAGGCGCAGGGTGTCGGCCCCGTACTCGGCGCAGATCTCGTCCGGAGTGACCGCGTTCTTCAGGGACTTGCCCATCTTGCCCAGCAGGCGGCTGACCTTCTCGCCCTGGTACCAGTAGGCGCCGTCGCGCTCCTCCACCTCGGCGGCCGGCACGGCGATACCGCGGCTGTCGCGGTAGACGTAGGCCTGGATCATGCCCTGGTTGAACAGCTTGTGGAACGGCTCGGCGGAGGAGACGTGCCCCAGGTCGTACAGGACCTTGGACCAGAAGCGGGCGTACAGCAGGTGCAGCACGGCATGCTCGGCGCCGCCGACGTACAGGTCGACACCGCCGTGCGGCTGGCCCTCGCGCGGGCCCATCCAGTACTGCTCGATCTCCGGGTCGACCAGCTTGTCGCCGTTGTGCGGGTCCAGGTAGCGCAGCTCGTACCAGCAGGAACCGGCCCAGTTGGGCATGGTGTTGGTCTCGCGGCGGTACTTCTTCGGGCCGTCGCCCAGGTCCAGGGTGACGTTGACCCAGTCCTCGTTGCGCGACAGCGGCGTCTCGGGCTGGGTGTCGGCGTCGTCCGGGTCGAAGGTGCGCGGCGAGTAGTCCTCGACCTCGGGCAGCTCCAGCGGCAGCATCGACTCGGGCAGCGCGTGGGCGACGCCGTCCTCGTCGTAGACGATCGGGAAGGGCTCGCCCCAGTAGCGCTGGCGGCTGAACAGCCAGTCGCGCAGCCGGAAGTTGACGGTGCCCTCGCCGACGCCCTGGGCCTCCAGCCACTCGGTGATGCGGGCCTTGGCCTCGACGACGCCCAGGCCGTCCAGGGAGACGCCGGCGCCGGCCGAGTTGATGATCTTCGCGTCGTAGGAGGCGAAGGCGTCGTCCCAGGCGGACGGGTCGGTGCCGCGGCCGTCGGTGGGCTCGACCACGCAGCGGATCGGCAGCTCGAAGGCGCGGGCGAAGGCGAAGTCGCGCGTGTCGTGGGCCGGGACGGCCATGATCGCGCCCGTGCCGTAGCCCATCAGCACGTAGTCGGCGATGAAGACCGGGACCCGCTCGCCGTTGACCGGGTTGGTCGCGTAGGCGCCGGTGAAGACGCCGGTCTTGTCCTTGGCCTCGGCCTGGCGCTCGACGTCGGACTTGGACGCGGCCTGCGCGCGGTAGGCGGCGACGGCCTCGGCCGGGGTCGGGTAGCCGCCGGTCCACACCTCGTGGGTGCCCTCCGGCCAGGCGGCCGGGGTGAACTTCTCGACCAGCGGGTGCTCGGGCGCCAGCACCATGTAGGTGGCGCCGAACAGGGTGTCGGGGCGGGTGGTGAAGACGGTGATGCGCTCGCCGTCGATGGGGAAGTCGACGCGGGCGCCCTCGCTGCGGCCGATCCAGTTGCGCTGCTGCAGCTTGATGGCCTCGGGCCAGTCCAGCGCGTCCAGGTCCTCCAGCAGCCGGTCGGCGTAGGCGGTGATGCGCATGTTCCACTGGCGCAGCTTGGCCTTGAAGACGGGGAAGTTGCCCCGCTCGGAGCGGCCGTCGGCGGTGACCTCCTCGTTGGCCAGCACGGTGCCCAGCCCGGGGCACCAGTTGACCGGCGCGTCGGAGGCGTAGGCCAGCCGGAACTCGCCCAGGACGTCGGCCTTCTCGGCGGCGCTCAGCTCGCTCCACGCGCGCGTGTGCCCGGGGACGGGCCGCTCACCGGACTCGAACTGCTCGACCAGCTCGGAGATCGGGCGGGCCCGGCGGGCGTCGTGGTCGTACCAGGAGTTGAAGATCTGCAGGAAGATCCACTGGGTCCACTTGTAGTAGTCCGGGTCGATCGTGGCGAACGACCGGCGCTTGTCGTGGCCCAGGCCCAGCCGGCGCAGCTGGGCCTTCATGTTCTCCATGTTGGCTTCGGTGGACACGCGCGGGTGCGTGCCGGTCTGCACCGCGTACTGCTCGGCGGGCAGGCCGAAGGCGTCGAAGCCCAGGGTGTGCAGGACGTTGTGGCCGGTCATCCGCTGGAAGCGGGCGAAGACGTCCGTGGCGATGTAGCCCAGGGGGTGACCGACGTGCAGGCCCGCGCCCGAGGGATACGGGAACATGTCCATGATGAACTTCTTGGGCCGGGCGACGGTCTCCGGGTCGCCCGCCAGGTCACCCGTGGGGTTGGGCGCGGCGTAGGTGCCCTCCGCGTCCCAGAAGTCCTGCCAGCGTGCTTCGATCTCGGCAGCCGTCGCGGCCGTGTAGCGGTGCGGCGCGGCCACCTCGGAGGCGGCAGCGGGGTTCGTCTCGCTCATGATCCTCAAAGCTCCATCGATCGTCTCTGCCTGCGGCTGTGTCGTCGAGAAACGAAAAATCCCCTCGCACAGGAGGGGACGCCGCGCCGATTCCGGCCACTCGACTCGTCCGGTGGCCGGGACTGATCAGCGCGGCCCGCTAAGCAGAAGGCGTACGGCACGCATGGCGTTAGGGTACCGCAGGCCCTCAGCGCGCCAACACTCGCAAAGCTGAACCAAGGTCAAGGGTTACTTCGCGTAACAGTAGCTAAGGGACATCACAACAACCGCATTGTCCTTTGATAACAACGCAATAACTCAAACCTCGTACCCATCGGTATGGCTCCGCTTAGAGTGCGGCAGCGGGACCGCTGCTTTCCCGAACCGCTCGGAGTTGCCCCCATGAACCCTCATCGCAGTACCCCCTCACTTCCCCCGGTCGCCGGGATGTGGGGAGGCCGGTCGTGAACCCCAACGACTCCACGGCAGACGACTCCTTCGCCGAGTTCCTCAACTTCGGCGCGGGCGTGCTCTCCCTCGTGTGCCTGACCTGCTCGGTGATCTGGGGTCTGGTCGCCCAGGACCGGATCCTGCTCGACGCGCGCCGGCGCATCCTGGCACAGGCCGTGCACCGGACCACGGCCGTCGCCTCGATCGCCTTCCTGCTGGTGCACATCGGCGTGAAGCTGGCGCTGTCCCACACCTCGTGGATCGCCGCGGTGATCCCCTTCGGGCTGTTCCTCACCGACGAGGAGCTGGTCGCGGGCCGGTCGTTCCTGATCGGCCTGGGCACCCTGGCAGGCATGCTCATGATCTTCGTGGGCGTCACCGGCGTGCTGCGCAACCGCTTCGCCTCCCCCGCGCCGGTCGCGGCCCGCTGGCGCGCCATGCACATGCTGGCCTACCCGGCCTGGTGCGCCGCGCTCGTGCACGGCCTCTACGCGGGTCGAGCGGCCAAGCCGATCTTCGTCATCCTGTACTGCCTGTCCCTGCTCGGCGTGACCGCGGCCCTCGCCCTGCGCGCCGCTCCGCGCCCGGTCAAGCGCAAGGTCGCCGACCGGTTCGCCGCGCTCATCGGCCCCGGCGAGGGCCAGGGCCGCCGCGACCTGGAGGAGAGCCGGGCCCGGGCCGGCGCCGCGCTGCCCGGCTACGAGGGCCGCACGGACCGGGCCGAAGCGGCGGGGGCCGGATCCGGCAGGCGGTACGAGCGGGCCGAACGCCCCTCGCCCCAGGAGTCCGCGAACGGCTTCGCCGCGGCCTACCGCGCCGTCTCGGGCCCGCCGCGGGACCAGGCCTACGCGCCGGGCCCCACCACCAGCATGGAACTGCCGCTGGATCTGCAGCCCACCCAGGCCGTCCCGGCCGTGGACGGCCCCTCCAGCACCTCCGGCAGCTGGCCGATCCCGTCCCCGCCCCCGGTCGGCGAGGCCCCGCCGTCGGCCTACGACCCGCTCCAGGACACCGGCTTCAACATCCCGCCCTACGACCCCGTGCGGGACGCCGGACAAAGCATCCCGGCCTATGGCAATCCAGGCGCCCCCGGCTATGGATCGAGTGACGTGTACGACACGGGTGAGACGAACGCGGTCCGCGACACGTACTACCCGAACGACACGTACAACAGCGGTCCCGCCACTGAAACACTGCCCGGTGCGTCCTACGACTTCGACGCACCGGGATCGGGCGAACCTTGGAACACGCCTTCCGGAGGCTTTAAGTGAACGAGGCCCTGCCCGACGTACCCGAAGTCCGCGTGGTCGGTCTTCCCCAGCTCACGTCGGGCTTCGACCTTGTCGATCGACTCGATCTGCCCATGCACCTGAAGGTGCACGGGCCGCTCGAGCCGATGGGCGGCGAGCAGCTCGCGCAACTCGCCGAACGCATCAACCTGAGGGGCCGCGGCGGCGCGGGCTTCCCCTTCCACAAGAAGCTGCGCTCGGTCGCCGAAGCGGCGATCAAGCGCGGCGTCCGGCCGGTCGTCGTCGTCAACGGCAGCGAGGACGAACCGGCCTGCCGCAAGGACACGGTGCTGATCAACCGCGCCCCGCACCTCATCCTGGACGGCGCGCTGCTGTGCGCCGAGGCCCTGGGGGCCCGCACGCTCGTGGTGGGGGTCACCCGTGAGTCGACCCAGCGGTCCATGGAGGCCGCGCTCGCCGAACGCGGCCTGAGCAACGGCCGCCGCTCCGCCCTGCGCGCCCGCGTGCAGCGCAACCCGGTCCGCATGGTCACCGGCGCCGCCGCGTCGCTGATCCGCTCGATCGACGGCGGCCCGGCCGTCCCGCCCGGCCGCAAGGTCAGCGCCTCGCAGAACGGCGTCGGCGGCGCGCCCACGCTGCTGTCCAACGCCGAGACCTTCGCCCAGCTGGCCATCGCCGCCCGCATCGGCCCCGAGCGCTACGGCAACACCGGCCTGTACGACGAGCCGGGCACGGTCATGCTCACGGTCTCCGGGGCGGTCGCGCGGCCCATGGTCATCGAGGTCCCCACGGGCGTGCCGCTGCGCTACGTCCTGCAGCTGGCCGGCGCACCGCCGGTGCCGCAGGGCGTGCTCACCGGCGGCTACCACGGCAAGTGGATCGACGCCGCGACGGTGAACGAGGCGATCGTCTCCCGCAACTCCCTGGACGCCGTGGGCGGTTCCCTCGGCGCCGGGGCGATCCTGCCGATCAGTCAGGACACCTGCCCGCTGGGCGAGTCGCTGCGGGTCGCCCAGTGGCTGGCCGAGGAGAGCGCGGGCCAGTGCGGCCCCTGCTACCTCGGCCTGCCGGCCGCCGCGCGCGGCATGGAGGACATCCTCAACGGCGGCGGCCCGGCCGCCCTGGAGGCGCTCAAGCAGGTCGCCAAGAACGTCAAGCGGCGCGGCGCCTGCTCCCACCCCGACGGCTCCGCGATGTTCCTGGAGTCGACCATCAAGGCGTTCACGGACGACCTGGCCGCGCATGTCCTCGGCAACGGCTGCGGACGGCGCGTGGAGGGCGTTCTGCCGCTCTTCGAGGGCGGCAGGGCCCCGACGGGCATCCCGGGCGGCGGCGAGTCCGAGGAGAACGGCCCGAGCCGCCAGAAGATCTACGTCGACTGGACGCTGTGCCGGGGCCACGGCCTGTGCGCGGACATCCTCCCCGAGGTGTTCCAGCTGGGCGCCGACGGCTTCCCGACGGTGGCCCAGGCGCAGGTGCCGCGGTACGCCGAGGCCAAGGCTCTACGCGCGGTGCGCCGCTGCCCGGCACTGGCCCTGCGCATCGAGGAGGACACCCGGGGCCAGGCCCCGTCCCGCAACCTCCCGGTGCTCTCCCAGGGCCGCGGCCGCCGCGCCCTGGGTCGCTGATCCCGACGCTCCGGCGGGCTCCTCTCAAGGGGAGCCCGCCGGCGCCATGTCGCACGGACGACAAGAAGGCGGGCCGTCTCGGACGGCCCGCCTTCTCATCTGCTGTGGAGCTAAGGAGAATTGAACTCCTGACCTCCTGCATGCCATGCAGGCGCTCTA
>NZ_JBITSK010000019.1:0-11984 GCF_044540565.1 Streptomyces sp. NPDC085931
ATTCGCCGCTACATCATCTGGCGAAACCGTCACGCCGCCGATCAACGACTACGAGCCGTGGTCGACAGGGCGAACGTTGCCTGATGCGGCACTAGAGCGGTCCCGGGGCGTGCCCTCTATTCCCTGCCCTGGGATGCAGCGCCGCCCCCGGGGCCCAACGCTGCCTGGTGGTCCCGGGGTGGGTGGCTCCGTGCCGGCTGATGACTCACTAGTCGGTACCACCGGACAGTATGGCCCGTGGTGCTGGCACGGACCCGATGTCAGGTTGGCATATGCCGGCGTCGTCGTCGCGCTCCTTGTCTGGGGTGCTAGCCCTGGCGCCGTGCGGGTGGCGTGGCGGGAGGGCGAGATGAGCAGTGCGACTCTCGATCCGTGCCCACCGCGCATCAGTCAACGGCACACTTGGACCGACGACCGACTGATCCGAACCAAGCCGCCTAGTTGTCCTTCAGGTGCGTGGTGAGGCGGGACAGCAGAGGCAATGCCTGGGCCAGCGTCCGGCGTTCCTCCGCGCTCAGGGCCTCGTCGATCGCGGCGCCGAGTCGTTCCGCACGCCTGCCACGCTCCTCCGACAAGCGGTCTTCTCCCGTGGGCGTGATGCGCAGCAAGACTTTGCGACCGTCACTGGGGTGAGCCTCGGGGTGCACGAAACCCTGGGCGAGGAGTTGCTTGACCGCTTTGGCGACCGACTGGTGGCTGACTCCTCGCTGCTGCGCGATGTCGGCGGTGGTCAGCGGGCCGCTGCGGTCCAGGTAGCCGAGGACGGCAGCCTCGCCAGGAGGCATCGTGTCGATCGTGCGCACGCTCCGCACGAGCTGCCCGACGATCATGCGCAGTTCTTCAGCCAGCTGGGCGTCGTCCATGATCGCACCCTACCTCAAGCTATGCACCCAAGCTGTACACCTTGGGTGCACTTAGGGGGTCCAGGTGCCGTGCTCCATGGAGCAGGCGTACAGCGAAGTGTACAGATTAGGTGTACAGTTTGGTTGTAGAAATCGAGTTGGGAGGACCCGTCATGCAGCTCACCAAGCCCGCCCACGCCTGCGTCACCGTGCAGAAGGACGGCACGCGTCTGGTCATCGACCCGGGCACTTTCACCCCTGACGCGGCGGAAGCCGTAGCTCAGGCTCAGGCCGTCCTGATCACTCACGAGCACTTCGACCACTTCGACGAGAAGGTCGTCGCCGCCGCCCTGGAGGCGCAGCCCGCACTGCAGGTGTACGGCACCGCCGCTGTCTCGGCAGCTCTCGGCCGGCACAACGGGCGCGTTCATACCGTCGCGGCCGGCGACGCCTTCACCGTCGGCTCCATCACCGCCACGGTCCACGGGCACCGGCACGCGCTGATCCACACCGACATCCCGTGCCGCGACAACGTCGGCTACCTGCTCGACGACGGAGCCCTCTACCACCCGGGCGACGCCTACTTCGTTCCGGACGCACCTGTACGCACCCTGCTGCTCCCGACCAGCGGTCCGTGGACCAAGCTCGGCGAAGCCGCCGACTACGTCCGCACGGTCAAGCCGGAGCAGATCATCCAGATCCACGAGCTCATGCTCAGCGACCTCGGCCAGCGGTCCACCGCCACCCTCCTCGGAGAGCAGGGCCTGACAGGCCTCCCCATCGACCGCGTCGAGCCCGGCACCACCGTCGAGCTGTGACTGCCACATCCTGACGACCATGCGCTTCGCAACCATCCGGATCGGCGACACCCTCACCGCGGCTCGGATCGAGAAAGACCGCGCCGTACTGGTCGACGCCACCGATGCCGTCGACGCCTACCTTCGTCGCGACCGCCTGGCGGACGTCGGCGAGCTGGACGCCCGCACCGCTCCTTACGCCCGTGTGTCACCTGCCCCCGCACACATCCTGTGCGTGGGCCTCAACTACCGAAGTCACGTCGAGGAACTTGGATGTCCCATACCCATGTACCCCACGTTCTTCGCGAAGTTCGCTTCCACGCTGACCGGTCCCCGGGACACGATCACGCTGCCGAGCGTCAGCGACCACATCGACGGCGAAGCGGAGCTGGCCGTCGTCGTCGGCCGGCACCTCCACCGAGCCGACGTGAAGGAGGCCGCCGACGCCATCGCCGGCTACACCGTCGCCAACGACCTGTCCCTGCGCGACTGGCAGCATCGCACGACCGAAGCGCTACAGGGCAAGGTCCTCGACCGCTCCACCCCGCTCGGCCCTGTGCTGGTGACCCCCGACGAACTCGACGACGCCCGCGACCTCACCGTCACCTTCTCCGTCGACGGCGTCCCATGGCAACGCGGCTCCACCAGCGACCTTCTGTTCACCCCGGCCGAACTCCTCGCCTACTGCAGCACCTTCCTCACCCTGGAGCCCCGTGACGTGATCCTGACCGGCACTCCGGGAAGGACCTCCGACGCTGAATCGACGCTCACTCCGGGCCGGCGACTGATGACCGCGATCGAAGGCATAGGCGCCGCCATCAACCCCACTTGTGCAGATTCCCTTCCTGACACCCGCGCCACTTGGCGGGGAAAGCCACCGGGCGAGCAGGCCGCGGGATGAAGTCGAGGCCGTGTCAGCCCTCCGGGACGAGGCCGCCGCGGCATTCTCCGCGGTAAGCCCTGCCGACCGACAGCCTGACCCCAGGCCTCGACGGGGCCGGAAACCGGTGGGGGAGCGGCGGAGGCCGTCTCGAGGCGGCCTGTCCGGCGCTGCCCGCTCCACCTCCCGGTCCGGCCCGGCCAGCTCACGCTCGGGCGCAGGGCGGCTGGTGTCGCTGTGAATGAGCCGCAGGTGCCGGCCGCGGACGTGACGCCCCGTCGATGCCTCGCGTTGCATCCGGTCGTCCGGACGATCGTGTCTCTACGCGAGCGGGTCGCCGGCCTTCTGGACGACCCTGGCGATCCAGGCCATGACCTCGGGCACGTCGTAGTTTCCGGCATGCGGCTGGTTCCATGCGAGCCGGTAGTCCAGGTCCTCGACCTCCTTGTCCGCGGCGAGTGCGCGGTCGAGGTTGACCGAGACGGTGAAGGCGGTGTCCCGGTCGCGAGTGCCATGGCGGAGGTACCAGTTCGGCGCGGTGTCGGCCTTGGTGCCGATGAAGTCCATCGGGTTGATGAGATGGACCTGGTCATCGACGGTGGTGCTCTTCTGTGCGATGTACTGCTTCCAGGTCAGAGCGGTGTCATCCAGGCCGCTGCCGTCGCCGGGCACGTCGTTGTGGTTCCAGCTGAACTCGGTGTAGTTCAGGTACGTCGCGGTCGGCGGGCCGAAGAGGTTGGTCTCGGTGCGGCTGGTGGTGTTCCCGTCGACGCCCACGGCGTCGAAGGCAGGGGTCGTCTTGAGGGCGGCTTGGGTGGCGACGAAGGCCAGGTACTTGGCCATGTCGACGGAGCGCACTGTGCGGGTGGAGGTGTCGACGTCGATCCAGTCGTTGACGTACGACTTGGTGGTGCCCCCGGTGGTGAGCTGGAAAGTGCCGCCCAGCGGCGGAATGGTGCGGGCGGGATCCGCCTTCAGGTAGGTCTCGGCGGAGCGGATGACCTCCTTCTTGACGGTGTCGAGCATGGTTGCGGCGGTGAGCCGGGAGCCGTCGGGATTGCGCAGCGCGAGACTCTTCTCGTAGGCGGCGAACCGGGCCGCTATCTCTGCGGCTGCTTGCGGCGAGGGGTTCTGTTCGGTGGTGTTACGGGTGTCGAGGACGTTGTAGAGCCACTCGTAGGCCACGTCGGCGTTGCCGAGGTCGGTGATCGGGCAGTACGCGTTGACTGCGAAGACGTCGTCGCGCAGGGTGCTGCGTGCCTTGGTGTCGATGCCGGCGGCGCCGATCGCGGCGAGGTAGGGGGTGTACTCGCTGCTGTTGCCGGAAGCGCCCAGGATCGATGCCAGCGCGCCGCCGCCACTGGTGCCGTTGACGACGATCCGCTCCGCGCTGCCGGGCATCGCGGCGTCGTTGAGACGCAGGTAGCGCACGGCGGCCTTGGCGTCGGCGACGGCCGCAGGTGCCTTGCCGGGGAACGAGCCGTCGGCACCGACCAGTCCGCGACTGCGACTGGCGACATCGACGAAGACGTACCCCGCCTTCAGGGCGGCACCGACGTTGCTCGCCGCACTGTTGTAGGTGGCGCCGGCGGTCACGCTCGTCCGTATGTAACTGGCCATCCAGCCGCTGTTGTTCACCGCGAAGTAGATCGGCGCCCGCTGGTCGCCGAAGGCGCTTTCGGGGACGAACACGTTCATGCTCTGGTAGCCGCACGCGGTGTTGGGGATGGTGGTGCTGCCACCGCCGGGACCACCGGGCTGCTGCGCCGCCGCAGCGACCGGGTGCGCGACGTAGCAGATCTCCTTGTACCAGCGCACATCGACCGGATGGCCGTCGATGGTGACGGTGATCGTCGTGTAGCCGGAGGAGGAGTCGAAGGCGAGCGCCGCGTCCTGGGGGTCTGCGGCACGGTCACGGCTGTGAGCTGGAGCGGCGGCCACGACGGAGGCCGGTACCGCGACGAGGGTGAGGACGAGGGATCCTGCGAGTGCCATGCCTCTCAGGAACCGCCTGCCTATCACGG
Source organism: Streptomyces sp. NPDC085931 (assembly GCF_044540565.1). Classification (NCBI taxonomy): domain Bacteria; kingdom Bacillati; phylum Actinomycetota; class Actinomycetes; order Kitasatosporales; family Streptomycetaceae; genus Streptomyces; species Streptomyces sp. NPDC085931. The sequence goes on from NZ_JBITSK010000019.1 coordinate 4,544, forward strand.
GGCGTTCCGCCCGCCCGCTCGGCCGGTGAGTGACTGCGTCTCGTCCGCGTGGCGCGATCAACCTCTGCATGGGTCTCCCCTCATCGAGGACCAAGGGCTTGGCGCATGCTCAGGGCCAAGGCGTGAGCACACTACAAGAGTGTCAACAATATGGGTAGCACTATCGCCAACATCCTGATTCGGCGAGAGCGTTACCTATAGCCCCGGGCGCCCCCGGCCCGACGGCGCCTCACGACAAGACGTGATGCTCGCCGACGTGGATGACTTGGCCGAGCGTGGTGACGCTGCACGGAGGGCGTCGGCAGACACCGCGAGCCTTAGGTACTCAACTGCAGTGCGGTGGCCGTCGGATCGCGGCGCTCAGGGCCCGTCCGGCCCTGTCTAGGACCGCGCCGGCTCACGGGGGCCCGGATGCCGGGCGGCGTGGCAGGTCCTGGTGCCCGCCCTGACGGCAGCTCCTGCGCGGCCGCTGTCAGGTCCTCTTCGGTACGGTGGTGGGATCGGCGAGGGTGTGTTCGCGTCCGATGGTCAGCGCACCGTGGAGGGCCGCGTCGGCACCGAGGGTCCCGGGCCTGACGAGTGGGGGAACAGGCAGGGAAGGCACCCCGGCGCGGGGCGAGGTGGGCGTCGATGTCGGGCCTCAACCAGGGCAGCCAGTCGGCGAGTCGGCCACCGAGGACGACATGATCGGGGTCGATCGCTCCGGTGAGAGACCGGAGTGCGGCGCCCAGGGCGTGCCCGGCACGGTCCAGTGCGGCCAGAGCGAGCGGTTGCCCTGTACGCAGGCAGTGGTCGAATTCGGTGAGGGCGGCGCTGGTGTCCTGTGGTGAGGACGAAGTGCCGAGCCCGGCCTTCTCCAGGACCGCGCGGGTGCCGATGTATGTGGTCAGGCAGCCGGTTGCGCCGCACCGGCAGACATCCCCGTCGAGGGAGACGGGAATGTGGCCGAGCTCCCCGGCCAGGCCGTGACTGCCTTGGAAGGCACGGCCGTCGACGATCAACGCACCGGCCACCCCGGCGTCGGACTTCACGTACGCGACGGTGCCACCGCCCAAGGCATCCGCCGTGACTCGCCCCACCCCTGAATTGAGAACAGAATCGTTGACAATCCTGTTGGCCTACATTTAGCGTCGACAGGCACTCACTCAGGGAGGGCAGATGCCGCAGGAAGCCCGTCCAGGCTCCGGAGAGCAGGCCAAGCAGTACGCGCTGGAGCGGCTCAGGAAGGCGATCCTGCAAGGCGAAATGGCGCCGGCCCAGCGGCTGGTGGAGAACGAGCTGGCCGAGAGCTACGGCGTCACGCGGGCGAGCGTGCGCGCCGCACTGCTCGACCTGACCTCTGAGGGTCTGGTCGAGCGGATCCGTAACCGCGGCTCGCGGGTGCGGGTGGTGACGGTCGAGGAGGCCGTGGAGATCACGGAGTGCCGGATGGTGCTCGAAGGGCTGTGCGCGGGCAAGGCGGCGATCGAGGCCACCGACGCGCAGCTGGACGAGCTGGCCGACCTGGGCAAGGCCATGTCCAGGGCGGTCACCGACGGCGATCCGGTCACCTACTCCGAGCTCAACCATGACCTGCACGCCCTGATCCGGGACGCCTCCGGCCAGCACACAGCCGTCGGTCTCCTGGAGCGGCTCAATGCCCAGCTGGTGCGCCACCGCTTCCAGCTGGCGCTGCGGCCGGGCCGCCCGCAGCAGTCCCTGAGTGAGCACCTGGCGGTGATCGAAGCGATCAGGGCCAGGGATCCGCAAGCGGCCGAGACGGCCGTTCGTGCCCACCTCAGCAGCGTGATCGACGCCCTGCGCGCCGACTGAAACGCGCTCCTGGGGGCGGGTGCGGCACCTGTCACCAAGGAGATGCAGCATGACCCACGGCAACGGCGCACCCGCCGCCGCTCCGCCCCGATCGACCCTCGTCGTCACCGCGCACGCGGGGGACTTCGTGTGGAGGGCGGGCGGAGCCATCGCTTTGGCCGCCTCACGGGGCGAGAAGGTCACCATCGCGTGCCTGACCTTCGGCGAGCGCGGCGAGTCGGCCAAAGCGTGGCGGGAGGGCAAGACGCTCGAGGAGATCAAGGCGATACGCCGGGAGGAGGCAGAGAAGGCCGCCGCCACGCTCGGCGCCGAGGTCCGCTTCTTCGACGCCGGCGACTACCCGCTCCTCGCCACGGCCGAGCTGACCGACCAGCTCGTCTCCGTCTACCGGGAGACGCAGCCGGACGTCGTCCTCACCCACCCCGCCGAGGACCCGTACAACGGCGACCACCCCGCCGCCAACCGCATGGCCCTGGAGGCCCGTGTCCTGGCCCAGGCCATCGGCTACCCCGGCGCGGGCGACATCATCGGCGCCCCGCCTGTCTTCTACTTCGAGCCGCACCAGCCCGAGATGAGCGGCTTCCGTCCCGAGGTCCTGCTCGACATCACCGAGGTGTGGGAGACCAAGCGCAAGGCCATGGAGTGCCTCGCCGCCCAGCAGCACCTGTGGGACTACTACACCGACCTCGCCGTCCGCCGCGGTGTCCAGCTCAAGCGCAACGCCGGCCCCAACCTGGGCCTTGCGCACAAGACCATGGCCGAGGCGTACATGCGGCCCTACCCGCAGATCGCGAAGGAGCTCGCCTGATGCCCGGCATGATCGTCACCAACCCACCCAAGGCGGAGGCGGAAGACGTCGAGGCGCTCGCCGGTTACGGGACAGCGACCGTCGGCGAGGCCATGGGCCGCACCGGCTTCCTCGGCACGCATCTGCGCCCGATCCAGCAAGGTGTCCGGGTCGCGGGTACCGCCGTCACGGTGCTGTGCTGGCCCGGCGACAACCTCATGATCCACGCGGCGGTCGAGCAGTGCGGCGAGGGCGACATCCTCGTCGTCACCACCACCTCGCCGTGCGCGGACGGCCTGTTCGGCGAACTGTTCGCCACAGCCCTCGCCCATCGCGGGGTGTGTGGCGTCGTCCTGAACACCGGTGTCCGCGACACCGCCGAACTGCGCGCGATGGGCTTCCCCGCCTGGTCCGCCGCAGTCAGCCCGCAGGGCACGGTCAAGGCGACCGGCGGCAGCGTGAACGTACCGATCGTGATCGGCGGCCAGGTGATCCGACCCGGTGATGTGATCGTCGCCGACGACGACGGCGTCGTGGTCGTCCCGCGCGAGCGCGCCCGCGATACCGCCCAGGCGTCCGAGGCCCGTGAGCAGAAGGAGGCCGGGGCCCGCGCCGCCTTCCTGGAGGGACAACTGGGCCTGGACCGCTACGGGTTGCGGGAGACGCTCACCCAGCTCGGGGTGACCTACCGCTCGTACGAGGAGGTCGAGTCGTGACCCGCCCCCCGGGGGTTCGCTGCATGCTGATGCGCGGTGGCACCTCCAAGGGCGCCTACTTTCTGGCCGACGACCTGCCCGCCGAAGGTACCGTCCGCGACGAGCTGCTGCTGCGGGTCATGGGCAGCCCGGACCCGCGCCAGATCGACGGCCTGGGCGGCGCCCATCCCCTCACGAGCAAGGTTGCCGTGGTCTCCCCGTCGGCCGTCCCCGAGGCCGACGTCGACTACCTCTTCCTCCAAGTCGCCGTGGACAAGGCAGAGGTATCGGACCGCCAGAACTGCGGCAACCTGCTCGCCGGAGTCGGCCCGTTCGCTGTCGAGCGCGGACTCGTACGAGCAGGCAGCAGGGAGACATCCGTGCGCATCCGCATGGTGAACTCCGGTGACTTCGCCACGGCGACGTTCCCGACCCCTGACGGCCGCGTCGACTACAGCGGCGACACGGAGATCTCCGGGGTCCCGGGGCGCGCCGCTGCCATCATCGTCGAATTCCCGCCACGCGAGGGGAAGTTGCTGCCCACGGGAAACGTGCGCGACACGGTCGCCGGCATCGAGGTCACGTGCGTCGACAACGGCATGCCGACCGTCCTGATCCCCGCCGAGGCCCTCAAGGTCACCGGCCGGGAGGACCCGAAGGACCTGGAGAGCAACCGGGAACTCACCGCCCGGCTCCACGACATCCGGCTGGCAGCCGGGCAGCTGATGGCGCTCGGCGACGTCACCGGCACCACCGTTCCCAAGCTCACCCTCCTTTCGCCGCCCCGCCACGGCGGCGCCGTCACCACCCGCACCTTCATCCCCGCCCGGGTCCACACCTCCATCGGCGTGCTGGGCGCTGCCAGCGTGGCGGCCGGGCTGCGGATGAAGGGAAGCGTCGCACACGGCATCGCCGTCCTCCCCGAAGAAGGCGACCGGCTCCGCCTCGAGCATCCCAGCGGGTTCACCGACATCGAGAGCAGCATCGATCGCACCCCCGACGGCGGCCTGAGAGCCCGTCGCACCGCCGTCGTGCGCACCGCCCGCAAGATCTTCGACGGCACCGTCTTTCCCGTGCCATCCACAGGAGGCCGCTCATGACCCCGCCTCTCGGCGACATCGCCCACATCGGCCACGCCCAGCTGTTCACTCCGGACCTGGACGCCTCCGTCGCCTTCTTCACCGACTTCCTGGGCCTGACCATCAACGGGCAGGACGGCGACACCGTCTACTTGCGGACCTTCGACGACTACGAGCACCACAGCCTCGTCCTCACCGCACGCGAGCAACCCGGCCTCGGCCGCCTCGCCCTGCGCACCTCCAGCGAGGAAGCGCTGGGACGCCGGGTGCAGGCCATCGAGACGGCGGGCGGCACGGGAAAGTGGACCGAGGACGAGCCCGGTCTCGGCCGGCTCTACGTCACCACCGACCCGGACGGCCACGAACACGCCCTGTACTGGGAGAGCGAGCACTATCAGGCCCCCCAAGCGCTCAAGCCCGCTCTCAAGAACCAGCCACAGGCGAAGCCCAACCGCGGCGTCGGCGTCCGCCGCTTGGACCACATCAACTTCCTCGCTGCCGACGTCCTCGCCAACGCCGAGTGGCAGCAACAGCTCCTCGGCGCCCGCCCCACCGAGCAGATCCGGCTCGACTCCGGCAGGATCGCGGCACGCTGGCTGACGTACACCGACAAGTCGTACGACGTCGTCTACACGTCCGACTGGACCGGCAGTGAGGGCCGCCTGCATCACATCGCCTTCGCCACCGATACCCGCGAGGACATCCTGCGAGCCGCCGACCTCGCCATCGACACCGGCGTCTTCATCGAGACGGGACCCCACAAGCACGCCATTCAGCAGACGTTCTTCCTTTACGTCTACGAACCCGGCGGCAACCGCATCGAACTGTGCAACCCGCTCACCCGCCTCGTCCTCGCCCCCGACTGGCCGCTGATCACCTGGACCGAGGAAGAGCGCAAGAAGGGCCAGGCGTGGGGCCTGAAGACCATCGAGTCCTTCCACACGCACGGCACGCCGCCCGTTCAACCCTGATGTGATCTCTCGTTCCACGCCCGGGGTACGGCCACCGGACCCCGGGCCGAACCGTTACCCGGATTGTTAACAAAAACGTTGACGGGCTGGCTACGGCTTCTTAATGTCTACGCCACAGCGAGCTCAAGACTCCATCCGCGACGTTCCGCAGCTCATGGGCACGCTCCGTCCGCCCTCCGCACCGGCCGCGCGAGCCGCACCGGCCCCACCGCCCTCGCAGCCAGGGACCAGGGCCCTGTCCCTGACGTCCCACACGAGAGGAAACAACGATGTCCTCCTCCGCTACCCCCCCGCTCGCCCAGGCGACCGGGACAGCGACCCGCCGTAGCCGCACCGCCGTCATCGCCCTGTGCTGGGGACTGGTCCTCCTCGACGGCATCGACACGTTCATCTACGGCTCCGTGCTTCCGAAGATGCTCGGCGGCCACAGCCTCGGCCTCACCCCCGACGCCGCGGGCACGATCGGCAGTTACGCCAACTTCGGCATGCTGCTCGGCACCATCCTGTCCGGCATGGCCTCCAACTGGATCGGCCGCCGCGTCACCGTCTTCGCCAGCGTCACGATCTTCACCCTCGCCACTCTCGCCACCGGCTGGTCCCAGTCCTCGGGCCAGTTCGGCTTCTTCCGCTTCGTGTGCGGTTTCGGCCTCGGCGCGCTGCTCCCCATCGCGATCTCGTACGGCATGGAGTTCACCACGCGCGGCCGCCGCGCCCTCGCCACCGGCATCATCATGACCGCCCATCAGACCGGCGGCGCCCTGGCCCCCCTGATCGCCCTCTGGCTGGTCGACGACCACGGCTGGCGAACGGCCTTCATCGCCTCCGCGATGCCCGCCCTGATCCTGCTCCCGATCGCCTTCAAGCTGCTGCCCGAGTCACCCACCAACCTGCTCACCCGCGGTCGCCGCGCCGACGCCGAGCTGCTCGCCGCCGCCTACGGCACCGAACTGGCCGAGCCCAAGGCGAACCGCGGCGACAAGCTGGACGCGCTCAAGAACCTCTTCCGGAACCGCCAGTGGCCCACCACCCTGTGCTTCTGGCTGACGTCCTTCGCGGGGCTGCTCCTGGTCTACGGAGTCGGCCAGTGGCTGCCGAAAATCATGGTCGACCTCGGTTACGACACCGGCGACTCCCTGCTCTTCTCGACGTTCCTGAACGTCGGCGGCATCTGCGGCATGCTCATCGCCGGCCGCACCGCCGACCTCATCGGCCCTCGCAAGGTCGTCATCGCCTGGTTCGTCCTGACCTCCGTCTTCGTCTACCTCATGGGCGTCAAGATGTCGGTAGGCCTCCTGTACGCGGTGGTCTTCTTCGCCGGGCTGCTGCTCTTCTCCGGTCAGACCATGGTCTACGCGACGGTCGGCACCCACCACAACGACGAGGACCGCCCCACCGCCCTCGGCTGGGTCTCCGGCATGGGCCGCTTCGGCGCCATCTTCGGCCCGTGGATCGGCGGCGCCCTCATCGAGGCGGGCAACGCGGACATCGGCTTCACCATGTACGCCTGCGCCGCGCTCTTCGGCGCGCTCATGATGACCACAGCCGCCCTCACCATCAAGAAGCACACGGCCGTGAGGGTCTGACCGCAGGCAGACGCAAGTAACCGCCCAGCACTGGGGCCTATTGAAGTCATCCCCACTCTCCGACTCGCGGACACGGCGGCGGCCATAGCGTGGTACCAGCGAGTGGGCCCCGAAAGCAGGGTCACTCGGACGGGTGTTCCACCACCGCTTCGACTGCTGGACGCCACAGGGGGGTGGCCGCCCCCGGGTGTGCTTGTTGGGCGCGGACGCTGCCGCCGGGTCTGGTCGACGTACCGCTTCGCGACTGTGTCGCTGACGCTGCCCATCTCCGGGACAGCAGCATCGTGCTGCGCGGGCGCACCATCCCGTGCGGATGCCGGCCGTCTGGAGGGCGCTGGAGGGATTTCCCTTCGGCGGCATCGTGATACGGAGATTGGGGATCAGGTGGGGGAGGGGTTCTGGAGAGTCACTGCGGCCGGTGGCGGGGGGGGGGGGGGGGGGGGGGGGCGCCCCCCCCCCGCCCCCCCCCCCGGGCGCCCCCACGCATGGGGGGGGGGTGCGGGGCACGCCCGTC
>NZ_JBITSK010000019.1:11993-145570 GCF_044540565.1 Streptomyces sp. NPDC085931
CGGGGGGGGGGGGGGGGGGGGGGGGGGCGGCGCCGGCGGGGGGGGGGGGCGCGCGGGCGCCCCCCCCCCCCCCCCCCCCCCCCCCCCCCCCCCCCCCCGGCCGGGGCGGCCGAGGGTGGTGTGTGGTTCACCCGTGTCCAGGTGAACAGGGGCAAGCCGAAAGTGATTGGTGTGTCGAACGGGGATCGGCCTGATGCACTTGCTGGAGCCGTGGCGGGGCACCCCCCACTGTGACGGCGAACGCTGGCGCCTGATCACCTGGACCGATGAAACAGGCCTCGCTCCTGCCCGGCGCCGCGCCGCACAGCGTGGGGCGCGGCAAGTGGCTGTTTACGATCCCCGGTTCTGCATAGCCTCGGGACCTATGCTGGCCGGGTGTCCGACGGCGCTGGGCAAGCCGGCGAGCGGGTCTGTGACGGCTGCGGTGAACGGATGAAGCCGGGAACATGGCCGGATGCCTTGTACTGCTCGGCTGCGTGTCGTGCCGCTAACCGACGGCATCCGGAAGATCAGCGTCTTCGGTGTCAGCCACCAGTTCACAAAGCTGGATGAAGCACTCGCGCTGAGACAGACGCCCATTGACGCGAACGAAGTACGACCGCTCCGAGCACCTGAACACCTCTCGCCGGACTACCTTCGAGACGCCACGGTCATAGGTGTTCCCCGCTTTTCGAAGCGCGGTCATCGCCGCCTCAAGGCTGCCGTCCAGTTCAGCAAGAGTGCGATAGCTGGATACTTCCCCATCGAGCCGCGAGGCGAGCACTATCCATCGAGTCATAGACGGGCCATCCCCCTCGGTTTACTGGTCAGGACTTGGGATGATCCTGACACTCCAGCAGCGACAAGCGGGACGCATTACGGCTACTACCTCCAGCCGTCCGGACAGGTCGCCCACAAGCCCTACAAGCTCCTCGCCCAGGCCCTCGGGCGCTCCGCCAAGGTCGCCGTCGCCAAGTACGCCTGGAGCGGGCGGGAACGCCTGAGCCTGCTGCGGGTGCGCGACGACGTGATCGTGCTGCACGCCATGCGCTGGCCCGACGAGATCCGTGACCCCGGCGAACTGCTGCCGCCGCCGGTGGAACTGTCCGACGAGGAGATCGAGGGCGCCCTGGCGCTGATGGACAGCATGACCCGCGAGGACCTCGAAGGCGCAGAGTTCCAGGACACCTACACCGAGGCCCTGGAGCAGATCATCGAGGCCAAGCGGGAGCACCGTGAGCCGCCGGCTCTGCCGGAGCCGGAGGGGGAGCCGGGCCAGATCGTCGACCTCATGGCCGCCCTGACCCAGTCCGTGCAGAAGGCGCGGGCGGACCGCGGCGAGGACGCCGACGTCCACGACATGCCGAAGAAGACGACGGCGAAGAAGCAGCCGGTCAAGAAGTCCGCAGCAAAGAAGACATCAGGGCGAAAACCGCGCAAGAGTGCGTGAACTCGATCGCCCCCGGGTCGTCCGGCCCGGCGAGCCCGGTGCGCCAACTGTGGGAGAAGCCCGGCTGGGCCGCGCGGAATGATCGCCCCCGCAGTGCTACGCGTCAGGCTCCTGACGCAGGTCCAGGAAGCAGCGCAGCCGGACACCGGGCTCGCCGGGTGCCCGGGTCGTATGGTCCGCTGGCGCGATGGCGCATCGCGCGCCGAGCAGCTCTTGGACGGCAAAGGCTGTGTCGTCATCGGCGGCCGCGACCTCCACGACCGCCAGGCCCGGCACTGCCACATGTGACTCGTTGATCTGCTTCATGCCTGGCACTACACCTGGGCGCCCCCGCAGGTTCTCCCGAGAGGGGGTCTTCACCCAACCGGGTACGCCGCCCTGCCCGGCAAGAGGGGCGCGTTGACGAAGCGCCCGCCCGGGCCCACCGCTCCATCACCGATGCCATGCGCTGACGCCGAGGACGCCTGTCGATCGCCTGGGCTCAGGTGTCCAGCTCGGCCCGGATCTGGGGCAGCACCTTGGTGCCCAGGAGTTCGATGGCGTGCAGAAAATGGCGGTGGGGCATGCCGCCGATGTCCATCTGGAGGATTTGGCGGGTGTGACCTAGCAGGCTGTGGAGGTTCAGGATGCGGTCGGCGATTTCGTTGGGGCTGCCGACGAAGACCATGCCGTTGGGGCCGAAGGCGGCGGCGCGGTCGGTGCGCGGGGGTGCGGGACGGCCGAGTTCGGCCATGCCCTCGGCCATCATGCGGTGTTCGTACTCCAGGTAAGTGGCGCGGGCGTCGTCGCCGGTGTCGGCGACGAACCCGTGGACGGCGACGGCAATGTTGGCCTGGTCAGCGGGGTGTCCGGCCTGGTCCCAGACGGCGCGGTACGCCCGGCCGTACTGGGCCCAGTGTTCGGGCGTGCCGCCGAGGATGCCGAGGAACATCGGCAGGCCGAGTTCGACCGCACGGTAGACGGAGTCGGGGCTCCCGCCGGTGCCCAGCCAGATCTTCAACGGCTGTTCGGGGCGCGGAAAGACAGTCGCGTTCTGCAGGGGGCGCTTGCGGTGGGGGCCGTCGAAGGTGACGTTCTCGCCGGCGTTGACGGCCATCAGCAGTTCGAGTTTGGAGACGTAGAGCATGTCGTAGTCGCGCTCGTCGTAATCGAACAGCGGGAAGGTGATGGTCGAGGACCCTCGTCCGGCGATCGCCTCAACACGTCCCGGTGCGATCGCAGCGGCGGTGGAGAGCTGCTGGAAGACGCGGATCGGGTCGTCGGTCGACAGGACGCTGACCGCGGTGCTGAGCTTGATCCGGCTCGTGGACGCTGCGGCGGCGTTGACGACGGAGGTGGGCGACGACAGCGGCATCGCGCGCATGTGATGCTCCCCGACACCAAAGAAGTCCAGTCCGACCTCGTCGGCGAGCTTGATAGCCTCCAGCACGTCCCTGATGGCCTGAGCGGTCGGGCCGCGGCGGCCACCGGGTATGCGGGGGGTGTTACCGAAGGAGTAGACGCCGAGTTCGAAGGTCATGGCCGGGTCCTGCGCTTTCGTTGCTGATGAAGGGGGCCGCCGGGGATGCGCGGCTCGGCGCGTCCCCGGCGGGTGGGTCAGGGGGTGTAGGGGCGGACGGTGGGGGCCCAGCCGTCGGCGACGAATTTGTGCCCCCACGCTTCCGAGGTGGAAGGGCTGGTCTGTACGAAATCGTCAGGCAGAAGTTCGCCGCCAGCACCGAACTCGATGTCGAAGCCGGTGGGCGAGCGCATGTAGAAGGAGATGAGGGTGTCGGACATGTGCCGGCCCAAGGTGACGGTGACGTCGATGTCGTCGCGTTCCTGCACCAGGTCCCAGGCGCGGCCGACGTCGTCGAGGTGGGTGGACTCGATCTCGATGTGCTGCACGCCGCGCATGCCGGGGACGCCGACATAACCGAGGGCGTGGGTGCGTGGGTTGCAGCGGTAGAACTGCGGACCCGCGATGCTGCCGTCGGGGGTGGCGGAGGTCCAGCCACCGAACAGCTCCAGGCCGAGCACGCCGGTGGCGAACTCCTCCAGCTCCGGGGTGATCTCGGGGACGACGAAGACGAGGTGACCGACGCCGTCGGTGCCGGCGACGAACTTCCCGGCCATCGGCTTGCCGGGCAGGAACGACCCGGCGGTGAACACGGGCCCGTAGAAGATCTCGTGTGGGAAGCCGAATGGGTCCTCGAACTTCGCGACGCCCTGCACCTGACGCTCGGCGCACTCGGCGCGGCCGCCGACTCGGGGCTTGTAGCCCTTGTCCGTAAGTTCGGTGACGGCCTCGTCGAAGGTGGCCTTGCCCGCCAGTTCCCAGCCCACGTACGACAGGCGTTCCTCCGTGCCGGGGTGTATGGACAGGCGGCGGTGGCGGTCGTCCATTCGCAGGTGCACCGCGCCGTCGGCGCCGCGCTCGCCGACCTGCAGCCCCAGGACCTCGGGCCCGAAGGTCAGCCATTTCTCGTAGCGGGGGGATTCGAAGCCGAGGTAGCCCAGCGCGTGGATCTTCACGTCATCTCTCCTAGCGGCAGCAGTGTGTGGGGATCGGACTGCGTTCGAGGTCAGAAGCTGTACGGGCCGAAGCGGCCCCAGGCCACGAGGGCGGCCAGGACGAGCAGGACGGTGTTGAAGGCGATCGCCGGGGTTTCCTTGCGGCGGGCGTGGGTGATCGCGGCCAGCAGCATGACGACGGCGAGTCCGGTGGCGGCCAGCGGGGTCAGGACGGGGGCTATGCCGGTGGCGGCGGGCAGGATCAGGCCGAGGGCGGCGGCGAGCTCGACGATGCCGATGAGGCGGACGGTGGCCGGGGAGAAGTCGGCCACCCACGGCAGCTTCTCGGCGAGTTTCGCCTTGGGCTGGGTCGACTTCATCACGCCGGCCATCGCGAACATGGCGGCGAGTACGGCCTGCACGATCCACAGGAAGACGTTCACAGGGCGGGGATCCTTCGGGGAGGCGAGGGGATGGTCATTGAGAGGGCGGAGGAGGCGTTGCGGGCCTCCTCCGCCGGTGTTGCGGGCTGGTTGGTCAGACCCAGGTCTTGAGGGTGGTGGCCAGCGGTTCGGTCGGGCGGCCGATGAGCCGGGACAGGTCACCGGGGGTGGGGGCCATGGCGCCGTCGCGCATGTTGGCGTTGAGCGTGACCAGGAAGCCGGCGGTGGCCTCGTCGAGGCCGACGGCCAGGAGCTGCTCGCGCTCCTGCTCGGAGGTGAGCGCCTGGTAGGTGACCGGGGTGCCGAGGACCTCGGCCGCGGTGTGGGCGAACTCCTCGAACGACCAGGCCACGTCACCGGACAGTTCGTAGGCCTTGCCCTCGTGGCCAGGGGTGGAGAGGACGACGGCGGCGGCTTCGGCGTAGTCCTTGCGCGGGGCGGTGGCGATACGGCCGTCGCCGATGCTGTTGGCGATGACGCCGCGCTCGCGGGCACCGGCGAAGTCCTGCAGGTGGTTCTCGGTGTACCAGCCGTTGCGCAGGAACGTGGCGGGGATGCCGGAGGCGGTGACGAGGTCCTCGGTGGCCTTGTGGTCGGCGGCCAGCTGAAGGATCGTCGTCGGCGCCTGGAGGCCCGAGGTGTAGATCAGGTGCGGCACGCCGGCCCGGCGGGCGGCCTCGATGGCTTGGCCGTGCTGGGCGACGCGGTTGCCGAGGTCGCCGAAGGAGACCAGGAGCAGCTTGTCGGCGCCGTCCAGCGTCTTGGCGGTGCCAGCGACGTCGTCCAGGTCGACGACGGCCGTGCGCAGGCCGCGGTCGGCCAGTTCGGCGAGGCGGTCGGCGTTGCGGCCGAGCGCGAGGATGTTGCCGGCGGGGACGCCGCGGTTGAGAAGGGCATCGATGGTGAGGGCGCCGAGCTTGCCGGTGGCGCCGATGATCGCGAGGGTCACGGGGTTTCTCTTCCGTCGTGGGGAGTTAGTTGCTGATGGCGGGGGCGCGGCCGATGTAGGTGGCGTCGTCGACCTGGGCGGCGGTGAACGCGGCGATGTCGGCGCGGCTGACGGCAAAGCCGAGCTTGTCCGTGCCGAAGAACCCGGTGCGCACCCTGGGCTGCTTGGGGGTGTCCTTCGGGGCGATGAAGCGCACGATGGTCCAGTCCAGGCCCGAGGCCATGATCTGGCGGCTCATGCCGGTGATCTCCTCGTAGGCACGCGGCATGAAGGTGCGCGGCATGAAGGCGATCAACCGGGTGACCGGAGTGGGCTTCTCCTGCGGATCCAGGATCGCGGGGGTGGCGTGGCCGATGTAGCGGCGCACGTTGTGGCGCTTCATGGCGGCGAGGATGTGGCCGGTGCCGGCGACGAGCGGCAGGCCGGTGACCTTGCGGTCCATGCTCGGCCCCAGCGCGCTGACGACGGCGTCCGCGCCGGCGACGGCCGAGTCGATGGCGTCCGCGTCGGACATCTCGCCGATCACGACGTGGACGCGGTCGCCCCAGGCGGCGGGGATCTTCTGCGGGTTGCGGGCGTAGGCGGTGACCTGGTGGCCGCGCTGGAGGAGCTCGGTGACGGTCAGGGAGCCGATCGCGCCGGTGGCACCGAAGACGGTGACGTTCATGCGATTTCGTTCCTTCGAAGGGGGCAGCGGGTGAGCGGCGGTGGCGGCCTGTCGGCGCGTCCGTGTTTGGGGGCGCCCGGCGCGGGACGGCGTGGTGGTCAGGCGCAGGTGACGGTGATCTTGCCGAGGGTCCCGTTCCGGAAGGCGTCGAACGCCTCCGGCGCCTGCTCCAGCGGGAACGTCGCGTTGACCGGGACGCGCAGCGCGCCGGTGGCGGCCTGGTCCGCCAGCGTCATGAGCGTCTGGGGGTTGGGGTCGGCCATGATCGAGTGGACGGTGACGTCGATGCCTTCGACGGCGTCCTGGGTCAGGCCGAGGGTGGAGGCAAGCCGTCCCCCGGGCCGCAGCAGTCCGGCGAGCGTGGCGCCATCTCCCGCCAGGTGCAGCACCGAGTCCACACCGCCGGGGGCGAGGGCGCGGACCTGGGCGACCAGGTCGCCGGTGAAGTCCACGACCGCGACGTCCGCGTCGGTCAGGCCGGTGACGAAGTCGGCCTCCTCGCCGGGGCGGGCGGTGGCGATCACGCGGGCGCCGCGGGCGGCGGCCAGCTGTACGGCCAGCGCGCCCACGCCGCCGGTGGCGCCGGAGACCAGCACCGTCTCGCCCTTCTCCGGGGCGACGGCATCCACACTGTTCAGGGCCGCGGTGCCGGCCAGACCGAGGGCGCCGGCGTCCTTGACGTCCAGACCGTCGGGGATGCGGGCGAGACCGTAGGCGGCGTTGACGGTGACGTACTCGGCCAGCGCTCCGCCGCCGAGGTACGGCTTCATCGCCACGCCGAAGACCGCGTCCCCAGGCGCGAAGCCCTCCACGCCCTCACCGAGCGCCTCGACGGTGCCGGCGAAGTCCATGCCCACCACGAGCGGGAACCGGTGCTCCATCATGCCCTGCAGGCGGCCGGACGTGACCGACAGGTCGAAGCCGTTGACCGACGACACGGCGACCCGGACCAGCAGTTCACCGGCCTCCGGGCGGGGGGTGTCCGTCTCGGCCACCGTGGGAGCAGACGGAACCTCGTTCAGCGTGACTGCACGCATCGCACTAACCTCTCATCAAATGGAACGGCCTTCCCAGTTCCACGTACGCCAAGCGTAACAACACAAGTGGGCCTCCTGTTCCACTTCGGTAGGATGAATGCATGACTTCTTCCGCAGCCTCCGACGCGACCCCGGATCAGCGGCCCGGAACGGGGCTGCGCGTCGACGCCGAGCGCAACCGCGACCGCATCCTCGCCGCCGCCCGCCGCCTCTACGCGCGCGAGGGCCTCGGCGTTTCCATGGCCTCCGTCGCCCGCGAGGCCGGTGTCGGCAAGGCCACCCTCTCCCGCCGCTTCGCCACCCGGGAGGAACTGATCAACGCGGTCTTCGCCGACCGGATGGACGCCTACGCGTCAGCCGTCACCGTCGCCCTCGACGACCCCGACCCCTGGCACGGCTTCACCGGCTACCTCCACGCCATCTGCGCCATGCAGGCCGCCGACCGCGGCTTCGCCGACGTCCTGACCATGACCTTCCCTGCCGCCAAGGCCCTGGAAGCCCGCCGCGCCGAGGCGTACAACGGCGTGCTGGAACTCATCTCCCGCGCCAAGGAGACGGGACACCTGCGCGAGGACGTCACCGACCGGGACCTGCCCATCCTGCTCATGGCCAACGCCGGCGTCGTCGGCGCCGCGGGCGACGCCGCCCCCGACGCCTGGCGCCGTCTGGTCGCCCACATGATCCGCTCCTACGCCGCCCCCGGCGCCCCGCTACCGCCGCTGCCGGACGCGCCGACCCCCAGCGCCCTCTACCGCGCCATGGTCCGCCTCGGCCGAACCGACTGACACGAAGGGGCCAGCGCCCGCCGACGCCGCTTCGGTCCGGCTGCACCCATGCGTCAGGGGCACCCGACAGCCCGAAGGAACATCTCAGCGAAGATCTCGACCGTTTCCTCCGTGGTGGGCAGGTCGGCGCCACCCGGATGCTCGGCGACGGGGCGCAGGAGGAGGTGGAACACCAGGGGACCGATCATCTGCTGGAGCAGGGGCACCACCGGCAGGTCACGGATGCGTCCGGCCTCGATCTCGCTGGTCAGCCAACGTCCGACACCGTCCAGCATGCGAGGGAAGTAGCGCTCGTGCAGCGCCTGGACGAGCGGGTCGCCGGGACGGGCAAGAGCGTCGGCGAGCATGGCCGGCAGCACCCGCGGTTCACGCTCAAGGGCGTCGGCCGTGAGGCGGTAGACGGTGCGGACGGTCTCGGGCAGATCCGCTTGCGGGCCGGCGAGCATGGTCTCGATGTCCAGCACAGGGCTGTAGCGCTCATACACGGCGAACAGCAGTTCGTTACGGCCGCCGAAGACGGCGTACAGGCTGGGCACGGAGCACTGAGCCTCGGCGGCGACCCGTTCCAGCGTGGCGGCGGCGAGACCGTACGCGCTGATGAGCGTCGCCGCCGCCTCCACCGCCCGCTCACGGACCGGCCGCTGCCCGCCCGGGTCCACACCGGCGGCCCGCACCGCCTCGTCCAGCGCCTGACGGGTGCCCCCCAGGCGCCGCAGCAAGGTGCTCCGGGAGATACCGGCCTCCGTCGCCACCACACTCACGGGGATGTCGGCGACGGGAACGCCTCGCTCCTCGGAGGCACGCAGCGCCGCGCGCACCACGTCGTCCAGGCCGGGCCCGGACCGAGAATCAGCATTTGACACAGGAATAACAGTACCCTGTAATCAAGTTTCACGCAGTGACACGGTACGCCGCGCCGACGCGCTGCCACCGCACTTCCCGTTCTGGCCCGCCCCGCCCGCTTCCCAGCGGCGAGTGAGCACGGCCGAAGGAGATCACGAACCACATGTCCGAACCTCTCACCCCCGCGCCCAGGGCCGCCGGCCGACAGCCCAGCGACACGCGCAAGCTCGTCGCCGTCCTGCTGGGACTGACCGCCTTGGTCACCCTGATGCTGTGCGCCTTCGCCCTGCCCAGCGTCAACAGCGGCCCGCACCAGATGCCGGTCGGCGTCACCGGCCCACGTGCCACCGCCCAGGAACTCGAGCACAAGCTGGACGGCTCCGAGTGGGACGTCACCTTCTACGACAACACCGACGCCCTCACCTCGGCCATCAAGGAGCGGGACATCACCGGCGGCATCGCAATGGCCGCAGGTCAGGTCGACGTCTACACCGCCACCGCCGGCTCCCCCATGGGCAGCAGCGCCCTGACCACCCTGGGCAACACCCTCGCCGCACAGCAGAACACCAAGGCCACCGTCCACGACCTGGTGTCCTTCCCCGACGACGACCCGCGAGGCGCCGGACTCGCCGCCGCCGCACTCCCGCTGATCTTCGGCGGCATGGTCCCCGCCGCCCTGCTCAGCCGCATCTTCCCCGGCCACGCCGGACTGCGCACCCGCCTCGCCGGCGCCGTACTGTTCTCGCTCCTCGCCGGCGCCGCCGTCACCGCGTTCCTGCAATACGGCACCAGGTCGCTCAGCGGCACCTACTGGCTCACCGCCCTCGGCGTCAGCCTCAACATGGCCGCCCTGTCCATGACTTTCATCGGACTCGAAGCCCTCATAGGCATTCCCGGCCTGGGGATCGGCGCCGTCGTCATGATGTTCATCGGCAATCCCCTGTCCGGGCTGAGTACCGGCCCGCACTGGCTGCCCGACGGCTGGTCCACCCTCGGCCAGCTCCTGCCACCCGGCGCCTCCGGCAGCCTCCTGCGCGCCAACGCCTACTTCGACGGAACCGGCGCCATGACCCCGGCCCTCGCCCTCACCACCTGGGTCGCCTTCGGACTCCTCCTCAACTTCACCGCCGACCGACGTGGCCCCAGGACAGCCGGCCAGGACACCTCGCCAGCACAGGCACAGCCCGTCGCGAGCTGACCGCATACGACAGGGCGTCACCTGCGCCCGCTCGGTCAGGTAGGGGCCGGGCACGTTTTCGACTTTCCGCTCACCGACAACCAGATCCAGGCCGCCACCGATTCCCCGGAGAACTGCTCGACTACCCATGTCTGAGCCGGCGTTACGGCGGAGGGGTGGGTGGCAGCGGACGGCAGTCGTGTATGAAACGGGCGCGATGCCAGCGCTGGTCGAGGGCGGCATCGGCAGCACGCATTGAGCCGGGCACGCACTGAACCATGCGGGGTACGGTTGCCCCGACCGGGCCCCTCCCGCTCACGGGCCGCCGTGGAGTGACTCGTCATCCAGCGAGGCTATTTTGCGGAGGATGTCGATGGCCTGCTGACGCTCCGTATAGGTCAGCGCATCGAGGAGTTGCTCGTTGATGTTCTTGGCCGGGCCGATGAGGGAGTCGAGTAGTTCGGCTCCCTGAACGGTGAGGCTCAGCAGGGTGCGTCGGCGGTCCTCCTCGTCGCGTACCTGATTGACGTAGTGCTGGTCGGTCAGCCGACGGACGATGTGGTTGACCGTCGAGCGGTCCAGTGAGGTGAAGCGCGCCAGGGTGCGCTGGTCGATGCCGGGGTCACGGCTGAGGGCGTTGAGGACGGCGAATTGCTGGGAGGTGATCTCCCTGGACACGTGTCGGTACCACAGGGCGGTGTGCACCTGTTCCGCGCGCCGGATCAGGTGCCCGACGTAGTTCTGCAGTTCCAGTGCTTGCGCCACAGTGCTCCGTCCGTCTGCCGCCGAGGTGGTACCGGCCGCAGCATGGCCGGTACGGGGAGTGTACGAGCGGACACCACCTGACGGCGGCCGCGGTCAGCGGCCGCGATGGCCGGGGCGCTGGTCGTAGGGGAGGGCACAGGAGCCGTCTACACCGACCTCCAGACGACCGATCTTCTCGATGTCCAGGATTACGCGGTCTCCGTGGCTGAGCGGTCCCACTCCGGCCGGGGTGCCGGTCGCGATCACGTCGCCCGGGTACAGGGTCATGACGGAGGAGGTGTACGCGATCAGCTCGCGGACGCCGAAAATGAGGTCCGCGGTGTTGGTGCGCTGCCGGGTGGTGCCGCCGACGTCGCAGCGCAGATCGAGCGTGTCCGGATCCGGGATCTCGTCGGCGGTCACGATCCAGGGGCCGAGCGGCGTGAAGGTGTCAAAGGACTTGCGGGTGGAGCGGTCCTCGCCGGAGCGGACGGTGATGTCCAGGACACAGGTGTAACCGAACACGTAGTCCAAGGCGTCGTCTGAGCTGACGTGCGATGCGGTGTGGCCGACGACGACGCCCAGTTCGCCTTCCTGATCGGTGCGCTTGTCGGAGTAGGGAAGGAGGATGTCCTCGCCCGGACCGATGACGGAGGAGTTCGCCTTGAGGAAGACGCCGAGGTCCGCGACCGAGGTGGTGTACTCCATCTCGGCCTTGTGGTCCAGATAGTTGACCGGCGCGCCGATGATCTTTCCGGGGCGGGGCAGCGGGGCCTGCAGGGCGGCCTCGGCCAGCGGGATCCGGGGCCGGCCGGTGAGGTCGAAGCGGACGGCACCCTCCTCGGCGACCGTCTCAATGTGACGTTGGAGTGCACCGGCGGGGCCGGCGGTGTCGGCTCCGCCGACCTGGTCGGTCACGTCGATGAGGTCGTCGCCGTCGACGAGTCCGAGGCGTCCCTTGTTGAACAGTGCCAGACGCATGCTGGCCTCCTTGTGCGTGTCGGGTGGGCGGATCAGGCGCCAGGGTCGGCGTCTTCGGTGCGGTAGAGGCCGAGGGAGCGCATGACCGGCTCGTCGCTGTAAGAGAACAGGACGGCGTCCCCGGAGGCCGAGGTGTTGACGTGGCGGTAGGAGGTCCAGCCGGGGACGGCGAAGGTGTCGTGCTCGGACCACTCCAGTCGCTCGCCGTCGACGATCGTGGCGCCCTCGCCGCGGACGACGTTGAAGATGGTTGAGGCCATGTGGCGGCGGCCGGCTCCCTCGAAGCCGGGGCGCAGCCGCTGGACGCGGCAGCCGATGGTGGGCATGACCGGTCCGCCGGTCCAGGGGTTGGTGTACTCCAGGACGATGCCGTCGACGTCGCTGCCGTCAGCGGTGTCGGCGATGGCGTCCAGGGCGCGCTCGGTCTCTCGCCAGGTGTAACGGGTGACAGGGGAGTTGGGCCCACTCTGGGTGAGCCAGGTGGGGGTGAGGCGGCCGTGCAGGAATTGGCGGCTGCCCGCGTCGTCGGGCTTGGTGACGGGCTGGAGGCGCTGGGGGTACTTCTCGTAGAAGCCGGCCTCCAGGGCGTTGACCAGGGGGTAGTCGAGGGCGTCGAGCCAGATCATCGGCGCGTCGCCCTCGTGGGTATGGTCGTGCCAGTGCCAGCCGGGGGTGAGGAGCAGGTCGCCGGGGGTCATGAAGACTCGCTCGCCGTTGACCGTGGTCCAGGCACCGTCGCCTTCCAGGATGAAGCGGAAGGCGTTGGCGGTGTGCCGGTGCGCCTGAGCCGTCTCACCGGGCAGGATGATCTGCAGACCCGCGTAGAGGGTGTTGACCGTGGCCGGCGGATCGGCGAGGCCGGGGTTGACGAGCATGAGGACCCGTCGTTCTGCCTCCTCCAGGGACAGGGTCTTGGAGAAGTGCAGGAGGTGGGGACGGAGTTCGCTCCAGCTCCAGCGGTAGGGGACGGCGCGGCTCTTGGGCTGGGCGGGGAACAGGTTGCCGTAGAAGCGCCACAGAGGAGCGGCGCCCAGGCCCTCCAGGGCCTTGTAGGCGAGTTCGTCGGTTGTCATGGTGTCCTCCTTGGCGAAGCGGGTCACAGGGCGGGAACAGGGGCGGGGTCGGGGGTCCAGACCCACGAGATGTCATCGAACGCCTCGGGGCCGCGTGACGAGAGGAGCATGTTGCGCAGGGTGGCTCCCATGCCTTCCAGGTGGCATATCTCGCCGAAGCGGCGGGCGTTGATCTGGATACGGGCCGCCCGTTCCCGGCGCCGGTCCGCGTACGCGGCGAAGGCGGCGACGGGGTCGGTGTGCTGGCCGAGGGCCTGGCCGAGCGCCACGGCGTCCTCCAGTGCCTGGCAGGCGCCCTGGGCGAGGTACTGGAGCATGGGGTGGGCGGCGTCTCCGAGGAGGGCGATCCGGCCGTGCACCCAGCTGGTGATCGGGGCGCGGTCGTACAGCGGCCAGCGACGGTCGCGGGAGACGAGCGGCAGCGCGTCGCGCACGGCCTCGCAGGCGCCTGCGAAGCGCTCCTCCAGCTCGGCCTCGGTCCCCCAGGCTTCGGAGTCCGGTGTGTAGTGGTCGCTCTCGAACACGGCGACCTGGTTGTACAACTCGCCGCGGCGTACGGGGTACTGCACCAGGTGCATGCGCGGCCCCGCCCACACCATGACCGCTTCCGAGGCGGCGTGCTGGGACATCCGGCCGGTCATCCTCTCGGTGGGCAGGGCGCCGCGGAAGGCGACGTAGCGAGAGCAGACCGGTTCACCGTCGCCGACCAGCGCCTGGCGCAGCCGGGAGTGCAGTCCGTCCGCGGCGACGACCGCGTCGGCGGTCAAGCGAACGTGGCGCTCCGCGAAGTGCAGGTGGACCCCGGAGCCGTCCTGCTCGGCCTCGGTGACGGTGTGTCCGGTGCGCAGTGTGACGGCGGGGTGCTCCTGGCAGGCGGCCAGCAGTGCAGCGTGCAGGTCCGTGCGGTGGGTGACCAGGTACGGGTGGGCGAAGCGGTCGGTGTAGGCCGGGCTGCGCAGGTCGAGGGAGGTGACCTCCTCCCCGGTGAGAGCGTCCATCATGACCAGCCGGGGCGGGGCCACCGCAGACGTCCGCACGGCCGGCAGTACGCCGAGTTCCTCCAGGGCGAGGGATGCGTTGGGGGCGAGCTGCAAACCGGCTCCGATCTCGCCGAAGCGGGCGGCTCGTTCCACGAGTGTCACGCGGTGGCCGGCGCGGGCAGTTGCCAGCGCGGCGGCCAGTCCGCCGATGCCGCCTCCGACTACGGCGATGTGGAGCGGAAAGGTGGTGACGGGCATCTGGCCTCCAAAAGTCGGCTCGGGAGGGCACCGGGAGCGGAGACGGTCGGGCCCGGCCTCCGATGATCCGTACACCAATCGTTGGTGTACGGATCATATTGTGAGGGTGTCTCCTCCGTGTCAATGGTTCGGTGCTAAAGCGTTTTCGGCAGCCGGTCAGCAAGCAGCGGAGACGCTGTCCAGTCGCAGGGCGGTGCCGGTGCGGGCGATGATGTCCTCGACGGTGACGCCGGGGGCGGTTTCGACCAGGGCGAGGCCGCCGGGGGTGACGTCGAGGACGCCGAGGTCGGTGATGACCCTGTGCACGCACGCCTCGCCGGTGAGGGGGAGGGTGCACTCGTCGAGGACCTTGGGACTGCCGTCCTTGGCGGTGTGCTCCATCAGCACGATGACGCGGCGGGCGCCGTGTACCAGGTCCATGGCGCCGCCCATGCCCTTGACCATCTTGCCGGGGATCATCCAGTTGGCCAGGTCGCCGCGGGCGGACACCTGCAGGGCGCCGAGGACGGCCGTGTCGATGTGCCCGCCGCGGATCATGCCGAAGGAGAGCGCCGAGTCGAAGAAGGCGGCGCCCGGCAGCACGGTGACGGTCTCCTTGCCGGCGTTGATCAGGTCGGGGTCGACCTGCCCCTCAGTGGGGTAGGGCCCGGTGCCCAGGATCCCGTTCTCGGAGTGCAGCACCACGTGGACGCCGGGCGGGAGATGGCCGGGTATCCGGGTGGGCAAGCCGATGCCCAGGTTGACGTACGAGCCGTCGGTGAGTTCGGCCGCGGCGCGAGCGGCCATCTGGTCTCGGGTCCAGCTCATGGACGTACGGTCCTCTTCTCGATGGGCTTGTCGGCGGCCTGTCCGGCGGTGAGTACGACGACTCGCTGCACGTAGACGCCGGGCAGGTGGATCTCCTCGGGGGCCAGCTCGCCGGGCTCGACGAGTTCCTCGACCTCGGCGACAGTGACGCGACCGGCCATGGCCGCGAGGGGGTTGAAGTTGGCGGCGGCGCGGCGGAAGACCAGGTTGCCGTGCCGGTCGCCGCGCCAGGCCCGGACGAGGGCGAAGTCGGTGGTGATGCCGTGCTCCAGGACGTACGTGCGGCCCCCGAACTCCCGGCTTTCCTTGGCCGGAGAGGCGACGGCCACCTGCCCCCCGCCGGGCGCGTACCGCCAGGGCAGTCCACCCTGCGCCACCTGGGTGCCGACGCCGGCCCGGGTGTAGAAGGCGGGGATGCCGGCCCCGCCGGCGCGCAGCCGTTCGGCGAGGGTGCCCTGCGGGGTCAGCTCCACCTCCAGCTCGCCGCCCAGGTACTGACGAGCGAACTCCTTGTTCTCGCCGACGTAGGAGCCGGTGACGCGGGCGATGCGGCCTGCGGCGAGGAGGACGCCGAGGCCGCGGCCGTCCACGCCGCAATTGTTGGACACGACTTCCAGACCGGTCGTGCCCTGCGCGTACACGGCGTCGATGAGGGCGACGGGAACGCCGCAGAGGCCGAAGCCTCCGACGGCGAGCGAAGCGCTGTCACGTATGTCGGCCACTGCCTCGGCGGCGCTGCCGCGGACCTTGTTCACGTGCTGTGTTCCTTCCGGGAGACGTGCCGGGGATAGGGGGGGCAGGCGAGGGCGCCGGGCAGGACAGCGGACCACCCGCCGTCGACGACGAGGTGGGCGCCGGTGATGTATGCGGCTTCGCCGGAGGTCAGGAACACGGCGGTGTTCACGACGTCGTCCGTGGACCCCACCCGGCCCAGCGGGACGTGGCAGGCGATGCCGCGCATCGGGTGGTCGTCGGCGAGCAGGTTCTCGCGCGAGCCCTCGGTGTCGATCGGTCCGGGACTGAGGCAGTTGACCCGGACACCGTGCGGGGCGCCCTCCGCGGCGAGCTGCCGGGTCAGCGCGATCACCGCCCCTTTGGCGGCCGAGTGCGCGGTGCGCGGGTTGGTGAGGGAGCCGGCCACACCGGCGGTCGAACCCACCGTCAGCACGCAGCCGCGACTGCGGAGCAGGTGCGGCCAGGCCGCCCGGACCGTCAGCCACACCGAGTCCAGCTCTGCACGCACAGTGAACGCGAAGTCCTCGTAGGGCTGCGAGCCGATGGTTCCGAAGCGGACGGCGCCGGCGTTGGCGTAGACGATGTCGACACCACCGAACGCGTCCACCGCCTCCTTGGTCCAGGACCGCACGGAGTCCTCGTCGGTGACATCCAGCGCGCCCGGAGTGAGAATCGTGCCGCCCTCGCGGGCCACCAGGCGCTGGGTCTGCAGTGCCTCCTCGTGCAGCAGGTCGCCGCCGACGACCAGCGCACCCTCGGCGGCGAAGCGCAGGGCCGCAGCCCGGCCCAGTCCTCGGGCGGTGCCGGTGATCAGGGCCACCTTGCCGTCGAGTCGCCTCATCCGCCAGCCTCGGCGGCGAGTAGCGCGTCGGAGACGGACTTGACCCCGCCGTGTGCGGTCAGGCCGCCGTCCACGGGGATCTCCGCACCGGTGATGAACGACGACTCGTCCGACAGCAGGAACACGACTAGCGGTGCCACCTCGTCCACGGTTCCGGTGCGCCCGAGCGGCGTTTCCCGGAGGTTGGCCGCGCGGAACGCGGACGCGGCGGAGGCCGTCATCTCGGTCTCGATGTAGCCGGGGTGGATGGTGTTGACGCGGATACCGCGGGGGCCCAGTTCCAGCGCGGCGGTCTTCGACAGACCCCGCAGTCCCCATTTGCTCGCGGTGTACGCGACTGGGTAGTGGGCGGTGAGCGCGGCTGAGGACCCGACGTTGACGATCGAGGAGCCGGGCGGCATCAGTGGGCTCAGGTGCTGGATGCCCAGCAGCGGACCGGTGACGTTGACCGAGTGCACCCGCTCGAAGTCCTCGGCCCGCACGTCACCGATTCGGGCTCGCCAGGTCACGCCCGCGTTGTTCACCAGGCCGTGTACCTTCCCGTACGTATCCCGCAACTCGGCGGCGAGCTCCGCCCACTCCTTGCTGCTGCTGACGTCCAGGCGGCGGCAGCCGGCGCTGGGCGTCACGTCGGTGGCGATGACCCGGGCGCCCTCGCGAGTGAGGGCCTCGGCCTCGGCGGCGCCCTGACCGCGGGCGGCGCCCGTGACGACGACGACCCTGCCGAGCAGCCGTTTCGGGCGCAGGTCGTCGTTCACGGCCGCTCCCGGCTGCGCCGGCGGCCGGCCGGCAGAGACACGGGTTCGATGCCGGGCACGACGGTGTTCACCAGGGTTCCCAGGCCCTCCACCGTGAGGGCGACGGTGTCGCCCGGTTTCAGCGGCGGCGGCGTCTGCTCGCCGCGCCGGCCCCACAGTTCGGCGAGACAGCCGCCGTTGCCGCAGGTGCCCGACCCGAGGACGTCACCGGGTACGACGCGGGTGCCGCGCGAGGCGTAGGCGATCATCTCCTCGAAGGTCCAGCTCATGTTGGACAGCAGGTCCTCGCCGACCTTCTCGCCGTTGACCTCGGCGGTCAACGCCAGGCGCAGGAAGCCGTCGGCGTCCCGGTAGCGCTCCAGCTCGTCGGCGGTAACCAGGTACGGGCCGAGGGTGGTGGCAGTGTCCTTGCCCTTGCAGGGGCCAAGGCCCACCTTCATCTCGGCGCCCTGGAGGTCGCGGGCGGACCAGTCGTTGAAGACGGTGTAGCCGACGATGTGGTCCCGCGCCTGCTCCGGGGTGAGGTTACGGCCCTCCCGGCCGATGACCGCTCCCACTTCCAGCTCGAAGTCCAGTGCGGCCGAACCGGGCGGTACCGGGATGTCGTCCCGGTGACCGTAGATTGCGTGCGGGTTGGTGAAGTAGAAGGTGGGCGCCGCGTACCACTGCTCGGGGACCCCGGCGACGCCGTCGACCGCGCGGCGTACGCCTTCGACGTGCTCCTCGAAAGTGACGAAGTCCCGTACCGACGCCGGCCGCAGCGGAGGCAGCAGCCGTACGTCGGAAACGTGAGGGCCCGGTGGGACGTCGAGGGCGGCCCGGCCGGCGGCGAGCAGTCCGGGCAGTCCGTCGGCCTGTGCGAGCAGATCGTTGAGCGAGGTGACGCCGGGCAGCGGGTAGAGGGTGCCGTCGTCCTCCACGATGGCCACCTGACGGCGGTGGCGGCGTTCGTAGGCGGCGAAACGCATGGTGCGGCTCCTGGGGAGGATGGTCAGTCGAGGGAAATGCGCATGAGGTCGTGGCCTACGGCGAGGTCCCCGGCCGTCGGCTGCGCGGGCGGAGGCGCGGGCCGCCGCAGCCCGCTGGCGTTCGGAGAGTCGGGCCGGGTGGGCCGGCGCGAGGTGAGTGATGACCACCCGGCGCGCCCTGGCGGCGGTGGTCCTGCCGTCCCCGGCGATGTCGGTGTGCACCTCGTGTATGCCCTTCTCGGTGGTCGTCTCGAGGAGGATCGCCACTGTGCCGGGCCGCGCCGACAGCTCGGTCACGTCAAGCAGGGTGATGCGGGAGCAGTGGGGGCGAGGGCGAGCGGGACCTGGGACGCGGCGGCGGGCGTCAGGGCGGGGCCGTGCCCCCGCGTCCCAGGAATCGGCGGTCTAGACCGGCGGGGCGATGAAGACGCCGCGGTCGGGGTCGTTGAAGGACTCCTTGGCGACGAGTTCGTTCATCGGGTTGGCCGTGCCCCACTGGTCGGTGACCTCGGGCTGGGAGAAGTCGTAGACGTGCGGGTGCCAGGTGTCCTCGTCCAGGCACTCCAGCTCGGTGGTGTACTCAACGGTGTTGCCGTGCGGGTCGAGGAAATAGGTGAACGTGTTGTCCCCGGCCATGTGCCGTCCCGGACCCCAGAGCTTCTTGAAGCCCGCCCGGATGACACGTCCCGAGCCGCGCATGTACTCGTCGATTCCCCGCATCTCGAAGGAGACGTGGTGCAGGGAGGTGTGCGGGCCCTTGGCGAGCGCCATGGAGTGGTGCTGGCTGCTGATCCGCATGAAGTGCATGACCTCGCCCATGTGCGGCGAGGACAGAGTGTCGGAGAGCGCGAAGCCGAGGTGCCGTTCGTACCACTCCCGCGTGCGGTTCAGGTCGGGGGAGTTGAGCACGACGTGGGAGAGCTTGACCGGGATGGACTCCTTCTCCTCGATCTTCCGGTGCCGGCGGACCTCTACGTCGGCGGAGACCTCGATGGTGCGGCCGTCCACGTCGAAGAACCGGAACCCGTAGCCGCCGCCGGGGGTGTCGACCTTGCCGGGTCGGGTGATCAGCTGCACGCCTCCGGCGAGGAGCCGCTCGGCGAGGGTGTCGACGTCGGCGCTGGTCGCGGCGCCGTAGGAGACGAGGTCGAGTCGCTTGTCCTCGGCCTTGCGCAGCCGGATCACGTACTGCTCGGGGGAGCCCTCGGCGGCCAGGAAGGAGATCCCCGAGTCCTCGGCGACCTTGGTCAGGCCCCAGACACCGGCGTAGAAGTCGAGCTGCTTGTCGTAGTCGGGCACGGCGAGGTCGACGTGCCGCAGGTGGGTCAGCAGGCGCATATCGGTCAGTCCTTCCGGAAGAGGGCGGCGGCGTTGCCGCCTCGTACGGCGTGGAAGTCGGAGTCGGTGAGGCCGGCCGCGCGCAGCGCGCCGACCGGGTCCTCGTTACCCATGTCGAAGGGGAAGTCGGATCCGAGCAGGACCCGGTCGGCGCCGGCCACCCGGACCAGCTCCCGCAGGACGTGCGGGTCGTGCACGAGCGAGTCGAACCACAGCCGCCGCAGATAGCTGCTGGGCAGATGCGCGCAGCCGCTGCCGGCGTCGGCGCGCACCGACCAGGCGTGGTCGGAGCGGCCGATGTGGGTGGGCAGGTAGCCACCGCCGTGCGCCGCGATCAGCTTCAGCCCGGGATGCCGGTCAAGGACCCCTGAGAAGATCAGGTGGGAGAGCGCGATGGCGTTCTCGGTGGGCTGCCCGACGGTGTTGGACAGGTACCAGCGGTCCAGCCGCTCATCGAGGGTGCAGCCGAAGGGGTGCAGGAACAGGATCGCCCCGGTCTCCTCGGCCCGCGCCCACAGGGGGGCGTAGTCGGGGTCGGACAGCTCCCGGCCCGCGGCGTGGCTGGAGATCTCCACGCCGAGCAGCCCTTGCTCCAGGGCGTGGTCGAGCGCTCGCACCGCCATTTCGGGGTCTTGGAGCGGCACAAGGCCCAAGCCGCGCAGCCGGTCCGGGGCGGTCGAACAGTGCGCGGCGGTCGCCTCGTTGGCGAGCCGGTACACCTTCTCGGCCGTCCGCTCGTCCGCCCAGTAGTGGTAGTGCGACGGCGAAGGGCTGACCAGTTGCACGTCCACGCCCTGCGCGTCCATCGCCGCCAGCCGGGCGGTGACGTCGGTGAGCAGCGGGATCCGTTCGCGTACCATCGGCCCGCTCACGGCGAGGGCCTCGGGGCCGTTACGGCGGGCGTCCAGGGCCCGTGCCTCGGCGTGCCCGGGCAGGCCGTCGACAAGTGCGTCGACCTCGGGCAGCAGGACGTGGGCGTGGACATCGACGGTGGGGACGGTCACGGCAGCTCCCGGAGCATCGTCATCGTGCGGCCCATCAGGCCGGGCACGTCGGCGTCGCGCACGCCGTCCAGTTGCCACTGCCCGATCTGCACCGACGCCTCGACCACCGGCCGGACGCGGGCGATCCGCCGCTCGTAGTACGTCTCGAACAGTGCGTCGTCCCAGGCGTCGCCGCCGGTGAGGAGCTGTGCCAGCACCCAGGCGTCCTCCAGGGACATCGCGGCGCCCTGCGCGAGGGTGGGCGGGCAGCAGTGCGCGGCGTCACCGACCAGCACGACCCGGCCGCGGTGCCAGGAGTCCTCGACGAGCATCCGGTCGAACCAGGTGTAGTTGACCTTCGCCGGGTCGGTGATGTGCGCGGTGATCTCCGGCCAGAACCCGCCGTAGTGCCGGGTGAGGCGGCGCATCTCGTCGGCGTACGACTCCGTGGGGATCGAAGCCCGGTCCCGGTTGGCCTCGACGACGTACGCGTAGAGGGTGGTGTCGCTCGTCGGGCAGTACCCGGCGATGTAGGCCGGGCCGCCGTAGGCCAGGTCGGTGCGGGTGACGCCGGCCGGGCGGGGCGCGGCGATTCGCCAGATGGCCATGCCGGTCGGCTCGGGTTTGTCCGTGATGCCGATCGCGGCGCGGGTTGTGGAGCCGAGGCCGTCGGCGGCGACCACCAGGTCGTAGCGGTCCTCGGTGCCGTTGCTCAGCCGGACGCAGACGCCGTCGGCGTCCTGGCGCACGATCTCGGCGGTGGTGCCGAGCTGCACGGCGGTGCCACTGGCGCGCACGGCGTCGATGAGGATCTGCTGAAGCCGCGGCCGCTGCATGCCGACGGTGGCGGGCAGGTCGTCGCCGCCGGTGCGCAGGTCGTCTTGAACGTGCAGGACGGTACCGTCCGCAGCGGTGATGCCGACCGATCCGAAGCCGAACCCGGACGCCTGAACCTGTTCCCAGACACCCAGTTCGCGCAGGACGCGCAGGGCGTTGCCCTGGAGGGTGATGCCGGAGCCGGCGGTGGCGTTCCAGTCGTCCTTGGCCTCGACCAGGTGCACCGTGCACCCGGCGCGGCGCAGCAGGATCGTTACGGCGTTGCCGGCGGCACCGCCACCGATGACGAGGATCTTGTGGGGTTGAGGCATGGGAACTCCCTCGTTCCTGCGATTACTTGACGGCGACCGGGTTGACGGGGGAGCCGACCGCACCGGTGATGGGCAGGGGAGCGGCGGTGAGCCAGAAGGCGTACTCGCCATCGGCGGCGCAGTCCGCGGCGAGAGCATCCAAGTCCCACATCTCGCCGATCAGCAGCCCGATGTGCGGGATGGCGATCTGGTGCAGCGGCTGGAAGGCGTGCTCGAACTCGTTCGGGCGGACCTCGAAGCCCCAGGTGTCGGTGGCGATCGCGGCGATCTCGCTGCCGTGCAGCCAGCCGGCCGTGGTGAACGAAAGGCCCGGCGCGGGTCCTCCGGCGTAGTCGCCCCAGCCGTCGCGGCGTGCCCGGGCGAGCTGGCCGGTGCGGACGAGGACGATGTCGCCGCGCCCCACCGCTACGCCGTGCGCCTCGGCGGTCGCGGCCAAGTGCTCCTGCGTGATGGCGAAGCCGTCGGGCAGTTCACCGTCCGCGCCGACGACCCGGCCGACATCCAGCAGTACGCCCCGGCCGGCGACGTGCGGGGCCATGTGCTCGATGCCGGTGACCAGGTCGCCCTCGGAGGTCACCACCTGCTCGGCGGGACGACCGTTCCACGCCTTGCCGTGGTCGAAGATGTGGCCGAGCCCGTCCCACTGGGTGGAGCACTGCAGCGGCATCGCGATCACGTCGTCGGCACCGCCGATCCCGTGCGGGAAGCCCTGAGTGCCGAGGGCGGCGTCGGTGCCGGTGTCCAGCATGGTGTGCACCGGGTTGGTGCGCCGCCGCCAGCCCTTTTGCGGGCCGTTCATGTCGAACCGCTGGGAGAGCGAGAAGCTGGCACCCCGTCGCACCAGCGCTGCCCCTTCGCGGCGCTTGCCCTCGTCCAGGAAGTTGAGGGTGCCGAGCACGTCATCCTCTCCCCACCGGCCCCAGTTGGAACACGCCTCGGCAGTCCGCGCTATCGCGCTCTCGGGGTCGGTGCGGTCCAGGGTCATCCGGCCGCCTCTGCCACACAGCGGGTGCGCTGCGCGCCGAGCCCGGTGATCGAGGCGTCCATGACGTCGCCGTCGCGCAGCAGACGGCCCCAGTGCATGCCGTTGCCGGCCGGTGAGCCGGTCAGGACCAGGTCGCCCGGAAGGAGCCGGGCTGTCTGTGAGGCGTAGGAGACCATCCGCGCCACATCGAAGATCATGTCCCGGGTGGACTCGTCCTGCATGGTCTCGCCGTTCAGCTTCAAGGTGAGGCGCAGGTCGCCGGGGTGGGCGACCGAGCCGGTGGGCACGATCCACGGGCCGAGCGGAGTGAAGCCGGGGGCGTTCTTGCTGCGCAGCCAGTCGGTGCCGATCTGCGGCATGTCCCGGCGGAAGACGGTGGCCCGGTCGGTGAGGTCGTTGGCGATGGTGTAGCCGGCGACGTACTCCAAGGCCTCCGCTACGGGCACCCGGTGCGCCGGACGGCCGATCACCGCCGCCAGCTCCAGTTCCCAGTCCGGCTTCTCGGCCCACGCGGGCAGCACGACGTCGTCGTACGGCCCGGTGATCGCGCTCGGCAGACCGATGAAGACGTACGGCAGGTCCTCCGCGGCCCGCCGGTCCATGATCTCCGCCGCCTCGGCGCGCCGCTCCGCCTCCGGACGGTCGTCCCCCGGAGCCGAGTGCGCCACGTGCAGGTCAATGACGTGCTGCCGGTAGTTCGCGCCAGACTGGAACACCTGACGCGGCTCGACCGGCGCGTGCACCCGGAAGGCCGAGAGCGGCTCGCGATCATCCGAGTCGCCTTCTGCCAGAGCGCGCATCCGAGGAAGAACGGCCCCCCAGTTCTCCAGCAGCGTCCGGACGGACAACCCGTCATCACCGAGGGCAACACGCAGATCGACCACCCGCGCGTCGGGGGTGACCAGGGCGGGGAACGCGGGCCCGTCCGGGAGCGAGAGCGTGGCGAGTGCGAACGGTCCGGCGAAGGGGGCGGACTCAGGTTCAGGTTTCACGGACATGTCCTCCTGATTGCAGTGCGACTAATCTGGCCCCCCCGCCTGCAATCAGGGAAATTTCTTCTATGGATGACTTTCATCCATGAAGTGGATTTTCACTGGTCAGCGCCTTACCGCAAAGGGAAACCTCGTGAATCTGGCTCGCCTCGACCTCAACCTCGTCGTCGCCCTGCGCGCCCTGCTGGAGGAACGCAACGTCACCCGCGCCGGACAGCGCGTCGGTCTCAGTCAGCCCGCCATGAGCGCCGCCCTGGCTCGGCTCCGCCGTCACTTCGACGACGACCTGCTCGCCCGGGTCGGCGGCCACTACGAACTCACCGCCCTCGGACAGGTCCTCCTCGACCGCACCTCCACCGCCTACGACGTCCTGGAACGCCTCTTCGCCAGCCAGGCCGCCTTCGACCCGGCCAAGGAGAGCCGCGAGTTCAAGCTGATCGCATCCGACTACGCCGTCTCCGTCTTCGGCACCGAACTGGCGCGCGTCGTGCACGAGGAGGCTCCGGGAGTCCGGCTGCGCTTCGCGCAGACCCCCACCACGGTGGTGGACGACACCGCCACCCTGCTCAGTACCACCGACGGCCTGTTCATGCCGCATGGGGTCATCAGTGACTTCCCCGCCACAGACCTCTTCAGCGACCGCTGGGTCTTCCTCGTCTCCCACGACCACCCCAGCGTCGACGGCCACCTCACCCGCCATGACCTCGCTCGCCTGCCCTGGGTCACCTATCAGCGCACCTACGACGCCCCCGCCGTACGCCAGCTCGGCATGCTCGGCATCGAACCGCGTGTCGAGGTCTCCGTCGACAGCTTCCAGCTCCTGCCCCTGCTGGTGGCCGGTACTCGCCGTATCGCCCTCATCCAGGCCCGCCTCGCCCGCCTCCTCGCACCGCTCGCCGCCGTCCGGGCTGTGGAGCCTCCTTATGAAGCGGTGCCGTTGCGCGAGGCGCTGTGGTGGCATCCGGTGCACACCCATGACGCGGGTCACGTCTGGCTGCGCGAGACGGCTGCCCGGGTCGGTCGGCGCATGGCCGAAACGGGGTACATCGCGCCGTCATCCTGATCCATGTCGCCCAGCCGGGCACCTCTTGCCGGCAGTGCTGCGAGCGCGTTTGAAGCCTTGCCCGAGGCGCGACATCCATGCGGTGGATGGACAGCATCTGCGATATGGATCACGCAAAGGGTGTGCGGCTTCGGACCGGGGACGCATAGTCGAAAAGCGCCCCCGCTGGCGCGCCTGAAGGGACCTCCCCGTCCCCCCGCCGGTTCCCTGCCTGCACATGCTCCGGAGTACCGTCATGCCCACACCACCTTTGCCATGCCTGGGCAACGAGGCTGTCATCCCGGTCCGTAGCGCATGCCGCTCCGTCTCGCGCCGCCTCGAATCGGTCCTCCGACACCCGGCAGGCCGGTACCCACAGGAGTGCGCCGGGTGCTGCTGCCCCGCCTGCGGGATGCGCCGGAGCGGCCATCCGCGGTGGCGCCGGAGTCAACGGGCAGGCGCTGCCAAGGTGGACTGGCGGACCACGAGCTCCGGCTGGAGAACGACGTGAGCGTGTTCGTGGGCGATGTCACGGGCGGTGTCCTCGATGAGCAAACGACCCGCCCGCAGCCCCATCGAGGCGGCCGGGCGTCTCACCGAGGTGAGCGGGACGACGGCGGACGCGGCGAATTCGATGTCGTCGTAGCCGATCACGGCGATGTCCTGCGGGACTCGCAAGCCGGCCACATACAGGGCCTGCATGACGCCCAAGGCGAGCAGGTCGTTGGCACAGAACAGCGCGGTCGGTCGGTCGGACAGCCCCAGAATACGGTGACCCGCGTCCCGCCCGGCGCTCACGGTGAGGGCCGGCCCTGTCACCTCGCGCAGCGAGCTCTTCGGCAGTCCGGCTTCCTCGATGGCGGCGAGGGCTCCCCGGTGGCGGTCGCGGACCTGCTGAAGGCGGTCAGGACCGCTCACGTAGGCAAGGTGCCGATGCCCCTGCTCGATCAGGTGACGGACCGCGGCGTGACCTCCTGCGATGTCGTCTATGCCAACCGAGCAGGCGCCGGGCTGCGGGGCGTTCTGGTCGGCGATGACGAAGGGGACCGAGTGACGGCGGAAGGCTGCCACGGTGCGCCCGGCTCCGTCCCCGGCGGTCAGCACCGCCCCCCGGACCTGGTGGGAGGTGATGAGGGCGAGATGACGGGCGGCTTCCGCGGGGTCGCGGGCCCCGGTCCCGACCATCACACCGAGATCCGCCTCGCGCGCCGCCTGTTCCACGCCGGTGGCCAAGGCGGTGAAGAAGGGATTGGCCAGATCATGGACGAGCACGGTGATGACGCGGGAGGTCCAGCCGCGCAGTTGCCGCGCCCCTTCGGCACGTATGTACCCCAGGGAGTCGATCACGGACAGGACGCGCTCCCGGGTGGCCTCCGCCACGATCTCGGGCCGGTTGAGCACATTGGAGACGGTACCGAGCGACACACCGGCCACCCGTGCGACATCCTTGATGCCCACCCTTCGAGGTGCCCGGCTGTTGTGTACCGCCGCGGTGTGCCGGCCACGGTCCGACGTGCGGTGCACCGTCGAATCCGTGGTGAACCCTTGCCGGTCCATGGGTCAACGGCTCCTCGGCGCTGCGGTACTGGAGCGCTCCACCAGCCGGGGTGCCATGGTCGTGCGCATGGCACGGTCCCGCTTGCCCTCCACCCGTTCGATGAGCATCCGGGCGGCTGTGGAGCCCATGGTGTGGCCGGCCTGGTCCACACTGGTGAGCTGGACAGGCGCCAGCGCGGCGAGCGCGGTGTTGTTGTACCCGACCAACGACACGTCGTCCGGGATGCGCAGTCCCAGTTCGTGGGCAGCCCGATACATACCGAGGGCGGCCACGTCCGCGCCGGTCATGACGGCGGTCGGCGGTCGGCTGGAGGTCAGCAGTGTCATCCCCGCCTTGAAGCCACCCTCGTCGGAGTACGCGGCGTGGTGCACTCGCGCATACTCGGCCAGGCCGTGCCGTTCCATGGCTTGGAGAAAGCCGTCGGTCAGCACGATCTCGGGGGTGCGCTTCCACCGGTTTGCCTTGGTGCCCGGGGCAGCGACGAGGGCGATGTCGCGGTGCCCGAGGGCGACGAGGTGGTCCACGACCAGGCCGGCTCCCAGATCGTCGGCGTCGACGACCGAATCGTAGGTGTCGGACGTGTCGTGGTGGCCGATGACGACAGTCGGAGTTGCCGCGGCGGTGGCAAGTACCTCATCACGCGAGGTCCCCGGTGCGATGAGGATCAGGCCATCCATCTGACGGTCCACCATGGACCGAATCGTTCTGGCCTGTTCCTCGGGTTCGAAACCGGCCGCGCCGATCAGAACGGTGTACTCGCTCTGCCTCAGCTCCTCCCGTACACCGTCGAGGATGTCTGCGAAGAAGGCGTTGCGGACGTTGTCCAGCAGCACGCCGATCGTGTACGTCCGGCCACGCATGCCGCGCGCGGCCGCGTGCGGACGGTAACCCAGGTCGGTTATGGCTGCGGTCACCTTCTCCTTCATCGCCGGGCTCACGCCATAGGCGTTGCGCAGCACCTTGGAGACGGCGGCGACGGAAACGCCAGCGTGCCGGGCGACATCCGTGATGGTCACACGTCTGTTCTGCCTGGGTGCCGCAGCCCCATCCGATGTCGCCACGTCGATCCTCCTGGGTTCAGGTGTAACGGTCTACACCGTAGCCCACTCGGGCGCTCAAGCCCTCCTCCTGATGAATTCAACGTTACACGGCTGTGTCTTGACGCGCTCGGTGTCGAGGTGCAGGGTGTTGCCCACTCACAGTAGAGAACGTTTTACACACTCTGTTCGTGCCGTCGTCGGGCCCACTCACTGCCCCAGGCACCCGCACCTGCTCTCCTCTCGCTTCCTCTGAGATCCTTCCGGGAGTTCCCGTGTCCGTACGCCTGCCCCGTACCCGTCACACACGCCTGAGCCTGCTCACCGCCGGCACCGCTTCCCTCGCGCTGCTCGCCACCGCCTGCGGCGGCAGTGGCGGGGGCGCCTCCGCGGCGCCCAAGGACTTCAGCTACCTGAGCGTCACCGAGAACACCACGGTGAAGACGGCTCTGACGACCATGTCCAAGGGCGCATGCCGGATGGCGAACGAGGCGCTGCCGCTGAAGGTGGAGACCGTGCCGCAGGCGAGCCTGGACCAGAAGCTGCAGCTGCTGGCCGGACAGAACGCGCTGCCGGTGCAGTTCGCGGCCGGCAATGCTCCGACGCTGACCCAGCAGCTCGCGAAGTCGGGCAAGGTCGCCGACCTGGAGGCGAAGCTGAAGCAGCTGGGCGTCGAGAACCAGCTCGAACCGGCCGCCGTGTCCACGATCAAAGCCCTCTACGGCGGCAAGCTCCTGGTACTGCCCTACGAGTACAACATCGAGGGCGTCTTCTACAACAAGAAGATCTTCGCCGACCACGGTCTGAAGGTGCCCGGCAGCTGGGACGAGCTGACGAAGGCGGCAGCGAAGCTCCAGGCGAAGGGCGTCCAGCCGTTCTCCGCCTCCGGTCAGCAGGGCTGGCCGCTGACCCGACTGATCAGCGGCTACCTCTACCGCAGCCTCGGCCCCGACGCGCTGCAGAAGGTGGCCGACGGCAAGGCGAAGCTGACCGACCCCGAGTACGTCAAGGCAGCCGAGGAGATCGCCGCACTCGGCAAGAAGGGCTACTTCGGCAAGGGCGTCGGCTCCATCGACTACGACACCGCGATGAACCAGTTCCTGACCGGCAAGGCCGCCATGTTCTACATGGGCAGCTGGGCGCTGGCCAACATCTCCGACAGTAAGCAGAACAAGGTGGGTGCCGACAACGTCGGCTTCATGCCCTTCCCCGCCGTCGCCGGGGGCAAGGGCTCGATCGACCAGTACCCCTCCAACGTCGGCCTGGGCATCACCCTCGGTGCCAAGTCCTTCGACGAGAAGACGGGGGACTGGGTCGCCTGCATCGCCAAGAACTACGGCAGCACCGCGCTGAAGGACCATGGCTCCATCTCGGGGTTCAAGGTCAACACCGAGGTGAAGGACGCCAACGAGGTCACCACCCAGGTCCGCGACACGATCAGCTCCTCGAAGCAGAACGTGCTGTGGTTCGAAGCCCTGTTCAGCACGAAGGCCACCACCGTGTCCCAGACCAACGCGGCCAGCCTGGTCGGCGGAAGCATGAAGCCCGAGCAGTTCATGCAGACGGTGCAGGGCGCGCTGGCCACCCAGTGACCGGCCGGGGGCGGCCCACCCCGGCAAGCCCCGCGTGAGCGGTGCGCCGCCCCCGGCCCCATCGGCAGGTCTCTTCAACGGAAACGAAGTGGACACCATCCATGCACCGCGTACTCGGTGACCGCAGGGCCGTCGCGATCCTGCTCGGTCCCGCCCTCCTCGTCTACTCACTGATCATGCTGGTCCCGATGGTGTGGTCGCTCGGGTACTCCTTCACCAAGGGCAACACCATCGACGGCTTTACCGGCAACGGCGTCGCCAACTTCTCCCGGCTCCTGGACGACCCGGCCGTCCACGACGCCCTGTGGTTCACCTTGAAGTACGCAGTCGTCGTCACGGTCGGGCAGGTCGTCGCCGGCTACCTGCTGGCGCTGCTGTACGTCTTCTTCCTCAAGCGCGCCTCGGCGCTCATCCGCACCCTGGTCTTCTTTCCCGTGGTCCTTCCCACGGTGGCGGTCGGACTGCTCTTCCAGAAGTTCTTCCAGGTCGCCCCGCAGACCGGCCCGGTCAACTCCCTGCTCAACGCGGTCGGTCTGGATTCGATCGACTTCTTCGGAGGTGCCGGCAGCGCGTTCTGGGTGCTGGTCGTGATGGACATTTGGCGCTCCATGGGCTTCTACGCCGTCCTGTTGTTCGCCGGTCTCGTCGACATCCCCGACGAGACCCTGGAGTCTGCCCGCCTGGATGGCGCTACCGGCCTGAAGCTGATCCGCCACATCGTGCTGCCGCTGTCCCTGCCGGTGCTGATGTCGTCGCTGATCTTCAGCATCAACGGCACGCTGAAGGTCTTCGACTCGATCGTCGCCCTGACCAACGGCGGCCCCGGCAACGACACGACCCCGCTGACCCTGTACATGTTCCAGACGTCGTTCACCTACAGCGACTACGGCTACGGCAGCACCATCGCGCTGCTGCTGACCGTGGTGTGCCTGCTGGTGAGCCTGGTCGTCTACCGCGTCTCGCGGCGCGACCTCACGGAGGGCTGACACACATGGCCACCATCGACACACCCGTGAAGACCTCCGCACCCGGCTCCGGACGCGCGCTCGCACGGGCTCCCCGCCCCCGGCGCGGCCGTCGAGGAAGCCGCCTCTGGGTGAAAATCGTCGTCGCCGGTCTGCTGGTCGTCGAGATCTACCCGCTGGTCTGGATGTTCCTGACCTCGCTGAAGTCCAACGACGACTACCTCAACAACTCCACCTGGAGCCTGCCCACCACGTGGGAGTGGGGCAACTACACCGAAGCCTGGACCACCGGCAACATCGGCCTGTACGTGCAGAACAGCCTGCTCGCCGTCATCCCCGCCCTCGCGCTCATGCTGCTGCTGGGCACCGCCGCCGGGTTCGCCCTCCAGATCATGGTGTGGAAGGGCCGCAGCCTCACCCTGCTGGTCTTCCTCGCCGGCATGATGGTCCCGCCGCAGATGATCCTGCTGCCGCTGTTCACCGTCTACTTCCAGGCGGGCCTGTCCGGCACCCTGTGGCCGCTGATCCTCACCTACACCGGCACCGGCCTTCCGCTGACCGTCTTCATGATGGCCACCTACTACCGCACCGTCCCGCGCGAGCTGTTCGAGGCGGCCACCATCGACGGCGCCGGCATCCTGCGCGCCTTCTGGACGATCAGCGTCCCGCTGGTCCGCAACGCCCTCCTCACCGTCGGCCTGGTGCAGTTCTTCTTCATCTGGAACGACCTGCTCATCGCCCTGACGTTCACCAACGACCAGGACCTGCGCACCATCCAGGTCGGCCTGCTCAACTTCACCGGCGACTTCGGCGCCACCCAGTACGGCCCCCTGTTCGCCGCCATCTGCATCAACGTCTTCGGCACCCTCCTGATCTACCTGTTCCTCAACCAGAAGGTCATGAAGGGGCTCACCTCGGGAGCGGTCAAGGGCTGACCCTCCCGATCCCGCCGACCCATCCGCGCCTCGACGAAAGGTTCCCTTTGCACCCCCCTCAGCCCTCCCCGGTGACCTTCGAGCACCTCCCGGACGCTCTGGGTATCGGCGTCTGCACACCCCGTTTGACGTGGACGCTGCCGCCCGGCTGCGGCTTCCAGGAGGCCTACGAACTGCGACTCGACCGTGACGCCGGAACAGTTCTGCGCACGGGACGCGTACAAGGGCCCGACCACGTCCTCGTCGCATGGCCGGGCGAACCGCTCATCTCCCGCGAACGCGTCACCGTCCGCGTCCGGGTCTGGTCAGCGGGCGCTGAGGAGCCCTCGGCATGGAGTGAACCCAGCGTCGTCGAAGCCGGCCTTCTGGAGCCGGCTCACTGGCAGGCCGTCCCCGTCGGCGCCGATTGGGACGAGGACCCGCAGGCCGAGCGCCGCCCGGCCCGGGTCCGCAAGGACTTCCGCCTCGACCGACCGGTGGCGCACGCCCGCCTGTACGTCTCGGCCCACGGACTGTACGAGGTGGAGATCAATGGCCGGCGCGTCGGAGACGAGGCCCTGGCGCCGGGGTGGACGGTCTACCCCCACCGGCTGCGCTACCGCACCCATGACGTCACCGGCCACCTCGCCCAGGGAGCCAACACCATCGGAGCGTGGCTCGGCGACGGCTGGTACCGCGGCGTGTACGGCTTCGACGGCGGTACCCGCAACATCTACGGCACCGACCAATCTTTGATCGCTCAACTGGAGGTGGTGTACGACGACGGCACCACCCTGGTCCTCGCCACCGACGGAACATGGACCGCCGGCCCGGGCCCCATCCTCACCAGCGGCCTGTACGCAGGGGAGACCTACGACGCACGGCTCCACGACCCCGACTGGTCCACGCCGAGCCATGCAGACTCCGCCGACTGGACGCCCGTACGCACCCATACCCGCGACCCGGCGACACTCGTGGCGCCCTCAGGCCCACCGGTGCGCTGCACCGAGGAAGTCCCCCCGGCCACCGTGACCCGTCTCGACGACGGCCGCCACCTGCTCGACTTCGGGCAGAACCTGGTCGGCCGACTCCGCCTCACCGTCGACGGACCGGAAGGTGCGAAGATCACGATCCGGCACGCGGAAGTCCTCCAGGGCGGGGAGCTCGCCACCCGGCCCCTGCGTGAGGCCTCTGCCACGGACACCCTCATCCTCTCCGGACAGGGACCGCTCACGTGGGAACCCCGCTTCACCCTCCACGGGTTCCGGTACGCCGAGATCACAGGCTGGCCGGGCAAGATGACGCCGGATTCGGTCACGGCCCGGGTGTACCACACCGACATGCGCCGCACAGGCTGGTTCGAGTGCAGCAACCCGCTGATCAACCGCCTGCACGAGAACGTCGTCTGGAGCATGCGCGGCAACTTCGTCGACATCCCCACCGACTGCCCCCAGCGCGACGAACGCCTCGGCTGGACCGGCGACCTCCAGGTCTTCGCCCCGACCGCGAGCTACCTCTACGACTGCGTCGGCATGCTTGACTCCTGGCTCACCGATGTCGCCCTGGAACAACTCCCCGACGGCACCATTCCCTGGTACGTACCCGTCATCCCCGGAGAACCGATGTGGACTCCGATCCAGCCCGGGGCCGCCTGGGGCGACGTCGCCACCCTCACCCCCTGGACGCTCTACCAGCGCTTCGGCGATCCCGGCCTGCTGCGCCGCCACTACCCCATGGCCAAGGCATGGGTCGACCTGGTCGAACGCCTCGCCGGTCCGAGCCGACTGTGGGACACCGGCTTCCAACTGGGGGACTGGCTCGACCCGGCGGCACCGCCGGACGACCCGGCAGCCGGCCGCACTGACCGCTACCTGGTCGCCACCGCCTACTTCGCGCACTCCGCACACCACCTCGCCCTGACCGCAGCGGAGTTGGGCGAAGCGCGGGACGCCGAGCACTACCGTGTGCTGGCACAAGAAACAGCCGACGCCTTCCGCCGCCGCTACGTCACCGCTTCCGGCCACATGACCAGCGACAGCCCCACCGCATACGCCCTCGCACTCGCCTTCGGCTTGCTGACGCAGCAACAACGCCAGGCAGCCGGTGACCGCCTGGCCCAGCTGGTCCTCGACGACGACGCCCGCATCGCCACCGGTTTCGTCGGCACACCGCTGATCTGCGACGCGCTGACCGAATCCGGCCATCTCGACGTCGCCTACCGCCTGCTGACCCAGACCGAGTGCCCCTCTTGGCTCTACCCCGTGACGATGGGAGCCACGACCATCTGGGAACGCTGGGACAGCATGCGACCCGACGGCACGCTCAACCCCGGCGGCATGACCTCCTTCAACCACTACGCGCTCGGCGCGGTCGCCGACTGGCTGCACCGGGTCGTCGGCGGCATCACCGCCACCGCTCCCGGCTACCGCGAAGTGGCCCTGCGCCCACGCCCCGGAGGAGGGATCACCTGGGCTCGTACCCGGCACGACACGCCCTACGGAACAGTCTCACTGGCGTGGGAGACGACCGATTCAGGACTGACCGTGCACGCCGAAGTACCCGAGGGCTGCCGTGCCACGGCCGAGCTGCCCGGCTGTCCCCCGGTCCTCCTGGGGCCCGGTCACCACGTCCTGGACTCCACGGAACTCGCCGCGCGCGCCGCCTGACAGGCGCGAAGGTCAGTCAAACAGAAAGCCCGCCGTATTTCCTCCCGGGGAAAACGGCGGGCTTTCCTGTTGCCTGTTCCTGGTTTGTGTATCCAGCGCGTGGATGCATGTCATTCATCACCTCGATGGCGGATCGTTCTTCGCCGTTTTTCAATTGAAATTTCAGCGGCCGTTTCAAACCCGCGAACTGCATCCTGGCTGTTCGTGGAGGGTTTCCCGAGAAAATGCTGCAGGCGGGTTGACCCGACTGAGAACAACACCTAGCTTTATCGTTCATTGAATTGTGCGCTTCTTCTAATCCCCGGTCTTCTCCGGCTTGGCATTCGCTCGCCTCGGGACGTGTCCAGCGAATGCTTCGGAAAAGCGGCAATTCCCCCATTGCTGGGGCCGGCCGTGAACCTGACCCCTCGGCCGGTCCCCTCCCCACTCGCGGCAGCCCTTCACCGGGCAGCCGCCCCATCCGCCCGGAGAGCCGCTGTGAACAGACGCAACTTCCTCTCGGCCGCCACTTTCACCGCCCTGGCCATGACTATGGCTCCGGCCATGAGCGACCAGGCAGCCGCTGCCTCCGGCACCACCCCGCGGCAGCGAGCCGACGCCCTGCTCGCAAAGATGACGGCGGCGGAGAAGGAGGCCCTCGTCCGGTGCGACTTCCCAGCCGTCGCCCACCTGGGCATCCCGGCGCTCGCCATGGTCGACGCCTCAGCCGGGCTCCGGGGCGAGAAGGGCGTCACCGCCTTCCCCGTGCCCGTCGCTCAGGCCGCTTCCTTCGACGAGGACCTGGCATCCCGTATCGGTCGCGCCATCGGCGCGGAAGGACGCGCCAAGGGCTACAACAACCTGCTCGGCCCCACCGTCGACCTCACCCGCACCTGGCACTTCGGGCGCCAGGCCGAGGCGATGGGTGAGGACCCACTGCTGGCCGGCCGCCTCGGCGCGGCCCTCACCGTCGGCATGCAGAGCCGGAACGTGACGGCCACCGTCAAGCACTTCGCCGCCTACACGCAGGAAACGAACCGCTTCTTCACCGACACCAAGGTGTCCGACCGCGCTCTGCACGAGATCTACCAGGCGCCCTTCCGCCGCGTCATCGCAGCCGCACCGGCCACCTCCGTGATGCTGGCCTACCCGAAGATCAACGGCACCTTCGCGACCGAACACCCCGCCCTGTTCAACGACGTCAAGAACCGGATCGGTCTGCAGGGCTACACCGTGCCCGACTTCTGGGCCGGCGCCGACCAGA
The DNA here is from genome assembly GCF_044540565.1 of Streptomyces sp. NPDC085931. NCBI lineage: Bacteria > Bacillati > Actinomycetota > Actinomycetes > Kitasatosporales > Streptomycetaceae > Streptomyces > Streptomyces sp. NPDC085931. Next base: position 46,425 of record NZ_JBITSK010000019.1, read on the forward strand.
TCGCCGCCGCCCGAGCCGGCATGGACCTCGCCGGACTGGGCCCCGGTGCCGTCAAGATCCCCGCGGGGGCCCTCACCGGAGGTGCGATACCCAGCTCGCGCCTCGACGACGCGGCCCGCCGCATCCTGGTCACGATGTTCGCCAACGGACTGTTCGACCATCCCGTGCCCGCCCCGGCTGCGGACGCCAGCACCCCGGAGCACCGAAGCCTCGCCCACGAAGCCGCGATCGCCTCCACGGTGCTGCTCCACAACCGCTCCGCGGCGCTTCCCCTGCCCGCGGCGCTGACCTCGCTGGCCGTCATCGGCCCCGCCGGCACAGACGCCTTCCCCGGCGTCTCCGGCTCCACCTACGTCGACCCCGGCACCTGGACCACCCCCCTGCAAGCGATCCGTGCCCGTGCCGGCGGCTCCGTCAAGGTCACGCACGCACAAGGCACCAAGGGCGATGTCCCCCTGACCACCATCCCATCGTCAGCCCTGCGCACGGCCAACGAGACAGCCGGCCTGACGGGAACCTACTTCGCAGGCGCCGACGCCACCGGCACGGTCCTCACCACCCGCACCGACGCGACGGTCGACTTCACCACCACTCCCGTTGACGGCCTGCCCGGCGTCTGGTCCGCGAAATGGACCGGCACCCTCACTCCGACCGTCACCGGCCTGCACCGCTTCTCCCTGCTCCCCGCAGGAACCGCCACGCTCAAGATCAACGGCACGACCGTCGTCTCCGGCACCCGGCAGATGCGCCGCTTCTTCCTCGGCCCCTACGACTATCCCCTCCACGGCACCGCCGAACTGACCGCCGGGCGCCCCGTCCCCGTCGAACTGACCTACACCAACGCCACCGCCGAACCCGGCACCTGCGGCCTCACCCTCGGCTGGCAACCCGACTCCCTCATCCCCGCAGCGGTGGCGGCAGCCCGCACCGCCGACGCCGCGGTCGTCTTCGTCAACCGAGTCGCCGGCGAGGCGATGGATCACGAGCGCCTCGAACTGCCCGGAGACCAGAACCGACTCGTCTCCGCTGTCGCCGCCGTCAATCCACGCACGATCGTCGTCCTCAACACCGACGGACCTGTCGCCACGCCCTGGCTGGATGACGTGGAAGCCGTCATCCAGGCCTGGTACGGAGGCCGCGCCATGGGTACCGCCCTCGCCGCCGTCCTCTTCGGCGACGCCGACCCCTCCGGCCGCCTGCCCGTCACCTTCCCCGCCGACGCCGGCCAGGGACCGGGCACCACCCCCGCGACGTACCCCGGGACGAACGGCGCCGTCTCCTACGACGAGGGCATCGCCATCGGATACCGCTACTACGACGCCAAGGGCCAGCAGCCGCGCTTCCCCTTCGGTCACGGCCTGTCCTACACCACCTTCACCCACGGCTCACTCGAAGCCACCTACGACCGGACGGCCAAGCACCTCACCCTCAGCGTCACAGTCACCAACACGGGCCGCCGTCAGGGAACCGACGTCGTCCAGGTCTACGCCACCCTGCCGGCAACGGCGGACGCCGAACCCCGCCGCCTCGTCGCCTTCCACAAGATCACACTGCCCCCTGCCGCATCCCAGCGGATCACCCTCACCATCCCCGCGCAGGACCTCACGGTCTGGAAGGCGGGTACCTGGACGCTCGTGCCCGGCTCCTACACGCTCGCGACCGCCCGCTCCTCCCGCGACCTGACCGCGCAGCGAACCGTGACCATCGGCTGACCACAACCAGGCCCCTCCGCGTCACGCCCCCGCACCCGCGCGGGCGTGACGCACAGTCACACCCTCATTCCCCGTACTCCCTCGGCTCCCGCCGGCCGTGAGCCGCGCTCATCCCATCGGAGTCCACCCGTGTCAGTCACCGCCTACCTCTGCCGTTCCGCACTCGCAGTCACCGGCGCAACCGCACTGCTGGCCGGTTGCACCTTCGCGGACACAACCGACCACGACACGGCCGTCACCATCATGGCCAGCAACACCGACAAAGCCGCTATGACCAGCGTCATCGCTGCCTTCCAGCGCCACAACCCTGACATCCGCATCAAGGTCAGCTTCGCTGACATCAACACCCTCCAGAAAGCCATTCCCCACAAACTCCGAACCGACAAGGCACCCGACATCTTCACCGTCTGGCCCGGCAGCGGAAATCCGGCCTCCGTCGCCACTCTCGAACGGGACAACCTGCTGGAGGAACTGAACCTGCGCCCGTTCAGCCGAACCGTCCCACAAGGCGTCAAACCCGTGACCGACGTCCTCGGAATCACCTACGTGGTGCCCATGAGTTTCAGCGCAATCGGTGCCATCTACTCCCAGCGGACGCTCGACAAGATCGGCGGCTCCGCACCCACCACCTGGAGCGAACTCCTCCACCTGTGTGACACCGCTGAACAGCATGGCAAGGTGCTCTTCGCACTCGGCAACGCCACACCGTGGGTCACGCAACTCGTCGCCTACGCCCTCGTGGCCACGACCGTCTATTCCGACCAGCCCGACTTCGACGAACAGATGGCCCTGGGCAAACAGACCTTCGCCGAATCCGGCTGGCGCACCGCTCTGGAGAAATACCTTCAGATGAACGATCGCGGCTGCTTCAGCCGCCAGCCCTTGGACACCACGTACGAGGATGCTGTGGAACAGGTGGCGGAAGGCCGGGCAGTCGGTATGGTGCAGGTCGCCAGTACGCTCTCCGTTCTCCAGGCCACTGCGCCTAACCTGCATTTGCGCATGGACGCGCTGCCGGCCACCGACGATCCAGGGCAGACCCGGATGCCCGGCGCTGTGTCGGCCGCCTACGGGCTGAACACCAACACACCGCACCGCGAGGCCGCGATGAAATTCATCGACTTCCTGGGCTCGCTTGAAGGGCAAAACCTCTACAACCGCACCGGGGCCACCATCCCCGCCCTTCCGAATGACTCCTTCGACGTCAGCCGTGTGGTCAAGGAAGTCGCCGAACGTCAGAAGGCCGCCACCACCGTTCCCTTCATGGATCAACGCTGGCCCAATTCCGGCGTCCAGCAGACCCACTTCGAGCAGATCGAGAAACTGTTCGCCAAGAAGGCGAACATCGACGAGGCTCTAAAGGCACTGGATCTCAGCTACCAGGAAGAAAACTGACCAGGAAAGCCCGGGAGCAGGTTGTCGGCCGCGTCGGCGTGCTCGCGACGCTCCTGCCCGCCACCATCCAGCCCCAGCTCCACGGGCAAACCGGCATGCCTGCGGAGGCCCTGGAGCAGATCATTGAGGCCAAGCGGGAGCACCGCGAGCCACCAGCCCTGCCGGAGCCGGAGGCGGAGGGGGAGCCGGGCCAGATCGTCGACCTCATGGCTGCCCTGACTCAGTCCGTGCAGAAGGCACGAGCGGACCGTGGCGAGGACGCCGACGTCCACGACATGCCCCAGAAGAAGACGGCGAAGAAGCAACCCGCCAAGAAAACCGCAACGAAAAAGACGCCAGGGCGCAAACCGTGCAAGAGCGACGCCCGCATCCACGGTCATGCCTCGCTGCCCTACAGCGACTGGCGACGAGCGTCGTGTCGGGCTGGAGGCGAAGGGTCTCGCCCCGGAAGGACCGTGCCTCCAGCCAGCTAGACGGAAAACCTTGAACTTCGGTGACGGCCGGTAGAGTGACGGCTGGATGCCATATCCCGCTGTTGACCTGCGCTTCGACCATGTCCTTCGCTGACGTGCTTTCCGTTCTGACCAACTGAATCGACCTGGCTGTCTCTACCGCGGAGGGCCAGAGCCGGTGAACCTTCTCGGTCACGGCACTACCAGCCGTCATCGTCTTCGGCTTCAGCGAGCCGCTCCTCCTCTGCGAGCCGCCGCATGTCCTCGTCGATGCGCGTCGGTGCGGGCTGATTCGAGCGAGTCACCTTCGCCAGCCACATCGGATCAGGGCGGAGCGGCCGATGTGGCGCACCCGCTGGTGGGTGCCCGACGGCCATCAGCCCCCGCCGCTCCTGCTGACGACCCGGCCCTGCCCACCGAACGCACCGCATAGCCTCGGACCGAGATCACCGAGCGGCCGTCGATGCACCACTTCAGCGGACGTGACCCGGCCCACCGGTCAGTGCTGCCCCATGGGGGCCGGCAAGGTGGCAGTTGAGCCAAGACATCGCAGATTTACCGCACGGTCCTGGCATAGCCACCTGCACTCATGCCGAACTCCCGCCGAAAGTGCCGGTTGAGCTGGCTCTGGTCACAGTAACCAAGCTCGGCGGCGGTCTCTGCCACGGATCGTCCCGCTGCCAGCATGGACTTAGCGCCGGCCAAGCGCAACAGGGTCCGGTAATGGTGCGGTGGAACCCCGTAGGCCTGCCGGAAACTCCTGATCAAATGGCGTTTGCTGCAACCGGCGACTGCCGCGAGGTCGTCGAGTCTGATGTTGGAGTTCAGTTGGCTGTGGAGCATCTCTCGTACCTGACGAAGCGCTCGAGGACGAAGCGTAGGACTCACTGCGCCGGGAGCATCCGCATGCCTGGCGAGCAGAACGTTCAGCAAGCGAATCAGCGACGACTCGAGATCCAACTCGTCCTCGCCGTGCGCCAAACCCCTGTGTAGCGCAGCAATGCCATTGAAGAGGCCGGGGTCTGCATAGGTCGTCTTGTGAAAGCGCGGCCGATCTGTGCCGACTGGCATCAGATCGGCGTCAAGGAACATCAGGTGCAGGATGGCCTGGCCGTCAGCGGCGGCTTTGTGCTGATTGAGGCAGCTCACGACCTCATGGGGCTCGACCACCGTCACCGTGCCAGGAACAGGGGGGCCCTGGGTCCGCCCGAGGTACTGAAAAGGGGGCGCAGAACCGCCATGCGTGATCTTGATGGTGAACCCGCCGTGCACAGCGGTCGGGAAGTCATGATCGGCAACGCGTACAACCAGGCTCTCGACTCCGAACCGCACTCTCCTGCGGCGCGCATCGACTGCGGACTCAATCATGTCATTTTCGCCCTAGTTCGGTTCGTTCAGTTGATCTTACAGTTCCCGGCAAGACAAGTGCAGCCGTCGGGCTAGGGAGACATGACAGTCGACGGTTGAGCCAGTCGCCCTCCCCCTGCCGTCAGACCACGGGACGAACACCTGACGAGATCTGTGCACCGTTGCGGAGATCACCGTCCACACCACCCCAGGTGCCGGGCGGCCGTTGCTGGCCATGGTCCCTCAGGCTCGCGGCCACGACCGCCAGTTCCATGCCTACCGCCAGTGACGACAGGCGCCATGTCAACACCGATCTCGAAAGGGCTCCGATGAGCAAGCCGTACAGCGACGCCGCCAACATCCCGGTCAACGCGTCGCAACCCGTCCTCACCTACCACCCGGTCACCCTCGACGTTCCCGGCCGGCCCGTGCCGCTGGAAGTCAAGGTGTCGATCCCCGCGACCGGCACCGACCTGCCGCTCATCCTCCTGTCCCACGGGCACGGGCTGGCGAACTTCCTGTCCTCCTACAACGGCTACGGGCCGCTGGCGAACTTCTTCGCCGCCCATGGGTTCGCGGTCATCCAGCCGACCCACCTGGACTCGACGGCCCTCGGTCTGCGCGACACCGACCTCGAGGACGCGCCCCTGTTCTGGCGTGACCGCGCCACCGACATGCACAACATCCTCGACCGCCTCGACGACATCGAGGCCGCCGTCCCTGGTCTTGCCGAACGGCGGATCGACAGGGACCGTGTCGGTGCCGTAGGACACTCCCTGGGCGGCAACACCGTCTCGCTGCTCCTCGGTGCCCAGATGCTGGACCCGGACGACGAGCGGCCGAAAGACCTCTCCGACTCCCGTGTCAAGGCGGGAGTGCTCATCGGAGCTCCGGGCATCGGCAACGACGAGCACTTCGCCGAGTGGGCCAGGACCAACTACCCGGTGCTGTATTACACCGACTTCGAGCAGATGACAGGCACCGGCCTGATCATCGTGGGCGATCAGGACCTCAACCCCAACTTCTCCAACCGGCTCAGCTACCGTGCTGACGCCTACTCGGCCAGCCCCGGCGGCAACAAAACCATGGTGACCATGTACGGCGCTGGTCACATCTTCGGTGGCATATCCGGATACGACGCGGCAGAGACGGACGACGAAAATCCCGAGCGTGTGGCGACTCTGCGGGCTCTCGTGTGGGCCTACTTGCGCAGCCAGCTCTACTCGGCCGATCTGTCCTGGAAGAACGCGGTGAACGCCCTGGAGAACGATGAAGACCCGATGGCCAAGGTCGAAACGAGGTAGTTCCCCGAAGGCGGCGGCCGCACGACGGCCGCCGCTCACCGCACTTCATCGCACCGAGACCTTCCTACCGTCCGGACAGTGAGGGCACGGCTGTGTACTGCGGGTACACCGTCGAACACTTCGGCCTGCGCACGGCCTCTTGTCGACCAACAAGCAATGAGCACGGCGGAGATGATCGACTCCTTGGCGTACTCGCGGCAGTAAGGGCTGCCCATGCGGGGCAAGCGGCCGTAGGCGGCGATCCCGGTCAGTGAGAACAGGACCGCTGGCGCTGGGCGATCTCCCGCAGCGTGGTTACCCCGGTCGCGACCCACCCGGTGAGCACCGGCTGGAGTGGGCAGGCCGAGGGCCGGCGTGTTTGGTCGCTCAGGCCTCGTCAAGGGCTTCGAGCAGGCGCTCGTACGCCGTCTTCGGCCGCAGGGCCGCGTCCCACGGCAGGGAGTCGGCCGTGCGCGGGGGATAGGTCTCGGTGTCGGTGGTGGAGCCGTAGCGGTCGGTGAATCCCCATGTGGAGAACGAGGTGCAGTTCGGCTCTTCCAGGCAGACCCGCAGCTTGCCCGCCATCTCGTCGGCCTGGGTCTGCCGTCCGTTCTCTTCGTCCTCACCGATGGGGACGTCCATCTCCGACACCCGTGCCTGAACGCCGAGGTCCGCCAGGTCCTGTACATGGCTGCGGAAGGTTTCCGGGTCGATGCGGTCGGCGGGTGCGTACTCGTGGTTCTGGAAGCCCACGCCGTCGATGGGTACGCCGCGCTCCTTGAGCCGCTCGACCAGATCGTAAAGGGCGTCCCACCGCTCGCCTTCCTCCTCGATGCCGTACTCGTTGAGGAACAGCCGTGCCGTCGGATCGGCCCGGTGGGCGGCTTTGAACGCCTCGTCGATGTACTCCTCGCCCATGGCCTCGAACCACGGGCTCTGCTCGGAGCGCAGACCGAGGTCCCCGTTGGTGTAGCTCTTGTCGTCGTCGGACATGGGCTCGTTGACCACATCCCATTCCGCGACCTTCCCCTTGAAGTGCCCGGCGACCATGGCGATGTGCGAGAGCATGGTCCGGCGCACCTGTTCGGGGTCGTCGTTGACCCGCATCCAGTGGGGCAGAGCTTCGTGCCAGACGAGGGTGTGCGCGTGCACCTTCATGTCGTTCGCGCGGGCGAAGCGTACGAGTAGGTCCGCGTCGCGGAAGTCGTAGACGTCTCTGCGTGGGTGGAGGAACTGTGGCTTGAACGCGTTCTCCGGAGTGAGCATGGAGAACTGGCTCCCCGCGAGCGCCCGGTAGCGTGAGTCGGTGAGCAGCGGGTTCTCGGCCAGGGCGGTGCCGACGTCGAACGGCCGCCCCACGTCTGCGGCCCGCGCACGAAGCGAGTCGTCGGACTGCTCCTGGCGTAGCTGCGGCGCTTTGATCACCCGGAGCGAGTCACCGCTTGCTGCCCGCGCGATCAGCTGGGTCAGACGCCACCCCTCGCGCCGCTCGTCTTCGCCCGCCTCGGCCTCCAGACCGAACCAGACAGTGCCCTCGGCGAACACCCCCGGGTCCCGCACGGTTCCCAGCCGCCGCCCGTCGGCTGTCACGCGGAAGGTGTCACCGATGCTCGACACGGCGAGCGTCACCGTCCCGGAGCAGCCGCAGTCGAAATCCTCGGAGGTGGCCGGCTCATCGCCCTCGCCGTCCCAGATCTGTACCTTCACGTGTCCGTCGGCGGTCACGCCGACGCGGAGTGAGGGCCGCTCCTGCCGCCACTCGTCGTAGATGACCGGTACCCGTCCATACAGCCGCAGCCACGAGTCGCCGCCATCGTCACCCACACCGGACATGCGCGCGGTGACGGTGAAGTCGCCATCGGACTCAAGATGCGGGCCGGCCAGGTTCACCGGGGGGTTGGGCTGGCCGCCGGAGGAGTCCTGCTCCACGATGTGCCGATCCAACGCGCTGACCCGCAGGATGCCGTTGCGTGCGGTGGTGCCCGGCAGCTGTGTCCAGTCGTGGTTGCGCAGCAGGTCTTCGTCGTTCTCTCCGCCCGCGCCTTCGCCCTGCCCCGTACACCCGGCCGCCACCGCCATGACGAGCACCACGGCGGTCAGTCGCTGCCACAACCCCCCACCAAGGTCCACGGTCCCTCTCACTTTCTTGTGCGAGACGCGATCAGCGTCTCGCGAGCGCACCACAGTTCATCACATGTGAGGTACGGCCGTTCATCCCACGTGAGGTGCGACGGCCTTGGGTGGCACGAACAAGGCCCGGATCGAGGGCGGCGAGACGTTCCGCGGCCAGAAGCCCTCCAACCGGTGGTGCGGAGCCTCGTCGCCAGCACCCGTGCCGCCCGGTGAACTCCGATCGGATGGTGTGGCGACGACCACCGACCAACCAACCCTGCAAGGGATGGTCAAGACGACGACGGACGCCCGCCGGGGCTTGGCCTTCAGACCGCCGACAAGAGGGCCTTCCTCACGGTGGTTCAAGCCCGTGCGCACATCCGCGCGCGGGTCGGACGACCACCGATCCGTCGGCAGGCCGGAGGGACGAGGACACGGTGCCAGCCCCCGACCGGTCCGCCCCGTCCCGCAGCCTCGCGCGGCCGCGATCCTGGAGCGCGACCCCGCACATCGCCGCCCGGCCTGGCCGCGCCCGTCGCGTCAACTGCTGGGCAAGCCCTGGGGGATGGCGGTGCTCGCCGGCCTGCCCATCGAAGCAGGTCATGAGGCGATCGCCCTGACGGCGACCGACCGGCACGGGCTCTCCACCCGGACCCTGGTGCCGGCGCGGCCGGCGGAGCAGACGTGGGCCGGCACCATTGCCGGCGATGACCTGCGGGCCGCTGTCTCCACGGTCCGGCGCAGTGCGCTGGTCCACATCGAAAGCGGTGCCCCACGGGATCTGGCTACGCATGCCCGAGCGGGAGGACCGGCACTGCCACGGTCACGTACACGCCTGACATAGGCCGGTCGGCCCTGCCCCACGTGCGTTCCAGCGCGGTCTGGCAGCCCTCGCGCAGTGGGTCGAACGAGAAGGCGCGAATCGGCCTGTTCCGCGGAGCGCGGTCAAAATCTTGCCCGACGGAACCGAAACCAAGCTGGGCAACTCAGGTGAGAAACAAGGAAGATCTACACCCGACCACGCGGCTCGCTGGGTCAGGCCCAGCCGGGAAACCGTCGCCGGTTCGTGACCTAGGAGCCTGGCGTCCTGAGGAACCGTCACCCGGCATCATCGCCGGGCGACGGGATCTCAAGTCAGGGAGCCCGTGCGGTGCGCCGTTACTTCTTCACCAGTCCCTTTGTTACGAGGCTCCGTGCGGCAGCGATCACCGCATCGTGTGCGGGGCGCGGCTGCCAACCTAGGATGTGACGGGCCTTCGCATTGGACGGTCGCCTGACGTAACCGAGTTCCGGCAGGATGTGCCGCATCTCCGGGTTGAAGAGGGTTCCGGCCCGCACCACGGCGCTCGGAATTGCGCGCTTGGGCACGTGCGGAGCTGCCGCGCCGAGGTCAGCCCTGATCCATGCTCCGAGATCCTTCATGGCGATCGCGGGGCCGTTCGCGAGCAGGAAGCGCTCGCCTGCGGCTCGCTTCTCCGTCATTGCCAGAATGTGCGCGGTGGCGACGTCGCGTACGTCAACGACCGGGAAGTAGAGGTCGGGGAAGCCGGGAATGTCGCCGTCGAGGATCCTCTTCACCAGCATGTTGGAACCGGAGACGTCGTGGCCGAGGGCAGGCCCCATGACGGCCACGGGCAGCATGGTGACGAGCTCCGTCGGCCCTCCCTCGGACCGCACGAATTCCCAGGCAGCACGCTCGGCGAGGGTCTTGCTGGCCCCGTAAGGATCGACGTCGGGGGAGTCGACGACTGTCCAGTCGGCCTCGGTGAAGACGCGGTCGTCGTGTGGATGGCCCCAGCCGACGGCATGGAACGCCGAAGTGAGCACCACGCGTGCGACTCCGGCGTCGCGTGCTGCGCGCAGTACGCGCAGGGTGCCTTCGCGGGCCGGAATGATGAGGTCATCCCCGTTGTCCACGACTCCGGGGCGTACTGGCGAAGCGACGTGAAGTACGAAGTCCGTGTCGGCAACGGCTGCTGGCCACCCGGCGTCGTCCATCAGGTCGGCCTCGACGAATGTCAGGGCGTCGCCGTTCCGCATCCCGGCGTCGGCCAGGACGGATCGGACGGTGGCCTCGCGGCTCAGGGACCGGATCGTGGTACGGACGAGATAGCCCTGCTGGAGGAGTTGGAGGATGCAGTGACCGGCGATGAATCCGGAGCCACCAGTGACAAGTACGCGCTTTTGACTCATGTATCGATCTTCGCTGAGCTGGGGGAATCAGCCAGTTCCTCGGCTTCCCTGGTAGCAGCGGGGACAGGCTGAAGCGCGAGCGGATGGCTACCCTGGAGATATGGACGATCAACCGAATGCGCTGGGAAACTTCCTACGTGCCCGACGCGACCTCATTACGCCGGAAAAGGTCGGCATTGCCATGTCTGGTACGCGGCGAGTTCCTGGGCTGCGTCGCGAAGAGGTCGCGATGCTTGCGGGTGTCAGCGCCCAGTATTATCTGCGCTTGGAACAGGGACGTGACCGCAGGCCGTCCGCTCAAGTCCTCGAATCCATTGCACATGCTCTTCTGCTGGATGACGAGGCGCGTGATTACCTTGCCGCTCTCGCTACTGACCGGCCTCGCCGCCGTCGGAGCCAGTCAGCAGTCAAGGAGACTGTTCCGTCCGGAACCTCCAAGCTCCTTCGCACCCTTGGTCAGCCAGCATTCGTGGAGGGGCGCTATATGGACGTGCTTGCGGCCAACTCGCTTGCCGTCGCGTTTTCTCCGCAGCTCACAGTTGGCGCCAACCGCCTGCGTGATCTTTTTCTCAATCCTGCCGAGCAGGCTTTCTTCTCGGACTGGGAGGGTGCGACCCGGCAATTCATCGCAGGTTTCCGGAATTCTGTCGGGGCTGATATAAACGACCCCCGGTTCATCGAACTCGTCGGAGAACTGTCTCTGGCCAGTCCGCGCTTCCGTGCCCTGTGGGCGCGTCAGGACGTGAAAAAGCTCCAGGGGGGACGTATGCGCTCCGATCACCCGCAAGTGGGTTCGCTGGACCTGAACCATGAAAAGCTGGCAATCCCCGGGGCAGGGAACATGATGCTCGTCATCCTGCACCCGGACCCCCAGAGCCAGGACGCTGAGAAGCTCTCGCTCCTGGCCTCGGCGTCGCTCGAATCACCTCACCCCGAGGAACTCGGCGCCCGATCACACGAAGCGTGAGAGCCGTTCTTGAAAACTGCCTCCCTCGTCGACGATCCCGGTGACAGCCCGTCTGCACCACCTCAGTGCCCCTCCCTCGACGGCCCGCTCACCTTCACCGGCGGGCCCACTGCCGAGGTTGTCGGGCGACGGCGCCGACGGGGTCCTCGGCCACGACGGCGCGCAGCGCGCCATCCGTGGCGGAGGGGGTGGCAAGGGCCCGTTGCGTGGAGTTCTCCGGGAATGTGTCGAGGGGGCGCCGGCCAGGCCGAGCGCCTGATGGAGCGGTCCGGACGACACCTGATCTGTCCCGGACGTGCGAGTCGTCGACTGCGGCGTCCTCCATGTCCGGCAGGCCGGCTTGGCGGAGTTCCGCGAGGAGGATTTCGTGCAGGCGGGGCCGGACGCCGACCTCGGTCCAGTCCCGCAGGCGCCGCCAGCGCGTCACCCCGCTGCAGCCGATCGTCTCGGTCGGCGCATCCGCCCAGGTCACACCCGTGCGCAAGACGCAGATGATCCCGCACAGAGCCGCACGGACATCCACCGGCAGGCGGGCCGGATACCGCCGACGCCGCGGCGGACGAGGAGGGAGCAGCGGCGCGACACTTCCCACAGATCGTCAGGCACAAGATCATCCGACACCTGGACCACTGTGCCGCCACCGGATCCGATCGCCAAGCCCTCACACCGAACTCATCCCGAAGAAATCACTGAAGGGTGTCCGCGCCTGCGTCAAATGCCTCCCTGTGTCGTTCGACCTCGGGGAGGTGGTCGGCGGTCCAGGAGCGCAGGATCGAGAAGGGCTCCTCCAGCGTGCGGCCCAGCGGTGTGATCCGGTACTCCACCGCAACGGGGCGTTGCATCAGTACCCGGCGCTCGACCAGGCCGTTGCGTTCCAACCGTCGCAGTGCCTGCGTCAGCGATTTTTGAGTGATGCCATCGAGTTCTCTCTTGAGCTCGTTGAAGCGTCGCGGCTGTCGGCACAACGCGGCCAGCAGCAGATGACCCCACTTGTCCAGCAGTTGATCCAGGAGTTCGCGCTGCGGGCCAACGATGGTCTCGTGACCGTCCCTATCTTCGCGGATACCAGGTTTCTTTGAAGTACCTGCCATGCACCAGGTATACCAGAGATACCGGCAACCCGAAGGAATCTCATGACCGAACGGTCCCTGCCCAGCCTCGCTCTCAAGCGCCAGGACGGAGTGCTTTGGGTCTCGATCGATGTTCCGCCCGTCAACCTGATGACGGCGCAGCTCATGCTCGACCTGGACGCCGTCGCCGCATCGGCCGAGAATGATCCCGATCTGCACGTCATCGTGGTCCAGAGCGCTAATCCGGAGTTCTTCCTGGCGCACGGCGACCTGTCATTCGTGGAGGACCCCGCGACCTACGCCGCTCTCCCGGTCGCGGAGGAGACGCTTGTCGGGACGGGCCCGATGATGCGGCTTCATGAACGCTGGCGGCGTCTGCCTCAGACCACCATCGCCAAGGTCGCGGGACTCGCCCGTGGCGGTGGAGCCGAGCTGGTCTCCAGCCTGGATCTGCGATTCGCGGCCCTCGAGACTGCGGCGTTCGGCCAGTTCGAAGCATTGATCGGCATCGTCCCCGGAGCCGGTGCAACTGCCCACCTGCCCCGCCTCGTGGGTCGCGCTCGCGCTCTCGAGATCGTGCTGACGGGCGGGCTCGTCGACGCGGCGACTGCCGAGCGGTGGGGTTGGGTGAACCGAGCTCTGCCCGCCGCAGAACTGGATGAATATGTTGAGTGGGTCGCACTGGCCATCGCGTCTCTGCCCGACGGTGTCCGCGCCGCGGCTACCGAAGCAATCGACGCGGCCGACGGCACGCTGGAGGACGCACTGCGCGCGGAAAACCGCCTGCTCGGCGAAACGTTCACTCCCGCGGCTGGAGAGCTTGCCCGGGCAGCGCTCGCGGCCGGGGTTCACACGCGCGAGGTGGAGCTGAACCTCGAAAAGGTCCTGCGCGCGAACCTCGTCCGGCATTCCTAACGAATCGCCCTGCGCGGGTGCAGGGCAGGAGTTGTCCGTACGGTCCGTTTGGTCATTCGGGTCGAACGGCTCGCACGTTCGAGCCCTCATAGGAGGGCTCACACCGGGCCTTCGACGGTGGACCGCGCACGGCCGGGCAGCGAACGCCATCTGATCGTCGACCGATGCGGCACCCCGCCCGCCGTCACCCTGACTGGCGGAATCAGGCACGACGTCACCCAGTTGACACCCCTGCTGGACGCACCCCCCGCGCCGGGGAGTTGGCGGACGACCGGGGCACCGGCCCGGCCGCGCTCGACGAAGAGTGCTTCGAGAGCTGGACGCCGCCGCCAGTACGACCAGCCGGTCAGGTCACTCTCGGCCTGGTGGAGCAGGTCGAGGGCGACGTAAGGCAGACCCGCCTCCCAAGGCGCAACCTGCCGCCATAACGTTCACGTTATCGAACACCGGACATCTTCTATCACCGGCTGGCTGACACCCCGCGCTGACCGTGTGATAGTCGGTCGACGGGCCATCGCCTGGTGACTCAGGCGGCAAGCCCAGGAAGCAGCAATCCGTCTGCAAATCAGAGACGCATGCCGAAGCAACAGTGACTTTCAGAAGGAGGAGACGTGCGGAGAGCCGTATTGGGCTTGTTCGTCGCCCTGACGGCCGTGCTCGCGGCAGCACCCCTTGCCGGCGCCGGTCACGCCGAAACCGTCGCCTGCTGCGGCCCGCTCCCGCCCAGCTGGCCGTAACGGGCACTCGGCGACGGGCTGAATGAGCCTGCCCGGCTGTGCTCGCGGTACCACCGTTCATCAGCGCCAACCCGACTCAGCCTGTCGCCTGCTGCGGTCCGTTCCTGTTCGGCCCTTCGTGGGGCGCAGGGCAGCAGCTTTCTCCGGCTCACTTTCACATCCGCAAGGAGATGCCATGCGTAAGGCCGTGCTCGGCTTGGTCGTGGCACTGGCAGCGGTGCTCGCGGTAACGCCGCTCGCCGGAGCCGGCCAGACGTTGACCGTCGCCTGCTGCGGCCAGCCGCACCCCGGCTGGCCGTAAGGCGCTCGCCACTTGCCTGATCATGCACAGGGTCCGTCGGCTTGCCGGCGGACCCTGTGCCCATCGGTGGGGGTGGCCGACCGTGAGCGTGTGCGCTGTCGTTGCTTCCGCGCCTGCCCCTGACCTTGCCTGCTGCTGAAGGGGGAGCACTCGGGCACCGGGTTGTGGGTGCCGTCCAGTTGCACGCCAGCGCTGTCACCGGCCGAGTTCTCACCGGGCAGGCCTTCGGATTGCATTACTCTTGCTAATGGACACCTCCGTCAGTACCGCTGCCGCCAAGCAGCGGGGGCGGGCTGTAGCGTCGCGTCCTGGACGTTCATCAATCCCGGGTGGGTGGCGCCGTCAGTGCCGACCCGGCATTTCACCGTGGACGTCCGCTGCGATAACGCACTGCCCGGTGCTCCCGGCCAGGTCGGTTGCGTGGATCTGCAGGCCTGCCGGTGATCGGCTACAGCGTGACCGGGCCGTGGCCGGAGGTCGCCCAGCACATCAAGGACGCCCAAGCCACTGGCCTTCTGGGCAAGTACGGCACGAACGACTACGACACGGCTCACCGACCGCAAGAAGAGCAGGGAGAACCGGGGGAACCGTCCAGGTCGGCGGGCAGGGCGACCTCGGCGCGGACGTGAAGGCCACCGACCCCTTCGGCCGGCGCTGGGTCATCCAGTGCAAGCACCGCAGGAACGGCAGCCAGGGGGCGGCCGTGGGCACCCCCGAACTGCAAGTCCTCAACGGCACGGGCCGCCCCGTCCACAAAGCGGATGTTGTCGTCATGGTCACCAACGGCCGCATCACCCAACCCGGCCGCGCCTTCGCCAGCCAGCAGCGCCTGCACCTCGTGGACCGTCAGGTTCTGGCGCAGTGGGCAGCCGGCTCGCGCCCCTTGTGGGAGCTGCTGGGTGCGGTGCCGCCACCGCGACGGCCGGCGGCCCGGTCATGACGTGGCGCTTGAGGCGATCGACCTGTTGTGGGCTTGGCAGGCTTCTGCTCTTGCCGCGTGCGGGTGGCCTGCCGGCTGTCAGCGGGGAGCTCTACGACGCCACGGGCAGCGGGACGCCCGGAGGAAGGGCCGGGCCGGGTGGTGAAGCGTGCAGGAACAGGTCCGCAGGGTGCTCGGGGTTGACGTCGGCGGATCGGGCTGCGGTTAGCCTGAGTGTATGCGTGTCACCAGGGACCTGCCGACGCTCGCCGCCGGTGAGGTGGACGTGCCCTTCGTCATCCAGGGGTACGAGGAGGTCGTCGACGCCGACACCGCGTGGAGCGAGCACTCGCATCCGTGGCACGAACTCCTGTGGAACGAGCACGGCACGTCCACCGCCGTGGTCGGCTCTCAGGTGTGGTGCATCACACCGACGTTGGGACTGTGGATGCCGGCCGGGCAGCTGCACTCCGCCTCCGCGGTCGCGGGCACCTCCTACCGCGCCCATTTCTTCCGTCACGGCACGGAGTCGGCGTTGCCCGGCGTGCCGGTGGCCGTGGAGATCACCCCGCTGCTGCGGCTGCTTTTGGAGCGGCTTGAGGAGGTGGAACTGCCGCAGCGCTCCCGGGCCGTGACCGAGGCGATGGTGCTCGATGTCCTGCGGCCGTCGCCCCGGGCGCTGCTGGTGCAGTTGCCCACGTCCTCGTTGCTGCGGCCGATCGTGGACGCGGTGCGGGCCGACCCGGCCGGCCAGCGGACACTGGACGGCTGGGCCGCCGCGCTGGGCTGCAGTGCGCGCACGCTGGCCCGTGCCTTTCGTGCCGAGACGGGCACGAGTTTCGCCCGCTGGGTCGCCTCGGTCCGGGCCCAGCACGCGGTGCAGCTCCTCTCCCTCGGACACGAGGTCGAGGTGGTGGCCGACGCGGTCGGCTACCGCTCGGCGAGCGCCTTCGGCGCGGCCTTCCGGCGCACGACCGGCATGACGCCCGGCACGTTCCGGGCGCGCTGAGGAACCCCCGGGGCGAACGTCTTCCCGGGCGGTTCAGGCACCGCGTGCGTGTCCCGATCGCTACAAGGGCTGTCGAAAAGGCTCGATTGATCAACGCGCCTTCCCTCCATACTCTGTGCAGGTAAGCCTTACCTAACCTGCTGTGCCAAGCTTGGTGCCCCGCTCCACGACCCACAGTCCGCGGTCCGGACGTGCGAGTCCCGGCACCCGCGACCGAAAGTGAAACCGGGTCGATGACAACCCCACGCCTGCGTGCGCTTGCCCTTGCGGCGGCACTCCTGTTCGCACTCACCTCCTGCGGCGACGGATCCGCGGACAAGGACGACAGCGGTTCCGCCGGTGCCGACGGTGCCGGCCAGTTCCCGCTGACGATCAAGCACGCGCTCGGGACCACCGAGATCCCCTCCAAGCCCCGGCGCGTCGCCACCGTGAACTGGGCCAACGACGAGGTGCCGCTCGCCCTCGGCGTCGTCCCCGTCGGCATGGCCAAGGCCAACTTCGGCGACGACGACGGCGACGGCGTGCTGCCCTGGGTCGAGAAGCGGCTCAAGGAACTGAACGCCGAGACCCCGGTGCTGTTCGACGAGACCGACGGCATCGACTTCGAGGCCGTCGCCGACACCAAGCCCGACGTCATCCTCGCCTCGTACTCCGGACTGACGGAGCAGGACTACGAGACGCTCAGCCAGATCGCCCCCGTCGTGGCCTACCCCGAGGCCGCCTGGGCGACCCCGTGGCGCGACATCATCCGCCTCAACAGCAAGGCCATCGGACTGGCCGACGAGGGCGACGAACTGATCGCCGACCTGGAGGGGCAGATCGAGAAGACCGCCGCGAAGTACCCCCAGCTCAAGGGGAAGACGGCGATGTTCATGACGCACGTGTCGTCCAAGAACGTCAGCCAGGTCGGCTTCTACACCACCCACGACACCCGCACGCAGTTCTTCACCGACCTCGGCCTGAAGATCCCCGCCAGCGTCTCCGGACCGTCCGGGGCGACGAAGAAGTTCGTCCTCACCAAGAGCGCCGAGCACATCGACGACTTCAACGACGTCGACATCATCACCGGCTACGGGGACGACAAGGGCGAGCTGCTGAAGGCCCTCAAGAAGGACCCGCTCACCTCCAAGCTGGCCGCCGTGAAGCGGGACTCCATCTACCTGCTGCCCGGCAGCACCCCGCTGGCCACCGCCGCCAACCCGACCCCGCTGTCCATCCCGTACGTCCTTGAGGACTACGTGAAGGCGCTCGCCGAGGCCGCGGACAAGGCCGCGTGACCGTCACCGAGACCCCGCCCGCGCCGGACACCGCCCCGCTGCGGCGTCCGGCGCGCGTGCGCGTCATCTGGCTCCTCGCCGTCGCCGCCGTCCTGCTGGCCGCCATGACGGCCTCCCTCGCCTTCGGCTCCCGCGACGTCGCCTGGGCCGACGTCTGGTCGGCGCTCGGCGGAGCGCAGGCCAGCCTGGAGGAGGCCGCGGTCGCCAACCGCGTACCTCGCTCCCTCCTCGCCGTCGTCGTGGGCGCCGCCCTGGGCCTGTCCGGCGCGGTGATGCAGGGCGTCACCCGCAATCCGCTGGCCGACCCCGGCATCCTCGGCGTCAACATGGGCGCCTCGCTCGCCGTGGTCACCGGCATCGCCTACTTCGGCCTGGCGTCGGTGTCCGGATACATCTGGGCGGCGATGACCGGAGCGGCCGTGACCGCGGGCTTCGTGTACGCGGTCGGCTCGCTGGGCCGGGGCGGCGCCACCCCGCTGAAGCTGGCCCTCGCCGGTGCCGCCACCTCGGCCGCGCTCGCCTCACTGGTCAGCGCCGTCGTCCTGCCGCGCAACGACGTCTCCGACACCTTCCGGTTGTGGCAGATCGGCGGCGTCGGCGGCGCCACCCACGCCCAGCTCGGCAGCGTCCTGCCGTTCCTCGCCGCCGGCTTCGTCGTCTGCCTGGCCTCCGCCCGCGCCCTCAACTCCCTCGCTCTGGGCGACGAGCTGGCCGCCGGACTCGGCGAGCGGGTGGCCCTCGTGCGGGCCGCCGCCGCGCTCGGCGCGGTCGTGCTGTGCGGCGCGTCCACCGCCGTCGCCGGGCCCATCGCCTTCGTCGGACTCGTCGTACCGCACGCCTGCCGGCTGCTGGTGGGCGTGGACCACCGCTGGCTGCTGCCGTTTGCCGCGCTGAGCGGCGCCGTCCTGCTGACGGTCGCCGACGTGGTGGGGCGGGTCGTGGCCCGGCCGTCCGAGATCGAGGTGGGCATCGTGACCGCGTTCGTCGGCGCCCCCTTCTTCATCCACATCGTCCGCCGGCAGAAGGTCAGATCCCTGTGAGCGCCCCCGTCGTCACCGCCCCGCCCACAGTGCACACGGTCACCCGCGCGCGGGTCCGCCGCGCGTACCGGCGACGGCTGACCGTCTGCGCCCTGCTGGTCCTCGTCGTCGCCGCGTTCGCCACCACGCTCATGGCCGGGCACACCTTCTACCCGGCCTCCGACGTGCTGCGCGTGATCACGGGCGAGCAGGTGCCGGGCGCCTCCTTCACCGTCGGCACGCTGCGGCTGCCGCGCGCGGTGCTCGCCCTGACCGCCGGGTTCAGCTTCGGCATGGCCGGCGTCACCTTCCAGACGATGCTCCGCAACCCCCTCGCCAGCCCCGACATCATCGGCATCAGCGCAGGGGCGAGCGCGGCGGCGGCCATCGCCATCGTCACCTTCTCGCTGAGCGAGACCCAGGTGTCCGCGCTGGTGATCGCCGCCGCGCTCGGGGTGGCGCTGCTGGTGTACGTCCTGGCGTTCCGCGACGGGGTCGCCGGCACCCGGCTCATCCTGATCGGCATCGGCATCGCCGCCCTGCTCGACAGCGTCACCTCCTACGTCCTGTCCCGGGCCGGTGAGTGGGATCTCCAGGCGGCGATGCGCTGGCTCACCGGCAGCCTCAACGGCACCACCTGGGCCGAGACCGTGCCCACCGTGCTGGCCGTGCTGGCGCTCGGCCCGGTGCTGCTGTTCCAGGGCCGCAACCTGAGCGCGCTGAGCCTGGGCGACGACACGGCCTCCGCGCTCGGCGTCCGCGTCGAACGCACCCGCGTCACCGTGATCGTGGCCGCCGTCGGGCTGATCGCGTTCGCCACGGCGGCGGCCGGACCGATCGCCTTCGTCGCGTTCCTCTCCGGGCCCATCGCCGCCCGGCTCACCGGAGTCGGCGGCTCCCTGCTGGTGCCGGCCGGCCTGGTCGGCTCCCTGCTCGTCCTGGTCGCCGACTTCACCGGCCAGTACGCCTTCGACACCCGCTACCCCGTGGGCGTCGTCACCGGCGTCCTCGGCGCCCCCTACCTCGTCTACCTGATCGTCCGCACCAACCGGGCCGGAGGCTCACTGTGACCGCGTCCCACACCCTCGCCACCGAGGACCTCACGCTCGGCTACGGCGACCGCGCCGTCATCGAGGGCCTGGATCTGACCCTCGCGGCCGGGCGCGTCACGGTCATCGTCGGCGCCAACGCCTGCGGCAAGTCGACGCTGCTGCGCTCGATGTCCCGGCTGCTCGTCCCGCGCGCCGGCCGGGTCGTCCTGGACGGCAAGGAGGTCCACCGCACCCCGGCCAAGGAACTCGCCCGCACCCTCGGGCTGCTGCCGCAGTCACCGGTTACCCCCGAGGGCATCACCGTCCTCGACCTGGTCGGCCGGGGCCGCCACCCCCACCAGCGGGCCTTCTCCCGCTGGACGGCCCAGGACGACGCCGCGGTGGCCGCCGCGCTGGAAGCCACCCACACCACCGAACTGGTGGACCGGGCCGTCGACGAACTCTCCGGCGGTCAGCGCCAGCGCGTGTGGATCGCGATGGCGCTGGCCCAGCAGACCGACCTGCTGCTGCTCGACGAGCCCACCACGTTCCTCGACATCAGCCACCAGATCGAGGTCCTCGACCTGCTGACCGACCTGAACCGGACCCGCGGCACCACCATCGTCATGGTCCTGCACGACCTCAACCTGGCCGCCCGCTACGCAGACCAGCTCGTCGCCCTGACCGCCGGCCGGCTGCACGCCACCGGAACGCCCGAGGAGGTGATGACCGAGGACACGGTCCGGGCCCTGTACGGCATGGACAGCCGCATCATCGAGGACCCCCTCTCGGGCAAGCCCCTCGTCCTGCCGCTCGGACGCCACCACACGAGGACCGAAGGCCCAAAAGCCGCCCCCGCGTCGCAGCCGGCCGGGAGCCGCTGACCGTGCACGCCAAAATCGCCGCCGTACTGCCCGACCTCTCGCCCTGGCACTCCTCCCGCGACTTCCGCCTGCTCTGGACGCAGGGCGTCGTCACCTACGTCGGCAGCGTCATGGCGCTGATCGCACTGCCGTTGCAGATCAAGGAACTGACCGGCTCACCGCTCGCGGTGGGCACGATGGGCGCCGTCGAACTGGTGCCGCTGATGGTCTTCGGCCTGTACGGCGGGGCACTGGCCGACGCCGTCGACCGGCGCAAGGTCATCGTGCTGACCGAGGCGGGACTGGGACTGCTGGCCGCCGTCCTGCTGCTGAACGCGCTGCTGCCCAGCCCCATGCTGTGGCCCCTGTACATGGTCGCAGCCGGTGTCGCGGCACTCGCCGGACTCCAGCGGCCCGCCCTGGACTCACTGCTGGCCCGGATCGTCCCGCACGACCAGCTCGCCGCCGCAGCCGCGCTGAACTCGCTGCGCTGGCAGACCGGCGCGATCGCCGGACCGGCGCTGGCGGGCCTCGTCGTCGCGTACGCGGGCAACAGCACCGCGTACGCCATCACGGTGGCGAGCTTCACGGTGTCGGTCCTGATGTGCCGCCGGCTGTCCCCGGTGCCACCGGTCGAACAGGCGGCCAGGCCCTCGCTGCGCGGCATCGCGGAGGGGGCCCGGTATGCCTGGTCCCGGCCGGTGCTGCTGGGCACCTACGCGGTGGACCTGGCGGCGATGTTCTTCGCCTTCCCCAACACCGTCTTCCCCTTCCTCGCCGACGAGCTCGACGCCCACTGGTCGCTGGGCTTGATGTACGCGGCCGGCTCCGTCGGGTCGCTGCTGGTCAGCCTGACCAGCGGCTGGGTGACCCGGACACGGCGACACGGCCAGCTGGTGGTCTTCGGCGCGGCCGGCTGGGGCCTGGCGATGGCGGCGGCCGGCTGGACGTCGAACGTCTGGCTGGTGCTGCTGTGCCTCGCACTGGCCGGAGCGGGGGACATGCTGAGCGGCCTGGGCCGCTCCACCATCTGGAACCAGACCATCCCGGACCGGCTGCGCGGCCGGCTCGCCGGCATCGAGGTCCTCTCCTACAGCGTCGGCCCGCAGCTGGGCCAGGTCCGCGCCGGGGCGATGGCCGGCTGGACCGGCGTCCGCCCCGCCATCTGGACGGGCGGACTCGCGTGCGTCGCGGCGGTAGGCCTGCTCGCCGCCGCTCTGCCCAAGCTCATCAGCTACGACGCCCACACCGACGAGGACGCCCACCGCCACGCCGCCGAGAGCACCGAACCCGCACCGGGCCGCGAAGACGCCGACCGGTAGCCCGCTGCCCCCTCCCGGCCGGTTCAGCAGGCCGACTCCGCCGGCGGCTGCCGGCTGTGCTCCCGCGAGAACCCGCAGGAGTGGTGGTCGGGGTCGGGGATACCGCCGGTTCCGCTTCACGGTGTGGGACAAGAGAAGTCTTCGGTTTCGACGCTGCTCCGCCGGTACGGCGTCTTCGACGCATGTGGGGACGCCGCCAAGAGGCGCTGCTCGCCGCTGCGCTCCAGTGGCTGTCCAGGGAGTCTTGGTGGCCGTGGCGAGTGTGAGTGCTGGGCTCGGGCCGGGGGTTTGAGCTGCAAGTTGCCGGCTGGCGGGCCATGGGGGGGGGGTCAGGTTGTGTCATCTGCACTGTGCATGTGCATCTCCGGTGATCATTGGTATGTGGCCGCGTTGAGACGAGCCGCCTGGTTCTGGGGCCGGGACACGGTCAGCGGGTGTGGGATTGGGGCTCGCCGGTGTTCAGGTGGCGTCAGGGAATGGGGGCTCGTCCCACGGCCGTGTTCAAGATGATCGTGCGGAGACCGCTGTCGAAGCTGTCCGCGCGACGGCGGAGGCGGGATCGGTCCTGGGCGACGCTCAGGAGTTCGGAGGGCTCCACGTCCTGTTTTGCCGGTGTGCCCGACGGCTGCGTGGTCTGTGGGTGACCGACCTCGACTACGTCCTGCTCGACGGAACACTCGCCGAGTGTGAACGGGCGGCGACAGCCGGGCCGACTTCTCCTGCAAGCACGCCGCCACGGTGTGAAGGTGCAGGTCGTGACCGGTCCCGCGGGCAGGCTGCTGTGGATGTCACCTGCTTTCCCGGCCGTGCCCATGACCACCGCCGCCCGCATCCACGAGATCTTTTGGATGTGTGAACGCTAGGCGTGCTCGTCTTCGCCGACCGCGCCTACGTCGGAGCTGGCCCTCTGGGTGACCACGCGGGTCGGACGCCCACCGCTCGGAGAGCTCACTCCCACACAGCGGACGGTCAGCTGAGCTGTGTCAGCAGGGCGGGCACCAGTCGAACGAGGTGTCGCAGGGCTGAAGTCCTGGCGGATGTTCCGCCGAGCCCGGTGCAGCCGGACTGCTTTTCGTCGATTGCTGCCGCCGTCCTCACTCTGGGGCGTCAGCGCGGAAATGGTTCAGTCCCTGTCGAGTGCCCTCAGGGCATGCCGCGCTGGAGGGAGTTCACGTCAGACGCGGGTCCAGGCCGAGTTGTTCCGGGAGGCCGAGATGGTTGCGCAGTCTCGTGCCCTGGTAGTCGTCGGGGCGTAGGCCGCGCTGACGCAGGACAGGTACGACTTGGCCGACGAAGGCGTCCATCCCGTCGTGCAAATCATCGATGACGATGGTGAAGCCGTCGGCGGCACCTGCCTCCACCCATTCCTGCAGCGTGTCGGCGATCTGTTCGGCGATTCCGACCAGGGAGAGGGCTTGGACGAGCACTCCGTGACCGAGGATTTCGTGCGGTGTCCGTCCTTGGCGGGCGAGTTCGAGGGCGTGGATGGCTTGGGGTGCTGCGGGGTGGGGGCGCAGGGCCGCGATCTGGGCGCAGGTGAGTGGTTTGTCGCGATCGTCTGGGTCCAGGCGCAGTCTGAGGATGGCCGACAGGTGAGCCAAGCGCTTTTCGATCCCAGCGGCTTCCTCCAGCACCCTGCGTCGCTCGACGGCTTCTTGCAGGGTGGTGCCGACGGTGAGGGCGAAGAAGGAGAGGAACATCACCTCGTCCGCTTCTCGGCCGGTTTCCACAGTCATCGGTCGCATCATGGCGCGTTGGGCCTTGGCGTCTTCCATGGAGGAGGCGTGGGCGATGATGCCGTTGGCGTACATGCTGGCGGCCTCCACTCCGAGGCCGCTGGCGAAGGGCATGAAGATCACCGGTTGTCCCTGTTCGGACGGCGGGATCTGCAGTGGTCCGCGTGATCCGACGCGCCGGCCCTGCAATTTGACGGGGCGGATGTGTGAGGTGTCTGCGAACCGTCCGGTGGCCTTGTCGGGGGGCCCGCGGCTCTGCCCCAGCTTCCCCACAGCGCCTGAGTGATCTGGGTGGCTTCGTTGAAGCGTTCGTATTTCTCTGTACGCGACGGAACGGGGCGTCCGTAGTTGGCGAGGGCTTCCGGTTCGTAGCTGGGGATGGCCAGCCGGCGCGGCCATGGCTCATGACGTCCAGCGCCCTGAGTTGGCGGGCGAGTGTGTACGGCTCGACGAACGAGGCCGACAGGGTGGTGACCAGGCCGATTCGTTGTGTGGCGGGGGCGATCGCGGCCAGTGTCAGGGTCGGCTCCATCGTCACGATGGGCGGTCGCGACAGGATGTCCCCTCAGATGAAGACCCGGTCGGGGATGAAGAGGTAGTCCAGTCCGCCGCGTGCGGCGGTCTGAGCGGCGCGCACGAAGGCCGTCACGTCGGTGTAGGCATTCGGATCAGCCGCCGGCGTCCGCCGCGCTCCCGGGTGGTTGCCGTGCATCTCTCCCAGTGCCGCTCCGAGCAGGAGCGACTTCTTACCCATGACAGTCATGTCCTTGCGACGTAGGTGATCGACCCGGGCGGGTCGCGATGGTGAACGTGCGGACGGCCAGTTCGCCGCCTCGCCGATGGTGCGTCCGCTTGGCTGCAGCGGCGGCAAGGATGCGGGTGCTGCCGCTGGCGCCGCCGCGCGGGATCCCGGACAGCGGCGTCTGAGGACCGGCGAGGGCTCACTGCCCCACCCGGTACCGCCGCGGCGGTACCGGGTGGGCGGGGGCCGGGACAGTGCGCCGACCGCGCCGGCCAGGATGATCGCGGCCAGGCGCAGCTGCTTGCGGGGCACCGGTCTACAGCCGTTCGTGGTGGAGTGCGCCGACGTGGCGGTCGTGATACGTCAGCGGAGCGGCTTCGTCGTCGCGTCGGTGGTCGACGACCTCGAACAGGACCAGTTCGTGGTCGCCGGCCGGGATGTGCCGGTAGGGCCTCACGATCAGGGTGGCTGCCCCCCGGGGGAGGGTGCGCGCCTGGGCGGTTGCGCGGTCCAGGGCGATGCCGTCGAGCCGGTCGGGCCCCGATCTGCGCAGTTGTGGCACCAGGGCCGCATGGGGCTCGCCCAGAATCGTGATGCCCAGTTCCTGCGCCTGGCGTAGCTGTGGCCAGGTGGTGGAGGTGTGGGGGAACGCCATGGAGTCCAGCGGCGGGTCGAGCGAGACGCTGGTGAAGGAGTTGGCGAGCATGGCTTCGTCGTGGCCGTCCACCTCGGCGGCGATCAGCGCCAGTCCGGTGGGACAGGCCGCGAAAGTGCGGCGTACGTCGGCGAGCGGTGGGGTCTGCGTGGAGCTTCTCTTCTGGTGCGCGATGGACATCATGAGCGGACCGCGCGGCACGGTTTGAGGACGCGGTGCCGCTGCTGTCTTCTGTGCTGCCCCGGCCGGCAAGAGGGCCGGGGCAGCGGCCGGCCCTCTTGTCGGCCGGGGCAGACGTCACCAGCCGCAGGGCGTGCGTCTGCCGGTGGAGGGGCTACTGCCGGTCGAGGACGCCGGGGGTGTCGTGCAGGACGACGCTCTCGTGCAGCGGGACGCGGCCCGCGCCGACGTTGTGCATGGGGGAGGTGCGGTCGTCGGTGCCGAAGGAGATGCCGAACAACAGCTTGAGGTCCTCGGGCACGCCCAGGGTCTGGCGGACGGTGTCGGCGTACATGCCGAGGATGGTCTGGGGGATGCCGCGGTATCCGCGGGCGGTCAGGAAGAGCAGGAAGTTCTGGGCGTACATGCCGATGTCGCCGGCCGTCCGTACGCCGTCGCCGAACAGTGGCATGAACAGCAGGGCCACGTGGGGGGCGTCGTAGAAGCGCAGGTTCTCGCGGATCACTTCCTTTCTGCCCTCATGGTCCTCGCGCGCTATGCCCCGGGTTCCGTTGAGCTTCGCGCCGAACTGGAAGGCCCGTTCGTAGTGGATGCCCTGGCCGTAGTCGGCGGTGAAGTCGGGGGAGGGTCGGTCTTCCTCGTAGGCCTTGAGCAGTTCCTTGCTCAGGGCGTCTCGCGCCGCGCCGGAGACGACGTGCACCGTCCACGGCTGGGTGTTGCTGTTGGAGGGGGCGCTCTGCGCGTCCTCCAGCACACCGCGGATGTCCGCGGCGGGCAGCGGGGTGGGCAGGAACTGCCGGGGGGAGTACCTGGCGCGCGCAAGGTCGGTGAAGAACGAAGCCGTGGGGGTGGACAAGACATTCCTTTCGAGGGTGTTCACTCGTCCCGGTCGCGGCCTTGCCGCACGGCTGCGGCGTGCAGCGCCAGAGGCTGGGCCGGGGGCCAGTGGTGGATGGGGCGGTTGAGCTTGACCGGCTCGTCCGGCACGGGCACGATCCGGAGGGCGGCGGAATGCTTCATCTGCCGGTCGCGGTGGCGCGGGGCCTCGCCCCGGCCGCTGTCGCGGAGGCCGGTGCCAGGTCCTTCCAGGTCAGCTCGGTGCAGAAGACGGGCGTCATCGGCTGCCGGCACCAGAAATCGGCCGGCACTCCGGCGTCATAAGCGTCAAGGCCTCTATCGTCCACCGGGCGCATGTCCGGCCGTCGTGCTTCCTCACAGTCGGGAACGACCGGGAGCGCGCGACGCGGCCCGGGGGCCGGCGTCACCCCTGTCCTCCTGCTCCGATAACGTAAAGTTTCATGCTTTGTCCCTCCAGGGGGTGCACCGTGTCACGGCGGCAGAGCGGTGAGGTGTGACAACCGGGGCGGGCACACCCGCAGAGGCGGCCAGGACGTACCCGGTGAGGGCGAGTGGTGTCGGCGGGACCGGGCCGCTGGTCTATTCCGCGTCGTCGCGCTGGCGGTATCCGCTTTCGACGAGCCCGCGCAGACGCCCCAGCGACTCCGCATCAGTGCCACCGGTGCCCATCAACCAGGCAACGGAAGACGCCGCGAGAAACAGATCGAAGCCCGTCACCGAGGGGCGTACCTGCCCCGCGCGCTGCGCCGCCCGCACGTACTCATCGGTGGTGGCGATGAGGTGGTCACACGGAAGAGTCAGCGGATTTCCCGGCTCCTGCGCCCTCGCGGCGGCGATGAGCGGTTCCGGCAGACCGTTGAAGGCGCTGAAGTACTCCTCGACGGCCCGCAGCCACTGCCGCAACGCCTCGCCGGCATCGCCGAGCCGGGCGATCTCCTCCCGGCGGGCGACCAGCTCCTCCGAGCGCGTCTGCAGCACGGCCGCCAGTAGAGCCTCCCGGGTGGGGAAGTGCCGGTACAGCGTGCCGGGCCCGACGCCCGCCTCCTTGGCCACCGCCTCCAAAGACGTGCCGACCCCGTACTTCAGGAAGTGGCGCTGCGCCGCTTCGAGAAGGGCCGCCCGGTTGCGCTGAACGTCCGCACGAGGCCTGCGGCCCTGACCCTCGACGCTCATACTCTTCTCCCCGACCACTGCGGCCCCTGGACTCGATCAAAACGGAGGCTACCTCCGTATGTATCCACATTAAAACGGAGGCAGCATCCGGTCAACCCGGCGCCTGAAACACGCAACAACAGACGGCCAGGACGACGTCCCATGGACATGCCCTGACCGACCCGAAGAGCCACGACGATCCTGGCCGCGCCACGCACGCGCACTGGCGCTCGCCGAGGAACGCAGCGCCCGCCGAGCGACCTCAGGGGGTGGCATCCCGACGACGGCCAACCGACAGCCGCGCCGCCTCGAAAGCACGATCAGGCGATCTGTCCACCCCGAGAACCGTCGTCGTCGATCAGGTCCGCGAGGACGCAGTAGTGCCGCTGCCAGTCCAGCGGCCACGAGCAGTTCCAGTCAGGGGCGATTGCTGCCAGCTGCTTGGCGCGCTCCGCCGCCCGCTCCGGGTCCTTCCCAAGGCCCCCCTTCCGGCGCAGGTTGGGCATGTGCTGCCCGACCAGGACTAGCTCACCTTCAGCGTCTCCCCACAGCGTCCTGCCTCGGAGCCAGGTGGCCGTGTGCACGGTGGTACGAGCGCAGCGCCGCCAGCTCGGTCTCCCAGGCTTCCTCGACCGGTTCCCACACCATCCCGGCTTCGTCCAGCAGCTCCTTGCGGTGCAAGTCGAGTTCGCCGGCGCGGTACGCGCGCCGCTGCTGGTGGATCCAGCGCCCCAGGGGAAAAACGGTGACGCCCAGCTCGGTCTCGGTGTCATAGGGAACGGCGCGCAGGCCGGTGATACCGTTCTCCTCCCGCCAGCGGAGCAGGGCTTGGTAGCCCTCCGGCCAGACCAGGGACTCTGGCCGGTAGACCCGGATGTGCAGGAACGCGGTGATGGTACCGGCGTCGCGCGGGCTGGAGAAGTGGAGCAGGGCGGACTTGGCAGCGGCCTGCGTGTCGTCGTGCTCCTGGTCCTCGTCATCGCCGCCGGCCCCGAGGATCCGGCCCTCCTCG
This sequence comes from Streptomyces sp. NPDC085931, assembly GCF_044540565.1. Lineage (NCBI taxonomy): Bacteria > Bacillati > Actinomycetota > Actinomycetes > Kitasatosporales > Streptomycetaceae > Streptomyces > Streptomyces sp. NPDC085931. The sequence goes on from NZ_JBITSK010000019.1 coordinate 74,684, forward strand.
TCCCGCTGGACGTGCATCCGTCGCTGCTCACGACCCCGGGACAGGGCGCGCGAGGCGAACTGTTCGATCAGGTGTTCGTCATGACTGCGCAGGCCTTGGAGGACGGCTACCAGGGGTGCGAACGAGACGTTCCCGTGCCGAGCGCGGTGATCTCCCACCTGCCCGCGCGAGCCGCGAGCGTGAACTCGTAGGCCAGCGGCCACCGGCCGTCCTCACCGCGGGCTTCCACCTGCGCCAGGACGCGGGCCTTGGTGCCATCGGCCGGCACAGTCACCGTGGCGGCCGTTTCCTCGACGGCGGAGATCTGCCGCACCGTGACCGCCCGGTAGGGAGCGGGAGTAACCGGGAGCAGCTTCACGCCGGGGGCGAGGTAACGGTCCACCTCTCCGGCACCGGTGAGGTAGGCAGCGAGGAACTCCCCCACGGCGGCGGACAGATCACCTTCCGGCACGCTCACCCGGTACGGCGATGCCGGCACCTCCCTCCGGGCCGGGCCGGCCACCACGCCCGGCGCCCCGGTGACCGTGAACGAGGCGCCCGTGCGGTCGGTGGCCACCGGCACGGCGTAATAGCGCACCGATGCGTCGGCGTACTGCGCAGCCACCGTCACCGACCACACCCCCTGCGCGCGCTGCGCAGTGCGCACCGCCGTCACCACCTGCGGCGCCGGCTGCGCACCGTCGGCCAGCTCGGGCAGATTGACGCCGGGCGCCATCGACTGCGCATGCCGGGTCTGCGCACTGGCCTCGTCGTTGATGCTGCTGCGCAGCCACGCGTGGAGGAACAGCTGCGCATAGCCGGCCGGGTCGGCTGTCACCGGCGTGACGCGTGCGGTGGTCGGCGTGGTCGAGGACGCTGTCTCGACCGTGGTGGAGGTGGAGGTGAGGCTGATGCCGAGGGCGAGGGGGCCGGCCGCGATGACGGTCCACACGGCCAGGCGTGATACGCGCACCCGGCGCCGCATCGCCTCCAGCCGGGCGCCTGCCGCCATCGGAGCAACGGCCTCGCCGCGCGGGACCGGCTTGCCAGGGGACATGGTCGAACTCCCAGGTCAGAACGGACGCTTACGCCCCCGAGACAAGCGAGTGGCCCCGACCCGACCACCGACCACGAGGCCCCGACCACGATCACGATGCGGACACGACATCCGCGGTCACCGTGGTGGACAGCCCGACCACAAGTCCGACCACCGGGCGCGGGCGTGCCGACCACAGCTCACCCGTGCGTCAAAACCGGTCTCCAGCCCTGCGGCGCGGCATGTGACCGGCAGCTGGGTGCGCACGCTGCGTGGCCCTCCTGTCGCGGCGGAGCCTGCGCAGCGGGCTCACGAACTGCGCACCACCAGAGGCGCCCTCGGTAGGTTTGTGCAGCCCTCGACACACACATGCGACTGCGCAGCCCGTTGCGCACGTCGTCCTTCGCCCTTCGTCGCGCCTACCGCGTGCGCGCCGCGTCGACGGGGTGCGTGCCTCGGTCCCGACCATGGGAGCGACCACGCCGGTGTGTCGACGGTGTTGCCCGATCGTGATCCATGGTCGGGAGCGGTGGCCGCCAAGGTGGTCAGGGGCGGCGGTTGGGCTGTCGGCATGGCACCCCTACGCATCTGCAGATCGTGCAGCAGCAGCAGCCTCGCCTTGGCCGGCCGGGTGCGCCGGCGTGAGTGGCGTAGGCGGTCATCGCCGGGGGAGTGGTGGTGAGCCGTTTCGGGGCGGGGATCCGCCGCGGCGTGATGAGCGCGGATCAGTTCACGCAGGTGGCCAATGCGCTCTTTCGCGATGGGCGGTTGTCGTTCAAGGCGAAGGGGATTTTCGGTTACCTCAGCACACATCGCAGCGGCTGGCAGGTAACCGTCGCTGACTTGGTGCGTGTGGGGCCGGACGGGCGTGAAGCGGTCCGCACCGGCCTGCAAGAGCTGGAAAGACACCGGTATCTGATCCGGGAACGTCTGCGGCGCCCCGACGGAACCCTGGGCGAGATCATCTACTGCATCACCGACCGCCCCGCCACGCTGCACCTTGCACCGGCGGCCGAGGCCGGCACGCAGGCCGCCTCCCCGCCCGCCGGTCACGCTGACGGGTGGTGGGCGGGGATCCGCCGTGGGGTGATGGCAGCCGATCAGTTCACTCAGATCGCCAACGCCTTGTTCCGCGACGGCACGTTGAGTTTCAAGGCCAAGGGGTTGTTCGGCTTGCTCTCCACCCACCGGGAGGGCTGGCGCATGACCGTCACCGATATCGCCCGCGCGGGCAGGGACGGCGAATCCGCCGTCAGAAGCGGTCTGAAGGAATTGCACAGCCACGGCTTCCTCGTGAGGGAACGCGAACGCGGCCCGGACGGCACTCTGGGCGCCGCCGCCTACGTCATCACCGACCTGCCCGCTGCGCGATTAAGCAGGTCACAGCCAGAGTCCGGTTATCCACGCGTGGATGACCCTACGTTGGCTGACCGGGCCCTTAAGAACACCAACAGAAAGAAGACCACTCAGCAGAAGACCAGAGCCCTCCCTCCCGCTGCCCGCCCTGCACGATCACGGATTCAAGCACCGCCGCCATCACGGACCGCGCCGGCGCCGGCGGACCTCACACCCGGAGTGCGCCTGCTGCTTCAGATCGGCGCACAGCGTCCCGAACTCCTGCTGACCGGCCGCGCACTGGCGGATCAGGGCGCGGCCGTGTCCGTGATGCTGAAGGCCGGCTGGACTCGCGAGCAGCTCAACCATGTCATCAGTGCTCGCCCTTTGCCGAGCCCGATCCGCACCACGGTCGGCGCGATCGTCGCCGCCCGGCTCCGTACGGCACAGGCGTACCCACCACCGGCCACTGTGGCCGGACACCACGCCACCCCGGCCAGTGACCCGGTGGGAGCACACTCAACCACCTCCGCCGCGGCACGCACGGTGTCCGAAGCACTCGCTTACCGGGCCCTGGTTGAATGCGCCGGCTGCGGCGTCCCCGGCACCGCACCAGGCGAAGACCTCTGCCCGGCCTGCCTCAACTGGCCGCCCTGTCGCACCTGCCCCGGCCCGACACCCCGGCGCGCACACCCGCATAGCGACGGCCGATGCACCACCTGCGCCTCCACCTCCACCCACCCCGAGGCAAGCCCTCCCACCGGCCGCCGAAGAAACGGCCCACCGACCGCACTCCACGCCGCACACACCACCGCTGAAGGGAAGTGACCCATGCCCGAGTCTGAGCCCGAGTTCGGCCCGGCCGCCCGCACCCGCGACGTCTACCTGCTCTTCGCCCACGAGCCGTACTACCCCGGCCCCGACACCCGCGAAATCAACACCACCGTGGTGGCCGCCGACTCACTGCTGCACCCGCACGTACGCCAGCCCGACGGCGTGAAGATCCACGACTTACTCACCCGGGGACGCCAGCCGGCCGAGATCATCCCCCTGGCCACCCTCACCCACGAACTCGACGGGGGCGCCGACTGGCCCAGGATCGGCGACTGGGAAGGTGTCACCACCGACCTGATCCAGCTCGTCCACACCGGCCGATGCGACGCCCTCAGCCTCGGCCTGCCCGAAATCCCGCGCGCCCTGCTCTGCACTGGGCCACACGGTCAGCTACGCGTCCACGACACCGCAGCCGACGGCCTCGTCACCTACGGCCCCGCCGAACGCGCTGCGGCCCTGGACAGGGTCAGCCTGTTTCTGAACAGCATCGCCACTGAGCGGCCTTTCTGGCCTGGCGACAGCCTCCTGCCCCCACTGGGCCGACTCACCCCTGGACGCTGAACGGTGTGGGAGATACGGCAGCGGTCCAATTCAGTCACGTCAACTGCGTATCGTGCGCGTCGTGAAAGATCGCCGTGCGGGCGGCCGAGGCCAGAATGCTCTGCCCGCGCAGGGACAGCCCGAGTCGGTAGCAGTGGAAGATCACGTGATAGTTGAGCACTTGCCTTAGCCCGCGATCGAGAGTGCCTTCCTCGACGGCGCGGTCGAGTATCTGCCCTGTCCTGCGGAACGCGGTGACCCGCTCTGCGAAGGCGGTTCCAGTGCCCGTCAGGGTGGAGCATGGCGTCGCTGTCGGCGAGGAGCAGGGGCCGAATCTCCTTGGCGCGCCCGTTGAGGTGCTCTGCGGGGACGTGGCTGACGGCCGAGCGGTGCTCGTTCGTGATGACCGCCCGTGTGGCGTTGCGCCGTGCGCGGAGTTCCTGCGCTGTCGCTCTACTCGCCGAGGATCGCTTCACGTGCGGCGCAAGACCAGATGGCTTGCTGGCGGACGGTGAAACCCATGCGGTTCCAGTGGAAGAGAACGTGTCGGGCGAGTACAGCGCGGAGCCCGAGCAGGAGGTTGTTGTTCTGCGCGGCGTTCTTGAGCGCCTGCCCTCCGCGTTCCATGCCGGTGACCCAGTCGCGGAGCGGTGAGAGCGGGCCGTCGGCGAGCAAGGGGGCGGTGTCCAGGGTGAGGAGTTGCCTCATCGTGTCCGCCAGGGCACTGATCTTCTCGGTGGGGACGTCGGAGGGCAGCACACGCTTGGCTTCGACCTGCCCCCACACGTCGCCTTGCTCACCCCATTCGAGCCCGGCTGCCCGCAGCAACGAGGTCAGTACGAGCAAGGAGGTGGCCTTGGCTTCCAGCAGCCTGTTTGGCTCCGCGCCGGCGAGCTGGTCGTAGGCGAGGACCCCGAGGCTGTCGGCGTGGAACAGGCGGTGGGTGATGTTCATGCCGGCCAGGCCGCCGAACGCGATGGTCTCCGGCTCGTAGCGGGTCGGCCGCCACTGGCTCACCACGTGCCAGGAGACAGCGGAGTCCAGGGATCGTGCCGTCTCGGTGACCAGATCCGTCATGGAGGTGTCTGGCGCCGGTTGGATGCGTAGTCGCCAGTGGGGGTGCTTGCGGATGAACCACCAGCAGCCGACAGCCTCCTGCCTCAGCTGAGGCAGGAGGTAGGCGCGGAACGCCTCGGGCGCGGTGGGGTAGTCGACGAAGCGGATGTTCGCCTGGAACCACTCCTCGGAGGAGTCGTGGAGCGCGGCGCGGCCGGCGGCGCGGTAGCGCTCGACGGCGGCAGTCAGCCGGGCGGGCGGCATCCCGGCTCGGCTGGCTGCCGCCCCGATCGGTGCGCCGCCGAGGACGGACAGGATCAGGTTTTCGGTGGGCGCGGGATCATGGTGGCGCACGTGGTGGTCTCCTCAGCTCAGCAGCAGGCAGGCGTCCCAGTCCGTGGCCGAGGAGGTGTCCGGCTCGGTGATCTGGAAGGCGAGGCTGGCCCCGGCGGTGCCCTCGAGGAACCCGGACGCCTGCGGTGTCTCGGCGGCGAGGAAGCGTTCGGGGGACCGCTGCAGCCAGTCGTTGAGCGCCTTGACGGCGTGGGGATGGTCCGCGTCTTCGGCAACGCGCTGGACGGTGTGGATCAGGCCGCCGACGCCATGGCAGAGGCCGCGGCCGACGAGGAGGTCGAGTTGCCGGGTGTCCGCCAGGCAGTACAGGAGGGCGCGTTCGGCCATGCGCTTGCGGTCGTCCTCTTTCAGGGCGATCGCGGCGAGCTGCTGGGCGCGGACGATGCCGGGCGTGCCGTAGCACCAGGACGGGGCCGCGGCGTGGGAGGGGGCGGGCCCGGCCAGGCTGACCCATCGGGGCCAGCGGGTCCCGTGGTGGTCGCTTTGCCGTATGCGGTCCAGCCACCGCAGGATCCGCCGGGTGGCTTCGGCGTGACCGCTCACGGTGACGCCGCGGCGTTTGGCCAGGGCGAGCAGGGCGAGGGGGCCGGTGATGCCGTGGGCGAGACCGGCGTTGGCGTGACCGCCAGGGGTCGCTGCCTTGTTGCTCGCGGGGGTATGGCCGACCCACCATCCGGGCCGGGGCTGTCCGTCCGGGCCGGCCACCGGTTCGGTGAGCCGCACCAGATACTCCAGTAAGCGCCGCAGTTCCGGGCTGTCGGGTTGTCGGCGCAGGAGAAGCGCTCCGATGCCGGTCAGGCCGCGGAACAAGTCGTACTCGGCGAAGCTTGTGTAGTGGCCCTGGTCGATGCGAGCGTGCGCGGCCGCCAGCCGGCGTCGTGTGTGCGCTGCCACGGCTGCGTCCAGGGTGTGCAGGGCCCCGGCGTAGCGGTCGCTTCCGGCCGCCGCCATGTGCAGGACGTAGGCCATGGCGGGTGCGCCGAGGAAGAGGTTGGCGTGGTTGCCGTCGATGAGCGGGCCTGAGACGGCGAGTTTGCGGTGTGCGGCGTGGAAGTCGGTGAGGCCGCGATGTGCGCGCTCGATGTCCAGCAGGGCGGTCCCGAGCGGCCCGTGCGCGAGGGACTGCCGGGTCACGGGGTTCGTGTCGAATGAGGCGGTGGTCACCGCGGAGCTCCTTCAGCGCGGGTGGTCCAGGACAGGGCGGCTGCGCGGGCGAGGCGGCGGCAGGTGGCCTCGGCGTCCGGGTCGATGCCTGCGGCCCGGTTGTGGTGCATGTGCAGCAGGGACGGCAGCACGCTGCGCGGGTCCTGCCCGGCGGCTTCGAGGGCCTGCCGGTAATCCACGAGGTGCTGGCGGCGCAGGGCCCACAGGCCCGTCAAGGCCTTGCTTCCGGGAATCTCACGCAGTGCGGCAGCGTCGGCGTGTGGGGCGGTGAGGCGGACGGCCAGGGCTTGCACATCCCGCGGGCAGGGTTTTCCTTCTGCCTTGAGCAGGTGGTCCTTCAGCCACGACCAGCAGGCTGCGGGCGAGCCGAGGAAGGCGGTCGCGATGTCGACCATGCTGGCGGCGGTGATGGCCGGCCGGGCGTGGTCTTTGAGGGGGAGGGTGAGTTGGGCGATGGCGGCAGCCGAGTCGGCGGCGAAGTACCGTTCGGCGGCCTCCAGCAGTGCCCCTGATCCGTAGCGGCCTGTCTCCGGCTCGTCGGTGTCCCACTGCACGCGTTGGAGCAGGCCCTCGCCGCGCAAGTCGGCGGCCCAGACTGCGACCTGCTCGGCGGCCTCGCCGAAGGCCTCCGGGGAAGGGAGGCGGAACCGCAGGCGCAGGTGGTCGTCGGGGTCCGCGTATCGGATGAACCACGCTTGCGGCGTCCCTCCCAGCTTCAGCAGCAGGCGCGGCAGGTGGTGGGTCAGCACTTCCGTTGCCCGGTCGGGGTTGCCGTACAGCTTGGCGTACGGCCGCGTGGTCGCGCCGGGGAGCCGGGCGGTGTCCCGGCTGTAGATGGCTGCTGGCCGGCAGCCGGGGGTGGCCGTGGGCTGGTCTGAGGCGAAGGCGAGAGTGACCTCGTGGGCGCGGCCGGCCCAGCCCAGGAGGTCGTCGGCGGGGGCTTCCTGCACGACCACCGTGCCGTGGCGTCGTAGGTCGGTGCGCAGGAGGTACTGGTGGGCGGGCTCCTCCAGGTTCAGCCGGAGGAGACGGTCATCGGAGCCGAGGGAGACGGTCGCTGGGACGCCGTAGCGGACGCGCCAGTTGAACAGGCTCTTCGTCCAGTCCGGTCCGTCTGCGAGGTCGCCCTGGCGTAGACGCCAGCGGGCCGGGGAAAGGATCGTGGGGCCGACGCGGACTTCAGGAAGAAACGGCAGGCGGGAGGCGGCGCCCCAGTGGAAGGGGAGCAGGGCGGCGCTGTGTGACCGGTGCAGTTCGCTGACGAACCTGGCCATGGGGTGCGTGGCGTTGCTCAGCTCAACTGCGTTCATCACTGAAGGCTCGATGAGCTGTCCGGTCGACAGCGTCACCAGGTACAGGCGCGCTGAGTCGGCCACAACGCCTAAGTCGTCGATGTTGAGGCTGGCGTTCGGGTTGTACTCGCCCACGGGCAGGACATCGGGGACGACGGCCGGGGCGCGGCTGACGTTGTACGTCGGGATCTTCAGCGGCGGCCCGGAGACCTGGGCTCGCGCAGCGCCTTGGGTGAGTGTGGGCAGTGCCGCGTAGATGGCGGCCATGCGAGCCTGGTCGGCCGGGTCCAGGGCGGTGAGGAACCGGCCCGCGGTCGTACCGGCCGCGAGGGACAGTCCCGCCACGGACAGGGTGAACCGTCCCTCGTCCAGGTCCTCAAGGGCCTGCGCGAGCACGGTGAAGCACAGCTCGACGTGAGCGGGCACCTGGGTCGGCTCTCCCACGGTGAGGGCCTGGATGTCCTCTTCGGTGAGGTCGATCTCCAGTTGCCGGTTGAGTGCAGCGTTCTGGGCGAGCGTCAGGAGATGTTCGTCGCGAGGCGTGGTGGCCAGGACCGGGCGCTTGAAGACGGTGCCGCGGTAGCCGACGGGGAAGCCGAGGCCCGTGTCGGGGTCGGTGAGATCGCGCAGGGGCACGACGGTGCCCATGCTGTAGCGCTCCAGGAAGCGCCCGCGGTAGTCCGTCCAGGCCGGTGTGCCGTGCGGGAAAGGGGTGAGGCGTGTGAGGGCCTCCAGGGCGGCAGCGGCCTCCCGGGCGATGGCGCGGGGGAGGACGACGTCGCAGTCGGGCCGGATGTTCACGGCGAGGCTGCGCTCGGCCGTTCCGGTCAGCTCGTTCATGGTTGCGGTCGCCTGGGCCCGCAGCGGCCGCTGCTCGGCGGGGGCCGCCTCATTGTGCCGGCTGAGGGTCTGGTGGATGCTGCGGAGCGTTGCGGCGGTGGGCACCAGAGCAGTGGCACCGGTGACGTCGAGTTCGGCAAGGAGGTGGCCGAGGGGGTCGGTGCTCGTCATGGGCGCGTGGAGGCTGTTTAAGAGAACGCGGTGCCGGACGAGATCGCCCACCATGGTGGTGATCTTCTTGGGCGGGGTGTCCGGGTATTCGACCTGCACCTTGTCCACGATGTCCGCGACGGTGGTGGGGGACTGCGCGAGGGCGAGCACCTTCTCGACGGCCGGCGTGCGGCGCAGGGTCGTCTCGGTGGGCGCCTCGGGGCCCGGCTGGGGCTTGATCTGGATCCGGGAACCACGCAGCGTGCAGGCGGGATTGACCACGACGCGCAGGCACCGGAGTACGTCGACGTCGCTTTCCAGGCGGGTGATGATGTCGTGCAGCCATACGGCGTCGGCGGTGGCGAAAGCGCGGTGATCGGGGCCGAACCGAACATGTGCCCTGTCGCCGATGCGCAGCGGGGCCGGCCCGGCGAACAGGCCGAACGGCGTGGCGCGGTACTGCATCCGCAGCAGGTAGCGCATCAGCGACGCCGTGGTGCGGGTGACCTGTGAGCGGGTGGCCTTACCGGCGAGGGCGCGGGTGACGCCGGCGGCGAGGACCGGTGCGGCGAGTTCGATGGCTCCGGCGCGGTTGTGGTCCGCCCACACCGCTTCGATCCACTGGCGGCAGGCGTCGATGTCGGCCGTGCCGTCGGCGGCCACGGGCGGCGAGGGCAGCGGGGCTTCCAACGGAAACGCCGACGTTCTGATCATGCCGGCGTCAACTGTGTGATACATCGCTCTGCCTCCTCAGTGATCAGGGGGTGCCTGGGAGCGGGCCGGCTGGCTGCTCGGCCCGCTCCCAGGCGATACGTCAGCCGCCGATGCAGGTGCTGTTTGAGCAGGCGGACTGGCAGGACGAGCCGCAGCCGTCACCGGTGTCGTTCCGCAGCGCGCCGGGGACGGCCGCGGAGGTGACCGTCTCGATGCTCAGGTCGAAGTCCGACCCGCCGTCCGCCGCAAGGTCGGTCGCGGCCTTCAGCATGGTGCTGTTCTGCGGTGCCATCTCGTTCTCCTCCAAAAGGAAGGGGTGGATGTGCTGTGCCCACCTGGGCGCGACGCTGTGGGCGTCACGGCCAGGAGATCGTGACCCGCGAGTGCTGCCGGTCGATGACCCGGCCCGCGGGAAGCTGGTCATCCGGCGTCCCGGCCGGGTAAACCTCGATGTGCGCGCGGTCGCCACGGTGCTCGCGGTCCCAGGTCTGCATCTCAGCGGCCAGCCGCTCGGCGACCTGTTGGCCGCGGGGTCCGTGACCCAGCGCGCCCAGTTCGAACCGGTCCGGGTCCTCGGTGCGTCGCACGGTGCGGTACGCGAAGCTGTCGCCGTCCACGAGGGTGGGCACGCCGAGCGGGGAAGCGGAGGCGACCAGGCCGCGCTCGCGGGCCGCGGATTCGGCGGCCATGAGGGGCAGATTGTCCAGGGCCGTCGTCAGCCACAGGTCGAGGTGCTCGTTGGACTCGTCCCCGGCGAGCATCACGCCGGACCATGCCTCGGTGCGCGGCGTGCGCAGAGCCGCTGCCAGGGCCTTGGTGTCCGGCTCGGGGTGGCCGTCCAGACGCAGGCCGACCTCTTCCCCAGGCACGTCGTGGATGAGAACGACCTGCATGCGGTTCTCGCCGGCGCCCTGCATGGGGACGAAGCCGCACAGCTCGACGCCGTCACTGATCAGCCGGTGGTCGTCTCGCACGAAGGCGATCGTGCGGGTCATGCCGCGCATGCGCAGTGGGACGACCAGGCGGCCCTCAGTGGTGAGCTGGTGCAGCCAGGAGGAGGGGATGTCGGCTGCCTGCACGGTGACGACGATCCGGTCGAAGGGCTGGTGGTCGATCGCACCGTTACCGCCGTCATCGCAGATGATGGTGACGTTGCGGTAGCCCGTGTCCTTGATGAAGCCCTTGGCACGTTGGGCGACTTCGGGGTCGATGTCCACGGTGACGACGTTGCCGCGCTCTCCGACGAGCTCAGCGAGGTAGGCCGCGTTCACGCCTCCGGACCCGATCTCGAGGACGTTCATCCCCGGCTTGATGTCGGCCTGCTCGATTTGGATGGCCTGGATGCGGGGAGCCGACACTGAGCTGATGTGCACGCCGCTGCTGTCGGTCTTGGTGATCAGCGGCTCCTCGACGCTGTAGCACTTGGCCATCTCGACACCGGACGCGACCAGGTGCCGGGGCACCTTACGGAACGCGGCGACGACCCTCGCACTGCGCAGGGCCCCCTTCTCGATGAGTTCGCGCACCATGTCGTCACGCAGATCCTGCTCGGTGGCAGGGGCGTTCTTGTGATCGTCGTTCGTCATGCCGGGGACGGTATCCACGTGGGGTCTCCTTCTCGGCGCCCGCGCGCCGAGGGGTCGGTTGCTGATGGTGCGGAGGCCGGCGCGGGCGCCTCGCGGAAAGGGGGGCGAGAGCGCCCGCGCCGGGGTGGAAGACCGCTGGGCGGTGGCTTGGGTCCGAAGACCCTTCGCTCGCACCGCCGGGCGGTCGCTCTAGGCGGCGGGCCGGTGCGGCGCGATGACGCGCCCGTCCGGCAGCAGTTCGCCGGTGTCTTCGAAGACGACGACCCCGTTGCACAGCGCCGCCCACCCCTGGCTGAGGGCGCTCGTGATGACCTTGGCGGCCTCTCGGTCTGGAGCGTCTGCGGCGGGGCAGGGTGGGTGGTGCCGGCACATGGGGCTCGTCCTCTCGGATCGCTGTGCGGAGCTGGGCCCTCTTCGGCTGTCAAAGATCCGCGGGAGCCGAAGAGGGAGTCATGGGGGTGTGGGGGGGCAGGTATTTCTCTATCGCCTCGTCGCTGTAGCCGTAGAAGTGGCCTCGCTCGGCATCGCCGTCCGGGGGATGGCCGCCCCACTCAACTACGTGGCAGGTGTCGCGGTAGGGGGACCAGCGCACGCTCAGCTCGGGGAAGCCGGGCCGACCGTCGAGCACGGCCTTAGCGGCTTGGGCGACCGTGCAGAGGTCGAAGGACATGTAGCCGCCGTGGCGGGGTCCTCCGACGGGCACGGCCAGGAGGGGGGCTCTGAACGCGCGGAGTGCGACGGCGCCCTCCAGGATGCTGGGGTCGGCGAGCCGCTTGAGGAAGTACCCGTAGTCGTACGCCTGCGCCGGCGGAAGTGCGGTGATGGTGAGGGGGGCGGTCCGGGCCGGCGTGGTCAGCACTTGCTCACACCCTCGATGATGCCCATGCTCTCCAGCTGGTCGACCAGTTCGACGGTCACCGCGCCCAGGCGGCGCAGTAGCCCAAGAGCCTGCTGGGCGCCGCCAGGCAGTTCCTCGTCTCGCAGCTCGCGTGCCAGTGCGATCAGCCGGGCTGCTTCCGGGTCGCGGTCGGCGTCGTCGCGCAGACCGCGGTGGACGAGCTGCATGAGGGCGCCGCGGAGGCGCTGCGCCAGTTCTTCGGCGGCGTCGTGGTCGATGTGGGTCGGCTGCGGATGGTCGTCATCGCCGAGGAGGCTGTCCAGGCCGCGGTAGACCTGCTTCCAGTCCACCGGCTCCCACTGACGCGCGCTCTCCAGCACTCGCTGTAGGCGCGCCGCATCGAAGGGCGGCCTCCAAGGCGCGGCACGAACCTGCGGATTGCTGGGCCGGGTCGGGAGAGCTGCCTTGGCTAAGGCGATGGTGCCGTTCACTGGGCCCCCTAGAGGTACCGGGTGTGCTCCGTTGGTGTCCCGGCGGGAGGCACGTGCTGCGCCAGGCCGGTGTCCGTGCCCCTCTGCTGCAGGGGGAGGGGCACGTCACACAGGAAACAACCCAACTACCGACGGTGGACAGGCAATTCTTCGAGGGTTCCGCTGACCCACGACCGGAAATTTTTACCTTTGTGGCTGCTCGGCTTCGCTGGCCGCGGCTACGTTTGGCCCATGACGGGGAACCCGATCCTTGCGGCGCGGCTGGAGAGCGCCGGGCTGACGCAGGGCGAGCTGGCGGACCGCCTTAACAAGCGGATCGGCGATCTGACCGGCCAGCCCGGCAAACTCACCGACCGTCACGTGCGTAACTGGCTGACCGGAAAAACTCGCTGGCCGCAAGGGAGACAGCGCTTTGTCCTCGAAGAAGAATTCGGCACCAGTGCGGAGGAGCTGGGCTTCATACCTCCCGCTGGAAGAGCACGAGTAGCATCGGAGGACCCTGTGCGGCGACGGATATTCACCACGGCGACGGCTTCGCTGACCGCTGCGGCCATCCTGCCGCCTACGCCCTCCAACGGGTCGACACGGCTCGGCATGAGCGATGCCGACAGGCTGGAGCGCAACTTCGCGGACCTGGTGCAGGCCGACAACGAAGGCCAGACCGGCATTCGGCTGGAGACGCGCGCCCTGGCCCATGCGCAGCATGCCCTTGACCTGCAAGCTGTGGGTCAGGCCAGCATGCGTGTACGCCGCCGCCTGTACTACTTGGCAGCAGCGTTCACCGGCACGGCCCTCTGGGCTGCAATTGAGGCCCAGGAGCAACAGCGTGCCCAAGGACATCTCAACAAGGCCATGACGCTGGCTGGTATGGCAGGCAGCAGTGAGTTGCAGATGCGCCTGTGGGGCCACGCTGCGGTCCTGTCCATCCAGCAACGCCACATGCACGATGCATTGGCGGCAGCCGAGGCCGGCAGACGTGCGAATGTGTGCCGCAACGACGCCCTGTTCAGGTCGCTAGCCGGTGCCCGCCTGGCGGGCATCCTGGCTGCGGTTGGCGAGGACTCTGCGGCTCTACGCACCCTGGCTCACGCTGAGAAGACATACGACCGAGCGATCACGGACGAGGGGCGTCCAGCGTGGATGTCCTTCTTCGACCGGGCTGAGTTGAACGGCCTGGCAGCTCTCGTCATGGCGAGACTCGGCCGGCACGCAGAGGCCGAAGCACACCTGCACCGCACCCTGTCGTTGCTGCGTCCCGACTTCCACCGCAATCGCGCCTACTACACCATTCATCTGGCGCTTGCGCAGCTAGCTCAAGGGGAGGCAGACCAGGCAGTGAGCACCGCCCTGCCTTTAGTAGAAGAGGGCGGTGCGCCACTGGCCGAACGTAGCCGGAACCTGCTGCACCAGTTCGACCGTGGGCTTCGCCGGACGGCCTCCGGGGCAGGGTTCGTGAGCGAGTGGCAGGATCGGTTCAACGAAGGAGAACAGAAGCTGTGAGCGTCGATGTGAAGCACTACGTTGCTGCTGACCTACCGGAGATCCGTCAGCACATCCTCGACATTCACGTCGAGGTAAGGCACCGCGACTTCGGGCTCACGGGACCCTTCTACGACGTTGAGCGATTCGATGAGCGACTGACTGCCTACTCCTCGCGCCACGGCTGGACTGCGGTGCTGGGCTTCGAAGACGACGAGCCCGTCGGCTTTTGCTTCGGCACGACCCTCGGGGCCGACACCAAGTGGTGGAATAACATGCTCACGCCCCTGTCCACGGAAGTGACCGCCGAGGATGGGAGGCGCACAGTCGCGCTCAACGAGATCGTGGTGCGCAAACCCTGGCGCGGTCGGAGCGTCGCCTGGCAGCTCCATGAGGCGTGGCTCAGCCACCGCACCGAGCAGCGTGTCACCCTTCTGGTGAACCCGCTGAACGGTGACGGCGCCGTCCAAGCCGTCTACGAAGCGTGGGGTTACCGCAAGATCGGCGACCAGAAGCCCTTCTCGGACTCCCCGGTATTCTCAGTGATGCTGCGCTCCGTCAAGCAGGACTGACAGCCCCTGCGCAGCGTCGTGCTGGGGCCCGCCGATCAGCCGGCGCGGCCTCCTCGGCGCGAGCCCGAGCTACGACGGCTGGCGCGGAGCCGCTGCACAAGGGGACCGCCTTGAACGGGTCGCGCGTGCTCGCGCCGTGGCGCCGGTTGCAGACAGTGTGCGCGCCGTCGGCCCATCACCCGGCGGACGCTTCGTGACCACGATCGCGGGCACGAAGTTGATCGTCACCGCGGACAAGACCGAAGACGGGGCGCCAAGGGCCGTGTCGAGTGGGACACGCGTCGTTCATGACCACCCGCCCGGGCAGTGACTACCCGCCCGGATTGAACGAGGTGTTTGCCTAAGAGCTGTCCCGTAAATGCTCTCCGAGCCACTGCGGGAGTGGGCCGACGTGCGGCCCACTTGCCTATCCGGCGAGGGCGAGGTTGTGCATCCGGGCGATGCCGAGCATGGCGTGATGGACGCCGTCGCCCTTGAGGCGGCAGTCGCGGAGGATCTTTCAGGTCTTCATGCAGGCGAATACGTGCTCGACGCGGGCCCGGGCCTGCTTGTGGGACCTGTTGTGGTCCCTTTTCCAGGCCGGGAGTTCGCTCTGGCCGCGCTCGCCGCGGTGCGGGATGACGAGTCCGGTGCCCGGGTAGCCGCCGTCGGCGATCTTGAGGGTCTTGCCGACACCGGCCTTGGCGCCGGATTCCTCCCATGCCTTGCAGTCGTTGCGATTCCCTGCGAGCGGCCGGCCGACCACGACGACCAGTCGGGTGTCGGCGTCGATGACGACCTGGTGGTTTGTGGAGTACCGGTAGTTCTGCGACCGCTCCGCGATGGTGTGATCGCGGGTGGGGACCAGGGTGCCGTCCACGATGAGCACGGTGTCCTTCGTGAACCGTTTGCGGGGCTGGAGGGCGAGCATCGGCCCGAGATGGTCGATGATCCGGTCCGCCGCCGACTTGGACACCCCGAACAGCGGAGCGAGCTGGCGCATCGTGAGGTTCGTGCGCCAGTACGCCGCGACCAGCAGTGCCCGGTCCTCCAGTGGAAGGCTCCAGGGCCGGCCCTTGCGGACTGCGTCCGCGCCCTCGCGCCGCAGCACCGTCACCAGCTTCCCGATGGCGCGAGGGCTCAGCCCTGAAAACGGGGCTATCCAGGACGGCTCCGACGCCGTGATCGCACCAGCCACACCAAGATCGTTTCATTGAGGGACTGGCGACCGACCTGCCTCTCAGCTGCCGCTCAGCGGAGACGCCCAGTTGGGGTCGTGTCGGGATCTCCTCGTGAGGTGGGCCAGCAGGTGCTCCGCCGCGATGGAGGCGGTGTCTTGCGGCGCGCCGACCACGGCCAAGGCGGCCAAAAGCCTTGCCGACGCTGTTTCCGGCATGTCCGGGTCGGTGAGGAGGGGAAGCAGCAGCAGGAAGCGGATGGCAGTGTCACGGACGCCATCGGCCGCAAAGGACGGGCTGTCAGCAATCCGGATCAGTTCACGCCATGTCAGCCCGGTGCCCGAGAAGTCGACGTCCCAGCTGGCGATCTGCTCGGCGCAGCTTCTGCCGGAATGGGTGAGGAGGTAGTCGGTGCCGTAGTCGCCATCCAGGTTGCGGTAGATCACCACAGCTCCGGGGCCGTTTTCTGCCGGCACCCTGAACACCGGCCAGCGTTCGGGATCGAAGAGGACCTCGGACAGGGCATCGACATCGGCGCCGTCCTCACCGAACCACTCTGGAACCGGCCGCTCAGCACACCCCCCGTCGCTACACATCGAAATAAGGTAGTTCGACCAGAAGCCCGGGCGGGCCAGCAGTGACTCGCCCGCCACCAACGGGCTGACGTCGTATCCCTTGATCAGCACCCGTCGATTCTGGCACCAGCCACCGACACGGTCCGATCCGGGATCGGCAAGGGGGACCCGCCAGTTACGGGACAGCCCTTAGGCACTCGATCAGGAAGGCGAGGAGGTCACACCCAAATGATCACAGAGGGCCTGAGGGCTGGGGCGAGGTGCTGACTGCCGGTATGACCTTTGCACTCACACGGGCGGCGCATCCAGCAAAACACGGAAAGCGCCCCGCGCTGTGTCGATACCACTGGCGCATGGTCAAAACTGTGTTGCGCGGCCTGGCCGCCGCTCTCGTCGTCCTGTCCGCCACCATCACCGCACCCGCACCCGCCCACGCCGCGCCGACCCTGCCGCTGACGGCGGCGGTCGACCGGCTGCCGCTGGGGACGGAGTCCCGCGACGGCTACACCCGTACCAGTTTCCGGCACTGGAACGCCGGCGACGATCCCACCGACGGCTGCCACACCCGCGCCGAGGTCCTCCTCCACGAAGCCGTCGAAGCACCGGCCGTCGGTGCGAGCTGCCGCCTGGAGGGCGGTCGCTGGTTCTCCTACTACGACGCCGTCACGGTGGCAGGGCCCTCCGGTCTGGACATCGACCACATGGTGCCTCTCGCCGAGGCCTGGGACAGCGGGGCCTCGGCCTGGAGCCCGCAGTGCCGCGAGGCCTACGCCAACGACCAGGGCCAGGAAGTCTCCCTGGTCGCGGTCACCGCCCGTTCCAATCGCTCCAAAGCTGACCAGGACCCCGCCCAGTGGCTCCCACCCGCGGCCGAAGCACACTGCCGCTACGCCGCGGAGTGGGTGGCCACCAAGCTGCGCTGGAGCCTGACAGCTGACGAGCCGGAGGTCGCGGCTCTGCAGGACTTGGGGGACAGGTGCCCGCTGCAGGACGTCACCTACGAGCTGGCACCCCTAACCTGCCGGCAGGGTTAGGGCCGGGTCGGAGCGTGGTGAGCGCATCACCGTGGCTTGCCTACAACTCTGGCTTCCCTGGCATTGCGGACACGACCTCAACGCGACCTGGGGGGCTTTCAGATCACTCGATCGCTGGTCCGGTGAAAGCGCTCAATCCCACTGCTGAGTTCAACGAGATCGTGTTATGAGTTTTGAGGGTTCGATGGCTTTTGGTAGCACCGAGAGCTCTGAGGTGAGATCACCATGTTTCGCCTCGGCCCCGGTTCGCGGAGGCGGTATCAAGGCAGCTCAGGGCACTTTCGGACAACTGTACGTGACCTGTGTCACACTGTATTGACGCTTGTGAGTGACACCCCGTTAACTCTGCGCATCCTGTGATCATTGTGTGGCTGGGGTGGGTGGCGTGAAGTTGGGGTGGGGTTCATCGCGCGGGCTGAAGGCGCGAAGAACGCACAGCATGCTGGTGGGCGGGCTGACTGCGTCGTTGATGTTGTCAGCGTTGCCCGTGCTCCCGGCGGCGGCTGCTGCTGCTCCCGCAGCCGCTGCGGGGACGGGGACGGGCGTGGTGGATGAGGCGACCGCGCTGGCTCAGGCGAAGGCGTCCGGAGAGTCTGTGGAGGTGACTGCGGATCGCTCTGAGTACACCACGACTGAAGCCAACCCAGATGGCACCTTCACCCTCACGCAGTCCAGCGCACCCCAGCGTGTGAAGAGGGAAGACGGCAGCTGGGGAGCGGTCGATCCCACACTGGAACGTCGATCCGACGGGCGCGTCGTGCCCAAGGGCGCCGTGGTCGACTTGTCTTTCTCCGGCGGCGGCCCCGGCGTCGACATGCTGCGCCTGGGCAAGGACGGCCGGTCCATCGAGCTCGGCTGGGCTGACACCTTGCCGGAGCCCACCTTGGACGGTGCCACGGCGACCTACCCGAACGTCTTCGACGGGGTGGACCTCCAGCTGACAGCCACCGCTGAGGGTTACCGCGAAGTACTGGTCGTCAAAACACCTGATGCAGCGCAGAATCCCGCGCTGGAGCATGTCGAACTGACCGCCTCTGGCGACGGGCTGACACTCGTTCCGGGCGCCGGCGGTGGTCTCCGCGCGGTCGATGAAGACGGCAACGCGCTCTTCCGCGGCCCTGCGGGACAGATGTGGGACTCCGCAGGCGACCCCGAGACAGGACAGCAAACGCAACTCATAGCCGCCACCGGGGCGAGCAGCAGCGCCGCCCCGGAGGAAGACCCGTCCCACCCCGGCGACGGTGACGCAAGCGCTGTGCTGCCGGTCAAGGTCGACGACAACACCGTGGCCGTACAGCCTGACCTGGACCTACTGCGCGGCGATGACACGGTCTACCCGGTCTACATCGACCCCTCCGTGGGCTTGGGCGCCCAGGAGCGAACGAAGATCTCCTCCGACGGCGACAAGTTCTGGATGTTCGACGGCGACAAGGGTGTCGGCAAGTGCGGCACCGCCGACGGTTACACCTGCGGCGGCGGCTACATCGACCGCATGTATTTCGAGTTCGCGCCGACCAAGCTCGCCGGCAAGTACGTACTGGATGCGACCTTCCGGGCTCGGGAGACCTGGTCGTTCAACTGTGACCCGCACTGGGTCGATCTGGAACGCACCGACAACATCTCAGAAGGCACCCGCTGGCCGGGGCCCTCGCAGCTCGATCAGATGGGTGACCGGTATGTCTCCGCAGGCCGAGGCAGTCTATGTTCTCCGGACCAGCCGGATGCCTGGATCGAGTTCAACGACAATCCTGATGAGTCGGATGAAAACCTGAAAAGCACCGTCCGCTCTTTCGCCGACGGCAAGATCGACCGTCTGACGCTGATGCTTCGGGCCAAGGACGAAGGCGACCCTCGCGCCTGGAAGCGGTTCGACGACAACGCCGAACTTCAAGTCACCTTCGCTTACAAGCCCGGCGTGCCCAGCGACGTCGGCATCATCCCGGGCGACGGCACTACTGCTTACTGCAAGAAGTCTTCGAGTGATCCGCTGATCGTCACCCGCAAGGACCCGATCGCGCAGGCCCGTGTCCAGACGCAGGTCGAGTCAAACAAAGGCACGGAAGAAGGGTCTCTGCAGGCCGAGTATGTTGTGGAGCGCGGAGATGACGCGGCCTGGCACCAAGTCTGGACCGGTCACATGCCCGACACGGGCTGGCACCCTGACGGAACTCTGGAAAAGCTGCGCATGAGCGATCGCGCCGATGGCGGTCTTTACCGCTACAAGGCACGCACGCAGTCCCACTGGTCCTACGCCGGCAAGACCGGTGACCTGTTCTCTTCCTACAGTTCATGGTGCTACTTCAAAATCGACTCATCCGCCCCCAAGGCACCCCGCATCACCGCTGGCTCGCCCTACACCCAGTGTTCAGCGAACCTGTGTGAGGGCCGGGGAGGGCCAGGCGTGCCCGGCTCCTTCACCTTCCAGCCGAACACCGCTGACATCAAGAGCAACGGCACCACCGACGTAACAGCGTACGAGTGGAAGCTGCTGTCCACCCCCGCCAAGCCGGTTTCAGGCGGCCTCAAGATCACGGTCTCCAGCGTCACCCCACCACTGTCGGGCACCCAAATCCTCTCGGTCCGTGCCAAGGACGTCTACAACCGGTGGGGGGCCTATCAGGAGTTCGTGTTCAAGGTGGCTCCCGCCCAGGGCGAGGTGGGCCGCTGGCACCTGGACGGCGTACCAGGTTCGGGCACCATGACTGCCAAGGACACTGCCACCGTCGGTACCCGGCACGACGCAACATTGTTCGGCGTGGACGGTACCGGCTGGTCGACCAGGGCCCGGCGCGGCGAAGCCGATTACGCCCTGCGGCTGAACGACGACACCAGCGACCCGGCCAAGCAGACTGGCTACGCAGCTACCTCCGCACCCGCGGTCAACACCCGAGACTCCTTCACCGTCTCAGCGTGGGTGCAGTTGTCCAACGCCTCCGCCAACCGTGCGGTGCTGTCCGCGCCCGGTGAGGACGGCAGTTCCTTCACGCTTTACTACTCCGCCGCGTACAAGAAGTGGGTCTTCAACCGCACCGACAAGGACGCAGCAAGCCCTGTCTACATCCGTTCACTAGCTGATCAGGAAAATCCTGCGCTCAACGTGTGGACGCACGTGGCCGGCGTGTTCAAGACCGAAGGCGACGACAACCTCCCGGACACCGACCCGGCCAACGACACCATTCAGCTGTTCATCAACGGCCAGCCCCAGGGCCAGCCGGTCCTCCTCGCGAAGACCGCCCCCACATACACGCCGTGGACTGCGACCGGAGGGCTGCAATTCGGTCGCGCCAGAGCAGGCGGCAAGGACGTCGACCATCACTTCGGACTCCTTGACGAGGTCGCAGTGTGGCAGCGGGCGCTGCAACCGGCTGAAGTCGCCGAGGAAGCCAGGGTGCTGCAGGACGGAGTCCCGGCCAACGAGCTGGTGGCGCACTGGGACGCAACCACCGCCAAGGGCACTCAGGTCGCGGAAGCCACTGCATATCCGCTCCCCGCCATGGCTCTGTCCGGCTCGGGCGCCACGCTGAATGAAGAAGACAACGCACTGTTCCTGGACGGCACGGCCGGGTACGCCGCCGCTACAGGCCCGGTGGTCGACGAAACCGGCTCGTTCACGGTGTCGGTGGGCGCCCGCCTTGATTCGGCAGCCCTGAATGCGAAGCCGGTCGGCTACCAGGCGCAGGTCGCGGCGCAGCGGCTGAGCGCAGAGTCCTCGTGGGCTCTGTGGGTGATGAAGCCTGGCGACGGCGCCTATCAGTGGAAGTTCACTCGCACTGCACTGGGCCCGGACGGCAAGGTCACTCAAAGTGCGCAGGTGCCGGCGGCTGACGTGGCCGCTACCGATACGTGGGTCCAGATCACGGGTACCTTCGATGCCCAGGAGACGTGGGAGTGGACCAACCCGACCGACGGCACCACGCAGGACCGCTACGGGAAGATTCATCTCTTCGTCGGCGAGTTCGACCAGCCCTCGGACGAGACACCCGGCTTTACCGCCCCCCAGCAGGGCAGCGGTGAGCTCAGCCTCGGCCGTGGAACAGCGTCGGGCAAGACCGGAAACTATCTGCCCGGCGCACTGCGAGATCTCAGGCTCTGGACCGGCGCCATGACCGCCGACCAGGTCCGCTCCCAGGTACTGGACACCCCTGGCGCTGCATAGGACGCCCCATACCCGGTCTGTCAACGTGCAATGGCCGCGACAGCCCATGGTCACAGCGCAGTGACAGGCCGGGTCTCCTCCGCTTCTTTTCCGCCTCAACGGCCCCCTCTGGCGCGCCATCCGGCGCCGTACAGGAAGACACCCATGACCCCCTTCGGTATACCCGGTCCTGGCCCGGGCCGCAGGAACAAGATCACAAGACGGTGGTCCCGCCGCCTCGCCGCAGTCACCGGCCTGGCCATGCTTCCGGGTTTGCTCACCCCCGCTGCCTTCGCCACAGATCCCGATCCCTTGGGCGCTCCAGACCTCCAAAAGCCCCGGTCGGCCAAGGTCAGCCCGTTCACGGCGAAGGTAAACCAGAAGGCCGCTGCCGCGGTGAAGAAGTCCGAAGACGCGGACAAGGCGGCGATCGCCCGCGCCCGCCGCGACCGCACCAAGCAGACACTGTGGCCCGGGGCCGGGAAAGCGACCCTGGAACTACCTGCCAAGGGCACTGCCAAAGCCACCCCAGGATCCCTGCCCATCAGTCTGACCACATCGGGCACAATCCCGAAAGCTGCATCCGTCACCGTCGAAGTACTCGACCAGAAGGCGGCAGCAAAACTCGGTATCAAGGGTGTCGCCCTGAAGGTCACAGGCCCGAAAAAGGGAGCCAAGGCGCGCTTGGGTCTGAACTACTCGGCCTTCGCAGTTGCCTACGGAGGCGACTGGGCCGGACGCCTGCACCTGACGCGCCTGCCCAACTGCTCGCTCACCGAGCCGACCACAGCGAAATGCCGCAAAGGCGCCCCGCTCGAATCAACCAACCATCGCTCCAAGCAACAGATCTCGGCACCCATCAGCCTGCCCTCTTCCGGCACACCGATGATGCTGGCGCTGACGGCCGGAACGCAGTCCGGAGCCGGCGACTACGCAGCCACCCCCCTGTCGGCATCCTCGACCTGGGAAGCCGGAGGCTCCTCGGGCACCTTCACCTGGTCCTACCCCCTGCGCGTGCCCCCGGCCGCAGCCGGACCGCAGCCCACGCTGTCCATCGCGTACGACTCCGGCGCTGTCGACGGGCGCACCGCGAGCACCAACAATCAGGGCAGCCAGATCGGCGAGGGCTTCGACCTCACGTCGTCCTACATCGAGCGGAAGTACGGCTCCTGCGACGACGACGGCCAAACCGGTAAGTACGATTTGTGCTGGAAGTACGACAACGCCTCCCTCGTCCTCAACGGCCAGGCCACCGAGCTGGTCAAGGACGACACCACCGGCAAGTGGCGGCTGAAGAACGACGACGCCTCCACCGTGACCCGCTCCACCGGTGCCGACAACGGGGACGACAACGGCGAGTACTGGACGGTCATCACCGGCGACGGCACCAAGTACGTCTTCGGCTTGAACAAGCTCGAGGGCGCCGGAGCCGACGACCGCACGCAGTCAGTGTGGACGGTTCCCGTCTTCGGCGACGACGAAGGCGAACCCGGCTACGCCGACGAAACCTCGTTCTCCGGCCGCGCCAAGACCCAGGCCTGGCGGTGGAACCTCGACTACGTCGAGGACACCCACAACAACGCCATGTCCTACTGGTACAAGACCGAGCACAACAACTATGACAAACTTGGCGACGACACCACCGGCACCGACTACGTCCGCGGCGGCTACCTCCAAGAGATCCGCTACGGCCAGCGCGCCGGCGCCCTCTTCTCCGGCTCTCCCGCCGCCTCCAACAAGGTCGTCCTCGACTACGCGGAGCGTTGCCTCGCCGCCGGCACCGGTTGCGACTCGCTGAACGAGGACACCCGGGACAACTGGCCGGACGTACCGTTCGACGCAGTCTGCAAGGACGGCGCCAAGTGCACCGGCAACACCGGCCCGACGTTCTTCACCCGCAAGCGGCTGACCACCCTCACCACCTACGCATGGAACGCAGCGGCCACCACCCCCGCCTTCGACCCGGTGGACGTTTGGTCCCTCAGGCAGAACTACCTCGACCCCGGTGACACAGGAGACTCGACCGATCAGTCGCTGTGGCTTGACGAGATCAAGCACACCGGCAAGCGCGGCACCGACCTGGCGCTGGACCCCGTCAAGTTCACGCACGAGATGCGCGCCAACCGGGTCGACGGCACCGACGACATCCTGCCCCTGCACAAGCCACGCCTGAAGACTGTCACCTCGGAAACTGGCGCGAAGACCATCGTCACCTACCTGGACGCTGACTGCGCCGTCGGCCAGACCATGCCTAAGGTCGACCAGAACACCAAGCGCTGCTACCCGGTCTACTGGTCTCCCAACGGCGAGAAGGAACCCCTCCTCGACTGGTTCCAGAAGTACCCGGTGAGCTCAGTGCAGACCACCGACCCGCGCGGCGGCTCGGAGGCAGTGCAACACGCCTACCAGTACTCCGGCGGCGGGGCATGGCACTACAACGAGGACCCGCTCACCCCGACCAAGGAACGCACCTGGTCCATCTGGCGCGGTTTCGAAAAGGTCACTCACCTCACCGGCATCTCCACGGGCACCCAGAGCAAGTCCGTCACCGTCTACCTGCGCGGCATGCACGGCGACCGCGTCCTAGGGCCGGACGGCAAGGCCCCCGACCCAGACACCCGCAAGACGGCAGAAGTCTCCGGCGTCAAAGCCGGCCCGATCACCGACTCCGACCAGTACGCCGGATTCACCCGCGAGACCGTCACCTACAACGGTACCGCCGAAGTCGGCGGCACGATCAACGATCCCTGGTCAAAGCGCACCGCAACACAGCACAAGTCCTACGCGGACATCGAGGCCTACTACGTCCGCACCGGAGCCAGCCACTCCCGCACCAACATCACCAGCAAGCTCGACCCCTACGACCGCATCCGTACGGTCAAGACCACTTACGACGACTACGGCATGACCGCCACCGTCGAGGACCAAGGCGACACCGCGACCGACGGCGATGAAAAGTGCACCCGTCTCTGGTACGCCCGCAACGACACCAACGGCATCAACTCCCTCGTCTCCCGCACCCGGGTCACCAGCAAGCCCTGCGCCACCACGGAAGACGCCCTGGATCTGCCGGCCGACGCCAGCAGGCCTGGCGACGTCGTCTCCGACACGGCCGTCGCCTACGACTCGACCACCTGGTCCTCGAACCAGAGCCCGACCAAGGGCGAGGCCCAGTGGACCGGCCGCGTCCAGGGATACACAGCGGCCAACAATCCCATCTGGCAGAAGCAGACGACCACGACGTTCGACACACTCGGCCGTCCCCTCACTGTCAAGAACACCAATGACCTGCAAATCTCACGAACGACCTACATCCCAGCAGCGGCGGGTCCGCTGACGGCGACTGCCGTCGAGGACGCCAAGCTGTACAAGTCGACGACCACTGTCGACTTCGCCACGGGTGCCCCGCTGAAGGTGACAGACCCCAACAGCAAGGTCACGGAGACGGAGTACGACAGCCTCGGCCGCCTGACCAAGGTGTGGCTGCCCAACCGGCTCAAAGTCCTGAACAAAACACCGAACTACGTCTACGCCTACAACGTCACCAGCTCGGCCATGTCCTGGGTATCCACCGCAACCCTTAAGGGCGACGGCTCCGGCTACAACACCACCTACACCTTCTACGACTCCCTGCTGCGCACCCGGCAGACCCAGACCCCAACCCCGCAGGGCGGCCGCCTCATCTCGCTGGCCCTCTACGACCCCAGAGGCCTGGCCGTCAGCCAGCAGTCCGACATCTGGGACAGCACCTCAACACCAGCATCCACACCCGTAGAAACCTCCGCCGGCCAGGCACCGATCCAGACGGACACCACCTACGACGGCGCCGGCCGCCCGATCAAGGTAGTCACCAAGACACACGGCACCACCCGCTGGACCACGACCACGTCCTACACAGGCGACACCATCGGCACCAGCGCCCCCAACGGCGGCCAAGCAACCGCCACGGTGACCAACGCCCTCGGCCAGCTCACAGAGCGCCGCGAATACGGCGGCACGCAGCCCACCGGCACCGACTACACCACAACCAGTTACACCTACACACCAGCCGGCCAACAGAAGACAATCACCGGACCCGACCAGACAAAGTGGTCCTACACCTACGACCTGATAGGTCGCCAGGTCACCGCCTCTGACCCGGACAAGGGCAAGAGCACTACCGAGTACAACACCCTCGACCAAGTCATCAGCACCACACCGAACGACGACACGAACAAGAAGCTGCTCTACGAATACGACGATCTTGGCCGCAAGACAGGCATGTGGCAGATCGCCAAGACCGACGCCAACAAGCTCGCGGCCTGGACCTTCGACACCCTGGCCAAAGGCCAGCCGGACAGCTCGATCCGCTACGACGGAGGCCTTACCGGAAAGGCCTACACCCAGAAGGTCACCTCATACGACGCGCTGTACCAAGCAACCGGCAGCCAACTGCTCTTGCCCGACACAGATCCACTGGTGACCGCGGGCGTTCCCAAGACGCTGTCGTTCAGCACTGGCTACAACGTTGACGGTACGACCAGCCAGTACGCCTCACCAGCGGTCGCCGGTCTGCCCGCTGAGACCGTCTCCTATAAGTACGACTCGACCGGCCACCAGATCAGTTCGACCGGCACCACCGGCTACCTGCAAGGTGCGGCATTCTCTCCTCAGGGCGACCTCAACCAACTCGCCCTCGGCATGGAACCTGGAGACTCAGCGAAGAAGGCCTACCTCAACTGGGCATATGAGACAGGCACACGTCGGCTCACTCGAGCCTGGGTCACGGACGACGTGCATGGCTACATGCCACAGGAACTGAAGTTCACGCAGGACGACGCTGGAAACGTCACCTCCATCTTCGACGCCACGACCCAGGGCGGCACCACCAAGGCCGACTACCAGTGCTTCGCCTATGACGGCTACAGCCGCATGACCGAAGCCTGGACGCCGAAGACCGCCGACTGCGCGGTGACGGGACGCGCGACATCCAACATCGACGGCTCCGCCCCCTACTGGACCTCGTACACCTACAGCTCCGCGGGGCAACGCAAAACCGAAACCAAGCACACCTCGACAGGCGACCAAACCACCAACTACACCTACGACGACACGACAAGGGACAACAAGCCCCACACGCTGGACGCCACCAGCGGCGCCCGGACCAGTAGCTACTCCTACGACAGCAGTGGCAACACAACATCCCGCCCCGGCCCCACGACGCAGCAGACGCTGACCTGGAACGCCGAAGGAAAACTGACCAAGCTCACCGAGAGCACGAAGGAAACCACCTACCTCTACGATCCCTCAGGCGAGTTGCTGCTGCGCAGGGCCAAGAGCGACGGTGACACTGTCCTCTACCTGCCAGGCGGCAACGAGGTCCGGCTCACCGTCAAGGGCACAACGAAGACCCTTTCTGGTACCCGCTACTACACCGCCAATGCCCAGACCATCGCGGTGCGCACAGCCGTCTCGGGTACCTCCGGTACGAAGCTCAACTTCTTGGCCGCAGACCACCACGGCACGTCGAGCGTCGCCCTGGACGCGACCACGTATGCGGTCACGAAGCGGTACACGACGCCATTCGGGTCTCCCCGCGGCACTAAGGCGAGTTGGCCTGATGACAAGGCCCTCCTCGGTAAACCAGCGGACGAATCTACCGGTCTCATTCACATCGGTGCCCGCGAGTATGACCCGGCAATCGGCCAGTTCGTCAACGTTGACCCGATCATGGCCCCCGACGACCCACAGACCCTCAACGGCTACAGCTACGCAGGGAACTCGCCCGTCACCCATTCAGATCCCACGGGTTTGTGCAGGGCTGACCAGTGCGGCGTTGGCACCCCCAAGGGCGACGGCTCCGGTGACATCATCCGAGACGGCCCGATCGATCCCGGGAACCCGAGTGCCGGAAGCTGCCACAAGGGATCCTGCGGTCCAATTGACTACATCGATCACGGGACGGCTCCTACCAGCAGTTCGGGTAACACCAGCAGCTCGAGTAACAACAGTAGTGGTCCAAATTACACCTGCACTGGTGCCGGCCTCATTTGCAAGCCAAAAACCGGCCCGGGGGACTCGAGTAGCAACGCAGGAAACTATCTCTCTAGTCTGCTGTCAAACCAAGACTTCTGGTCTGGTCTCCTGGAAACGGTGGGGGGAGGTTTCGGAGGCGCCCTAGGAGGCTCACTTGTTGTTTCCGGGGTTGTGGAATGCGCAGTGGGTGTCCTCTGTGTAGCGGGTGTCCCATCCGTGGCTGGCGGCGCAGGACTTGCCGTAGCCGGCGGCGGGTTGATCGACTCCGGCTCGGATAAAATGGGGCGCGCGTTTCGTGAGGCCGATGGTGCCGCAAGCGGAGGGGTTCGACTTACCGATGAGGAAGGACTCGCCGCAGCGAAGGCGGCGGCGAGGAAGTTCACGCAACCTGGCGGCACTAATGGGGCACTCTATGTGGAAGGATATGATGACACCGTTGCTTTGTCTTCTGGAGCGAATAATCTCCCTAGGGGCTATATAAGACCGCCGGGAGCAAACACGTCAAATTATCACCATGCGGAGGCTCAGGCTGCTGCCCTGATGCGTGACAAGAGCTGGGCAAACGCCCATCTTTACATCGATCAAACGTACATATGTGGACGTTGCTTCGATCATCTTCCGAGGATGCTGCCGAAGGATGCAACACTGCGCGTCACCTGGCGTAATACCTTCGGTGATGTCGAAACTCATTCGTTCATCGGGAAGTAGATAGAAGGGCGCCCAGCGCTTTCTCTGGATCAAGGTGTCTAGGGAAAGCGCTGGGCCTTTTCTTTCTGTGAAATTGAAGTCAGTCAGTACCACTCAGTATCCGGTACATCTTCCAGATAGGTGAGCGCGGAGGCGTTCGTAGCGCCAACCTGAACTTCACTGTATCCAGGCTTGTCTCCCCAGGGCTCATGGTCTTCCATTGCCGGCCCGACGTCTGCAATTACTTTATCACTCATGAAAAGACGATGGCCCGGGCGAGGCCAATGCCATTCTCCAAAGGCCACTTCTGTCAGTGGTGAGATGATTTGGTTCACGTGCTCGTTCTTCACTGACTCGCATGACTTTGTGTGCGGCGCATTAGAGGCAGCTTCGTTGATTGCATTGTGGACCAAAAACTCCGCGAGGGTTTCCGTGAGTCGCTTCCACTCCCCATAGAGTCGTCCCTCGTAAACAGTGTCCGGTCTGATAGGGTCGAAACCCCAAAGTGCATCTCCTGGATCGGTCATGAAGACTACCTTGCCGCCCTTGATGGCCATTTCTCCCGGCGTCAGCAATTTCTTGTTTCGTACCAGGGGTTGGGGCCATCTTGCTTCGAGCGCATGCCACCCTTGCAGTGGTTCCGGTAGAGCCAGGTACTCGCGGGATGTAGTTACTCCTTGGCTGAGGGGTGGCCCGTACCATGCGGCCAGAAATTGATGCAATTCGATACTGGAAGGGTCAATCATGCAATCATTATGGCACAATTGATGGGGTCACTGAGGAAGTCGCCCGGAGTTGCTGCTGACGGCCAAGGCTCTGCCCGATCGGGGCCGTGATGCTGCAAGCAGGCTGGAGTGCGGAGCAGCTCCGCCACGTCATCACCGGGCGGCCACTGCCCGCACCGGTGCGGCTTTCGGCGCGATCATCGCAGCTGGGCTGCGCGCAGTCCAGGCCCACCCGCCGCCCGCCACCGCGACCGGCCACCACACCACCACCCCCCAGCCGCCCGAGCCAGCCCCCGAGCAGCACGCGGAGCGCTCCTTGGAGAACTCCGCGGGCGCCGGCGGCTCCTCGAGCCGTCACAACACCCAGAGCCAGGCGTACGCCGCCGCGAGGATCCAATAGTCGAACGACATGGACGGCAACCCCCGACCCCAAGGATCCCAACCCGATCGTCAAGGTCTACGACACCTACAAGAAGGGCGTTGTCGCGACGTCCGTCCACGGGCAACCAGTGCCAGTGGTTCGAGACCGCCTTCATGGACACTCCGCTGCGCGCCACCAGCAGAACCATGGAGCCCTTCGCGTTCGACCCTCACCATGAATCCCGCGCTGCCGTCAGCCCGGGGACGATGATGCACCAGGTGGCTCAACCCTTTACCCGGCTCGTCATGGGAGACCTGAACGAGTTCATCAACCGGTGGGCCGACTGGCTCGCCCAGGCGGCGACCGGCCCACTTGCCCACCCCAGCCTCATGCCCGAACGTGACCCCCAGGGCTCCTAGAGGTGATGACCGCACGGGGCCGTCTGACGGCTGTCCCGATCGACGCGGACGTGGTTGTACGGAGCGAGTGTGAGCCGGGATGCGAGGGCGACTCGGCAGGAGGGAGACAAGGTCTTGGGCTCTTCGTCGGCCGTGGTCGGTGAGGAGCCCCTCCCTCACCACTAACGCCCCGAGGGGCGTCCACTGCCACCGGGCTGCCGCCCCGGCCGTCCAGACATTAGCGCCAACTGGGCCTGACCACAGTGGAATTGCCTACCTGGAGCGAGGTTTCTCGGCCAGATGTAGGGGCCCGGCAGTGCTGGGTGTTGTACTGGCGGGGTGCGGGCCGGTGGTGGTCTCGTAGCGGGCGCCTGTGTAGGACGGGGTGTCGACGGGGGCGCTGCTGGTGATTCGTGTGCGGTACGGGTCGTAGGCCCAGCGCTGGTGCTGCCGGCGACGTCTACGGGGGGGAGCCGTGATCTGGGTCCGACTGGGCATTGGCGCCCGGGAGGGGAGGCCCAGGGCGGCGGTCGCAGGACAGCCTGCGCGGCCGGTCCGGCGTGACGACGAGTTTCCGGCTGCTCCTGCCGGTGTGCGCATGGGGTGGGGATCCGTGATACGGCTTACGGATCCCCGCGCAACGAACGGCTGATGTGCAGAGGGGCTAGCCTGCGGTGAGATCGCCGGAGAGGCTGATCTCGATGGGGCGCTTAAGCTTGCTGCCGTATTTCCAGTCCAGGACGCCGTCGTGCTGGAGGCGTCCGACGACGATGCCCGGGGCGATGCCGGCCCGGCGGGCGAAGGCTGTGATGTTGGTGAAGGGCATAGGGCGCTGGGCGAGTTGCTTGTAGGCGGCCGCGTGCTCGGGCGGGATGAGGGTTTCCCTGGCGAAGGCGTCTGCTTCGTCCTCGCTGCGGTCTCCTTCGGGGGTCGTGTCGTCGTCGCGGTTTGTGTTGTCGATGAAGGTGAGGCGTTTGCCGTGCAGGAGGACATGGCCGAGCTCGTGGAAGACGGTGAACCAGAAGTGGTCGTCCTTCTTGAACCGGCCGCTGAGGGCGACTCCGACCTTTTCCGGGGTGAGCCATCGGGTGACGCCGGAGACGCGGCTGTTGGGGGGTGCGGCAACGAACACCACCGCGACGCCGGCCTGGGCGCACAGGCGCGGGATTTCGGTGCGCCAGACGGCGGGTTCCTCGACGGTCAGAGCGCGTAGCTGGGGGAGTAGCTCAAGCAGGGCCGCACGGTCGTAGGGTGCGCAGGGGATTTTGCGTGCTCTGAGTTCGGCCTGGCGCAGCCAGACGGCGGTGGCGTAGTCGTCGGGCGTGAGGACGGTGGAGCGTCGGAAGGCGGTCCGGTAGCTGCCCCACACGTTCTCCGCGACCTCGGGGTCGGCGACACCGAAGAACGCCAGCAGACGCTCGAGATTGTCCACCGTCCGTTCTTTGGTCGGCAGGATGCCCCGCTTGACCAGCTCCTGCAGGGAGAAGCGGTCGAGCCAGTCGAGGCGGTGGCTGAGAGCTTCACGGCTCTGGGTGCGGCTGACGTGGGTGCGCCAGGCGGCCTCCATCTGGTTCCACAGCGAAGCCGGGATTCCAACGGTCCGCTCCAGTAGAAGGGCAGTCTCGGGGGTGAGGACGGCGCTGCCCTGGACGATCTGGTTGATGTGCTTGGTCGACAGTCCGGTGCGGCGGGCGAGGTCCGCCTGGGGGATGCCGAGGGCGTCGAGCTGTTCTTTCAGCGTGTCGCCCGGAGGCAGGACTTCATCCGGTGCGAACGGGTGCGGGGCGGAGGGCGGAGTCACGTGAGTGCCTCTCGGTCGGCGAGGCTGCGGGGCGGGCCTGGTGGCGGGGTCAGGGGCGGTGGATCGCTGCAACGATCACAGCGCGTACGGCGTGCTCGTTCAGGGTGCCGTCGTCGAGGGTGTCGGGCGGGTCGTCGCGCGGGCGGACCACGAGATCGCCGTGATCACCAAGCGACACCAGCAGAGTGAAGCAGTCCCCGTTGGCTGCGGGCCGCAGCCGCGCGGCCGCAATGTGCCGCAGGTCAGCCAGGTGGTGGGCGGCCGACATCTGGCCAAGACGCCGGAGCAGGGTGGTCGCTCCGTCGGGGCCTAAACGGTCCCTGCGGGCAGGGCCGCTGTTGCAGACACGGGCGAGCTCGGCGTCCTCGAAGACGATCTCCACCAGCGACCTCAGAATCCTTTTCCGTGTACCTACTGCTTCCATGCTATCCTCCCGATCAAGGTCCACAAAATTTCATGCACCTGCTGGGTAAATGAAACTGTGGAGTAGGGTGTGGCCTGTGTTACCGCCGGCCACCGCTGGAGATCTGGAGGACAGCCCATGGCAGGCAAGAGCAGCGCATCCAACGGCAAGCGGGGCCGCAGCGCCATCACGGGCCGGTTCGTGAAGCAGGCCACCGTGAAGCGGCACCCGAAGACGACGACCAATGAGAGCGCCGGCAAGGGCGGCAGGAAGAAGTAGGCGGCCATGCCCCTCGCAGCCGACCTCGCATTGTCAGTGGTGTGAGGCAAGCTCGGCAGGCCGATGCAGCCACGACCAGGATCGGAGGGCCCGATGGCTCACCTCAAGCAGCAGTTCAAGAATGCGCTGAGCTCCATCGAGCCCGGTGACGATAAGACCAATGCACCCGAGGCGCATCGCCTCGTCCGTGACGCCCTCAAGGCCGACTCCAAGCTGGCCGAGTACGGCGTCAGCCCGATCTTGATTGGCTCTTACAAGCGCAACGTGTCGATCCGCAGGATCAAGGACGTCGACGTGTTCGTGCGCCTGCCGGATGTTCCGAGTGACCTCACGTCGACGGACATCCTCGACAGGTTCTTCAAGGTCCTGCATGCGGAGTTCGGCACCGACGCCGACGGGCACCGGCGCACCAAGCGTCAGGACCGGAGCCTGCAGGTCTCCTTCCCGGAGTACGACCTCTACGTCGACGCGGTGCCCGCCCGCCCCTACGGCGACGGAACGTGGGAGATCCCGCAGAAGGGCGACGCTAACGAGTGGGTGCGCACCAACCCCGACGCTCTGACAGGGCTGTCGAGCACGATGAATGCCGACCACGACGAGTACTACGTACCGACCGTCAAACTGCTCCGCCAGACTCGTCGTGCCCTGCTCGGCACGAAGAAGCCCGGCGGATTCTTCATCGAGATGGCTACCTACCAGGCGTTCGCCTCAGGCGCGGTCTCGGGCAATGACCAGGCGGAGTACTACGTCAGCGCACTCCGGGAAGTCAGCAAGATCATAGATAACTTCGTGACCTACGGCATCGCGGTGACCGACCCGACCCTGCCCGGAAACACCATCCGCATCCGCGCGACCGACGACGAACTGGACACCGCGCGCACGCGGTTCGCCGACGCCGCGACGTTGGCAGAAGCTGCGCTCGCCGAGGAGGACGCGGGCCAGGCCGCGCTGGCGTTCCGGAAACTGCTGGGAGAGAACGGCGATGGAGGCACGGTCTTCCCGATGCCCCCCGGCTTCAACGAGGACGGCAGCAAGAATGCCTCCGCGATCTCGCCCGGCGCCCGCGCCGTGCCTGCCGGCAAGAGGACCTTCGGGTGACCTCTGTCAGCTTCGACGAGTACGTCGCCCACGCACGGCAGCACTTCGAGGAAGGCCTGATCCGCGCCGGGTTCAGGGAGGTCGAAGCAGGATGGGAAGGGCCGGTCCCGCACTCGGCGGTCACCACCCGCGTCGTGATCGACCTGCCGCCCCGCTTTCCATTCCGGCCGCCGAGGGTGGCGCCGGTCGAGCACGATGCAGTGCCCTGGTCCTGGCACCGCGACCTGGACGGCGGTCTGTGCCTGATTGCTGAAGATGATCATGATGGGTTGTGGTGGATGGAGGCCCCGGCGTTCCTCGAACACGTCACAGCGTGGTTCGAGCGCGCGGACACCGGCTGGACGGGTGATCGGCCCGACCTCGACCTCGACCGGTACTTCGAGCCGTCCACGGACCGGCGGCTCTACCTCTACGACGACCTCGGCCAGTACCTCAACCGCCCCGTCCGCTTCAGCCCGTCCAGCAACAACACGATGCGGATCAGGCAAGGCAGCTGCCCCAGGAAGGCCCTCAAGCACAGCAAGGACCGCTTCGGGTACGTAGCCGATCTCGGAGAGGTGGACGTGCCGCCGCGAACCTGGGCAGACATCTCCGCCCGGCTCGGCTCGAACACGGAGCTGGACCGCAGAATGCGTCAGCAGTCGCTCGCAGTCGTCGTGCTGATCTACCGACGAGGCACCCACGAGGGCGCGATCGTGCTGGACATCGCGCCCACGAAAGAGGACGGCACGGCCGTCACACGTCTGCGCTCGGGCGTAGACACCGAGGCCGCCCGGTCCGCTCGCGCAGGCGTCCTCGCCCCCGCACTGCGTGAATCCAGGGTTGCCGTGGTCGGCGTCGGCGCTTTGGGCTCGTTCATCGCCGACATACTGGTGCGCTCCGGTCTCCGTCACCTCACTCTCATCGACGACGATGTCGTCATGCCAGGAAACCTCGTCCGCCACCTCGTGGGCCCCGACACGGTCGGGCTGCCGAAAGTCGAAGCGGTCAAGCGACACCTCGTCAGGCACAACGATGCGCTGGCCAGCGGCATCGGCATCATCAATGGCGCGCTTACCTCGGGCGCCGCCGCGGTTGACCATCTGCGGAACCACGACCTCGTCGTGAACGCCACCGCCGACTTCGCCACCACGGCGCTCCTGCACGTAAGCGCCCGGACAGTAGGCATACGGGTCCTGTCCGCGGCGCTTCAAAACGACGGCAGGACCTATCGCATCGACGTGCTGCCACCGCTCGGCGATGCCGCACCGCTGCCGCCTTCGACGACCAGAGCCGACACCGAGGCACCGCTACTGTTCGAAGCAGGCTGCGGAAGCCCTATCTCCCCAACGCCGCCCCACGCGGTGATCGAGGCAGCAGCGGCAACCGTCCGCCACGCCATCGGCCTCCTCGTGGAGCGTCCTCTCCATCCTGCTGGGGAGACGCGCCACCTCCACTCCGCATCACAAGGGAGCCACCAGTGACCCGGCCGGCGCCACGGATCGAGCTGCGCCAGGAGGCATACGAGGCCATCGCGTCCGCGACCGCCCGGCAGCTGCCGCGGGAAACAGGTGGCATCCTCCTCGGCTACCGGGAAGACGCTAACGTTGCTGTCACTCATGCCCTCGTGGTCGACGGACAAGGAGCGTCCACCCACAGGTACGTGCGCGATGACGTCAGGGCGAACGCGCTCCTCGCAGAGTTCCTTGCAGAGCGAGCGGATGACGATCCAACCGGCTATGTCGGCGAGTGGCACAGCCATCCCGCACCGTCCGGCCCGAGCTCGATAGATGTTGCTGCGATGCAGGCAACTGCCCGGGAGCATGACGGTCCGATCGCACTCCTCGTTTACGCTCCCGGCGGGGCGGATCCCTTCTCCGGACTGATCGCGCGGCGCCAACGATGGGGACGTGTCACCAGCAAGGTAGCAACGGTCCTTCCGCCACCACAGAGATTCGAGGCGCTGGGGCCACTGCCCGAGGATGCGGTTCGGCGTGACGGCGCGGTGTTCATCTCCTACCGGCAGTCGGATGGGTCCCCGCAGGCCGATTCGATCGAGAACTTGCTCAGGGCCGCCGGTCTCGTCGTGTGGAGAGACCGTACCGACCTGCGCCCAGGCACGACGACCGATCGCCTCGAACAAGCCCTGACCACAGGGCTTTCGGCAGCCGTGCTCGTCGTGACACCGGAGATCGTCTACAGCGACATCGTCCGAGAACGTGAGCTGCCTCGGCTGCTTCAACTGGACGAGGACCCCGCCTTCAGCCTGTGCATCGCGAATAAGATCGCCAGAGC
This sequence comes from Streptomyces sp. NPDC085931, assembly GCF_044540565.1. Lineage (NCBI taxonomy): Bacteria > Bacillati > Actinomycetota > Actinomycetes > Kitasatosporales > Streptomycetaceae > Streptomyces > Streptomyces sp. NPDC085931. The sequence goes on from NZ_JBITSK010000019.1 coordinate 109,886, forward strand.
GGAAAGCGATGCACAGTGCGACTACGAGGCACCGGACCGGCTCCTGAGACTCGCTCCCTCTCGGACCCTCGCCGACAAGAAGCAAAGCAACATGCTGCAGCCGTCCGGCGAGAGCGAGATCGTGCGGGACCTGCTGATGCACCGAGTCGAACAACGTAAGTCCGCCATCCGCAGCGAGAACCGGGCCTTCACGGTCCGAATACAGACCCGCCCCGCGCCCTTCGCCATGGACGCGGGCGAGGACGACCTGCACATCCGCATCAGATCCGCCGGCGACGGACGTCTGCCCGCACGCGAGGGACTCACGCTCCTGCAGACCACGCTGCCCCTAATCAGCGACGCCGTGTACGCAGCCGATGCGAAAGTGGTACGCGTCTCCGGCGGAGCTCACCTGTCGGTAGCTCTGGCCTTGGGAGCCGCCCTGCCCGAGACCAAGATCGGCAATGTCGAGGTGGTCGATGCCCATGGCGCTCTGTGGACGTCCACAGAAGCTGGTGACGACCCGCTGACCAGCGAACTTCATACGCAACCAGTTGACCTCGAACAAGCGGATACGCGCGACGGCCACGACCGCATCGCGATCTTCGTCAGCCTGACTGCCGCTCCAGATCGGACCGCATTCGAGCAGCTCCTGCACGAGTCCAGCGACGGCTTCGCGGCGGCCGCCGTAGTCTCCGTCGTCGGCGAAGATCGACTCGACCCGCGCGAGGCCGCACGCCTCAGCGCGGCTGCCGCGCAACAGATCAAAGCGCTGGCCGCACGCAGCGGCCGTGCGGAGGTGCATCTCGCTTTCCATGGCCCGTACACGATGGCCCTACTCGTAGGGCGATACCTCAACACGCTGCGTACCGTCGTCTACGAGTGGGACGGCGCGACCCCTGGGAGGCCCCGCTACACCCCAGCTCTCGTGCTTGAGCCAGGTGTGACCGGCGGACCGATCACCCAGGTCTTGCTCGGCCAATAGGGCGCGGCGATACACGTGCAGCGCTGCTGCATTTTGCGGCTCAGGTTCAGCGTGACTGGCACTCCCTTCGTAATGTGAAGACCGTGACTGCAGGGGAAGCCGTGGGGACTGCTCAGCAGCCGGTTGGCCGCGTTTGTTGAGGGCGGGCCCGGTCACGGTCGCCTCCGAAGCATTCACCGGCTACCGGACGCTCGGCTGACCGACACCACCAATACAGACCACGGGCTTTCCCTCGGCCAGCACGGACGGGGGAAGGCCTGTGGCCATCAACAAGTGCGTACTGCGCACTCCGTCAGGGGCACATCCGGTGTGGCTGGCGGGCATCGCGGCGGAGGCCGAGCGTGTGACCGCTGGGTCCTTCACCAGAAAGCTTCATGTGGCGGGAGCAGGCCCACACGTAGCAGGCCCCCGGGATGTCGGCCGTGCGATTGCCCAGGAACGGCCGGAACACAGTCTGCCGTGCGAGGACTGCGGGCCGGACGGCTGGTCGGCCTGTGCGAGGCGTGCGGTCCTGCTCACTGCGACCTGGTTGGCCGACCTGGACGACACCGTGGCTTCATCACTGAGAACCGACAACGCACGCAGGCCGACCACAGACCTCTTGTCCGATTCCGCGAGCGCCGCCACGAGCGGGCATTCCCCCTTGACCGGCTTCGCTACCAGCCGCCGTCAGACCGCGGACAAGGGGTGGGTGTTCATTACGGAAACCACGACTGCCGCCCGGACACGGGGAGGATCCTCCACATAGACGACGGCTCAGCAGCCATGGAGTTGTCGTTGGGTGCGGTACTCGAAGGCATCAGCGGCAGCCACCTGCCACCTCTCCTGACAGACCTCCGTGTGAGGGTGATCTCGCGGACTGCGTAGCGGCAGCTGCGCGAGGGGGCTGCCGTCGGCGAAGAGCCGGTTGCCGCCGTCCACGGAGACGGTGTGGTGGGTGCCGTCGGCGGTGGCGGCGACGTACGGATAGCCGGCCTGGATGTCGCGTACGACCTGGTCTTCAGGCTCCGTGAAGTCCATGGGGATGAAGGAACGGACGGTGATGCCGCAGTAGATCGTCGCCCCGTCGCTGCTGAAGCTATGTACGATGACCCGGCTCTTGCCGAGCGGCGGGGTCTGCTGGGTCCGTCTGCGCACCTCGGCCTCGACCTGAGGACGGCTGGGTTGGTCAGGGTGACGCCGGTCGTAGTCGTGGCTGATGTACTGCTTCAGCGGGAAGTACTCCAGTTGCTCGGTGCCCGGGACGTAGCGGGCCAGGGTGGGGTCACACCGGTGGAAAAACGCGAAGGCGTCCAGAAGTGTCTCGACCACCAAGTGACCGCCGACTGCGGTCCTGTATGCGTCGTGGGCGCCGGGGCGGGTTCCTGTGCTGGTACGGATGGCGTCGGGGAGCTGGTCGTATGGCTGCCAGGAGGGGAACACTCGGACGTGGTTCACACCCCCGACAATGCGGTCCGTCTTGACATCGACGGTGGCTGGCAAGTGGATGTCCGCGTTGCGCAGCAGCACAAGCCCTCGGACGACCTGCCCCTGCGGATCGGACGCGAGAAGACTTCGGTACCGGTCCTGGTCAGCGGGGCTCTGGCTGTTGCAGATCACCTCTAGGTCGAGGGTCCTGATGGCCGCCAGCGCGGGTGCAATCTCCAGAGCGACTCGCTCAGTGTCCACGTCCATGCCGTGCACGTGGCAGAGCCCAGTTGAGGTGGTGGCGGCCGCTTCCCAGACGTGCGAGATGTACAGGGCGAGGCCGTGCATCTTCTGACGCCCCTTGGCGTGACGCGCGGTGTCGGCGACAGGGAACAGGGCCGTTGGCCGTGTAGTCATGGATGAGGCGTACCCCCTTGTGACTCCGCCCGCAGGCGAAGAGAGAAGAGTACCGAAGGCGACTCGGTAGGTGCCGTGGTTTGTAGCACCCGACCTACGGATACACGCGATGTTGGAATGGCTGACGGAATCCTGATGATGGCCCCACAGCAGCCTTATGAAAGGTCCAACTGCGCTACGCAACCTCGAACGGCTGCCGGACGAGAACGCCAAGCTGCGGCGGGCGAACGAGATCTTGAAGGCCGCGTCGGCTTTCTTTGCGGCCGAGCTCGACCGGCCGCTCATAGCGTTCATCGACGAGTACCGCCAGGTGTTCGGGGCCGAGCCGATCTGCCGGGTCCCGACCGACCACGGACTGAAGATCGCAACGAGCCCCTACTACGCCGCCAGGAACCGCGAGCTGAGCGCCCGGTCGGGTTCCTGCCGGCCGCGTCGTGCTTGTCGTAGCCGACGTGATCGGTGATCTCGCCTTCCAGGGCGGACTCCAGCACCCGCTTCGTCAGCTGCTGCAGCAGCCCGCCCTGCCCGGTCAGCTGCAGCCCCTCCGACCGGGTCATCGGTGTCTTTTGGGGGTGGGAAGTCGTTGCCGATTTGGACGGTGGGCCATTCGCGGCCTTTGGCGGTGTGGGCGGTGGAGACGGTCACGTCGGCGTGGGTTTCGTCGGTGAGTTGGTCGACTGCGGCGAAGATGGCGTCGGGGCCGTGGGTGTCGATGAGGTCGACGAAGGGCTGCAGGTCGCGTCCGGCGGGGTCGTGGGCGGCGTATTCCTGCAGCTCTCCCCAGGAGGGGAAGAGCACGAGTTCGGGGTAGGTGGTGCGCCGGCCGTCCTTGAGATCGCGGGTGGCCAGGGCGAGTGCGGCGAGTTGCTGTCCGCCGCGGGTGAGGGCGACGCGGTGACCGGCGGCGAGCAGGCGCAGGACTTCGGCAACGGCGCCGATGTTGGTGCGGCACAGCACCGCATCCGGCCGCTCCAGGCCGCCGACGCCGGTGGTGATGGTGTTGGTGCCGGTCAGGCGGATGGGTGCGTCGGCGAGGGTGAGCCACCGGTTGGCTTCTTCGGCGATCAGGGGGCCGAAGCGGAAGGAGCGGGTCAGGGTGAGGGGGGTGGCGTCGAAGCCGGTCATGACGTCCCGGGCGCCGCGCCAGCCGTAGATGGCCTGGGCGGAGTCGCCGACCATGACGAGCTGGGTGTGCGGGCGCTGGGCGGTGAAGACCGCCTCGAGGACAGGGTTGGTGTCCTGCGCCTCGTCGAGGAGGAGGAAGTCAGCCTCGAGCCGCGGCTCGGTCAGGGCCCACATTTTCAGGTAGTGGTCGTGTTCGAAGCGGACCACCCCGTGGTCGGGATTGTGCAGGTCCGCCCACGCCTTGCGGGCGAACGGCAGGACCTGCTCGGCGAGGTGGGCGTGCTCGCCGGAGGCGGTCAGGCCGCGCAGGTGCGGCACGTGGTGGGAGGCCAGGGCGCGGTCGGCGGAGTGGCAGTAGCGGGTCACGGTGCGCAGGACGGCGTGGGAGAGCACGCGAGCACTGATCTCGTGATCGCCGATGCGCAGGGGGCGGGTGATGCCGAGGGCCTGGCCGGTCTTCCAGGCCGGCTGGCGGGGGCTGTTGAGGCGGCTGGTGTAGCGGTGGCCGACGGCTGCGTAGGCCGTGGCGTGGGCGGTCTTGCACGCCACCGTGCGGGGGAAGCGGGTGGCGGCATCTTGTGCGATGGCCTTGTTGAAGGCGAGGTAGCGGCCACGACGGCGGGTGCTGGCTGCGAGCAGGCCGAGGGTGCTGGTCTTGCCGGTGCCGGCGCCGGCCTGCAGGACGAGATGGTGACCGGCCCGGAAGGCGTCCACGGCGTGGCCTGTTCGTCGGTGGGCGTGTGCAACAGGAGCTCCGCGATAGAGAAGAGAGACCGAAAGGGCAGGGCGGCTGCAGCGGCCTGCGCCGGTGTGCTGCAGGGGCGCGGGTATTACGGCACTGTCGGCTGCCGGCGGTGCTGACGGCTGTGCATGAGGTTGGCCACGCTGGTCAGGACTTCTTCGGGCGTGTGGTGCGCGAGCAGGCCCTCGAGCCGGGCTACCAGGAGTTGGGCGCGGTCCTGTTCGTCCCGGGCAAGAGCCTCGCTCACGCGGCGGCGCAGCACGTCCTGGGGCCGCTGCCCCGTGGCGGCCGCGGCCCGGCGCAGGGCTTGGTCGGCGGCGTGGGGGAGTGCGACATTGAGCAGCACCCGACCGCGCCGGTCCGGGTAGTGTGTGGTCAGGACGTCGATGGGAAGCAGCGCATCCAGTCGGCGCCGCAGCGTGTGGAGGGCGCCGCCGGAGCTGCGCGCGTCGTGGACTGCAATCAGCCGGGTACGGTCCGCGTTCGCCGACACCGGCACACTGCAACGCGCATGCCGGAGCTCGCCGGGGGTGGCGGGCCTGGTCAGAATGATCTCGACAGCGTGCGACATCACCGCCGACCCCCCTGTCGTGCACGGTTTGCAGGCCCGGGGCGCCGGGCGGGGGCCGGCAGACGGGTGTGGATGTGCTCGTGGTGGCGCAGCGGGTCGAAGGGCTCCCACTCGGCTACCGCCAGGTCGGCGGCCGTGGACGAAGTGGCGTGCTGTGGGCAGCGCTGGGCGCGCCAGCGCAATTGCTCGGCGTAGGGGAGGGGGGCCGAGGTCGTAGACGGCCATGAGGTCAGCGGGCAGGGCCAGTTGACCGCTTTGGGCGGTGGCTGGCATGAGCGTCCAGGTGCCGCCCGGGGCGTCGGGGGTGAGCAGGGGGCTGGTGCAGCGGTGGCGGTGCCGGGTCTGGGCGACGCACTGGATCTCGTCCACCGGGCGGGCTGCGAGGTAGCGGACGTACAGCAGCTGCACGGTGGGCCGGGCCGGGCGGCAGAGGACCGATTCAGGTGTCTGGCTGGGCGGTGAGGCCGGGGGAGGGGTGAAGATGCCGGCGTCGATCAGGCGGCGGGAGCGCACGGCCAGCGTCCGGCGCAGCCCCGCCAGCTCAGGAAGAGATGGGGGTGTGTCGCGGGCGGGGCAGAGGATGGCGTGTTGCAGACGGCACCAGCGGCTGCCGTCTCCGGCCGGGTGCGCGATGCCGGAGCTGACGTGCCAGCGGCAGGCTTCGGGCACCTGAGCGGCGGGCAGTTCGTGCGGGTGCAGAGGGACCGGGTGCTGATCGCTGCGGTGGTACCACTCGATCGGGTTGCCGCAGTCGTGGCACCGGCCGCTTTGGCCGCAGCGCAGCAACCGGGTGGTGCTGCCGGGAGTGATCTGCAAGGAGCGGCGCATGCGGTGGGCGGGGACTGGGCTGGTGTCCCGATGACGGGGTGTGGGAGATGGGCAGTGTATGCGCGCGAACCTGCCAGCCGACACGCCGAACCTGTGGCAGCGCTGCCGCCGGATCGCCCACTCGGCCTCACCCAGTGAAACAGCAGTGCGAGTAGGTGACTGCGTGTTCGGGAGGGGCTCGCCGGTTTGGGTGATCTGCGGCAGTCGCCCCGGGCGGGCTGTCAGTCTTCGTTCAGCCCGGGCAGGTCGTGCCCGCGGCACAGCGTCGCGAAGAGCTCGTCGAACGGGGTGCCCAGGGTGTGGGCAAGGGCGTGCCAGGTCTTCAGTGTGCCGACGGTGCGGCCCTGCTCGATCTCGATGACGGTGCGTCTGGCCAGGCCGCTGCGGGCGGCGAGCTCGTCGTAGGTCCACCCGCGCGCGGCTCGCAGACGCGCGAGCTCCAACCGCAGCGCGTCGAGGTCCGGATCGGGCGGCAAGATCGTCACCCGTCCATCTGACGGTGCAGACCCCTGCCCTGTCAGTGTAGACCTCTGCCCTATTTTCCCAGGTGGCAGCAGCCGCGAGAGGGCAGAGGTCTGCACTACGGTGGCGGCCGCACCCGCACCCCAAGCGCGGGAACAGGGCGGAAGCAACCGGAGGAACACGCGTCCATGAGGCTGCGCACAGCATGTCCAGCCACGCCACGCGCCTGGACCGTGGAACTGCGCTCGCACGCCGGCGGGCTCGTTCTCATCTGCCGGCACTGCCCGCACGGCATCACCCCGATCACCGCGGTCTCTGCTCGTTCGGCTGCCCTGGCCCATCTCGCACGGCACGTACGCGGTGACCTGCGTCCCCCGCACCCGCGGATCTGCCAGTGCCACGAACGCGGCTGCCGCTGGCACCCAAGGCACCGCGGCTGCGCCGGCCCTCGGACGGTGTCCGGTACGACGGCGGCCCGTGCTGTCACAGCGGCGCAGGCACTGCAGGCATCGGTGAGCCCCGTGCGCCGCAGCCACCGGCGACCGCTCGGCAGCGCAGACGTCCCAAAGGGCCGGGGGAGCGGATCTGGGTCCGCGAAATGCTCAGCTACCTCGCCGCTGCACTCCCAGAAGAACACCTCGGCTGCCGCACGCCTGCTGGCACTGCAGTGCGCACTGCGGATGAACACCCACATGCGAGTCCAACTGCCCAAGGGCGTGATGCGCAGCCTCCGCCTCGACACCGCCGAGGGCCCGTGGAACGAGCTGGAGCACGCGCGATGGCTGCGGACGGTCCCCGGGAGTGCAGCCAACGAGATCACCGCTGAACTTCTTGATCTCACGCTGCTCGGCCAAGCTCCAGCCCGCCCCGACCGAAGACGTGCCGCGGACTGGGCGCTGCGCGCCAGTTCCTCCTCTGCCGTACGAGCTATCGGGCCGCTGCCCCGGCTGGCCAGCGTGTACCTCGCGGCGCACACGGACCCGGAATCCGGCACTGGCCTGAGCGACCTCGAGCAGATGGCGCGCGCCTGCGGTTCCCAGCCCGCGGAACTGACCGGCGTGCTCGACCCGTTGGCGAAAACAGGATTGCTGGGGTCATGGCAGGCCTGCCCGGACTCGGGGGACCTGCAGTGGACCCTCGCACGCGGCACGGGAATCGGTGTCGACGGTCACAGACGGGAAGCGGTCCGAGGGAACCCCCCTGGGGTGGGCCGGTGGGGCTGAACGTGTCTCGGACGCTGGGACCGGGGGAGGCTCCTGAAGCGCTGTCTCTTCCCGCCCGTCAGGGTCTCGCCGCCGATGGCGGGTCTGGAACTGCGATGGTCCCAATGGAAGTCCGCTTGCCTGTCGCAGAGTCGGGCGAGGGGCAGCAGAGGACGGGGAGCCCCGCCTCCGGGCGCTGCAAGTGCGCCGTGTGTGCTTCTTTCACGCCCTGCGTGCGCTCCAACACTCCCTGCCTAAGGGCGCCTTGGGGTTCGTACGTTGACCTGTTCGCCTCACGCGGGGCGGCTCCGGAGCGAACTGGGCCGGGTTCGGCATCCGAATCAGAAGGGGTGACACGTGGAAGCCATCGTGCGCCACGCCCGCCGGGAGAAAGTGGCCGCTGAGGCACAGCAGTGGGCCGATGCACTGGTCGACTTCGGGCCCTACAACACGTTGTTGCACTTCAAGGACACCAAGACCGCGTCGCTGGATGTGACCGGGGCGAACCCGCAGGCCCTGACCTCGCTCCTGGCGGGACGCAAAACCCGTCTGGCCGGCCTGTTTCCCGGCGCCGACGACCACGGCCCTGCCTGCACCCGGGTACGGAGCCTGCGCCGCAAAATGGTGGAGCTGGATGAAGAGCAGGGCATCGAGGCCGGGCGCCTGGCTCTTGGTCTGTTGCGTGTCGAGCCGCCACCCACGCGCGGCAATGCGCCGGTGCCGGCGCTGCGGGCCCCGCTGCTGCTTCAGCCTCTGGTCATCCAGCCGCGCACCGCGTCCGAGAACGACTTCGTCCTCGAGACAGCCGGCGAGGCGGAGATCAATCCGGTGCTGCTGTACGCGCTCAGCCGTCAGTACGGCATGGACGGCGACATCGAAGTCCTCGCCGACAAGGTGGCCACCGCACTAGAGGAATCCGCAGACCCGGCCGACCGCATCCCCCTCGCCTACGAAATCCTCAAGGCCGTTCTCGTCCGGAGCAACCTGACAGCCGAACTGGAAGAACGCATCGTGGCGGGCGTCTTCAGCTTCGACCGGCTGCCCATGGTCCAGGACCTGCGCAACGCCACCGACCTGCTGGCCGACCATCCGGTCATCGCCGCCCTGGCCGGCGACCGGGAAGCAAACCGCGCTCTGGCCGAGGACACCGGCATCCGCGCCCCAGCCAGCGCCGACGACATCCCGCCCCGCTCGGAATACCTCGTTCTCGACGCGGACGCCTCCCAGCAGAAAGCCATCAGCGCCGCTCTGGCCGGCTCCCACCTGGTCATCGAAGGACCGCCGGGAACAGGCAAGAGCCAGACCATCGCCAACCTGATCGCCACCTTCTCGGCCCTCGGTAAACGCGTCCTGTTCGTCGCGGAGAAACGCGCCGCGATCGAAGCCGTCACCGACAACCTCGCCACCGTTGACCTGGACGGCCTGGTGTTCGACCTCCACGGCAACAAACTCAGCCGCCGCCAGATCGCCCAGCAACTCCACGACGCACTCGAAAGCGCGGGCCAGCAAGCTCCGCCCCGCCCAGCCGACCTCCACACCGGCCTGGCCCACTACCGCGAGGAAACCCTCCGCCACATACAGGAGTTTCACCAGCCGCTTGATCCCTGGCAGGTGAGCCCGCATCAGGCGATCACCCACCTGATGGGCTGCCCATCACCCCACCACACCCGCTTGCGTCTGCGCGGCTCCGCACTGCGACACCTCTACGGCGAGCATCATCGCCAGATAGAGCAGGACCTGCGGACCTTCGTCGCCAAGAAGGGACTGACCATCCGCCGCGGCGAATCCCCTTGGTCCCACACCCAGGCCCGCACCGAGGACGAACTGCGCGCCGTGGTGGCCGGCCTCGACCAGCTCACCGGCACGGCACTGAGCGACACCCGCCGCACCCTTGCGCACCTGGTGGGCACCGCAGGTCTGCGCCCGGCCGACGACCTTGAGGGATGGCAGGCCCTGCTCACCCTGCTGCAGGACGTCACCGCGACGCTGGCCCGCTTCGAAGCGGCCGTCTTCGCCCCCGGCCTGGACGATCTCATCGCCGCCACCGCGAGCCGCGCCTGGCGCAAGGAGCACGACCGGAACATCAGGTGGTGGAACCGCCGGAAACTGATCAAAAAGGCGCGTGGCCTGACCAAGGACGGTCTGCGTGAACGCCCCGCGCTGCACGCCGCCCTTATCCAGGCGGCCGACCAGCACGCCCGCTGGCAGGCCCTGTCCGTGACCGGCAATGCGATCCCCTGGACCGTTCCCGGACTCAACGGCGCCCTGGCCGCCTTCACCGTTCTGCAGAGCCGTCTGGCGGCGATCGCCCTGTGCGTGCGCTGGGACGGCTGGCAGACTGCTCCCGTCGACGACGTAGACAAAACCCTTCAGCGCCTCGACAGCGACCGCGCCACCCTGCTGCGCATGCCCGAACTCAACCAGCTCACCGACCGCCTCGAAGCAGCCCAACTCGGCGGCCTCCTTGACGAGCTGGCACACACGGACGCCGACCCCGACACGGCGGTGGCCACCTTCGACTACCTGTGGTGGTCATCGGTGCTGGAGGAGGCGCACATGCGCTCCGCCTATCTGCGCTCCTTCACCCGCCTCGAACACGACCACGTTGTCGAGCAGTTCCGCCGCAACGACCTCATCCACCGCGACAGCAACCCCGCCCGGGTCCGCTATGAGGTCGCCGTCCGGCTCCGCAAGGTCCGCGACGCCCACCCCGACCAGAACACCCTGGTACGCACCCAGGCCCGCCGCAAGTCCCGGCACCTGCCGCTGCGCAGGCTCGTCGAGAAGGCCCCTGACGTGCTGCTGGCCGCCAAGCCGTGCTGGGCCATGTCGCCCCTCGTCGTCAGCCGCGTCCTGCCCGCCACCCGCCTGTTCGACGTCGTCATCTTCGACGAGGCCAGTCAGGTCCTGCCGCACGACGCGATGACCTCCATCATGCGCGCCCGGCAGGTCATCGTCGCCGGAGACCCCCACCAACTCCCGCCCACCACTTTCTTCCAGCGCGTCCTCAGCGGTACCCAGGAGCACACCGACGACGACCTCGACGACGATGTACCCCCGCCCGACTACGAGTCCTTGCTGGACATGCTCTGCAGCCGCCTGCCCCACGTCCACACCCTGAAATGGCACTACCGCAGCCACGACGAACGCCTGATCGCCTTCTCCAACCACACCATCTACGACGACCGGCTCGTCACCTTCCCCGGCACCACCCTCACCAGCCCCATCCGCCTGGAGACCGTCGACGGCCACGCCCAGCCCGGCCAGAGCGGTTCCGTCTCCGAGGAAGCCGAACGCGTCGTCGAACTGGCCCTCGACCACGCCACCCACACCCCGCATCTCAGCCTCGGCGTCATCACCATGGGGGAACGCCACGCCGACCGCATCAACCTCGCCCTGCGCCACGCACTTCAAGACCGGCCTGAGCTCCAGGAATTCTTCAGCCCCGACGCCGGACCCCGGCGCCGGTTCTTCACCAAGAACCTCGAACAGGTCCAAGGCGACGAACGCGACGCCATCATCCTCAGCATCGGCTACGGCAAAGCCGCAAACGGCCGGCTCTCCCTGTCCTTCGGCCCGCTCAACAACGACGGCGGAGAGCGCCGCCTGAACGTCGCCATCACCCGCGCCCGCCGCACCATGACCGTCGTCAGCTCCTTCACCCACCACGACTTCGACCCCGGCAAACTCAAAAACACCCGCAACCGCGGCCCCGAACTGCTCCGCGCCTTCCTCGAGTACTGCTCGCACGGAGGCGACCTCCAGCGCACCGGAACCGTACGCACCGACTGGAATCTCAACGGCTTCGAACAGCAGGTCCTCGCCACCCTCGAAGCCGCCAACATCCCCGTCACACCGCAGTGGGGCGTGTCCGGCTACCGCATCGACTTCGCCCTCGGCCACCCCGAACGTCCCGGCCAGATGATCCTCGCCGTCGAAACCGACGGCGAGCGCTACCACAGCGCTCCCAGCGCCCGAGACCGCGACCGCCTGCGCCAGGCGCACCTGGAACGACTCGGCTGGCGCTTCCACCGCATCTGGGCCGCCGACTGGTTCACCAACCCCCACACCGAACTCGACCGCCTCCTTGCCACCTGGCGCGACGCCGTACGACAGGCCGACGAGACGCCCGCCGATCCTGCCCCCACGCCCGGCCCGGCAGCAACCTCACCTCCGGCACCGGCCGCCCGCCGCCCTCGCCCCGCCCTGCCCGCGGCGGACCGTATCGGCGACTACTCCGACGCCGACCTGCTGGCCCTGGCGTCCTGGCTGCTGAGCGACGGGTTCCAACTCGACCGCGACACCCGCATCGCCCAGGCCATCACCGAACTCGGCTTCAAAAAACGCGGCCGCGTCATCGTCGAACGCCTCACCCGCGCCTTCGAACAAGCCCAGCACAGGGCAGACAGGGAGACCCAGCAGTGAAACCTTTCGACCCCCTCACCCTCGAACGCGTCGCCCGGCTCATCGTCGACATCGACGGCCCCTTCGAACGCCGCGGCTACCAGCTCACCCAACTCCTCCAACGCGCCGGCTGGCCCCAGCCCGCCGAATACGACGGCTCACCCCGCATCCCCTGGCTCACCGACATCCTCACCAGCACCGACGATCCAGCCACCGTCAGCCGCCTGCTGTGCCGCATCTGCGACCCACTCGAATACGACGACGGCCTCGCCTCCGCCGACCTCGTCCGCCAGACACTCAACAGCCACCTCGCCGCCGAACAACTCACCATCACCTACGTCTCCGGACGCCCCGTCCTAGGCCAACCCGGCACCGACGGCCACACCACCGTCTTCACAGTCCCCGACGACCTCGAAGCCCGCATACGCCCCCTCGTCAGCAGCGAAGCCTTCCTCCAACAGCTCATGGAACGCGTCACCGAAACCCAGATCTGCGAACAGCACGGCGCCTACGGCCTCACCCTCATCGGCATCGGCAGCTTCGCCGAAGCACTGCTCCTGGACGTCCTCACTCACCGCGACCCCACCCTGCTGCAAGGCTTCCCCATGCCAAATGGCAAGCTCGTGCCTCCGGAACGGACCAGCTTCTCCCTGCTGCTCGACACCGCTCGATCCCGCGGCTGGATCCAGATGGACGCCCACGACTTCATGAAGATCGTCCGCGACTACCGAAACTTCGTCCATTTGCGCCAACAACAAGAACGAGGCGTCACACCCGACCGCGACACCGTCGGCATGTGCTGGGGCCCGGTCCTCGCCGTCCTCAACGACCTCGAGACCAGTCGCTAGCGGTGGGGCTGCGTCGGGTGCACCGCTATGCGCCGAGCGATCAGGCGAATGCGGGGGCCTGGCGAACCCGTTCAGGGGTTACTGGCCTCTTGCTTGCGGCGCCGGCGCAGTTCGCGTTGGGCCTGGGCGATTGGGCCTACGCGCCGTCGTGAAAGGCTGACCAACTATGGAGGCCAGGACGGGAGATGAGCTGATGGGTGACGCGGAATCCACAACTAGCGAGACGGGAATCGGACGTAGCGTCCTTGAGCTCGGCGACGACTACTTCTTCAGTGTGCACGGGCGCGTGGAATTCATTGTTTTTGAGTACCGGGTAGCGTCCCTTGCTTGGCTGCGTGACAGGACCGTGCAGAGCGTCGACTCCGAACTGGCCGAACTACGTGCGACACGCGCGAGCGGTGCTCACAGAGTCCCTGGCTGGGGAGGGGAAAGCGACTTGGTCTTCGACAAGTCGCTGGCGGTCCTGGATGAGGACACGCGGCAGATAGGCGCGGGCATCGTCGTCGTGGCCGTGGCCGCTGCCCTCGAGTCGCTAATGCACCAGATGCTGGACCAGCCCTCCGACAGCCGCCTTCACCGGGCTGGACTTGCGCGGAAGGCCGAGGAGTTGGCTGTCCGGTGGCAGACCGCGATCAACGGCACGGAGTTCCTCGAGGATGTTGCATGGCTTAGGAAGCGACGCAACGCGTTCGCACACCGTCTGATCGACGGCGAGCCCGGCACAATGCCCGAGGAAGCCTTCGACGATGACGTAGCGCATGAGGCGCTGGTGAGGACCAGCACGATCGCTTGGATGCTGGAGGAGGGCTGGGAACAGCACCTCACGAGTTAGAACTGGGGAGGGCTACTGGATGACCCGAATCGGCCCGGCGCCACCTGCAGTCAGCGCGGACCTTGGGGCAACCCGGCTGCTGCTGGAGTTGCCGTGGGAACTGGGCGCCGATGCCTCTCTCACCGCGGATGTCGGGTGCGTTCGTCATGTTCGGCGGCCAGGACGTCGTGCTGGCGGGCGTTGGAGTTGTGCCAGTGCAGGCGCGCGAGTGTGAGCCGACGGACGGTTGGACGTGGCTTGGGGGGAACGGCTGCTGCCGCGCTGGGGTGCGGGCGGTCCGTCAGTGATCGCAGGGACCCCTACGGTAGCCGTATTGATCATCAGCACCCGTGCGCTGGGGGTCCGCTACGGTACGAGCGAGTCTCCGCACAGACCAGATGGGATCTCCGTTGGTGAACAGCACTCATGAGGGTGCGCTGCCTGCTTTCCGGTTGACTGTGTCGGGTGGTGGGACCGGTGGGCACACCTACCCGGCGCTGACCGCCATCCGGGCGCTTCGGGACCGGCTCGCGGGGTCCGGGCGGGTGCTGGAGGTGCTGTGGATCGGTGCAAAGAGCGGGCTGGAGGCCCGGGTTGCTCCCGCCCAAGGGATCCCGTTCACCCCGGTCGCCACGGGCAAGATCCGCCGGTCGTCGAATCCGTTGAAGATGCTGTCGGCCGCCAACGTGCGGGACATGGCTCGGGTGCCGTTGGGCGTGGCGCAGGCACGCAAGGCGATCGCGGCATTCCGTCCGGACGTGGTGCTGGCGACCGGGGGCTATGTGGCCGTTCCGGCCGGGCTCGCGGCGCGGATGTGCGGGCGGCCGCTGGTGCTGCACGAGCAGACGGTGCGGCTGGGCCTGGCCAATCGCAAGCTGGCCGGGTCGGCGACGCGGATCGCGGTCTCCTCGGAATCGACGTTGGAGCTGCTGTCCGAGGAAGCACGCTCCATCGCCGTGTTGACCGGGAATCCGGTACGGCCCGAGGTGCTGAGCGGGCACGGGCAGAAGGCGGTCGAGGCACTGGGTCTGCGAGGTTTCGACCGCCGGCGGCCCACCGTGTACGTCACCGGTGGCGCCCAGGGTGCCCAGCAGATCAACACGGTCGTGGCCGAGGTCCTGCCGTGGTTGCTAGAGCACGCCAACGTCATCCACCAGTGCGGGCCCGACCACGTCGAAGGCCTGCGGCAGCGGGCAGCATCCCTCACAGCCCAGAGCGCAGGCCGCTACTACGTGACCGGATTCATCGGACAGGAACTGCCGGACGTCCTGGCCCTCGCGGACGTGGTGATCTCGCGCAGCGGGGCGGGCACGCTCGCCGAGCTGACCGCACTCGGCAAGGCGGCCGTGTTCATCCCGCTGGCCACCTCGGCAGGCAACGAACAGGCCTACAACGCACGCCACTTGCAAGAGGCCGGGGCCGCGGTCGCCCTGGAGGGCGAGGTGACGGCGCAGCGGGTGCAGGACGCACTGGGGCCGCTCCTTGCCGATGCCCGCCTGCGGCAGACGATGGGGGAGCGGGCCCGCGCGCATGGCCGCCCGGATGCAGCCGACCGACTCGTGGACGTGATCCTGTCAGCCGCTGAGGGATCTACGGCGGGTGCCGGGACACACCGCGCTCGATGACCTCGTGACTGCGCTTGCGAAGCGCAGGCCCCCGGGGGGCTTCCTGCACGTTGGCGGTGACGTGGGTGAGGCAGCCCGCCCATTGCTTGGTGGCCGGGGATAGCCGTTCCGCGGCACCTCAGAGGGGTTGAGGGTGGCGGCCACCCCTAGTCCGCCGTACCCAGCGACCAGGGCGCCTGGCAGGCGCAGCGGCGCCAAGAGCCGGGGTGGGGCAGGTACTCGTCCGCTTCCTCGCCCAGCTCGCCGTGATACGTCCCCCAGGGCGAGCGCTCCGTCCTGCGGAAAGCCGGCGACCGGCGCGGGGACCCCGGCCGAGCCGCGCACAACACCTTCGCGCCGTCACAAGCTTCTCTCATAGCCGTCGGGGCGGCTCCCCTTCTAGTGCCTGATCACATAGCCAATGTCCGTGATTCGTACGCGTTTGGTACGTGATTCGTATGCTTCACGCTACGTTTGAGGCACAGGAGGTAGTTCCATGTCCGAGTTGTTCGACCGGATCGACGCGCTGGTCGCATCCCGGTCTCCACTGCCGCCGCCGACCGAGCGCAAGCGGCTGCGTGCCGCACACGGCCTGACCCTGGACGAGGTGGCGGCCGCGCTGGACGTGCGACGGGCGACCGTCAGCGGCTGGGAGTCGGGCAAGACGGAGCCGCGGCCGCCGGAGCGCGAGGCGTACGCACGGGCCGTGGGCGCGGATCTACCGTCCCGCGCAAGGTTCGGAGCGGGCCTGTGTGCAGCTGTGCGTCCCGTCGTGGAACGCGCTGGACACCCGGCACTGGGGCGAGGCCAGGCAGCTTCCGCCGGCGGAACTCGCGCGCGTGCTGAGCATGTACGCGTCCCGGGTCATGACGCCGCGCGGCTCCACGGCCGTCACCGGCCTGGAGCTGATGACCGCGCTGCACCCGCCGACCCGGGCATCCGAGCCCGACGCCGACGGCAAGCGGCACTCCGAACACAACCCCGGCAGCCTGGGCAAGGACCCGGTGGACTGCGCACCGTGCGAGGCCCCCGACGGGCACCCACTGCTCAAGGGGTTGCCGCGCTTCCACGTGCGCGGTCCCGGGGAGAAGCTGTTCGAGGAGGCGTACGACTGGGCGCGGCCGATGACGGACGCCGAATGCACCTTGCGGCACATGGTCGGCATCGACGTGAACATGGCCTTCGCCGCCGGCGCCAACGGCCTGGTCGTCGGTCTCGGCGCGCCGACGCACGTCAAGGCGCCGGTGTTCGACGCGAAACTGCCCGGCTCGTGGCTGGTCGACCTCTCCCACGTCGACCTCTCCAGGGTGAAGGTCGCCAAGGACAAGTGGGTACAGCTGGATGCGAGTCTGCTGCCCAGCCCCTTTACGCCGAAGGGCGAGCGGCCCGAGGGGCCGGCCTGGTACGCGACGCCGACCGTGGCCTACGCGGTGGAGCTCGGCTACGACGGCAGGTCGATTGAGGCGTACGTCCGCTACGAGAACGGCCGCTACCTGGATGGCTGGTACAACCGGCTTCGCGACGCCTTCCTCGCCACGATGGCCGACCTCGGCGTCGACGCGGACATGGCGCCGGCGGACTTCCTGACGGCGATGGACGGCTACAAGGAACGTGACCCCGAGCTGGCGATCGTCGTCTCGGCGATCAAGGCGACGGTCAAGGGCGGCCTGGGCAAGCTGCGCGAGCGCCCGCGCGGCGAGGGCTGGCGGCAAGGCCAGCCGTGGCGGGCCCTGTCCCGCCCGACCTGGCGGCCGGACATCCGCGCGGCGGTCATCTCCCGCACCCGGATCAACCTGCACCGCAAGATCGTCAAGCATGCGGCGTTCACCGGACAGTACCCGTTGGCGATCCTGTCCGACTGCGTCGTGTACGCGGCCGACGGAACGTCGCCACTGGACTTCCTGCCCTACCGAGACGGCAAGCCGCTGCCCGGCGGCTTCAAGCTCGGCATCAACCCCGGCCTGGTCAAACGAGGGCACCCAGGACGTCCTGTGGGGCGAAGAAGTCCGCGAGCGGTTCAACGCCCCCGAGCTCAACTCGCCCGGTACATCAAGGACGGCACCGTCACCGACGTCGACAACGCAGAGTAGGAGAAGGCGACGATGAGCCTGTTCGGGGACGGCCTGGACGCCGCGGTACAGAAGGCGTTCACCCGCCCAGCGCCCAAGAACGCGGGCCCGCAGATGCGGTACCTGGTCAAACAGCTGGGCGGCACCAAGGCGGTTGCCCAGATGCTGCGGATCTCGCAGCGCACCGCAGAGCGGTACGTGAAGGACCAGATCAAGAAGCCTCGCGCTGACCTCGCCGTGCGCCTAGGTGTGCAGCTGACGGACGCCTATGACAGTGGGTCTTGCGCTTTCTGTTGTAGGCGTTCGTAGGGGGTTTGGCCGGCGAGGGCGCCGTGGGGGCGATGGTAGTTGTAGTAGTCCTCCCACTCCTGCAGTTTGCTGTTGAAGAGGTTGACGTCGTCGATGACCTGGCCCTCCAGCAGGCGGTAGAACTCCTCCGAGTCGATGCGGTGGGATCGCTCGACCTTGCCGTTCAGCCGCGGGGTGCGGGGCTTGATGCGGACGTGTCCGATGCCCTTGTCCAGCAGGTGCCAGTGGAAGGCCTGGCCGAACTCCTGGCCGTTGTCGGTCTGGACCTGATCAACGGCGAACGGGAGCTTGGCCAGGACGTAGTCGATGAACTGGATGGCGGTCTTCTGGTCGTTGCGGGGGTAGGCACGCAGCACTCGCAGGCGGGTGCAGTCGTCGATGGCGGTGTACTGGTAGTAGCGCTTCTTCCGTCCGCTCTGGCCGAGCGGCTCGATGAACTTGACGTCGACCTGCAGCTGGTGGCCCGGCCGCTGCTTCTCGTAGCGCTTCCAGCGGATGGAGCGGCGCTTGTAGCGCTGCGAGGCCGGCAGCCGGTTCAATCCGACCTTCTTCAGGATCCGCCAGACGCCCGACGTGCTGATCGCGACGTCGTGGTAACGCTGCAGATACATGGCGATCTTTGCCGGACCGAAGTGGTACTGCCGGCGCAGCCAGAGGATCTTCTCGACCACGTCGGCCGTCGTGGCATGCGGAGTGTGGTGCGGAGCGCTGGAACGGTCCTTGAGGCCGTCCAAGCCCTCAGCTTCGTAGCGTCGGCGCCAGGTGTAGAAGCACTGGCGGCTGATGCCGTAGTAGCGGCAGGTGGCGGCGATGTTGCCGCTCACCTCTTCCGCGTGACGCAGCACTGCGAGCCGATGGCGGGCGCGTCTTGCGAGCTCGCGTTCAGTCATGGGGGTCTCCTAGGGTCTGTCGTCAAATGATCTTCGATTGGGGATCATGGTCGGGTGATACGTCGCCATGAACTGTCCGATGCGGAATGGGCCTTCGTGCAGCCGTTGCTGCCCCGGTCCCAGCGGGGCCGCAGGCGGCTGGACGACCGGACGGTCCTCAACGGGATCGTGTGGAAGTTCCGGACCGGCACGGCCTGGCGGGACGTGCCCGAGCGGTACGGCTCCTGGGCCACGCTGCACACCCGCTTCCGCCGGTGGGCACGGCATCTCGGCAATCCAGGCGCTCAAGGTGGTGCACGGGATGCGTGACCCCGCAGACGGTCTCCTGCGCAAGACGCTTACGACGGTCCTGGGCGCCTGGGGCTCGGACCCGACCAGCTGGGACGGCATGATGCTGCGGGCGGTCGCCATCGTGATCCACCGTAACTGGGACACGATCGACCTGCCCTCCCTGTCGCTGACCCTCAAGCAGGAGCCAGTCGGCGTATGGAAGGATTCCGCGATCAAGGACACGGTCAGCGGCGGCGGCTCGCAGTCCCGCTCGATCCCGCTCGCGAACAACATCGCGTACGAGTACACCGTCGCGTTCGGCCCGAAGCATGGGCCGGCCTTTGGTCCGCCGAAGCGCCGGAAGACCAAGACGGTCACCGTCGCCGCGTGAGCTACGGTGCGTGGAAGAGACGCGACAAGGCCGCCCCTCACCCGGTCCGGGTTGAGGGGCGGCCTTGTCGTGGTGATCAGGCGTCGGGATCTTGCCGGAAGCAGTCGGGGGCGAGGTGCCGGAGCCAGTCATCTTCCTCGGTGACCGGTTCGAGAAAGATGTGCAGGTTGTCATCGAAGACGCCGTGGTGGTCGTAGCTGAACCAGGAGTCCACCACCCTGTAGCAGTCGCCGCGAAGGAGCACCCCATTCCGACGGGAAGGTTCAGCAGGCCGTGCTCCTGCATGGACAGCACACCTGAGTCGTTCGCTTCATGAAAGTACGTCGGCCACTGGTAGACGCCGGGAATATCGGCCATCTGATCCCTCCCCATGATCATGTGACGCTCGACGCACTCTTACGGGTAGATCATGCCTTGGGTTCAGCCTTCACTATCTGCGCGGGTGGACCGAGCGAACCGCCCATGAGGGCCACGGTCCGGCTCGCGCACCGAACCATGCCGGGGCACGCTGGGAGGCGTGAGCAGCGTGCCGATCGTCGTGCACCGGCCCTCCACCTCGGGCGGCCGGAGAGTCACCGTGCACAGACACGGGCAGGACGAGATTCTCGGCACCGCGTACAGCGACCACGACCTGGTCGTGTTCCTCGAGGGCGCTGGCGTCTCCGACCCGGAGGCCATCCTGGACGACCCGCGGTGGGTGGAGTGGCGCGGCGGCCCCGCCCACGAGTTCAGCGCTGCCTGACGTCCGTGCCACGGGGTCGGGCAGCAGGGTCCTGCCCGACCCTGCAGGTCAGGCGATCAGGCTGTGCAGCCCTACCGTGCAGCCCCCGGCCGCGATGACACCGGCGAGGACCGCCTTGGGATAGGACTTTTCGGCGAAGAAGGTCAGCACACCGATGCCGATGCCGCTGACGACGGCTATGAAAAGGATCAGCGTGGTGCGCTGCGACAAGAGCGCCGGCTTCCCGGCGGGGGTGGGGTCGGGCGTGCCGGGCGGATCAGGATGCGCGGACGCGGGGGAGTGCGGGTCCCGAGACATCGGGAGTCTCCTACGAGGCGGAGGAACAGAGACGGCGGACACCTGTGGTGGTGTCGTCCGCGTGGGGGTGGTGCGCGCCTCGCGGTCGGCGGTCCTGCTGTGGCTCTCTGCAGAAGAGCGTCCCTGTGGGGTCTCGGCCCGGCCCAGGGTGGGCGTGTTCAGCGTAGCGGCGATCGGCGCGGGTGTTGCCCTGGGTGTCTGGCGGCTGGTCACGGTACTGCCTCCGGCGTGAGTTCGACTTTGCGGGCGGGACATTGACAGGGCTCAGGCGCTTGCGTCTCGTCCTCCTCGGGCACGGCTGTGTCATCTCGGAAGGCCGGAAGCCGGGACCCGGACAGCAGCGGCCGGGAGAAAAGATTCCGGGGCACGACGAAGGCCCGGACGCCGGGTCCGGGCCTTGCTCTGTCGAGATGGGCCTAGCGTGTCGAGTTCCAGTAGGGGAGTCGGTGACCTTCCGTTTACTCGTGTTCCTGCCGGGAGCGGTTGGCGACCCAGCCCGGGTCTCGTGCGGGCGTCGGCGCCTGCGTCTCGGTGGCCGGGGCACGCATGACGCGCCAGTTGGTGCGCGTCGCGGTGACGGCGTGGGCCAGGACGACGACGGCCTGCCGCACGGCTCTGCCCCGGGCCCACGCTCCGGTGAAGTGGACCTGATCGGCCGCCCAGTCGCCCAGGCGCCGTCGCGGACACAGCCGTCCGAGCAGATAGCCGGCCGCGAGCGCGGCGGCCGCGGTGACGACGACGTCCATCACGACCACCGCATGCCGATCGCGGACAGCAGCTCGATCCGCTCCGGGGACAGCGTCGCTGCCCTGCTCCGCTGGTTCCCGATCCAGGCCCCCAGCCGAAGCTCGCGAACCTCCTGGCCCTCGCCGCTGCCGCCGCTCCCATCGCCGCCAACGACGATCCGCTCGACGTGCTTCCTCGGCACCCGCAGGTGCCCCTCGCGCTCGTAGTACTGCTTGGCGGCCTCGTAGTTCATGGCCCATTTGTCGGCCTGGCTGCGGCGCGGGGGCGGTCTCTCGTCTTCGCCGGCGGGTTCGATGCCGAGGACCTGCTCGCACATCCACTGCTGCCCGGTGGTGAGTTTGTTCCAGTCGAGCCGGACCGACCGGACCCACCGTCCGAGGTCCTCGCCCTGGTGCACGACCTCGCCTGGCTCCAGGGGCAGCGTGCCGCCGGCTTCCAGGTGGAGCCGGAGGAGGTGGAAGGCGCGTTGCCACTCCACGGGCCAGGCGGGGCACCATGAGGGGTCGATGTCCTCGAGCTGCTCGCGCCGCTCGTCCGACAGCGCCCCGGCCGCCGACTTCACAGGCAGGCCCTCGGCGCACCGCTGTGCGATCTCCTGCGCCTTCCGGGCGGCAGCCCGCGCGTTCTTCAGCCAGATGCCCACCTTGTAGCCCTGGTAGGTGGCGTTGAGCGGGGCCAGGAGGTGGCCCGCCTCGGCCGCCCACCCGCGCGCTGCCGCGAGGCCTTCCTCCCACGCGACGTCGTAGTGCGACCACACCATGCCGAGGCGATCCAACTGCTCGACACGCTCTTCGTCAAGCGTCCCGCGGGCGTAGAAGCGCCGGTTGTCGGCGATCCACTGACCGAGTGGGAAGTTCGCGAGCGAGGCCGGCCATCCCTCACCTTCGGCCTCCTGGTCGTTGCGGCCGGGTACGCGGTACGTGAACGGCACCTTCAGGTTGCCGTGGAGCCGGTTGTAGAGGGCGGCGGCTTCGATGCCGCGCCGCCAGTGTTCGTGCTCGGGGTTGAGGACGCGCAGGTTGATGAAGGCGGCCAGCTGCGCCGGGTCGCGCGGCGTGGAGAACTTCAGCAGCTGCCGGGCAGGCTTCGACGGCTCGCCGGATCCGTCCCCGTCGCCCCGGCTCTCCTGGTCCCCGCTGCGGCTCTGAACGCCCCTGACACGGCTTGGCGCCTGCTGCTGGGCGAGCTGCTCTACCACGCGGGCGTCGTGTGCCCTGAGCGCTTCCAGCAGCTTGGCCAACCCGCCGAACGCTCGGCTGGTGAGCATGCTGTCGGCCGTCTCGCCCGGCCCCAGCAGGACCGGCACCACCAGGGAGGCGACTTTTCCCTCGCCGGGCTGCATGCGCAGCGCGCGGCCCACGGCTTGGACGAGGTCGGGCATTGAGCCGCGTACGTCGGCAAAGTAGACGGAGTCGCAGTTTTTGGTGTCGACGCCCTCGCCGAGGACCTTCACCGAGCCGAGGAAGCCCTTCTCCACGACGGTGCCGTCTGCGGTGATGCCGTCGGCGAACTCGTTGAGGATCCGACGCCGGTGACCCGGCTTGTGATCCCCGCACAGCCAGTTGGCCCAGACCGTCTTCGGGTACAGCCCGGGATCCTCGGCGTGCAGCTTGGCGGCGACATCCGGAAGGCCGGCTGCGAACGCCTCGGCCTCCTTCACCATGTGGTGGAAGACGAGCGTGCGCCGGAAACCCTCCTCGGCCGACGCCTTCACCAGTGCGGTCTGCAGAGCCGCAAGCCGCGCCCCACGCACCTGGTCCGAGCGGCCCTCCACGCCCAGGAGTTGCGCGGCCTGGAGCTGGGTGTCGGTGATGTCCACGCACACCACCTGGTACGGCGCGCAGATGCCCCTATCGATCGCCTCCGAGAGCGTGAGGGTGTACGCCCTGCTGCCGAAGGGGCTGTCGGGATCGTCTTCCATGCTTGCCACCAGCTCACCGGGCGCACCTTCTGCGTCCTCGTCGAGCTGCCACAGCCGCGGCGTGGCAGTCATGTAGAGGCGGCGCAGGGCGGGGATGCGGGTGTTGTCGTGGACGACCGTCCACGGCTTACCGATCCGCCCCGACGTCCGGTGCGCCTCATCGACCACGATTAGGTCCCACCCGGTAAGGCCGGCGGCGTGTGCGCGCTCCAGTGTGCCCAGCCCCAGCGAGGCGTAGGTGGCGAACACAGTGATCTTGTCGAAGGGTTGCGCCCAGGAGACCAGCTCGTCCGCGTCCGTGGTGTTGGGGAAGGACACGTCATCCCCGCGCAGGGAGGAGACCCCGATCATTGGCCCGCCGCGGCCGCTTTGGCGCCAGGCGGTCTCGGTCTGGGCGAGTAGGTCCAGCGTGGGCACGAGAACGAGCACTCGGCCGGCGTGAAGCGCTTCGGCGGTGCGGGCGGCGACGAGGGTCTTGCCCGATCCTGTCGCCATGACCACCTGGGTGCGCAGCCCTTGTGTGGGTGTGAGCGCTCGGGCGGGCAGTTCGAGGGCCCTGAGGATTGCGTCGACGGCTTCTCGCTGGTGGGGGCGTAGTTCCACGCTGGCTCTTCCCGTTGCTGTCAGGCCATGGACGGCCTGCGTCTAGGTGGCGTTGTAGGCCAGTTCGGCCAGCAGAAGGGCGTCGGCCAGACTTGCTTCGTCGGTGAGGTCGACGCTGACGCGGTACTCCCGGTGCCCGGTGGTGAGGGTCCGGGCGGACTTGATGCCGAGCTCGTCGAGCTGCTGCTGGTTGTAATTGAGCCTGAGGTTGATGGTGCTGTACTCGGCGTAGACGTAGGCGAAGCCACCGAACTGGGATCCCTGCCGGCGCAGGCGCAGGTAACGGCTGTAGTCCAGGGGAGCGTCGGGCAGTGCGTTCTTGCGCTTGATTCCGTAGACGCCGACGTTGTCCCACCGGGTCGTCTCCTCGAGGAACCGGATGAACAGGCCGGGAGCCGGGCTGCGGCCCAGCAGCTGACGCACCGTTTCCTGTCCCTCGTCGGCCACTCCTGGAATCCGGACCGGCAGCGTCCCACCGTCCGGGCTGTCTTCGGTGGCCACCGGCACGGGTCCGCGGTGCTGGTCTGTCAGCCTTTTCAGTACGTGCGAGGCGTCCAGTTCCTGAGGGGTTCCCTCGAACTGGAACACGGTCACCTTCATCAAGTCCCCCTCATGTCGAGGGCCCGACACTACCATCAACTATGCATAGCTAGATTCAACTCATCATAGTTCGCTGGGTGTTCCTCAGATGGACGTAGAGCTCAAGGTCCAAGACGTCCCTGTGCCTGTTCCGGTCAGGGCTCCGGGCCCGGCCCGGAGGCCTACCGTCGGCGGCCGGTCCCACGCCGGGGCGCTTTCGCGTTTCTATGGCTGGCCGGTTGACGGCTGTGCGGGGATGGGGCTGGCGAGGAAGTGGTGGGTGTTGGGGTCGGTGGTGTGGACGCGAGTGGCGTGGGTGCCGCGGGTGAGCAGGACGCGGTAGGTGTTGAGGGCGTAGGGCAGGTACTGAACGGGGGTGAGGTGGCGGAAGGCTTCGTCGTCGCTGCGGTGCGGGTGGGCTGTCCAGTCGTCTGTCCAGGTGAGGCCGGGGCTGGCTTTGTTCACGAGTCTCGACAGCGGTTGTACATCCTCCCGGGAGGCACTCGGATCGGGACGAGGCCGATGTCCATGGGAACGGGCAGCACCTCATCGCACCTGCCGCACCTTCAGTCCAGGGCTTCACCTCATCGAACCGTCGTCGGCCGTATCTGGGCTTCCCCACCGATTCCAGAGTCTGTGGTGCCATTCGTCGGCGTCCGGACCAGGTGGCTGTACTACAGGGACCGGGCCGGGGCCGGTCTCGATGAGGTGCAGCAGCGTCCAGGCGACGCCATAACAGTCATCGGGGCCGAAGCAGCGGGCCAGGGCCTGTGCTTCGTCGGCCGTGACAGGTTTGGAGATGGCTTCGAGTGGCTTGACGCGCCGGTCGATCTCGTCCTCATCGGCGTCCCAGTCGGGTAGTGGGCCGCCAGCAACGAAGGCTTGGACTTCGGGTCTCATCTGCGAATGATCCGCTGCTGTGACCGGGCCGAGCAAGGCCGTTCGTGGCGCCGGCACGAAGGTCCAGTGCTGTCGGAAGTGGTAAACAATCCAGTTCGACTCTGGCGGCCAGGGGCCTCCCGAACCAACGTCGAAGTGCTGTCCCTTTACATGGACAAAGCCACGGGGCCGATGATTACGCCGGCGTGGTGGTATTCGAGTCCTTGGGCGGTGTGGATGCAGCCGATCTGTTGGTGGCCGCCACCGGTGTGGCTGGCCCAGAGCTGGCTGTGGGGGGCGATGGGGCGGTCGGTGAGGGAGGTGGCGGCGTTCCAAGCGGCGCGCCAGGTTTGGGCCGGTGCCGCCGGCTCTGCGGGCATGTCGATACCGATGTCGAGGGGGAGGGTGGTGGCGTCGCGTGGGCGGGTGCGGGTCCAGGGCCAGCAGAACTCGGCGGCGGTGCGGGCGGTGTGGCCGGCGGCGGTGGCCTGTGCGATCCACTGCTGGAGCTGGAACGGGGCGTCGCGAGGGCGAGTTCGTAGTCGGCGTGTCCGGTCCATGGTTGTGGTGTGCCGTAGAGGAGGGCGTCGACCCAGGCGGTGTAGGCGGCTGAGCCGCTGCACCGAATGATCCGGTGAGTTCCAGGTGGTGGTGGGTGCGGCCCAGTGCGTGGGCGGTGTTGCGGATCTCGTCGACGGTGGTGCCTTCGTCGGGGCGGATGATCTGGCGTTCGTCGAGGAAGACGACGGCATGGGGGACGTGTTCCAGCACGGTGGCCAGGTCGGTCGGCAGGCCAGGGCCGGTGCGTTTGATCCGCTGGGCCTCGTCGATGATGCGCCCGCCTGGCGAGCGGTGCTGCGCAGGGCACTGGCGGCGGGGAACAGCTCGCGGGCCGCGCCGTGCGCGCGGACGGCGTCGTGGAGGTGGGCGCGCAAAGTCCCGGAGGGCGTGATGAAACGGGGGCGGGCGGTGGGGTGGGCGCGCATGAGACGCCCGAGCAGACGCACGGCGAGGGCGGTCTTCCCGCTGCCCGGCCCGCCGCTCACCGTGATGACCGCGCCCGCACCTTCGGGGGCGCAGGCCTGACCGGGCGAGGGCAGACACCGGGGCAGCGGCCCGGCGGATCCGGACGAACGCATCCTGCTGGTCTCCCACCAGGGCGAACCCGTGGTTGCCCTCCAAGTCGGCGCCCACGTGGTCGAGGAGACGGCTTGAGGGCTGCCAGCGAATGCCCTCGAACTCCCTCACCTGCCCGGCGCTCGGCGCGGCCAGGTCCCCGCAGCACAGCAGCCGCGCCAGTTCACCGCCTGGCCGCACCAGGTCTTCGGCGATCAGGACCGGGACACCGACGTCCTCGCCGACACCCGCCGCCAGCGCGGCCCCTGCCGCAGCGGTGGCATTGTGCAGCACCACCGCCGCGCGCACGTCCAACGGCGCGCCGTCGGGACGCCAGTGCTCGAGGAAACTGCGGTACGCGGCGACCTGATGGATCGGATGCGCTGTCACCAGGCCGTCACCGCCATGACGAGCACCGCGGCGGTCAGTCGCTGCCGCATCCCCCCACCAAGGCCCACGGTCCCTCCCACTTGCCCGTTCGAGATGGGATCAAGGTCCCGCAACCGGGCCACAGTTATCACACATGGGGTACGGCGGCTTTGTGTGGCACGTGCCGGCTCGTGTGGCAGAGCGGGCCCGGATCGCTCCGCGGCGCGGGCCTGGCCGGTGTTGAGGTGCGCCGCGCGACGCTCACAAGGCCTTGCCCCTGGCTGCCGGCGTTGTCCACAGCCGCACGGTCCCGTCCTGGCTGCCGGTGGCTATGAGGCTGCCGTCCGGCGTGAAGGCCACACCGTTGACGTCGCCATGGTGGCCGGTGAGCGGTCTGGCCGCGGGGTGGCGAGTGACCGTGTCCCACAGCCGGACCGTCCCCTCGGCGCTCGTGGTGGCGAGCAGGGAGTTGTCCGGCGAGAAGGCCAGTGCCCAGACGTGCGGTTCGGAGCCGAAGGGTTCACCGATGAGCTGACGGGTGACCGGGTTCCATAACCGTACCGTTCGATGCGCGTTGACCTGCGAGGTGCCAGTGGCTAGCAGCTTGCCGTCAGGTGAGAACCCCACAGCCCAGACCCCGCCCTGATGGCCAGTGAGGGGCGCACCAACGGGCTGGCGCGTCGCCGTGTCCCACAGCCGGACCGTCCCGTCGGCACCACCGGTGGCGATGAGGGTGTCGTCGTGTGAAAACGACACAGTGAAGACAGCGCCTTGATGACCGATGAGGGGACGACCGACGGGTTGGCGGCTGGCCGTGTCCCACAGCCGGACTATCCCGTCATCGCTGCTGGTTGCGAGCAGGGTGCCGTCACGCGAGAACGTCAGGCTCTTGACCTCATCTGGATGACCGAGGGGTTCGCTGGAGAGCTGGCTGGTGGTGGTATCCCACAGTCGCACCATTTTGTCGGTACCGCCGGTGGCGAGGAGAGAGCCGTCGTGCGAGAACGCGACAGCGCAGATTCTGCCTTGGTGGCCAATGAGGGGATGGCCGACCGCTAGACGGGTGACCGTGTGCCACAGCTGGGCGCTCCCATGCGAGCCACCGGTAGCGAGCAGAGCTCCGTCAGGCGAGAACGCGACGGCGAAGACGGAGGTTCCGGTCAAGAGGGCAGGTAGTGCCAGTGACACGTCCTCCTGAAGAATCCGTGCTACGGCGCGCTCCGCAATCGTCTCGGCGCGCTCGTCGCGCGGCTCAAGCCGCTGCCGGAGCCCGTCTGTCCCGTTGTCACGGTCACGTGCGCGCCGACGCAGCGGTCTGGCCTCGGCGACAGCCACCCAACGGTCGTGCCACTCGTCGAGTTCGGGAGCGCCGTTGGCCGGCGGGTCACGTTCCTCGCCGTACCGGTTCCAGGACATAAGGGTGCGTACGAGCCACAGCAGTCGGTCACGGCCTACGTAGTTGCCGGAGAACAGACTACTTACTGTGGACGGGGGCAAGGACGCCTTTTCGTCGGCGAACAGCGCTGCTGCTCGCTTCGCGATCCGTCGATACGACGGACTGCCCGCCTGCACCCTCAGCGCGTTCAGCTCAGCAGCTTGTTCCCGCAGCATTTCCTCGAAGGTGCGTGTACCGATCTGTGCCTTGTTCTGCTGCGCCATCGCCGCCCCACCCTCTGTGCTGTGATCTGCCAGGTTAAGACGCACGGCAGGCGCCGCATCGAACTTCGCGGAACATGCCTGAACAAGTTCGGGTACGTGCACTCGTACCGCCGTACAGCCAGCCGTTCAACGTCGGCGGCCTGCTGAACGGGCTCCTCCGAGGTTGTTCGACCAGCGCAGATGAGGGCCCGGCCCAGTTCACAGTGGAGACATGACCACACCTCAGGATTCGCAGCCGTTCCTGTCGCTGCACACCGCCGTCGTCCTGCTCATCGCGTTCGTCATCGGCGTCGTCATGGGCGTTCTCACCAGGCTCGCCGGCACTTCGGCTGCCGGCGCTGTCACTGTCGGACTCACTGGCTTCGGCGCCAGCATCCCCGTCCTGCGGACTCTGATCCGATGAGCGGGTTGCATCGGGACTGTGTCGGGAAAAGGTGCCGGTCAGGTGCAGCCGTCACATGCCGATCGGTGTCGGGCCGCCAGGTGGACGGCCTTGCGGGGGCGGCTTCTGCAGCGCGCGGCGCACTTGCTGCTCCAGCAGGTTCATGTCGGCGCCGTCGTCCGGCCGGACAATGCCGTCGGGGGCGCCGGGCCTGCGGCTGGCCTCGACCAGGTCGGTGATGCGCCAGTCTGGGCGGAAGCTGTCGCCGCGGGCGGACTCGGCCTCAGCGATGGCGTGGGCGCATCCGCTGGTGGATGCCCGACGGCTGCCACGACAACTAGCCGGGCCCGCCGCTGCTGTGCGTCTTCTGCCGGGTCGGCTTGCGCAACCTGGGCACTGTCATGGCGCAGCTGGCGGGGCTGACCTTGCGGTACTGGCAGGTTAATTGGCGTCGCAGCCGATGCCGTCGCCGTCTCGGTCGAGGCGGTGGGGGTCGTCGGGCCCGGCCCAGACGGGGCCCGACAGGTCCGAACAGTCCACATCAGGGACACCAGCGGGAGGCCCGTCTGGGAGATCTGGGTGTGCCGGGGTGTCTGGGGCGGGGGAGTCCGGCGAGTTGGGGGGAGTGCTGGAGGTGTCCGGCAGCTCGGGGCAGAAGGTCCACAGGCCGGCTCCGGTCTGCTGGGCGTGGTCTTCAGCGTTAGTGATCTTGCTCCAGTGCTTGTCGTTGGGTGGTTAGAGAACCGCTTCGGCGTGACCACTGCGAACGAGGCTCTCGTTTACGAACATGCCCTGTTCATTCCATACGTACAGCAGGTACCGGTCATAGCGGTCGGTGAGTCCGACGTCGCGTTCGGCCCGGAGACGGTTGCCCGGCGGCAGGAGCCTGGTTGTGCGGGCGGTGGCCTTGTCGGCGAAGCAGGCGCCGCGCTCCGGAGTGTCGATCTGCAGAAGTCGTACTCGGGCGACGGTGTCTTTGGGCAGGATCCGGCCGTCGCCGCGCACCTCGAGGGTGTCACCGTCGATGATGCGGAGCACCACTCCGTCCGCTGGAGCTGTCGAGGGCGGCTTCGGCTGTGTGGTCGGCGTGGCTGCGGGTCTGTCGGGCGGCTCGGCCGGCGGCTTCGTCGCATCGGCGGGCGAGTCGCTTCGGGCTCTGTCGGACGGCTGAGACGTTGCAGTCCGTGTTGGCGCAGTCGTGTCGGAGGTGCGCTGCTGGCTGTGTAACCGTCACTGAGCCAACAAGGGGAGTGAGGCGTCTGCGTACTGCGCCTATGAGACCGCTGCCGACCACTACGAAGGGCGGTGAGGCGGTGGCCAGCGCCGAGGCAAGAGCGACGACAGCACCGAAAGTGGGAGACGGTTACGCCGGCCCTGCGCCCCGCTACTGCAACTGTCCGACCTACCGGCACGTCCATAGGGCATGACGTCCGCCCCATCCGAGTCGCATGCCACCACACCACCGGACTGGCCGCACTGCGGCCACGGCGCGACCCCAGGCGATCCCGTTGGCTGCCGCGGCATCCACGTCCGTGACCACATCACATGCCTGGCCCACCTAGACGAGGCCGATCGCATCGCTTATTTGGGAGCCCTTGAGCCCGGAACCGACATTGACCACCGTGGCACACCGTTCACCTCAGAACTGCTGGACCAGTTGCTCCAGGCTCTGCGCGACCCGACAACCGGATTGCCCCGCATCGGCGAAGCCTTGTTCGGTGAGGCGTCTTTCTCCGATGACGCCCGCTTCAGCGGGGCTTCCTTCACCGGCGAAGCCTGGTTCGCGAGGGCTTCCTTCTCCGGCCCAGCCTGGTTCGTGGGCGCGTCCTTCTCCGGCACCGCCCGATTCGGTGAGGCGTTCTTCTCCAGCGCCGCCTGGTTCAGTGGGGCGTCCTTCGCCGGCGGCGCCCTGTTCGGCGGGGCGGCTTTCGGCGGTGAAGCCCTATTCGGCTCGGCGACCTTCTTCGACGCCGCCCTGTTCCGCGGGCCGTCTGCCACGGGCACCGTCTCATTCGGTGAGGTTTCCTTCTCGGGCACCGTCCGGTTCGGCGGGGCGTCCTTCTCCGGCGCCGCCTCATTCAGCAGGGCGTCCTTCTCGGGCACCGCCCGATTCGGTGGCGCATCGTTCGCCGGCTACACCTCCTTCAACGGGGCGTCTCTTGCAAGCGACGCCCGATTCGACCACACGTCCTTCTCTGGCGAGGTCTGGTTCCAGGGAACGTCCTTCTCCGGTGACGCCTGGTTCGTGGGAACTCAGTTCACGGCGGCGACGCGCTTGGGGCCGCTGGTGTGCGGGGGACGGGTGGCGCTGGACAGTGCAGTATTCGGGCAGCCGGTGACATTGGAGATCGCCGCCCGCTGGGTAAGCTGCGCGCGCACTCGGTGGGCTTCGACTGCCACGCTGCACCTTCGCTACGCCGAGCTGGATCTGAGGGACGCAGTTCTCGAGTACCCCGTGGTGGTCTCCGCCCGCCCTACTTGCTTCCCTCTTCCTCCCAAGCACCCGGGCGACACATTGCCGGAAACGGAACTGTCCGACCACACCCCCAGTGTGCGCCTGACCTCGCTGGGTGGAGTAGACGCCGCACATCTGGCCCTGCATGACATAGAACTGGCTGAATGCCGGTTCGCTGGCGCCGTTCACCTCGACCAACTGAAGGTCGACGGTTGGTGCACCTTCGCCTCCACCCCCACCAGCTGGTACTGGCGCTTCCCCTGGCGGTGGAGCCCCCGCAACACCGTGGCCGAGGAGCACCACTGGCGGATCCGCAACGCTGCACACCCCGAGCAGGCCACCGCTCAGGGCTGGACACCCCCACCAGCCGACGCCCCCGAACTGCGGCCAGCGGCGGTGGCCGCGCTGTACCGGCAGCTGCGCAAGTCGCTGGAGGACGGCAGGAACGAACCGGATGCCGCCGATTTCTACTACGGCGAATGCGAGATGCGCCGCCACGACGCCACACGCCCCCGAGGGGAACGAGCCCTCCTGATCGCCTACTGGGCGCTGTCCGGCTACGGGCTGCGCGCCACCCGCGCGCTGACCTGGCTTGGGGCAGCCATGGCCGCCACGATCGCGGTGATGGTGCTGTGGGGTCTGCCCACCGATGACCCGAAACCGACCACCACCGGCCGCGAAGTCGCCGTCGGCCAACAAATCGTACTGACCACCGAAACTCCCGCCCCGGTCAACCCGACCGGCCCGCTGACGGAACGTGTCACTACCGAACGGTTCGAGAAAGCCCTACGGGTGGTGATCAACTCAGTCGTCTTCCGCTCCTCCGGCCAAGACCTCACCACTGCCGGCACCTACACCGAGATGACCTCCCGACTAGCCGAGCCCGTCCTGCTCGGCCTGGCCGTCCTCGCTGTCCGCAGCCGAATCAAGCGCTGACCGCGAGCCAGCAAGATGACACCCCACCAGCCACGCGCACACACGCCGCAACAAACCGCCTGCGTGATACGAACGCATGCTGCCGCAGCGCCCGGGTTTCGCATCCCTCACGACATGCCCTGAGGGGCGGCGCACCGTTGCGCCACCTCAAGTCCCGCGGATACGCCGCAGCCATTGCGCACGCTGCGATCCCTTGCGCATTGTGCTGCGCAGGCGTGTGACGCAGGCGGCTGCGCACTGCTGCGGGCGGTGTCGCGCTGGTCATGGCTGGGGTGGGTGCGCATCCCCTGGCTGCGCAAGATTTTTAGGGATGCGCAGGATGCGTCCAGCTGACGTGTTGGTCAGGGTTGGTGATGAGGTGCCAGACCGGTTCGCCTGGGCCGTGGTGCGTAAGGTCGGTCATGGATACGGCGAGGGCGGGGACGTCGCGTAGGAAGGCCGCGGTGTCGGGGTGTTGTGCGGCGGTGTGGAGGGCATGCAGGCGGGTGTGGGTAGCGGTGGGGCCGGTGCCGTCCAGGACGAACAGCAGTCGGGGGAAGAGCGGGTAGCGCTGGCGCCAGCCTTCCTCCCGCGCAGCCGTCTGGTGTCGTGTTCCGGGTGGGGGTGTGGGCACGTACTGGTGGAGGCGTGCGTAGGTTCCGAGCTTGGCGGCCAGGCGCTCGGGTCCCATGGTGGCCCGGTCGACCTCGACGAATGCCCGTAGCATCGCCCCACCGCCCGGGGCGTCGTCTCCTCGCCGGTAGTAGAGGAGGGCGTCGGGTATGACGGCTTCGCCGCCGCCGAGGGGGTGATGGACCTCCGGTATCCAGTCCAAAGGCTGGCACAGGTCGCCCCGGCGGCGGGCGTCCTCCACAAAGGCCAGGCCGGTTTCGGTGACGGTGAGCCCGTGTGCGGCACCCAGGCGTACCGCGGTCTGGTCGTAGGCGGCTCGTGGGGGGCGTCGGCCGCGCAGTTCGGGCCAGCCGACCGCGACCTGCGCTCCGTACTGGGTGGGGTGCCATACCCGCATCCTGCCTGCCTGGGGAAGCGTGATGCGGTCGATGAGGCCCTCGCCGCGCAGTTTCGTCAGCCGACGCCGGGTCTGCTCGATGCGCACGTCGGGGGAGAGGATGCGGTGCATCTGTTCGGTGGTGGCCATCCGGTACTGGACCAGCACCGCCACAGCCAGCCGGTCGCGGCCGCCGGCGTCGACGTCGGTCATCGCCACTTCTCCTCAGGTACCGGGGCGGCACCGCCCTTCATCGGGTGCCGCGTGTACGGCTGAGCAGATCCGCCGAAGCCGACCGCAGGACCGGCCACCAGAACCCGACCACGATCACGATGCGACAACACTGCCGCCGACCAGGCCCGTAACCCCACCGACAACCCCGCCGACAACCGTCTCCGAGCAGTCCTGCCCCGAGCACCAAACACACAGGTCACCAGGCCCATACGCGCATGGCCGGCAGCCCGACATCCCCCTGTGCACACCCCCTTGCGCTGGTCCCGGCCGAAGAGAAGAAGGGAAGGGACGGGCGAGGTGGTGAGCGGCGGGGGATCAAAAGCGCTCTGCGCGTCCCGCATGCGCGTCGGCGGGACCTCCGCGCTGCACACCCCTTGAGGGCGTGCGCGCTGAAAAGGCAGCAACCGCGCGGACGGCTCAAGGCTGGGATGTCAGCGCGCAGCCTGCGGGACCGGCTCAGGCTCCTGGGCCTGCTCCTGGTCGTACAGCGCCCGGGCTTCGGTCATCGCGCGCTGCCAGGCACGCTCACCCCCACCGTGTTCACGCGCCAGCTGGGCGGCCATGCCGCGCCGGTACCCGCCGGCTTGGCGGAGTTCGGCGAGAGAGATGGCCACGGCCCGGTCCCGCTGAGCGCGGCCGGTGCCCCCGCCCTGGTTGCCCCGACCGTCTCCCGGACGCCGACCCGCGACCCCGAGCCGCCCAGTGCCCACATCTTCCTGCCAGGCCACCCAGAACGCCTCCACGGCCTCCTGGTCGTAGTAGTGGGTGCGGTTCACCGTGCACACAACCTCTGGGAACCGGCGCTCCTCGGGATGGCGCTCACGCTGGACGTACCAGCGGTTCACCGTGGCCGCCGACGCCCCGGTGAGCTCCATGACCCACGCCCGGCTCACCACCCACCGACCGTCATGGACCCGACGCGACGCATCGTCCCCGCTCATCACCGACACTCCCTCACGCTGCACGCAACGCAGATCGCGGCCACCAACTCCCTTACAATAGAGCAGTTCCACCAGTGAACAGCTGGCGGGGAATGCCGGAGAGGGTTTGCCGACCCGCTCGTATCCACATTCCCCGCCAGTTCACGTTTTCCACGCCTCAAGAACCCAGCTCACCACAAAAAGAGAGCCAGCCAGCCGCAGTAACCCATAACGGCGCAGCAATACAGCGACACAAGCCTCCCTTTCCCCCGCGAAGCGGGTGTCCCTCGGGCGCTGCGCGCCCGGGCAAGAGAAAAAGCGGGCGGCTGCGCCGCCCGCCAAGCCATGGGCGAGACGCTGCGCTCCTCGCCCGGTGTAGCACGGTCCGCTGCGCTCCCCTCCCCGGCGTGCACGGCCCGGGGAGGGGAGCGGTGTGCGGCAGGGTGCCGGGTCGCCACCCGCAGCACCCTGCCGCGCCCCGTGCGGGCCAACCGGGGCCGGGAAACGTGGCGGAGCCCCCCGGGCCCGCAAAGGGCCCTACAGGACGGTGTAGGCGACCGGTGGGAACACAGCCTCACACCCGTCTTCTTCACCGTCATCAGCGGCATGCAGACCGAACGCGTCCACATAGACGCCCGGCTCACGGCCGTCGAGCAGCTCAGCCGCCTCAGCCGACGGGCACTCGTTCAAAGCACCCCAGCACAGATGCCATGCCCGCACCGTGACCTGCCCGTCCACCCCCTCAGAGCGCACATACAGCACCCCCGAGCACAGCGTCTGCGCGAGCCCGCAGGTCAGCAGGAACACGAAGTTGTCGAAGTACTTCGCCTCCGCACTGACCAGGTCGTCATCACCGCCGTCACCCTCCACCGTCAGTGCCACCGTGGCACTCAGGGGGCGTTCCTGGCCTTCCATGTCGACTCCGAGCCGCACCACATGCTCACCCGGCGCCAGCCGCGCCATGAGGGTGGCCATGACCGCGTGCGCCTCGTCGCGGGCCTCCGCGATGACATCTAAAGCAACCGGCTTGAGGTGCATTCTTTTTCTCCTTCGTTCCACCAGTGATTCCGGGAAGGGTTGCCGCCCTTTCCGACATTCTAATTCTAACAGTTATGGTTACAGAGAAAAATGAGAGGGACGCAGATTCACGGTGCATTTTCGGACGCACTTGAGCATGCAGTGCCCACACCAGGGACACGGCCGGGTTCCAGAGCCCATCTGCATCAATATTTGAAGCAAGCGCTGGGGGCAGCTTCCCGGGAGGCCTTGACCCTGCATCACCTGATGCCAAGCCAGACACCTCAGGACCGACCCACCCCCTCCTCGCCGCCCGGGCCGAAGGCCCGTTGGCCGCACCGCGCAGCGGGGCCGGCCTATTGGCCGCGCAGCGGCCTGGGGTGGCTGGAGCGCAGCGCAGGCCACCCTCGCGGGGCCGCAGGCCCCGCAGCTCCGGAAGCGCAGCGAACGGAGCATCACCTGCCTTGCGCAGCAAGGCAGGTGAGCTGCTCGCGCAGCGAGCAGCAGCGCTCACGCGGAGCGGGAGC
>NZ_JBITSK010000020.1:0-124173 GCF_044540565.1 Streptomyces sp. NPDC085931
AGTTCTCAAGGAACGGTCGCTTCCTTTGTACTCACCCTCTCGGGCTTTCCTCCGGGCGCTTCCCTTCGGTCTTGCGTTTCCGACTCTATCAGATCCTTTTCTCGACCTGACCCCCAGTCAGCGGGGTTTGTCTTCCCGGCCGTTGGGCCGTTCCGACGTGTCCAACCTTAGCGCGTTCTCTCGGCGATTCCAAAATCGGTCCCGGTTCGGAGCCGATCAAGACGTCGAGTCCCTATTCGAATTGAATTCGGGCACGCCGAATACAACCCCGCTGGGAGCGATCTTGCTGATGGTTGGTGCCGCTGCTGCGGCGGAAGTGTCACCGGCAGAACCGTTACGGCTCCGCGGCAACCCGAAGAACTCTACGGATCCGGTCGGGGGCTGTCAAGCGCCCTCTGTCAAGATCTTTTGCGCGCGAGGCGCGGGCGCGTCAGTCCAGGTC
Organism: Streptomyces sp. NPDC085931; assembly: GCF_044540565.1. Lineage (NCBI taxonomy): Bacteria > Bacillati > Actinomycetota > Actinomycetes > Kitasatosporales > Streptomycetaceae > Streptomyces > Streptomyces sp. NPDC085931. The sequence goes on from NZ_JBITSK010000020.1 coordinate 443, forward strand.
GGACAGGCGGCCGCCGGCGTCCGGCTGGGCGTCCTCCACCCGGCGCAGCAGGCGCGTGAGCACTTCGCCCAGGGCCGTGCGCTCCACGGGGGTCAGGTCCTGGAGCAGGTCCTCCTCGAAGACCGACGCCAGGCGCATCGCCTCCAGCCACTTCTCTCGCCCTTCGGATGTCAGCTCCACGATGACGCGGACGCGGTTGGTCTCGTCCCGCTCACGGGTCACCAGTCCTTCGCCGACCATGCGGTCGATCCGGTGGGTCATCGCGGCGGGCGTCAGACCGAGGCGCTTGGCCAGCTCGCTGGGGCCCAGCCGGTAGGGGGCGCCGGAGAGCACCAGGGCCTTGAGGACCTCCCACTCGGCGTTGCTGATGCCGAGGGCCGACGTCTGGCGGCCGTAGGCGACGTTCATGCGGCGGTTCAGGCGGGACAGTGCCGAGACGATCTGCTCGACCTGGGGGTCGAGGTCCTGGAACTCGCGCTGGTACGCGGCGATCTGCTCTTCGAGGGTCGGCTCGCCGGAGCCTGGGGTGTCGCCCATGGGGCGCAGTATGGCACGCCCCTTCTTTGCGTTGAAGTCCTTGGGTATGTACTCTTTAGCTTCGAACTTTAGCTTCGAAGTCTTCACTCCTAACTTGTGAGAGAGGTGAACGTGACCAGGGCGATGGGCGCAGCGATGCGCCGGATCCACGTGGGCAACGCACTCAGCGCGTTCGGGCTGGGCTTCACGGTCCCGTATCTGTACGTCTACGTGGCGCAGGTGCGGGGTCTGGGGGCCATGACGGCGGGTCTCGTGCTCGCCGTCTTCGCTGTGGCCGCGCTGGTGGTGCTGCCGTTCGCCGGGCGGGCCATCGTCCGGCGCGGCCCGCTGCCGGTGCTGCTCACCGCCCTGCTCACCGCCGCCGTCGGTGCGCTGACCCTGGGGATCTCGGGCAGCGCGGCGACCGTGCTGATGTCGGCCTCGCTGCTCGGAGCCGGGCAGGCCGTGATGCAGCCGGCGCTGGCGACGATGATCGTGGACTGCTCCTCCGCGGAGACGCGGTCGCGGGCGTTCGCCATGCAGTTCTTCCTGCAGAACCTCGGGCTCGGAGTCGGCGGTCTCATCGGAGGGCACCTGGTCGACACCTCCAGCGCCGCCTCCTTCACGCTGCTCTTCGCGATCGAGGCGGCGATGTTCCTGCTGCTGGTCGTGGTGATGGCGACGGTGCGGATGCCGCACGCGCCGCGGATCGAGGGCGCGCCCGCCTCGGCGCGGGGCGGCTGGAAGCAGCTGCTGGGCAACCGGGCCATGGTGCAGCTGTGTGTGCTGGGCTTCGTGCTCTTCTTCGCCTGCTACGGGCAGTTCGAGTCCGGGCTGAGCGCGTACGGGGTGGAGGCCGCGGGGATATCGACGTCCGCGCTGGGGACGGCCCTCGCGGCGAACACGCTGATGATCGTCGTGGCGCAGTTCGCCGTGCTGCGGTTCGTGGAGCGGCGCCGGCGTTCGCGGGTGATCGCGGCCGTGGGCCTCATCTGGGCCGTGGCGTGGGCCGTCGCCGGGTACGCGGGGCTGGGGCACGGCAGCCAGGAGATGGCGACCGCCGCGTTCGTCTCGACGTACGCCTTGTTCGGGCTGGGTGAGGCGATGCTGTCGCCGACCGTGGCGCCGCTGGTCGCGGATCTCGCGCCGGAGGGGATGGCCGGGCAGTACAACTCCGCCTTCGCCCTGGTCAAGCAGCTCGCGCTGGCCGTCGGGCCGGCGGTGGGCGGGCCGCTGGGCGCCTCGCTGCACGCGCCGTACATCGTGGCGTTCCTGGTGTTCTCGCTGGGGATCACGGTCCTTGCCGTGCGGTTGGGGCGGCAGCTGACCGACGTACAGGATCAGCCGTGGCTGGAAAGGAGCCGGGTCGTGGCGCGGGGTGGGGCGCCGGTGTCCGCGGACGTCTGAGCCCGGTCCCTCCTACGTCGCCTGGGCGCGCGGCAGGGCGAACTCGCACCAGACCGCCTTGCCGCCGCCGGGGGTGCGGCGGGAGCCCCAGCTGGACGCGATGGTCGCGACGATGGCGATGCCGCGGCCCGATTCGTCGCCCGGTTCCGCGCGGCGGCGTCTGGGGAGGTGGTCGTCGCCGTCGGTGACCTCGATGATCAGCCGCCGGTCCGTGCGGCGCAGGCGCAGACGCATCGGCGGGGTGCCGTGCTGCAGCGAGTTGGCGACCAGTTCGCTGGTGGCGAGGACGCCGAGGTCGTGCAGGTCGGCGGGGAAGCGCCAGCTGGTCAGGACGCCGGAGGCGAAGGCACGCGCGCGGGGGGCCGCCTCGACGCCGCCGAGGAGTTCGAGCGCGGCGTTGCGGAACAGCTCGCTCTCCGGTCCCGTGCGCGCGGGGTGCTGGAGGACCAGGACGGCCACGTCGTCGTCGTGGTCCGGGGTCACGCCGGCCGAGCGGACCAGACGGTCGCAGACGACCTGGGGCGTGCCGGTGGCACCGGCCAGGGCGCGCTCCAGGGCGGCGATGCCCTCGTCGAGGTCGGCGTCGCGCCGCTCCACCAGGCCGTCCGTGTAGAGGACGGCCGTGGAGCCCGGGCTCAGGGGGATCGAGCCGGAGGCGTGCATCCAGCCGCCGGTGCCGAGCGGGGGGCCGGTGGGCTCGTCGGCGCGCAACACCGTGCCGTTCTCGTCGCGGACGAGGATGGGGAGGTGGCCGGCCGAGGCGTAGACCAGCTTGCCCTCGTTCGGGTCGTGGATGGCGTACGCGCACGTGGCGATCTGGTTGGCGTCGATCTCGGCCGCCAGGCCGTCGAGGAGCTGGAGCACCTCGTGCGGGGGCAGGTCGAGGCGGGCGTAGGCGCGGACCGCCGTGCGCAGCTGGCCCATGACGGCGGCCGCGCGGACGCCGCGGCCCATGACGTCGCCGATGACCAGGGCCGTGCGGCCGCCGCCCAGGGTGATGACGTCGTACCAGTCGCCGCCGACGGCGGCTTCCGTGCCGCCCGGGTGGTACGTGGCCGCGATGCGCAGGTCGTCCGGCTGTTCGAGTTCCTGGGGAAGCAGGGAGCGCTGGAGGGTGACGGCCGTTTCGCGCTGGCGGCGTTCGCTGGCGCGCAGCCGTTCGGCGGCCTCGGCGTGGTCGGTGACGTCGGTGGCGAAGACCAGGACGCCCCGGCCGTCCGTGCCGCCCTTGCCGTCGCCCTGGGCGACCGGGGTGCAGGTGAAGGTGTAGGAGCGGCCGTCGGGGGCCTTGCGGGACTTCACCGTGCGCGGCTTGCCGCTGCGCTGGACCTGGTCCAGGAGCGGGAACAGGCCGAACGCGTCCAGCTCGGGCAGGGCCTCGCGGGCGCGCTCGCCGAGGGGGCGGACGCCGAAGGCGGTGGTGTAGGCGTCGTTGACGTAGGCGATGCGGTGGTCGGGGCCGTGGACCAGGGCGACGAGGGAGGGGACACGGTCGAGGACCTCGCGCACCCGCAGCTCGTCGACGGCGGGCACGGGCGGGGTCTCGCCGGTCAGTTGTCCGGCGCGGGCGGCGGGCACGGAACCGTCCCCCCGCCGGTCCGGGGAGGCCGTCTGCTCGGTCCGCGCTGCGGCGCGGCGCTGCGTTCCGGGGAGCCGGGCGCTCCAGCGCGTGAAGTTCACGAATCCTTGCCTCGCGTAGTCGTCGGCGGCCGGCACCGGGACCGGCCGGGGGCCCGGGGGCCCGCACCGGGGCGAGCCGTGGCACACCCGTGGTGGTGGACCAGTCTGGCAGTGCGCGGACCGGACCGACATCCGTCAGACGCCGGGCCGGCCGGTGGAGTTCCAGGGTCCGGTCAGGACGACCCCTTCGGGTTGCCCGGGGGGTCCTGGGAAGGCTTTCCACCGGCCGCGAGTTCGAACTCCGCCCGGGGGTGTTCGAGTGAACCGAGGGAGACGATCTCCCGTTTGAACAAGCCGGCCAGGGTCCATTCGGCGAGCACGCGCGCCTTGCGGTTGAAGGTGGGCACGCGGCTGAGGTGGTAGGCGCGGTGCATGAACCAGGCCGGGTAGCCCTTGAGCTTGCGCCCGTAGACGTGGGCGACGCCCTTGTGCAGACCGAGGGAGGCGACGGAGCCGGCGTAGGCGTGTTCGTACGTCTGAAGGGGCTCGTCGCGCAGGGTGTGGACGATGTTGTCGGCGAGGACCCTGGCCTGGCGGAGGGCGTGCTGGGCGTTGGGGGCGCACTCGCGGCCCGGTTCGGCGGCGGTGACGTCCGGCACGGCGGCGGCGTCTCCGGCCGCCCACGCGTGCGTGGTGCCCTCGATCGACAGTTCCGGCGTGCACTTCAGGCGTCCGCGGTCGTTGCGCGGGAGGTCGGTGGCGGCGAGCACCGGGTGGGGTTTCACGCCGGCCGTCCACACGACCGTGCGGGTGGGGAAGCGGGCGCCGTCGCTGAGGACGGCCACCCGGTCGGCGCAGGACTCCAGGCGGGTGCGCAGGCGGACGTCGATGTTGCGGCGGCGCAGTTCGGTGACGGTGTAGCGGCCCAGTTCCTCGCCGACCTCCGGCAGGATGCGCTCCGAGGCCTCGACGAGGATCCACTTCATGTCCTCGGGCTGGACGTTGTGGTAGTACCGCGCGGCGTAGCGGGCCATGTCCTCCAGTTCGCCGAGGGCCTCGACGCCCGCGTAGCCGCCGCCGACGAAGACGAAGGTGAGGGCCGCGTCGCGGATGGCCGGGTCGCGGGTGGAGGAGGCGATGTCCATCTGCTCGATCACGTGGTTGCGCAGGCCGATGGCCTCCTCGACCGTCTTGAAGCCGATGCCGTGGTCGGCGAGGCCGGGAATGGGCAGGGTGCGCGAGACGGATCCGGGGGCGAGGACGAGGTGGTCGTAGGGCAGGTGCCGGCCGCCGGTGCCCTGCTCCTCGGTGGCGAGGGTGGTGATCGTGGCGGTGCGCTGGGCGTGGTCGACGGCGGTCGCCTCGCCGATGAGGACATGACACCGGTCGAGGACGCGGCGCAGCGGTACGACGACATGGCGGGGTGAGATGGCGCCCGCGGCGGCCTCGGGGAGGAACGGCTGGTACGTCATGTACGGGTCGGGGGTGACGACCGTGATCTCGGCCTCGCCCCGGTCCAGTTCCCGTTTCAGTCTGCGCTGCAGGCGCAGGGCCGTGTACATCCCGACGTAGCCGCCACCGACAACGAGAATGCGCGCACGTTCCTTCACCATCCCATGACGCACCCGCCGCTTGCGTTTGTCCACAGCCTCGACGGATTGTGTGACCGGAGCGGGGGCGGGCGCGGAGTTGGCCGGATTAGCGGGCTGCGGTGTGTTCGCGCAGGTCAGCGCGGGTGGCACGGGGGGCGCGCGGGGGCACATTCGGGACGTATGCGACCCGTACTCCGATCGGTGGGCGCTCCGTGCGGAACCTGCCCCTTCTGAATTGACTCCCTCTCAACTATGTTCGTGTGTCGACGGGGTGTAGGGGGATGTGCTCACCGGGTCCGCGACGGGCGGGCCGCGGAACCGGGCCTGTTCCTCCGTCCCGGCATCGAATGGCGGGGAGAGTCTCCGGGGGGAGACGTCATTACCGGGGGAATGCATATGCATGTTCAGGATTCTCATTGGTCGTCCGCGTCCGCCCTTGCCGCGGGTGGCGCGACGATGAGCGCGGCGGGCAGCGGACGCGCGGACGGGGCGCGGACCACGCCGCTGCGCGTGGACGCCCAGCGCAATCTGGAGCACGTGCTGCGGGCGGCGCGCGAGGTCTTCGGCGAGCTGGGGTACGGCGCGCCGATGGAGGACGTCGCGCGGCGCGCGCGGGTCGGTGTGGGCACGGTGTACCGGCGGTTCCCGAGCAAGGACGTCCTGGTACGGCGGATAGCCGAGGAGGAGATCTCCCGGCTGACCGACCAGGCGCGTGCGGCGCTCGGGCAGGAGGACGAGCCGTGGTCGGCGCTGTCGCGCTTCCTGCGCACGTCGGTGGCGTCGGGCGCCGGACGGCTGCTGCCGCCGCAGGTGCTGCGGGTCTCGGTCGTGGAGGAGCAGGCCGGCGGTGCGCGGGTGCCGCAGCAGCGGACCCAGCCCGCGGAGCTGCGGCTGGTGCCGGAGGAGCCGGTGGCGGTCGCCTCGGTCCCCGCGCCGGAGGACGACGCCGGGGCATCGGCGCTGCTGGAGGTCGTCGGCCGGCTCGTGGAGCGGGCCCGGGCCGCGGGTGAGCTGCGGGCGGACGTGTCCGTGTCGGACGTCCTGCTGGTGATCGCGACGGCCGCGCCCTCGCTGCCGGACGCGGCCCAGCAGCAGGCGGCTTCGGCGCGACTGCTGGACATCCTGCTGGAGGGTCTGCGGTCGCGTCCGGCGTGAACGCATCCGGGCGGTGACTCCGCCGGAGGGCCCGGCCGACGCGTTCGTGCCGGGCCCTCCGGCCTTTAATTCTCCGGCCTTTGGTCTTCTGGCCTTGGCCTTCCGGCCTGTGGTCTGCCGGTCAGTGGTCTTCCGGCCTGGGGTCTTTCGGCCTTGGCTTTCCGGCCATTGGTCTTCCGGCCTGAGGTCTTCCGGCCACTGGTCTTCCGGCCTTGGCCTTCCGGCCTGTGGGCGCCCGGCGTTCGGCTTTCGGTTCCGGCTTTCGGGGTTCCGGACTTCGGGGTTCCGGACTTCGGGGTTCCGGACTTCGGGGCTTCGGGGCTTCCGGACTTCGGGGCTTCCGGAGTCCTGGGCTCCCGGAGGCCCGGACTTCCGGGCGATCGGGCGATCAGGCGGGCAGAGCCACGACGGCTGAAGCTCACGGATGCCCCGGTGCCAGCGGGGACGGCCGCAGGGTGTTCAAGTGCCCGGCCCCGGACTCGGGGAAGCCGCCCCGGAGCAAAGGGGGTTCCTTCCCCGGACAGGCGGTGGCCATGGCTCGCGTGCCTGAAAACCCCACGGACGAGTGACGGTCCGAACTCCGGGGTTCCGGCCGGGAGCCGCTGTGGCACGCTGACCCGGTGGTCTGGACGGGTACGGCGGCTGGTGGGGGCGTTCCGCGATGAGCGTTGACGGGCGGGACGAGTCGAACGGCACCGGAAACAGCGGGGACGCCACGGCCGGCGGCCAGGTTCCACCCCCGATTCCACCCCAGGTTCCCAGCCAGGGCGGGCGAGGAAGCGTTCCTGCCGACGGGCGTTCCGCCGAGGAGTCGGTCCCGGCGCAGCGCGACCGGCGCGAGGAAGGGGTGCTGCCGCCGCCCCGCGATGTGCCGCCCTCCGACGCCGACCTCATCGACCGGATGCGCACGGGCGACGACACGGCGTACGAGGAGCTGTACCGGCGCCACGCCCAGGCCGTGCGCCGGTACGCCCGCACCTGCTGCCGGGACGCCCACACCGCGGACGACCTGACCGCCGAGGTGTTCGCCCGCATGCTGCAGGCCGTCCGCGGCGGCTCCGGCCCCACCCACGCGGTCCGCGCCTACCTGCTCACCTCGGTCCGGCGCGTCGCCGCCTCCTGGACACGGTCGGCGCGGCGCGAGCAACTCGTCGACGACTTCGCCGTGTTCGCCGCCCAGTCCGCGCGCGGCCGGGACGCGTCCGACGACGACACCCTCGAACTGGGCGCGGACGTACGGGCCATGCACGAGGCCGAGCAGTCCATGGCCATGCGCGCCTTCCGGTCGCTGCCCGAGCGCTGGCAGGCCGTGCTCTGGCACACCGAGGTCGAGGACGAGTCGCCCAGCGAGGTCGCCACGCTCTTCGGTCTGGACGCCAACGGCACGCGCGTCCTGGCCAGCCGAGCCCGGGAGGGTCTCAAGCAGGCCTACCTCCAGGCCCACGTCAGCTCCACGCTCACCGCCGACGAGGAGTGCGCGCGCTACGCCGACCAGCTCGGCACGTACGCGCGCGGCCGGCTGCGCACACGGGCCGAGCGGGGGCTGCGCAAACACCTGGAGGAGTGCGCCAAGTGCCGCCTGGCCGCGAGCCAGATCGCGGAGGTGGCGGGCGGTATCCCGGCCGTCGTACCGGTGGCCGTCATCGGCTGGTTCGGCGCCGCCGGATACGCCAAGGCGGCCGCGCTCATCGCCGGGGGCACCGGCGCGGGAGCCGCCGGTGCCGCCGGGGCGGCCGCGGCGGCGGGTGGCTCGTCCGGGGCGGCGGGGGCCGGTGCGTCCGGCGGCGCCGCGGGCGGCGCTTCCGCTGGAGCCGGTGGCGGCGCGGCCGCCGAGGGAGTCGGTGCGCCGGTGAAGGCCGGTATCGCGGCCGGAGTGGTGGCCGTCGGGGTCGCGGCGGCGGTGGTGCTGGCCCTGGCCGGCAACGACCAGCCCCGGCAGGAGGCGCGGCCGGCACCGTCGTCCCCGCCGCCCTCCTCCGTCGTGCGGCCCGGCGAGCCGGCGCCCGACCCGCCCCGGCGGGAGTCCGGGCCGCGTCCGCCGGCCCTCGTACCCGTCGGTGCCGGGACGCCCGCGGCGACGCCGAGCGCCCGCACCACCCCCGGCCCGGCCGCGTCCCCGACACCGGCTCCCCGGCCCGCCCGGCCGTCCACGCCCCCGCGTCCGGCACCCCCGGTGCCCTCCGCTCCCGCCCCGGCACCCACCCCCACTCCAACGCCCCCACCGCCCCCGCCACCACCGCCGCCCGCCCCGGCCGTCTACCAGTGGAGCGACCTGTCGTACGACGTCACCGGCGACGGCACCGGGCCGGAGATGCGGCTCGGTGCGAGCAGCTGGGTCTGGAAGCGGTCCGGTCTGTCGGTCGGCGGGCAGCGGTACGCGCACGGTGTCACCGTGCACGGCACCTCCTCCGTCACCATCGACCTCAACCGCCCCTGCTCCGCCTACGACGCGCTCGTCGGCGTCGACGACCTGACGCTGAAGCACGGCAAGGTGTCCTTCTCCGTCTACGCCGACGGCGTCCGGCTGTGGCGGTCAGGACTGGTCGAGGGCGGTAACCCGGCCGTCCCGGTCCATGTGAACCTCACCGGCCGCAGCACGGTCCGGCTGGTGGTGGAGCCGCGCGGCGCGCTGGACGGACTCACCCTGGCGGACTGGGCGGAGTCGAGGTTCACCTGCCGCTAGGGCCTGTCGTAGGCACGGTGTGCCTCGGCCAGTTCGCGCAGGACGTCGTCCGCGGTGAGGGTCGTGCCCGCGGCGCGCTCCGCCGCGCAGCGGCCGTCGCCCAGCGCGGCGCGGGCGGCGGCCTCCGTGCGTTCGGCGTGGGCGCGCTCGGGCATGGGGCGGGGGCGGCCGGAACGCCAGTGGTCGCCGGTGCCGAGCAGCCGGGCCGCGCGCGGGAAGTCGCCCAGGCCGGCCAGGAGGGCGGCCGCGCCGTCCACCACCGCGGCCAGGATGGCGTCGGAGCACCGCTTGTCCACCGCTTCGCGCAGGGCCTCGGTCAGCGTGGCCAGCGCGCGCCCCGGCCCGGACTCGTCCGCCGTGATCATCGCGTCGACCAGGTGCAGCATGACCACGAACTGCGGCGGCGGTGTGCCCCGCCGGGTCTCCGCCCGCGCCTCCTCGCACAGCGCCCGCGCCCGCGCGGTATGTCCCTCGTCGCACTCCATCTGGGCGCGCAGCAGCCGCACGAACGCCTTGGAGTCGGCCACGCCGTACCGCTCGGCCGCCTCGCTCGCCTCGTCCAGCGCCTTGACCGCGGCCGGCCGGTCCCCGGCGCGGTAGGAGATCTCGGCGAGCCGGGCCTTGAGGAACGGCGACTCCGTGAACGCGCCCACCTCGTCGGCCAGCCGCAGGGCCTCCTCGTACTCCCCCTCGGCCAGGTCGAAGCGGCCCCGCGCCATGGCCGCCTCGCCGGCCGCGCTGCACACCTGGGCCCGCAGCCAGCGGTCACCCGTGCGGCGGCTGAGGACGCGCAGCTCAGCGAGGTCGGCGTCGACGCCCTCCAGGTCGCCCGGTGCGTCGACGACCATGTGCGTGCGGAACATCAGGGCCACGGCGAGCTCCCAGTCGTCGCCGTGCGCACGGCAGTTGGCGACGGCGGCGTCCATGACGTCCCGGGCCTCGCGCCGCACGTCCAAGTAGGCCGAGATGATCGGGCAGACCAGCCCGGGGAGCCGGGCCGCCTGCGGTCCGCCGTCCGCGAAGTAGGCCCACACGCGCTCCACATAGGCGCGTCGCTCGTCGACGAACACGTCCATGGGCGCGGCCTCGGTAAGGAAGAACAGCTGCAGCATGCGCAGGTCCATCCGCAGGGCGTGCGACGGATGCCCCGCCTCCCCGTCCGGCGCGGCCAGGAAGTGGTCGACGGGGCCGGGCAGGCCCGCCTGGCCATCGGGCGGCCGGTGTGCCCCGGTGTCGAGCGCGACGCCCAGCCGCAGGATGCGCTCCAGCCACTCCAGGCCCTCCTGCCGGTAGTTGCGCAGCCACCAGAACCAGCCCATGCCGAGGGCGAGGGCGGCGGCCTCCTCCTCGTCCCCGGCCGTCAGGGCCCGGTCGAGGGCCGCGCGGATGTTGTCCAGCTCCGTCTCCAGGCGGGACATCCAGGGCAGTTGCGCGGCGGAGCGCAGCAGCGGCTCGGCGCGCTCGACGAGGGCGCGCACCCACGCGCGGTGCCGGAGCTCGGCCGCGGCGCGCTGCCGCCCGGCCTCGGCCGCGCGCTCGGCGGCGTACTCGTGGACGGTCTCCAGCATTCGGTAGCGCATGCCCGGAAAGGCGTCGTCCCGCGCCGGGGCGGCCACGACGAGGGATTTGTCGACGAGGGACCCGAGCAGCTCGGCGACGGGCCCGCTGCACACGGCTTCCGCCGCCGCGAGGTCCCAGCCTCCGGTGAAGACGGACACCTCGCGCAGCACCGTGCGCTCGGCCTCGTCGAGCAGGTCCCACGACCAGTCGACGACGGCGCGCAGGGTCTGCTGGCGGGGCAGGACCGTACGGCTTCCGGAGGTGAGGAGGCGGAAGCGGTCGTCGAGACGGTCGGCGATCTGGCGGGGCGTGAGCAGGCGGAGCCGGGCGGCCGCCAGCTCGATGGCGAGCGGCAGCCCGTCCAGCCGCCGGCAGATCTCGGCCACCGCCAGCTCGTCCCGGAGCACCTCCCTCGCGTCGGGACGGACGGCGGCGGCGCGCTCCGCGAACAGCCGGCGGGCCTGGTCCGGTCGCAGGGGCCCGACCGGGCGCACCACCTCGCCCGGCACGCCCAGGGGTTCACGGCTGGTGGCGAGGATCGTCAGAGCCGGGCAGCGGGTCAGCAGGGTCTCGGCGAGGTGGGCGGCGGCGCCGATGACGTGCTCGCAGTTGTCAAGGATCAGCAGGAGGCCGCGCGGGGCGCAGTACTCCACGAGCAGGGCGACCGGGTCGTCCTGCAGGGCCGTGAGCTCGCTGGTCATCAGCACGGTCTCGCGCAGACCGAGCGCGCTGACCACGGCTCCCGGCACCGCCTCGGGCCGGTCGAGCGGGGCGAGCTCGACGAGCCATGCCTGCGGAAGCCCGGCGGCGGCTTCCTCGGCGAGACGGGTCTTTCCAGAACCGCCCGCTCCGGTGAGGGTGACGAGCCGGGCCCTGTGCATGTCGGAACGGATGGCGTCGATCTCGGGTTCCCGGCCGACGAAGGACGTCAGCCGGGGCCGGAGGTTGCCCATCCGCCCGGGCCGCGCGCGCTCCGGCCGCGGTGTCCCGCCCCGCGTCTGCCCGCCGAGCAGTTCGGCGTGCAGGGCGCGCAATCGCGGCCCCGGGTCGGTGCCGAGGCCTTCGGCGAGGGCGCGGCGGGCGGTCTCGTACACGGCGAGGGCGTCGGCCGCACGGCCGGCGTCCCGCAGAGCACGGATCAGCAGGGCGTACAGGGGCTCGTCGTAGGGATGCACGGCCGTGAGCTCGCGCAGTTCCGGTACGACGTCCCCGGCGCGGCCGAGCCGGAGACGCGCCTCGGCCCGCGCCCTGGTCGCCTCCAGGCGGGCCGCTTCCGGGCGGGCCGCGGCGGAGCGGTCGGGGAGGTCGGCGAGGGCCGGGCCGTGCCAGAGGGCGAGGGCGTCGTCGAGGTGCCGTTCCGCGCGGGCGGGGTCGCCGGCGGCGAGGGCGTCCGTGCCGTGGCGGAGGAGCCGTTCGAAGACGAAGAGGTCGACGTCGTCCTGCCCGGCCGCGAGCCGGTAACCGCCGGGTTCGAGCGTCACGGCGTCCTTGCCGAGCGCCCTGCGGAGCCGGCCGACCAGGGCCTGGAGGGCGGCGGGGGCGTCCTGGGGCGGGTCGTCGGCCCAGACCTCGTCGATCAGGGTCCCGGGTGTCGTGACACGTCCCGGGCGCAGGGCGAGGGCGGTGAGCAGGGCGCGCAGGCGGGGGCCGCCGACGGGTACGACTGAGCCGTCCTCGTCCGCTGCCGTGGTGACGCCCAGGATTCTGTACCGCACGGGGCCATTGTCGCCGGGGTTCGCCCGGGGGCCCTGGGTTTTTGCCGGGCGTTACCGCAGGAGCCCTGCTCGCGGGGACTCGGCGCGACGAGGCCGACGCTCCGCGGCGCGGACCTGCCCCGGAAGCACGACGCGCCCGCACCCGCCGTACTACGGAAGGGGCCGTGTCGGGGGGTGTCCGCCCGCAGCGGTCGGCGCGTCAACGGACAGTGAGTCGGCACGCAAGTCGATCGCGCCGTTCCGAGGACGGACACCCCCCGGCGCGGCCCCGCCCCACCCGGCCGCGAGAGGCGCCGACACGGGCACCGCCCGCGCTGCCCGGCACAAGCACGGACCCCAAGCCACCCCGACACCCCACCCCGACACCGCCACACACGACACGCGACACCCGAACTGGCACACCCCCACCCCAGCCGCGAAGCCACCCGCACAGGCACGGCCCGCACCCCCCGACACAAGCTCGGGGACCCGCACCCCCCGACGCAAGCTCGGGGACCCGCAACCCCCGACACAAGCTCGGGGACCCGCAACCCCAACTAGGGGCACCGCCCGCACCCCCCAACCCAAACTAGGGGCACCGCCCGCACCCCCCGGCGCAAGCTCGGCGCAGCCCTCTACCCCCGCCGCCCCCCGATCGCCCCCGCCGTCCCGGCTCCCAGCGCCCCCCGCTGCGGCGCGATGCCCGCCGGTACCGCTCGCTGGCGGGCCGGTGTGCCCGTCCAGCACGTGCCGCGGCGGGCCAGCAGCCGGCGCAGCCACAGCTCCAGGGAGACCAGGTCCGCGAGCCCGTCCAGCGGCAGCGGCTCGCCCGCCGCCGCGCCGCGCAGCGCCTTGCGGACCACCCGCGCCTCGACCAGCCCCGCCTCCGCCAGCAGCGGCGTGTCGAACAGCGCGACCAGCGAGTCCGCCGCCACCCGCAACCCCGTACGCGCCACCGCGGCCGCCGTCGCCTGGCTGGGCGCGCCCCACCCGGGCGGCAACTCCCGTACCCCGGCTCCCTCCAGCACCGTGCGCAGCACCGCCGCCCGCGCCCCCGGGCGCACCCGCAGCGCCTCCGGCAGGGCGCGCGCCGCCCGCACCACCTGGTTGTCGAGGAACGGCGCGTGCAGCCGCTGGAAGCGGATCTCCGCGGCCTGCTCCAGCACCCGCAGGTCCGCCGCGTGCCGCGCCAGCGCCGCCCGCGCGCGGAAGTCGCCCGGCCGCTGCCCGGGCCCGACCAGTTCCGACCGGTGCGTCGACGCCTGAAGGCGAACCGATACTTCAGCGAGTGCCTCACCGGTCAGCCAGCGCGCCGCCGGCCCGGGTCTGCCCCAGCTCAGCGCCGCGAGGGAGGCTTCCACGGCCCCGCCGGGCGCGTCGAGCCCGTCGTCCGACCGGTGGTCGAGGAGGCGCTCGGCGAGGGACTCCAGACCCGACCGGTACGACGTACGGGACAACCGCCGCGCCGCCGCGTACACGCGCGCGGGAACGAACACCGACCCGTCCGCCTTGGCCAGCGCCGCGACCGGGCGCACGAGGTGACGCCGCCGGCGGTCCATCAGCAGGTCGGCCAGGCGCGCGGGATGCGCGTCCAGCACCTGCCGCGCCCCGTACCCGGTGAAGTGGTCCGCGCTGCCCGCCGCCAGCCGGGCCCGGTGCCGCGCCGCCGTCACCAGGCAGGCCCCGGGTTCGTCCGTCAGGGGACCGTCCAGGTCGGCGTAGGGCAGGGTCTCCTCGCCGCCCGTCACCACCACGTGGTGCAGCCGCGGGTTCGCCGCCAGCGCCCCGGCCCGCTCCAGCTCGGCCTCCCGCCCGCCGACGGTCAGATCGTTGAAGGTGACCGCCAGCAACCGCTCGCCCGCGCCCGTGCCGTGCCCGAGCACCGTGCCCGGCATCCCGGGCAGGCCCGCGGCCAGCAGCGCCAGCGTTGCGGAGGCAGGGCCGCCGGAGAGGTCGGCCCCTATGCCCGGTACCGGCATCCCGCGCGCGGCACGCCGTTCGGCGGGTCCCATCCCGGGCACGGGCCCGGGGTCGATGTCCGCGCCGGGGACGTGCCGCGGCGCGGACAGCCGGGTGCGTACGGCCTCCACGAGCGCGTCGCGCACCGCGTCGACCGCGCTGTCGGGATCGGCCGGAGGGGCGGCGACCGCGAGCGAGGCGACCGGCTCGTACCCGGCGATCTCCCGCGCCCCGGCGCGCAGGATCAGCGCGTGCCCCGGCGGAATCCGCCTCACGCCGTCGTACGGCGTCGAGTCGTGGAGCGCGGCGGGCACGTCAGGGGCGGCCAGCAGCGCGGCGAGGTGCCCGAAGTCGAGGTTGGCCTCGATGAGGTCGGCCAAGGGCAGGGCGGCGGTCGCGTAGGCCGTGCCGCCGGCCCAGGGCGTGTAGAACACCGGCCGGGCGCCCGCGAGATCACCGCAGACGGTGATCCTCCTGCCGACCTGCACGATCGCGGTGTAACTGCCCGGCCAGGCGGTCAGATGCCGAAGTGCCCCGCCGCGCGCGGCGAACAACGCGACGCGCAACTGCTCGTCGGTGGCGCCGCAGATCCCGAGCACGGCGATGCGCGTGCGCTCGTCGGCCTTCACGACCCGCACCTCGTCGGGCCGCCAGTCGCCCACGGCCCACAGCGGATCGGGGTCGCCCCACAGCAGCTGGGACCCCACCGGGTGCAGGGTCTCACCGTCGTGCCCGGTGGCCCCCGCCGCACCGGCGGCGACGGCTCCCGCGGCGGTGCTGCTCCATCCCACCAACCACCGCATCGCCGCCTCCACAGGCTGTGGACAACCAGTGCACCGCACGAACCGGTTCCCCATGCTGCCATGAAGGAAGCGCTCCGGAGGGTGCCCGCGCCGCTCGCGCTCCGCCGAATGCGCCCCGGCGGAGCCGCCGATGCATCGGCGTGAGCCCCAACTCCCTTACGGGGAAAGACGGCACGGCCGCCCTGGGGCCGCTCCGGGGCGAGGAGCAAACCGAACAGAGGGAAGAAGAAAGAGAAAGGAGAAGGACTCGGCCGCGGCACCGCTACGCGACCATCCGGCCACGGGGCAAGGCACACCAGCGACACGTCACCGGTACGACTGCGACGTGAACGCGCCCCCGGTACGCGCCCCAAATACGCCCAACGCGCCCTCAACTGCCGTGGTCGGAGCCCTGAAAGCCCGCGATCGACGGGGGCCATTTTCAGCCAAATCACCGATACGCGCGCAGTATCGAACACGCTCCGTACAGGCTCGGCGCCGCGTCGCCCGGTCGCGCAGTCCGGGAGACGGAGCACGCCTCCCGGACCGTTCCGCCGCCCGCGGGGATGAAGGCGGCGGTGTCCCCCAGCCCACTGGATCCAGTACAGCGGGCCGACCCACGCACGGACCATGGAACCGCTCCCGCGATGGCCGGAGAAGAGCGCACGGCCGGGCGCACGGCCACACATCGGGAGCACGCCGCAACTGCCCGTATCTGACCCGCACTTCAGTACGGACCACAATCCCGCCAACCGGAAGAATGCCCCTTAACGCTTGGGATGCGGCGAACTACGCTGGGTTTACGAATGCCGCACGGTTATGCCACTGCGGCAGCCGTCTGTGTCGAGGGGTGGCGCATGTCCAGGGAGCAACGCGGGCCGAACGAAAAACTCGGCGCCGTTCTCGCCCTCGCGGGAATCAGCAACGCAGGCCTCGCGCGGCGCGTCAACGATCTTGGCGCACAGCGGGGACTGACACTTCGCTACGACAAGACGTCGGTGGCGCGGTGGGTGTCGAAGGGCATGGTGCCGCAGGGCGCGGCCCCGCACCTCATCGCCGCCGCCATCGGCCAGAAGCTCGGCCGCCCGGTGCCGCTCCACGAGATCGGCCTGGCCGACGCGGACCCCGCCCCCGAAGTGGGCCTGGCCTTCCCGCGCGACGTCGGCCAGGCGGTGAGGTCCGCCACGGAGCTGTACCGCCTCGACCTCGCGGGCCGCCGCGCCGGCTCCGGCGGCATCTGGCAGTCCCTCGCCGGATCGTTCGCAGTGAGCGCGTACGCAACGCCCGCCTCGCGGTGGCTGATAACCCCGGCCGACAGTTCGGTCGCGCGTGACGTGGGCCCGGGCGAGGGCTCCGGCGCACCGCTCAAAGTCGGCCACAGCGATGTGCAGAAGCTGCGGGAGGCCGCCGAGGACGCGCGGCGCTGGGACTCCAAGTACGGCGGCGGCGACTGGCGTTCGTCCATGGTCCCCGAGTGCCTGCGGGTGGAGGCCGCCCCGCTCCTGCTCGGCTCCTACTCCGACGAGGTCGGCCGGGCCCTGTTCGGCGCCTCCGCCGAACTCACCCGCCTGGCGGGCTGGATGGCCTTCGACACGGGCCAGCAGGAAGCGGCCCAGCGCTACTACATCCAGGCCCTGCGCCTGGCCCGGGCGGCGGCCGACGTCCCCCTCGGGGGCTATGTGCTGGCCTCCATGTCCCTGCAGGCCACCTACCGCGGCTTCGGCGACGAGGGCGTGGACCTCGCCCAGGCCGCCCTGGAGCGCAACCGCGGACTGGCCACGGCCCGCACGATGAGCTTCTTCCGCCTCGTCGAGGCCCGGGCACACGCGCGTGCGGGCGACGCCCAGGCCGCCGGCGGGGCCCTGAAGGCGGCCGAGAGCTGGCTGGAGCGGGCCCGCCCCGGCGACAACGACCCGAGCTGGCTCGGCTTCTACTCCTACGACCGCTTCTGCGCCGACGCGGCCGAGTGCTACCGCGACCTCAAGGCACCCCGCCAGGTCCGCCGCTTCACCGAGCAGGCGCTGTCGAAGCCGACGGAGGAGTTCGTGCGCTCGCACGGCCTGCGCCTGGTGGTCTCCGCCGTCGCCGAACTGGAGTCGGGCAACCTGGACGCGGCGTGCGAGCAGGGGGTGCGGGCGGTGGAGGTCGCCGGGCGCATCTCGTCGGCCCGCACGACGGAGTACGTGAAGGACCTCCTGCACCGCCTGGAGCCGTACGGCGACGAGCCCCGGGTGGTCGAGCTCCGCGAGCGCGCCCGGCCCCTGCTGATGACCTCCGCCTAGGGCCTGTCGTTTGGATCAGGTCGCAGGAAAGTGACGGTGCTGTTCAGCGCCGGGGAGCGTGGTCCGGTGCGTGCAGCTGCAAGGCGGAGGAGGGAGTCGACGCGGAGCGTCGGCGACCGACGACAACGCCGCGGATGTGCGTGCCGGACCACGCGTCAGCGGCGTGATCCAAACGACAGGCCCTAGGCGCCCGCGAGGTGCCGTCTCCGCGTTTGAAGGCACTGTCAGTGGCGCAGTGCACTATCGAGGTGGGAGGTGGTGCCGGTGGGGCTCGCATACGACGCTGACGTGCTGGTGATCGGCGGCGGGATCGTCGGCCTGTCGACGGCGTACGCCATCACCCGCGCCGCCCCGGGCACCCGTGTCACGGTCCTGGAGAAGGAGCCCGGCCCCGCCCGGCACCAGACGGGCCGCAACAGCGGCGTGATCCACAGCGGCGTGTACTACCGCCCCGGCTCCCTCAAGGCGCGTTACGCGGTGCGCGGGGCGGCCGAGATGGTCAAGTTCTGCGCCGAGTACGGCATCCCCCACGCGGTCACCGGCAAGCTGATCGTCGCCACCGACCGAGCGGAGCTCCCCCGCCTGCACGCGCTGGTGCAGCGCGGCCGGGAGAACGGCATCCCGGTGCGCGAGCTGGGCGCGTCCCAGATCCCGGAGTACGAGCCGGAGGTGCGCGGCCTGGCCGCGATACACGTCGGCACGACGGGGATCTGCGACTTCGTCGCGGTCGCGCGCCAGCTGGCCCACGGCTCGGGCGCGGAGATCCGCTACGGCACACGGGTGGTCCGCGTGGACCGCCGGCCCGAGCGGGGAGTCGCCGTCCTCACCGCCGCGGGGGACGTCGTCCGCGGCCGTGTCCTGGTCAACTGCGCGGGGCTGTACTGCGACGAGATCGCCCGGCTCACGGGCGACGACCCGGACGTGCGGATCGTGCCGTTCCGGGGCGAGTACTACGAGCTGGCCCGGCCGGAGCTGGTGCGGGGCCTGGTCTACCCCGTGCCCGATCCGGCGTTCCCCTTCCTCGGGGTGCATCTCACCCGGGGCATCGACGGAGGGGTCCACATCGGGCCCAACGCGGTACCGGCCCTGGCCCGCGAGGGCTACGGCCGCGCCACGGTCCGCCCCGCCGAACTGGCCTCGACCCTGGCCTGGCCGGGCTCCTGGCGGATCGCCCGGCGGCACTGGCGGTACGGGGCGGGTGAGCTGCGGCGGTCCCTGTCCAAGCAGGCGTTCACGGAGGCGGTGCGCCGGCTGCTGCCCGGGGTGTCCGAGGACGACCTGGTGCCGACGGCGGCGGGCGTGCGCGCGCAGGCCGTCCTGCGGGACGGCACGCTGGTCGACGACTTCCTGATCCGCGAGGGCCCCAGAACGGTCCACGTCCTGAACGCACCCTCCCCCGCGGCCACGGCGTCCCTGCCCATCGGCAGAGAGGTGGCCCGCCGAGCGCTGAACGCACTGTGACGACCGCCGTCTCGCGCCGCTGCCCGACCTGGGAGAAAGGCGCAACGCACCCGCACCCGCACCCGCACCCGCACCCGCACCCGCCGGACGACGCAACCGGACACCCCCCGGCGCGGCCCCGCCCCACCACCGGCACAGGCGAAGCCACAGCGCCACGCACGGTCGGCCGCCCGCCCCACCCCGCCCCCACCCCTCCCCCGTCCCGACCCCGTAAAATCAGCCCCACTGTGGCTGACTCCGCGAACTCCCCCGAACCCCCGCACCCCCACACCCCCGGTGCCTCCCTGCGGCACCCCCGGGCCAAGGGAGAGCCGCGCTTCCCCGACGGGCCGAAGCCCGACCCCGCCGGGTCGCACTTCGAGCGGCGGATCCGCAGTTTTCAGCCCCGGCGCAGCCGCGTCACCGCCGGTCAGGCGGACGCCCTGCGGCGCCTGTGGCCCAAGTGGGGCCTGGACATCGACGGCAGCCGGGCCCTCGACCTGCCCGACCTCTTCGGCAACGACAACCCCGTCGTCCTGGAGATCGGCTTCGGCATGGGCGAGGCCACCGCCCAGATGGCCGCCGCCGACCCCGGCACCAACATCCTCGCGGTCGACGTCCACACCCCCGGCCAGGGCAACCTCCTGAGCCTCGCCGACCGCAACGGCCTGTCCAACATCCGCGTGGGCAACGGCGACGCCATCATCCTGCTCCGCGAGATGCTGGCCCCGGACTCCCTCGACGGCCTGCGCGTCTACTTCCCCGACCCCTGGCCCAAGAAGCGGCACCACAAGCGCCGACTGATCCAGCCCGAGTTCCTCTCCCTCGCCGCGACCCGCCTCAGGCCGGGCGCGATCCTGCACTGCGCCACGGACTGGGAGGAGTACGCCGAACAGATGCTCGACGTACTCACGGCACACCCCGACTTCGAGAACACGCAGGCGGACGGTGGCTTCGCACCGCGTCCCGACTTCCGGCCGCTGACCCGTTTCGAGGGCCAGGGACTGGACAAGGGACATGTCGTGAACGACCTCCTCTTCCGCCGCGTACCACACGCGGACCAGTCCCCCGCCGGCGTCTGACCGCACGCACCGCACCACACCGCCCTGGCACCTCTCCGCCTGCGGACAGCGCCCCTCCGTCGTTAGGGTCAATGCCGTGGCCTCCTGCCCCCCACATCCGTCGTACCCCAGCGCTCCCACCGACGGCGCCCCCACCGCCGGCCCGCTGCGGCACGCCCACTGGTGGCAGCGCCCCTGGGTGCGCTACGGCGCCCCCACCACGCTCCTGGCGATATCCGGCCTGGTCATCCTCGCCCTGGTGCGCGAGGAGACCGGCACGGAGGGCTTCCTGGTCGGACTCGGCCTGGCGCTCCTGCCCGTGCCGCTGCTCATCGCCTCGTTCCGCTGGCTGGACCGCGTCGAACCGGGCCCCTGGCGCAACCTGGTGTTCTCCTTCGCCTGGGGCGCCTGCGCGGCGGCGCTGATAGCGATCGTCGCCAACAGCTTCGCCACGAGATGGATAGCGACGGCGACCGCGGACCCGTCCAGCGCGGACACGCTGGGGTCGACCGTGATAGCGCCGGTCGTCGAGGAGACGGCCAAGGCGGCGGCCGTTCTCCTGGTCTTCCTCTTCCGCCGCCGCGACTTCACCGGCATCGTCGACGGCGTGGTCATAGCCGGTGTCACCGCGACCGGCTTCGCCTTCACGGAGAACATCCTCTACCTGGGCACCGCCTTCGGCACCGACCAGCTCACCGGCGGCAGCGGCATCGCCTCCGTCACGGCGGCGACCTTCTTCGTCCGCATCATCATGTCGCCGTTCGCGCACCCGCTCTTCACGGTCCTGACCGGCATCGGCTTCGGCGCCGCCGCGCTCGCGGCGGACCGGCAGCGCCTGCGCCGCGCCGCCTTCCCGCTCGCCGGACTGCTGCTGGCGATGGGCATGCACGCGATGTGGAACGGCTCGTCGACGTTCGGCGAGTACGGGTTCTTCGCCGTGTACGCGGCGTTCATGGTGCCGATCTTCGGGCTGCTGACGTGGCTGGTGATCTGGACCCGGCAGCGGGAGCTGCGCACCGTACGGACGGAGCTGCCCGCGTACGCGGCCGCGGGCTGGCTGACCCCGGCCGAGCCGTACGCGCTCGGTTCGATGCGGGCCCGCCGGATCGCCCGCCAGTACGCCCGCCGGCACGCCGGGAAGGCGGCGGCACGGGAGGTGGCGCGGTACGAGGCGTACGCGACGTCGCTCGCCTTCCTGCGCCACCGGGCCCGCCGCGGCCGCGCCGGGCCCGACTTCGCCGTACGGGAGATGGAACTGCTCGGCGAACTGTGGCGCCGCCGGGAGGCGGCCCGCCCGGCCCTGGACCACGCGGCCCGGATCACGGCCCCGCCGGCGCCGGTCACGCGCCCGCCCTGGCCGGTCCCCGGCGCGTACGGCCGTCCCACCGGCTACGGCTACGGCCACCCGGCCGCCCACGCCCCTCAGCCCGCGCGGCACGCGGCGTACCCGGCGTACAACCCCTACCGGTCCTGACGTCCGGCACCCGCCCGGCACGGAACGACCGGCAGCCCTGACGTCGGGGGGTCGTCGTCAGGGCTGCCGGTGCTTCTTACGGGCGTTCGCCGCTCAGGGGTTGAGTCCCTTGTCCCGCAGCCAGGCCATCGGGTCGATGCCGCTGCTGGAGCCGGCCGCGTGGACCTCGAGGTGCAGATGCGCCCCCGTGACGTTGCCGGTGGCGCCGACACGGCCGATCACGTCGCCCGTGCTGACCTTCTGGCCGACGCTGACGCCGATGGACGACTGGTGCGCGTACCAGATCTCCGTGCCGTCATCGAGGGTGAGGACGGTCTTGTAGCCGTACGAGCCGTTCCAGCCGGCCTCGGTGATGGTGCCGCTGTGGACCGCCTTGATCGGCGTGCCCGTGGGGGCGGCGAAGTCGAGTCCGGTGTGATAGCCGGAGGACCAGTAGGCGCCGGCCTGGCCGAAGGACGAGGTGATCGTGTACGAGGAGGTCGGCAGCGTGTACTGCTTGGCGAGGGCGGCGAGCCGCTCGGCCTCGGCCTTCTTGCGGGCCTCTTCCTCGGCCTTCCGCTTGGCCTCGGCGGCCTTGGCCTTGGCCTCCTTCTCCGCCTTCGCGACGGCCTCGGCGGCGGCCTTCTCGGCGGCGGCCGCGGCCTCCTCGGCGGCCTTGGTCTCGATCTGCTCCTGCTGGTGCTCGACCTGGGCCATGATCCGGGCACGCAGGGCCTCGCCGGCGTTGGCACCGCCCTCGTCGGTGTCCGCGGCGGCCGTCGCGAGATCGCTGAGCGGGGTGGCGGAGCCTTCGGGGGTGTCGTCGTCCGAGATGAGGGAACCCACCGAGGGAAGGTCCGGCACGGAGATCGACACCGGCGGCTTGCCGGTCTGGGCGCTGGCCATGCCGCCGGCGCCCACGGCGGCTATGACGCCGACGCCCAGGACGGTGGAGCTGCGGGCGAGCCCTCCGCCGCGCTGCTTGGTGACGCGATGCCGGCCACGGACGGGGCGGATGGACTCCGCGGTGGGGTTCCACTCCTGGAACGGGCCCTCGTCGGTGCGCTGACCGCCGTAGAAGACTTCGGTGTCGCGCTGGTCCGTCGCGAACGGGGCCGCGGGGGCAGGCCGGTTGGACGCCACGTAGGCGTACTCCTTTCCTTCCTTCTCGCCTACCGGGTTAGCTGACGGGTTCGGAGCAGGAAGGTCTCCTACGCGCGTATACCGGCCGTGCTTCCACGGCGGCATCCGCTCGATTCACCCCAAGTGGTGGTTCCCCGGTTCCCTTTCGGGATTCGGCGCGTGCGCACGGAGCCGCCTTCTGTGACGGCTGGGACGACCGCGCTGCGTTATCGAACGTTAATGGAGGCGCGGTGTGTATTCCAGCGATTCCGCTTGATCATTAACCTTTTTCGCACGGACGTACCTGCCATGACCGGCTTAAATCGGGCGAGTTGGCCGCCTCTCAAGCCGCAAACGGTTTTTGACAGTGTGTCAGTTGTTATGCGGAGCGGGAGGGTTCGCTCACTGTGCGTAAGGGCCGGATCGGGGAAAGCACCGAGGGCCGGAACCCTTTCGGATTCCGGCCCTCGGCCTTCAGTAGCGGGGACAGGATTTGAACCTGCGACCTCTGGGTTATGAGCCCAGCGAGCTACCGAGCTGCTCCACCCCGCGTCGTTGTGATTCCAGTGTACGCCATGCGCAGGACAGCTCGTGCCACACCCGTCCCCGAGGGCTCAGGGCAGCAGGTGGCGGTTGGGTTTCCGGGCCCGCTCCGCGTGTTCCGGCAGGACGACGACGTCGGCACCGGCGGCGGCCAGGACCCCGCTGCCGTCGGCCGCCGCCACGAAGGTGTCCGGCTCGCCCCAGGCCGTGACCACCCGGCGCACGCCCGCATCGAGGATCAGCCGGACGCAGGGCGTGGGCCGGGAGGCGCGGCGGGCGCAGGGCTCCAGGCTGCTGTAGACCGTCGCGCCGGCGAGCCGCGGGTCGGCCGGGTCGATCCTGGCCAGGGCCGCCTCCTCGGCGTGCACGACCGGGTCGCCCCCCTCGCGGGAGTGGCCGCGGGCCAGCTCCGTGCCGTCGGCCGCGACCACCACCGCGCCCACGCTGAACGCCGTGTCCGAGGGCGGGCAGCGCTCCGCCAGCTCGCAGGCCAGGGCCAGCCAGTGGTGGTCGGCGGCGACGGGCAGGGCGCCGGTGCCCGGGGCGGTGGGCGCGTAGCGCATGAGGACGACGTCCTCGATCCGTCGTGTCTCCAGCAGCCGGAGCCGGCCGCCCTGGTAGCCGCCGGGGCCGAAGAGGCGAGGGGAGCGGGGGTCGCCCACGAACAACGGGGCGAGGACCAGCTGGAGTTCGTCGGCGAGTCCCTGGGTGAGCAGCTGGGTGTGGATCAGGCCGCCGCCCTCGACCATGAGGCGCCGCACACCGCGGACGTCGTGCAGGTGGGTGAGGAGTCGGCGCCAGTCCAGGTCCGCGCCGAGCGGGACGACGTCGGCGGCGATGCCCAGGGCGCGGGCGCGTTCGGCGCCGGCGTCGGTCGTGTACAGGACCTTCTCACCGCCCGTGTGCCAGAACCGGGCGTCCGGGTCGAGGTCGCCCGAGCCGCTGACGGTGACCTTCAGCGGGTACTCGGGCCGGCCGGCGGCCACCCGGGCGGAGCGGCGTTCGGGCGAGTTCACCAGCAGCCGGGGGTTGTCGGCGCGGATGGTGCCGGCGCCGACCAGGATCGCGTCGACGGACGCGCGGACCTCGTCGACCCGGTCGAAGTCGGCCGGGCTGGACAGCAGCAGGCGTTCGGGACCGGTGTCGTCCAGGTAGCCGTCGAGGGAGACGGCGGCGGACAGCAGGACGTACGGGTGGGGCATCGGCGCTCCGCGGCTGGTCGGGACGGCGGACGGACGGACCTTGGTTCAAGTTTGAAACAAACCTACACTGGCGGTATGACGACTCGCTGGCTCACCCCCGAGGAGCAGCGCGCCTGGCGCGCCTACATCGCCGCTTCGCTGCTCCTGGAGGACGCGATCGACCGGCAGCTCCAGCAGGACGCCGGCATGCCCCACCTTTACTACTCCATCCTGTCGGTCCTGTCGGAGGCCCCGGAACGGCGGCTGCGGATGACCGAGCTCGCCGAGCGGCTGAAGATCACGCGCAGCCGGCTGACGTACGCGGTGACGCGCCTGGAGAAGGACGGCATGCTGCGGCGCGAGGCGTGCCGGTACGACAAGCGGGGCAGCGTCGCGGCGCTGACCGACGAGGGGTTCGCCGTGCTGGAGCGGGCGGCGCCCGGGCACGTCGAGACCGTGCGCGGCTCCCTGTTCGACCGGCTCAGCGCGGAGCAGGTCGGGCAACTGGAGGAGATCTCCACCGCGATCGTGCGGGGGCTCCAGGAGGACGGGTCCCGCTCGGTCGCGGACGACCTGCCGTGGCGGCGGAGGTCCTCGACGGCCTGTTCGTGACGCGCGCCACAGGAGCCGTCGGTCCGTTGCTTCAAAGTTCAAGCACGAGTAGGGTTCCGGTCGTGGGTCTGTTTCAAATCTGAAGCAACCCGGCAGACGGCTGTGCAGCCGAACAGGAACGGAACCCGGAGGCCCGCGTGCCCGACACCCCCAGCGTCCTCGCCACCCCCCGCTCCCGCGTCCGGGTCCCGCTGCGCTTCCACGACGGCTACGAGGCCGACGCCGAGCTGGTCACCTTCCACGGCCTGGCCGACGGCCAGGAGCACGTGGCCGTCGTCCTGGGCGAGCCCGGCCCGGTGCCGCTCGTGCGGCTGCACTCCGAGTGCCTGACCGGGGACGTGTTCGGCTCGGCCCGCTGCGACTGCGGCCCGCAGCTGCGCGAGGCCGTCGAGCGCATCGCCGAGCGCGGCGGCGTGCTCCTCTACCTGCGCCAGGAGGGCCGGGGCATCGGCCTCTACAACAAGCTGGACGCCTACGCCCTGCAGGACCAGGGCCTGGACACCTACGAGGCGAACGCGGCACTGGGGCTGCCCGAGGACGCCCGCGACTACACGGCCGCGGCGCAGATGCTGCGGGCCCTCGGCATCGGCCGGCTGGACTTGCTGTCCAACAACCCCGACAAGGCGGCCCAGTTGCGCGCCCTGGGCGTCGACGTCCGCGACCGGGTCCCGACGGGGGTCTTCACCACCGCGCACAACGTCCGCTACCTGCGCGCCAAGGTCCTCCAGACGCAGCACACGCTGCCGCTCGCGGCACTGACGGAGCTGAGCGCCGGCTGAGCCACCCGGGTCCGATCCGGCGCCGAACGGGACTGCTTGCCCTACGGCTCTTCGGGTACAGCCTTTGAATGAGGGCGACCTCCGCAGTACCCGGAGCTTATGGAAAGTGACCGTTTTGTGACCGATCTCGACGGCCCCGGAGACCACCGGGCGAGGGGACGGGGTGATGGCCCGGAGGCCGTCGCGGCACAGATCGCCGATGCCGTGGAGAGCCTGACGGCCTTGTGGGCCATCGCCGCCCAGGAAGCGTCCCTGCGGCTGTCCCCGCACCAGCTGCGGGCGCTGCGCACTCTGCAGGCCGCTCCGGGCCTGAACCTCACGTCCCTGGCCGACCGGCTCGACATCGGCCTTCCCACGGCCAGCCGCCTCTGCGACCGCCTGGCGGCGGCCGGCCTCCTGGAACGCGCCCCGCATCCGGGCACCCGGCGCGAGGTGCAACTCCGGCTCACCGCCCACGGCCGGCACGTCCTGCGCGAGGTCGCCGCCCGCCGCACCCGGGCCCTGACCACGGCGCTGGAGGCGATGCAGCCGGCGGAGCGGGCGGCGCTCAGGCGGGGCCTGCGCGGATTCCTCACCGCCCGGCGCACCGCGCTGCCCCGCGTGGGCGGCACGGACGCCACGGCAGGCACGCACGGCATGGACGCCACGCAAGACCCGGAGGACACGCACGGCACGGAGGGCACGCGCGGCACGGAGGGCACGCGGCGCACCGACGGCGCGAATGGCACCGCAGGCGCGGATGGCACGTTCACCGGCAAGGGCATCGATGGCACGCAAGGCCGCGAGGGCACGGACGACACCCATGGCACAGAGGGCACCGCAAACCTGTACGGCTCGCAAGGCAGGAACGGCGCGGAAGACACCGCAGGCCCGGACGGCCCGCACGGCACCGACGGTACGGGCGGCATCGCAGGCCTGGACGGCCCGGGCGGGCCGGGCGGCGGCGACGGTGGTGACGTCGCGCGTGGTACGGACCGGTCGCGTGGACACCAGTGAGCGCGGGACGCGACCGTCGGGCGGGGCGCCCCGCGCTCACCGCGGGCTCATGACCTCAGCCGGTCGCCAGCATCCCCGACCGCAGCCGGGCCACCGTGCGGGAGAGCAGCCGGGACACGTGCATCTGGGAGATGCCGAGCCGGGCGCCGATCTCGGCCTGCGTCAGCTCCTCCACGAACCGCAGGTGCAGGATGAGGCGCTGGCGCTCGTCGAGTTCGGCGACCAGCGGCGCGAGGGAGTGGAAGTCCTCGACCAGCTCCAGCGCCGGGTCCTCGCCGCCGATGAACTCGGAGAGCTTGGTGTCGCTCTCCTCGGCGTCGGCGCTGATCGTGGCGTCGAGGGAGGAGGACACATAGCCGTTGGCCGCGATCTGGGCCTCGACGACCTCCTCCTCGGAGAGGTTCATCAGGGCCGCCAGCTCCGCGACCCTGGGCGCGCGGCCCAGCCGGGAGGCCAGTTCCTCGGTGGCCTTGGCCAGTTCCGTACGGGCCTCCTGCAGCCGGCGCGGCACGTGCACCGCCCACGAGGTGTCCCGGAAGAAGCGCTTGATCTCACCGACGATGTACGGCACCGCGAAACTGGTGAACTGCACCTCGCGGGAGACCTCGAACCGGTCGATGGCCTTGATCAGGCCGATCACGCCGACCTGGACGACGTCCTCCATCGACTGGCCGCCCGAGCGGAACCGGCGGGCCGCGAAGCGCACCAGCGACATGTTCATCTCGATGAGCGTGTTGCGCGCGTACTGGTATTCGGGCGTGCCCTCCTCCAGCACCGCGAGACGGTCGAGGAACTGTCCCGTCAGCTCGCGCGCGTCCTGCGGAGGGATCTTCTGCGGCTCCGCGATCTGCGGCAGCTCCTCACCTGCGTAGGTGGCGGAATCCGTCGTCGTGCCGATGCGCGTGGTCGCGGTCACGGGCCCTCCCTCGTAGTTCCGGCCCGCTCCGATCCCCCGACAGGCCACCTCCACCGCCGCTACCCGCGCTCGCCCCGGTCATGCCCCCCAGCGGCCACGACGAGACGTAGACCACAGTCGGCGCAGGTCGGGGCGGTGTCGGGGTACCCGCACAGGTGCTGTGTCGGTACGGGCAGGAGGGTGGGCGGTGCGGTGCGGCGAAAGAGACCCGGGGGGTCGTGGAACGGACAGTTGTCGTTTGACAACTATAGTCGTGGAGCAACAAAGCAGCGAGGCCGGGCAGGTGACGGGACGGGTCCGCGGGGCGCGGTCCGGCGCCGCGGCGGGCAGGTCAGGCAGTCCGGGTACCGGACGCGCGGGAGTCGTCGGAGTCGTCGTGTATCTGGGCCGCCGCCGCGTCGCAGAACGCCTCCAGACCCTGCAGCAGCGCGACCCGCTTGGCGGCGGGCATCTGGTCGAGCACCGCGCGCAGCGCCTCCTCGCGACGCACGCGCAGATCGGCCAGGAAGGCGCGGCCCCGGCTGCTGAGCCGCAGGCGCAGCTCTCGCCGGTCGACGGGACTCACCACGCGTTCGACGAACCCGGCCGCCTGCAGCCGGTCGCACAGCCGGCTGGTGGAGGGCGGCGTGGAGGCGAGGGAGTCGGCGAGCGTGCGCAGGTTGATGCCCTCGTGGTGCTCGAGGATGAGCAGCACGCGCAGCTGGGACGCGGACGCGGGCGCCGTCGAGGCCCTGCCCCACAGGACTTCCAGCAACTCCGCGGCCGTGGAGGTCACACGGGCGACCTCTGCGGGCTCAGGGCGGGGTCGGAGGGAAGTCACAGTCACACTCTCGCAGGCACCGGGATGGCCGTCAGCGTACTAGGCGTACGGGAAACCGGCGGTGACGACGGCCCCGGCCCCCGCCCGCCCCTCCTCCCGCCGGCCGCCCACCCGCTCATACCCGGGCCCGCGCACCCCGGCCCCGCGTCCCCCCGGAACCCGTAGAAGCCCGTAGAACCCGTCGGTGCCCGCCCCGGAAGCGGCCGGCGCCCGACCAAGGATTGGTGGAGCAACCCCCGTGACGACGATCATGAACAGATTCGTGGCCGCCGAGCGCGCCCTGCGCACGGCGGCACCCCACGAACTGCTGGACGCGGTCCGTCGTGTACTGACCGATCAGTACGCGGCGGACTCCGTCGAGCTGTTCCTCGCCGACTACGGCCTGACCGTGCTGCAGCCGGTGTCCGTCCTGCCGCACACCCTCCAGCCGGTGCCGGTGCACAGCGGCCCGGCCGGCCGGGCCTTCGGCGCGCAGGAGCCGCACGTGGAGTGGCTCCCGGACGACCTCGTGCGCGCGCATCTGCCGGTCACCGTGCGCGGCGACCGCCTCGGCGTGCTGACGGTGACCCTGCGCGGCCACGAGCACGCCCGGTCCGTCCTGACCGAACTGGCCGAGATCGCCGAGGTGCTGGGGCACGAGGTGGTGGTGGCCGAGCGGGACACCGACCTCTACCTCCAGGCCCGGCGCAAGGACCGGCTCACGCTGGCCGCCGAGATGCAGTGGCAGCTGCTGCCGGGCCGCTCCTGCGTCCGCCCCGAGTACGAGCTGGGCGCCCAGCTGGAACCGGCGTACGCGATCTTCGGGGACAACTTCGACTGGTCCGCCACGGCCGACCGGCTCAGCCTCTACGTCACCAACGGCATGGGGGAGGGCATAGAGGCCTCCCTGCTGACGAACCTGGCGATCAACGCCCTGCGCAACGCCCGCAGGGCCGGCCTCCCCCTCGCCGATCAGGCGGCCCTCGCCGACCAGGCGGTGTACGCCCATTACCGGGGCCGCTGCTACCTCTCGGTGGTCATGCTCGACATCGACCTGGCCACCGGGCGGGTCCGGGCGGTGGACGCCGGGTCGCCGCAACTGCTGCGGCTGCGCGAGGGCACGGTCGAGCGGGTGGCCTTCGAGGCGCAGCTGCCGCTGGGGATGTTCGAGGAGACCGACTACGTGGCCCAGGAGTTCCACGTCGAGCCGGGCGACCGGCTGATCTTCGTCAGCGACGGGGTGTACGACGTCGCCTCCCCGGGCGGCGAGACGTACGGCGCCGCCGCCCTGGCCCGGGCGATCCAGTCCACCCGGCTGCTCCCGGCCGCCGAGGTGCCCCGGGCGATCCTGCGCGAACTGACCGGCCACCGGGGCGGCGCCCTCCCGGACGACGACGCCATGGTGGTGTGCCTCGACTGGCGTGGCCGCTGAACGGCGGGGAAAGCGCAGGTCGAGGGCGTCCGCACCACGGTGTTTGGTGGTGCCGAACGTCGGCACTAATGTTTGTCATACGGCAAGTAACGGACTGAGGCGCCGGAGCGACCTCGGTCCGGCCCGCGCAAGGGAGCGATGCACGTGTCGGTGTCGGAAGAGAACGCGGAACAGCAGCCGGCCGCCCACCGGGTCAGCGCCTTTCTCGAACGGCGCCGGGAGCAGATCGCCCAACGCTGGGCCGACGCCGCGCTGTTCCGCACGGTCTTCACCGTCTCACGCGACGAAGCGGTCGAGGCGGGCAGGGCCGTCGCCGCCGCACTGGCCGCGGTGGCCGCCGCCGGACGGCTGGAGGACATCCGGGCGCCCGGCTTCGAGGCGGTCCGCGACCAGCTGGGGCGGATGGCCGTCTCCCGCGCCCGCACGGGCAGCGACCCGGACGGGGTGGCACGCGAGGTGGCCGCCCTGCGCGAGCCGGTGACCGAGCTGCTGCGCGCCGAGTTCGAGGACCCGTCCGCCCCCGCGGCCCAGGAGTGCGTCGTGGCGCTCACCCTGCTCATGGGCACGCTGCGCCTGGTCGTGATGGAGACCACCGTCAGCGCGGGCGAGGAGGTCATCGCCCGCCAGCGCGAGCAGCTGCACGAGGTGGCCACCCCCGTGATCAAGCTCTGGGACAGCACGGTCGCCGTCCCGCTCATCGGCACGCTGGACAGCGCCCGCAGCCAGGTCGTCATGGAGTCCCTGCTGGACGCGATCGTCGCCGAGCGCGCCCGGTACGCCATCCTCGACATCACCGGCGTGCCCACGGTCGACTCGCTGGTCGCGCAGCACCTGATGAAGACGGTCGCCGCGGCCCGGCTGATGGGCGCCGAGTGCATCGTCTCCGGCATCCGTCCCGCCATCGCGCAGACCATCGTCCACCTCGGCATCGACCTCGGCACGGTGCTCACCCGCGCCAGCCTGGCGGACGCCCTGGCCTACGCGCTCAGCAGGCAGGGCGTCGAGATCGCGCCGCTGCGCGCGGCCGCCGCGGCGACGGACGCGGGTCCGCGGTGACCGGGGCCGCGGGCTTCCCGGCGGCCGGAGCCGCCGGCGGGTACGGCTACACCGTGCCGGTCCTCCGGCTCGGCGACGTCCTGCTGGTCACGCTCCAGGGAGAGCTGCACGACGGCATGGCCGAGCAGCTCCAGCACGACATCACGGACCGGATCGCGCACTCCCGGGTGACCGGCGTGGTCATCGACATCTCCGGCGTGGAGATCGTCGACTCCTTCCTGGGCCGGGTTCTCGCCGAGATCGCCGCCGGCGCCGAACTGCTGGCCGCGCGCACGGTCCTGGCCGGCATGCGCCCCGCCGTGGCCATCACCCTGGTCGAGCTGGGACTGACCCTGCCCGGGCTGCGGACCGCCCTGGACGTCGAGCGCGCCATGGAACTGCTCACCGGTGACCCACGCGACGGCGAGGGGAGTCCTTGGTGACCGCGTCCCGGCACGCCGCCCCGGCCACCCTGCCCATCGGCTCGGACGCCGATCTGGCCTGGGTGCGCCAGCAGGTCCGGCAGGCCGCCGCCGAGCTGGGCTTCGGCCTGGTGCAGCAGACCAAACTGGTCACCGCCGCCAGCGAGCTGGCCCGCAACACCCTCGTCCACGGCGGGGGCGGCCATATGGAGCTCACCCCGCTGCACACCGGCCAGGCGCGGGGCCTGCGGCTGGCCTTCGTCGACTCCGGACCCGGCATCCGGGACCTGGACCTGGCGATGACCGACGGCTACACCAGCGGCGGCGGACTCGGCCTCGGCCTGAGCGGATCCAAGCGTCTCGTCCAGGAGTTCGAGGTGGACAGCACGCCCGGCGCGGGGACCACCGTCACCGTCACCGCTTGGACCACCGTCGTACCGCCGACCCGGCCGGGGCCGTGATGAGCAGGGTCTGGGACGTGCCGGTGGCCGACTCGACCCGGGTGCGGGACGTGCGCGTGGCCGCCGAGGAGGCCAGCGCCTGCGCCGGACTGCCCCCGCAGCGCACCGCGACCGCCGCGCTGGTGGCGACGGAGCTGGCCACCAACCTGCTGCGGCACGCCGACGACGGGCACGTGATCATCAACCTGGTGCAGAGCGCGCAGGACCACCGGACGGCCGTGCAACTGCTGTCCCTGGACCACGGCCCGGGCATCCCGGACGTCGCCCAGGCCATGCGCGACGGCTACAGCACCGCCGCCACCCTGGGCGCCGGACTCGGCACCTGCCGGCGCATAGCGAACGCCTTCGACCTGCACAGCGCCGTGGGCCGGGGCACCGTGGCGGTGGCCCGCATCGACCACGACCCGGCCGTGCGCGGCTCGTCCCCGTCCCCGCACCCGCGGGCCGGCGGCGTGAACGTCCCCCTCGGCCGGGCCGAACACTCCGGGGACGCCTGGGGCCGGGTGCACACCGGCGACCGGCTGACCCTGCTGCTCGCCGACGGCCTCGGCCACGGCGTCAAGGCCGCCGAGGCCTCCACGACCGCCGTGGCCGAACTGCGCGACGTGGCGGACCGGCCGCCCGCCGACATCCTGCGGCACCTGGGCCGGGCACTGCGCCGCACCCGGGGCGCGGCCGTCGCCGTGGCCCAGGTCGACCTCGACTCCGGCCGGCTCGGCTTCGCCGGCATCGGTAACATCGGCGCCCGGCTGCGCACCGACGGCGGCTGGAAGTACCTGCTCTCCCACCCGGGCATCGTCGGCGCCCAGGCCCCCGCGACCCTGCCGGTGCAGCGGGAACCCTGGCGCGAGGACAGCCTGCTGGTCCTGCACAGCGACGGGATGCCCACCCGCTGGACCCCACCCGACGACGCCGTCCTCCTGCGGCGCGACCCGGCGGTGGTGGCGGCGGTGCTCCTGCGGGACGCGGGCAGCGCGGCCCGGCCGGCCGGGGACGACACGTGCGTGGTGGTACTGGGGGGCGGCGCGGGTTCCTGAGGCCCGGCCCGGACTAGCGGCCGCCGCGCGGGCGGGGCCCGGCGCCCCCCGTGACGCGGAGCGGCCCGGAAGCCGGACGCAGCATCTGACCCGCCGCCAGTTCCCGGTAGACCGGACTGCCGGCGAGCAACTCCTCGTGCGTGCCGCAGGCACTGACCCGCCCGTCGTCCAGCACGACGATCCGGTCGGCGTGCTGCACGGTGGAGAGCCGGTGCGCGATCACCAGCAGGGCGCATTCCCGCGCCACGTCCCGCATCACCCGGGCGAGCGCGGTCTCGTTGATGGCGTCCAGGTGGGAGGTGGGCTCGTCCAGCAGGAGCAGCCGCGGCCGGGCCAGCAGGGCGCGGGCCAGGGCGACGCGCTGGCGCTCCCCTCCCGAGAGGGTGCCGCCGCGCTCGCCGAGCATGCCGGACAGGCCGCCGGGCAGCCTGCGCACGACGTCCTCGAGCTGGGCGAGTTCCACGACCCGCCGCACCTCCGCCTCGCCGGCGCCGGGCGCGGCGTAGGTGATGTTGTCCCGGAGCGTTCCGTGGACGACGTGGGTGTTCTGGTCGACGACGGCGATACGGGCGCGGCACTCCGACCGGGTCAGTCCGGCGGCGGGCCGCCCGTCGAAGAGGAGCGTCCCCCGGTCCGGTTCGTAGAACCTGGCCACCAGGGCGAAGATCGTGCTCTTCCCGGCCCCCGACCGGCCGACCAGCGCGGTCTGGCAGCGGTCCGCGACGGCGAGGGTCACCCCGCGCAGCACCGGCCGGGCGGGGTCGTAGCCGAAGGTGACGTCGCGCAGGGCCAGGACGGGTTCCTCGCGCGGCACGGCCACGGCCGTACCGGCGCGCGGGGGCGCGAGGGGCCTGACGGGTCCGGCGAGTCCGGCGGGTCCAGTGCGTTCGGCGGGTTCGGCGGGTTCGGCCGGCAGGGTCAGCGCCTGCTCGACGCGCGCGTAGGCGCCCATGCCCCGCTGGATCAGGCCGACCGCGCGGAAGACCGACGACAGCGGCAGGACCAGGTACGAGGCGTACAGCAGGAAGGCGACCAGGTCGCCGAGGGAGTGGGCCTGCCCGCCGACGCGCAGACCGCCGACCACCAGCACGAGCAGGAACGAGCCCTGGACGGCGAGTTCGACCGCGGGGCTCATCAGCGACGCGAGCTTCGCGGTCCGCACCCCCGCGCCGTACGCCGCCTCCACCCGCTCCCCGATACGCCGTGCCTCACGCTCCTCGGCCCGGTGCACCCGGACCATCGCGAGGGCGCCCAGCGCGCGCTCCAGGTCGGCGGCGATGGCCCCGACGGAACTCTGCATCCGCTCGGAGGCGGCCCGGATGCCCTTCAGCAGGGACGTCACGACCAGGGCCGCGACCGCGACCGTCGCCGCGACCAGGAACAGCAGCAGGGCGTCGAGCCACAGCATGAGGGCGATGGCGCCGGCCGCGACGAGCGACCCGGTCACCAGGTCGACCAGGGCCTGGGAGACCACTTCCCGCAGCAGGGTCGTGTCGACGGTCACCCGGGAGATCAGGTCGCCGGTGCGGTGCCGGTCGTGCTCGCGCATCTCCAGCCGGAGCAGCCGCGCCACCAGGCCGTGCCGCAGCTGCCGTACGACGCCCTCGCCCATGCGCTCCAGGACGTACCGCCCCACCGCGCCGGTCGCCGCCTCGGCCGTGAACAGGACGGCCAGGGCCAGCAGCAGGGCCCACGGCACCCCGCCGCCGGCGGTGTCGACGGCCCGCTGCGCGACGAGCGGCTGGGCCAGCCCCAGCGCCGAACCCACCAGGGTGAGGACGCAGGCGACGGCGACGGAGGACCGGTGGCCGGCGGTGAGCCCGTACAGGGTGCGCACGGCCGCCCGGGTGGAACGATCCGGTCCGCCCCCGGCGTGCCCCGGCCCGACTTCACAGCCGCCCGGGTCCCCGCCCACGTCCCCGTGGCCGCCTTCGCCGTCCTGCTCGCGTCCGCGTGCGTCCGCGGGCACCGCCGCCGGGTCGCTCATCGGGCGGCGCGGCTCGCGGCGGGGACGGTGATGAGCCGGGCGAAGTAGTCGTCCGGCACGCCCTCGCCCACGGCACGGCCCTCCGCCTCGATCCAGGCGTGGGCCGTGAAGGGCGGCACCACGCGCACGCCGGTGCACCACGTGGGCCAGGTGCCGCCGAGCCGGCAGAGCAGGACGGCGCCCAGGGACCGGGGCAGACAGCCCTTCGGCCCGGCGCAGCGCAGACTGACCGCGCACAGGGCGTCCCGTGCGTCCCGGGCCTGTGCGGCGGTGGCCGGTGCGGCCCCGCGGCGCAGCAGGGCGAGCACGGCGCGGATCCGGCGCGGGGGCAGCAGCGACAGCGCGAGGGCGGGCAGGAGCACCGCCCGCGCGGCCACGCGCCGGGCGAAGGGCACTCCGGTGGGGCGCTCCAGGGCGCTGGGGGTGGTCATCGGGCCAGCCCCGATTCCCGCAACTCCCGTACGAGAGCGGCGACGTCGTCCTCGGCGCGGGCCCGGTCGATGTCGAACCGCGCGACGAGCGCGTCCGCCGCGGCCCTCTCGTCGCCGCCCTCCAGGAGGGTGGTGACGACCAGGGTGGCGGTGGGATTGAGCTCCCAGTAGTCGCCGCTGCGCTCGTCCAGCAGGACGGTGCCGTACGCGGTCTGAGCGGTGGAGACGTCGGGGCCGAACCGCAATGCCATGATGCGAACTGCCTTTCTCCGGCGTGGCGTTCTCAAGGGGTGGGGGTACGGGACAGTCCGCGCAGCCAGACCTCGGCGGCGATGGTCGAGTAGAGGATGGCGTCGCGCAGCCCGGGGGTGGCGGGGCGCTGGGCGAGGCGGCGCAGCGCGTCCCCGTCGACCAGACCGAGCGCCTCGAGCCGGGAGTCCTCCCACAGCGCCAGCAGGTCGCCGCGGTGCCTGCGCAGCCCTTCGGCGGCGTCCATCGAGGCGGCGGCCTTGTTGGTGCGCCGCAGACACGTCTCGGGCACGATGCCGCGCAGGGCGGTGGTGAGCAGGGGCTTGTACTGCCAGGGCGAGACGCGTTCGGCGGGCCGGACGGCGAGGCAGGCCTCGATGACGCGGTCGTCGAGGAACGGCGAGGCCATCGGCACCCCGGCCCGGGCGGCCATGCGGTCCCACTGGCGGATGATGCGGGTGCAGGAGCGGATCTGCTCCAGGTCGGCGTGCAGGCCCCGGTCGGGGTGGAGCGGCGTGGCCGTCGCGGCCGCTTCGCGCAGCGCCCGGCGCGCCGCCTGTTCGGCGTCGGGGGTGACCCAGTCGAACAGGCGCGGGGGCATGCCCCAGCCGAGACTGGTGGTGACACTGGCCGGCATCGGGGCGCGCAGCTCCCCGGCCGCGTCGGCGAGCCACCTGCCGTACGGACGGGAATCGGCCAGTGCCCTGAGCGTGCCGCCGAGGGGCCACTGCCACAGGGCCCGGAAGCCGCGCAGCTGCCGCCAGGCGAACAGCGGCCGGGTGCGCGCCAGCCGGTGGTAGTACGCCTCGGAGCACCAGGCCACGTGGTCGCCGCCGATGCCGGTGAGATGGAGCCTGCTGCCCCGCTCGGCCATGCCGGGCAGGTGGTGCAGGACCCGGGAGCGGTCCATGACGCCGATGGTGGGTTCGTCCAGCAGGTCGTCGATGTTCAGCAGGTCCTCGTAGACCAGCGGCGAGGCGTCGGCGTCCCACACCACGTGCTCCACGTCCGGCAGGTGCTTGGCCGCCTGCTCGGCCCAGTACAGGTCGGTGTCGGCCGGGTCCCGGCCCGGCCAGGTGCTGGCCACCACGCGGGCGGCGGAACGGTCGGCCAGGAAGCACAGGGAGGTCGAGTCCAGTCCGCCGGAGAGATCGCAGCTGACCACCCCGCCGCCGCGGGTCCGGGCGTCCACGGCCGCGGCGAGGGCCTCCCGCACCACCGGGGCGCCCCCGGTGAGCGGGCGGACCGGCTCCGGCGGCGTCCACCAGCGCACGTGCCGGGCACCGCGCCCGTCCGCGCCGACGTACAGCGCCTCCTGGGGCGGTACGGCGGTGACGTCCCGCCACAGCGAGGTCTCGGACAGCGGGTAGGGGGCGGGCCACAGCAGCCGCACCGCGATGCGCTCCGGGTCCGGTTCGGCGCCGAGGGCGCGGGCGAGCACGTCGGCCCGGGTGGCGGCCACCCGTACGCCGTCCACGGTGGCGTGGAAGACGAGCCGGAGCCCGGACGCGGTGCCCTGCACCCGGACACGGCCGTCGAGGGCGGCGACGAGGTGGAAGCTGCCGGGCAGCGAGCGGGCCAGGGCGCCGGCGTCGGCGAGGTCGCGCAGCCGCTCGGCGTGGCGGCGCAGCCGGGCGGCGTCGACCGGGCAGCAGCCGATGACGGCCAGGGCGGCGCGGCCGGCCTGCGCGGTGACGATCTCCTCGTCGGCCCACCGGCCGACCAGCCAGGGCCGGCCCGAGGGGTGCGGGAGGGTTCGGGTGCCGGGGCGGGCGAAGGAGCGGGCCACGGCGGCCGCGTCCTCCCGGTCGGTGAAGACCGTGAAGTGCGCGTCGCCGGGGCCCGTCCCCGCACAGGAGTGCAGTTCCGTCATGACGTCGGGTCAGTGACCGTCGCTCGTCAGTTCTTGCTGAGGATCAGACGGTCGTTGCCGGAGCGCTGCAGGAGACCCGTCTTCGTGCGGAAGGTCCCGAGCCGGACCAGCGTGGGCGCTTCGTATGCCTTCTTCATGATCTCTCCTCGGTTGCGGTTGCACTTGCGCTTGCACGACCGCTTACGCGGGCGCAGCACCTAGTCATCTGCACAACCGGCGCGCAGGACAAGACCGTGAGAGACCATCAGATGATATGCAAAGTACGGTGAAAGCCGGCATGTCCCGCCCCACGAACTCACGCCGCCCGACGGCCCCCGACCAGGGAGCGTCTTCGTCCAGGACTGTGCAGAAACGCTCCGAGCTGTGCGTCGGGAGCGCCGCCCCGGCCGGTCGGCCGGCACCGGCGGCGGGACCGTAGCGGGGAGGCTCCCGGCGCACGGACCGCCGTGCGCGCACTCCTTCTTGCTTCGGCCGGAACGCCGCACCACGCACACGGCCCCGGGTCGGAAGCTCTCCGATCCGGGGCCGGACGGTAGGCCCTGTGGGACTCGAACCCACAACCAATGGATTAAAAGTCCACTGCTCTGCCAATTGAGCTAAGGGCCCGGGCGATGTTGCCCCCACGAGCATAGCCGGAGGACGCCGAGTCTCCGATCGGGTATCGGTGTCCCGGCCGCGCCGGGGGGCGAAACGGGGCCGGAACGGCCGAGCGCCGTGGCCCGCCCGGGGCCACGGCGCTCGTCACGCGTCGGGATCAGCCGTTGCGCTTCCAGCGCGGCTTGTCCTCGCGGCGGCCGAACGAACCGCCGCCGCGGTGGTCGTCACGACGGCCGTAGGGGCGGTCGTGGCCCGGACGGTCGTGCCCCGGACGGTCGTGGCCGCCGGAGCGGAAGCCCGGACGGTCGTCCCGGCGGTCGCGGTTGAAGGGACGGTCGCTGCCCCGGTGCCCACCGCGCTCGTCCCGGCGGAAGCCGCCGCGGTCACGGTCGCGGTTGAAGCCACCGCGGTCGTCACGGCGCTCGAAGGTACGCCCGCCACGGTCGTCACGACGGTCGCGGTTGAAGCCGCCCCGGTCGCCCCGCTCGCCGCGGTCGTCGCGCCGGAAGCCGCCGCGCTCACCGCGGTCGCCCCGGTCCGCCCGGTCGTCCCGGCGGAAGCCGCCACGGTCGTCGCGGCGCTCGAACGAACGGCCGCCACGGTCGTCACGACGGTCGCGGTTGAAGCCACCGCGGTCGTCGCGGCGCTCGAAGGAACGGCCACCGCGGTCGTCACGACGGTCGAAGGAACGGCCGCCACGGTCGTCACGGCGCTCAAACGAACGGTCCCGGTCGGACGAACGGTCCCGGTCGAAGGACCGGTCCCGGTCGAAGGACCGGTCCCGGTCGGCGTACCGGTCGCGCCCGGCTCCGCCCCGCTCGTCGCGCCGCTCCCGGCGCTCGTAGGGCGCGGAGGTCTCGGCGCGGTCCGCGCGGTCCTGGCGCTCGACGTCCTGGGCGGTCGGCTGCTCGGGCACCGACACCTCGACGGCGACGGGGGCGTCCCCGGCCTCGGTGTCCGCGGCCACGGGCTCCTCGCCCCGCTCGCGCGCGACCCGCGCGAGCAGCCGGTCGGCCTCCTCGCGCAGCTCGTTCGCCCGGCGCTGCGCCCGCTCCAGCTCCTTGGTGAGCTGGGCGACCTCGCGCTCGGCCTGCTGCGCGGCGTTGCCCACGGACTCGGCCTGGACCTCGGTCATGGACCGGGCCCCGGTGATCTCGGCGACCTCCGGGTCGAAGGCGCCGGCGCTCTGGATGATGTGGCGCGTGGCGTCGACGCCCGCGTCCTCCATCAGCCGGAAGATCTGGCGCCGCTGGTGCGGCAGGGACAGCGACACGACGGTGCCGGAACGGCCCGCACGCGCGGTACGGCCGGACCGGTGCAGGTAGTCCTTGTGGTCCCCGGCCGGGTCCACGTTCAGCACCAGGTCGATGCCGTCGACGTGGATGCCGCGAGCGGCGACGTCGGTCGCGACGAGCGCGTTGACGTAGCCCTTCTTGAAGTCCTCCAGCACGCGGGTGCGCGCGCCCTGCGTCATACCGCCGTGCAGCGCGTCGGCCTTCACACCGGCGTCGCACAGCTGCTCGGCGATACGGTCGGCGCCCAGCTGGGTGCGGACGAAGATGATCGTGCGGCCCTTGCGGGAGGCGATCGCGGCGGTGACCGGCGCCTTGTCCTTGGGCTTCACGATGAGGATGTGGTGCGACATCGTCGTGACGTTGCCCTGGGCGCTGTCGACCTCGTGCGTGACCGGGTTGCTCAGGTAGCGCTTGACCAGGGTGGAGATCTCGTTCTCCATCGTGGCCGAGAACAGCATGCGCTGACCGCCGGCCGGGACCTGGTCGAGCAGCTCGGTGACCTCGGGCAGGAAGCCCAGGTCGGACATCTGGTCGGCCTCGTCGAGGACGGCGACCTCGACGTTCTCCAGGGAGCAGGCGCCGCGGTTGATGATGTCGCGCAGCCGGCCCGGGGTGGCGACCAGGACGTCGACGCCCTTCTCCAGGGCGTAGATCTGGTTGCCCATGGACGTACCGCCGCAGACGACCTTCATCTTCAGGCCGAGGACGTCGCCGTAGGGCTGGAGCGCGTCGGCGACCTGCATGGCGAGCTCACGCGTGGGGGTCAAGATGACGGCGCGCGGCTTGTGCTTCTCGGTGCGGCCGCCGGCCAGACGCGCCAGGGTCGGCAGACCGAACGACAGGGTCTTGCCGGAGCCGGTGCGGCCGCGGCCGAGGATGTCCTTGCCGGCCAGGGCGTCCGGGATGGTCGCGGCCTGGATCGGGAAGGGGGTGGTCACGCCGTTCTGCGCGAGCTTGCGCACGACGCCCTCGGGCAGGCCGAGGTCCGCGAAGGTGGCCTCGGGGGCGCTGTCGGGGGTGGTGTCGACTGCCTCGTTCTCGGGCACGACGACGTGATCAGTACTGGCGATGGACATGCGAATGCGAAACCTTCCGGAGTCTCGTCGGCACGCGCCCGTCAACTCCGTGATTCGCGATTCGCAATACGACCGCCTCAATGCGGTCCACCACGGCAAGGGAGAGTACGCGCCACACGGCGCGCTCTGCGGTGGCGCCGGGCAAGATGGGATCAAACGATCTGCCACCATACGCAGTCCGGGCCGCGTTGCGCAAACCGGACCGAGCGGGAGACAGCGGGAAACCGCCCGGCCGCAGACGACTCGGAACGCTTCCCGCCGGGGTCAACCACCCACCCCCCGGAGATGTTCCCCCGCCCGGACCCCGCCCGGCCCCCGCGCGGGGGCAGGACCTGGTGAGGCCGGTCACTACGCCGGCGCCCCCGCCTCCGGGGCCGGTTCCCGCTGGGCCAGCTGGGGAGCGGGCGGCTCGTGGGCCGAGGACGACGGCTCCGGCGTCGGCTCCGGGGACGCCGTCGGCTCCTGCGTCGTCGGGGTCGGCTCCGGCTCGGTCGTCCGGGTGGGCGTCGGCTGGGCCGGCGGCCGCACCGTCGGCCTGGTGGTCTTCCCCGGCTTGCCGCCCCCGGGCGCGGACGCGCTCGCGTCCGGCGTCGGCGACACCCGCGGCGGCGCCGACTCCCCGGGCCGCCCGCGCTCGCCCTTCTTCCCCTTCTTGCCCTTGCCGCGCCCGCGCTCCCCGTCGGCCGCCGCGGGCCCGAACCCGCCGGCGCCGCCCGACACCGTCGAGCCGCCGCCGGACGCCCCGCCGCCTCGCTGCCCGGCCGAGTGCGACGGCTTGGCACGCCCGCCCGCGTCGTCGTCGCCCACGCTCATACAGCCGGCGGCAGCGGCGACGGCCACGACGGTGGCGGCCAGGCGGACGGGTACGTACAAGGGGCGCACGGGGCCACCTCCGGGAGGGGTGATGGAGTCAACACCTCCAACTCCCGCCGCCCACAAGAGGACACGCGCCCCGTATTCACAACCCGCTCAGCCGTAGCCCAGGGCGTGAAGGCGCTCGTCGTCGATGCCGAAGTGGTGCGCGATCTCGTGCACCACCGTGATCTCCGTCTCGGCGACGACGTCCTCCCGCGACTCGCACATCCGCAGGGTCGGGTTGCGGTAGATGGTGATCCGGTCCGGCAGCACACCGGCGTACCACTCGCCACGGTCGGTCAGCGGAGTCCCCTCGTACAGCCCGAGCAGCTCGGGATCGTCCGCCGGCGGTTCGTCCTCGACGAACACCGCGACGTTGTCCATCAGTCGCGTCAGCTCCGGCGGGATCCGGTCGAGCGCCTCGGCGACCAGTTCCTCGAACTCCTCGCGCGTCATCTCCAGCACAGGCCCATTGTCGGCCACGACACCCGCGTACGAGAGCCTCCCGGCGCCGCATATCCGGCCCCGGACTTGGGCATACGGGACCAATGGCCCGCGTCCCCGCCGCAGTCCTGAGTGTCCTGAACCCGATCCGCAGGGCCCCGCGCGCCCTGGCCCGCCACTACCGCTCCCGCCAGGCGCCCACCACGATCGCGCTCGTGCCGCAGCCGCACCCCTGGACCCGCGCGGTGGGACTCCTGACCGTCGTCCTGGTCGGCGCCTGGCTCGGTCTGCTGGTCGTGGGCAACGTCCGGGTCCCGGTCGGCCCCATGAACACGACGATGACCCTGCGCCCGTCTCTCACCGGCGGGACGAAGATCAACATCTCGCCGCTGGGCGCCCTGGAGCTGAACAGCCACATCGCCCCGGTCCGCCTGGACGTCAACGTCGACCAGCTCGACCCCGACCGCTCCCAGGCCCTGGTCGACCACCCCGAACGGCTCTCCGGTCTGCAGGACGAGGTCGCCGAGGACGTCGGCCGCGGCACCCTCGACCTGGCCGTCCGCTCCGGCGTCGCCGTCGTCGTGGGCGCCACCGCCCTGGGCCTCGCGGTCTACCGCCGCCCCCGCCGCGCGATGGCCGCCGGCGGCCTGGCCCTCGCCCTGCTCGCCGCCTCGGGCGGCACGGCGTACGCGACCTGGCGCCCGGACTCGGTCCTGGAGCCCAAGTTCTCCGGCCTGCTCACCTCCGCCCCCTCCCTGGTCGGCAACGCGCGCAGCATCGTCACGGAATTCGACGTCTACCAGAAGGAGTTGGCCCGCCTGGTCACCAACGTGACCAAGCTCTACGACGCCACCTCGACGCTCCCCGCCTACGCGCCCGACCCCTCCACGATCCGGGTGCTGCACGTCTCCGACATCCACCTCAACCCGGCGAGCTGGAAGATCATCGCCTCGCTCGTGGAGCAGTACCAGGTCGACGTGATCGTCGACTCGGGCGACACGATGGACCACGGCACGGCCGCCGAGAACGGCTTCCTCGACCCCATCGAGGACCTGGGCGCCCCGTACGTCTGGGTCCGCGGCAACCACGACTCGATGATCACCCAGCGGTATCTGGAGGGCCTGAGGAACGTCCACGTCCTGGACGGCGGCCGGGCGAAGACGATCAAGGGCCTGCGCTTCGCGGGCATCGGCGATCCGCAGTTCACCCCGGACCGCTCCAAGGGCGCCGGTGCCGAACAGTCCCAGGAGCTCGCGGGCGCCCGCCTGGCCACGGCCCTGCGCGACCAGCGGGCGGCCGGCACCCCGGTGGACGTGGCCATCGCCCACGAGCCCTCCGCGGCCCGCGAGGTCGACGGCGAGGTCCCCCTCGTCCTGGCCGGCCACCTGCACCACGACGAGATGGAGGTCCTGAAGTACGGCACCCGGCTGCGCATCGAGGGCTCCACGGGCGGCAGCGGCCTGCGTGCCATCGAGGGCCGGCACCCCGACCCGATCGAGGCGTCGATCCTCTACTTCGACCGGGACACCCGGCATCTCCAGGCGTGGGACGAGATCGAGCTGGGCGGCCTGGGCCTCACGACGGCCGAGGTCAGCCGCCACCTGCCGGAGGAGAACCAGCCCGGTGCCACCCCGTCCCCGGACACCTCCCCCGAAGGCTCCGCCAGCCCCTCCTCCTAAACCGTTTTGGCGATAGCTCCCGCCATCCCATATGCTTCTCACGTCCCCGACGCGCTGAGAAGCGCCCAGGCGGGCCGATAGCCCTCATCGTCTAGCGGCCTAGGACGCCGCCCTTTCAAGGCGGTAGCACGGGTTCGAATCCCGTTGGGGGCACGCACCACCCTGTGCGACACTGTCGTACGACGCTTGGTCCTGTGGAGCAGTTTGGAGTGCTCGCCACCCTGTCAAGGTGGAGGCCGCGGGTTCAAATCCCGTCAGGACCGCTGAGGTTTCACGTGAAACCTCGTGGCTGGGTAGCTCAGTTGGTACGAGCGTCCGCCTGAAAAGCGGAAGGTCGCCGGTTCGACCCCGGCCCCAGCCACCGCAGCCCTCACCAGGGCCTGAGCCCCTCTCCGGGATTCCGGAGAGGGGCTCTTTCGTGCCGCTCGCATCCCCTCCGATCCCAGACGGGGGGCAGGGCGGGAGCCACCGCCCCGCCCCGGGGCAAAAGCGTTAGCCACGAATTTGGCGGGGATGAGATCCTGGATTCCGTATGTCTACGCACTCCGCCCCCGCCCTCGGCGCCCTCGCCCCCCGTCTGACCGAGCTGTCCCTGCGCGACGCGCAGCGGCTCGGGCGCAGGCTCGAAGGTGCGCGCAAGATCCGCAAGCCGGAGGCCCGGGCCGCCGTGCTCGCCGAGATCGAGGCGGAGATCGCCAAGAGCGAGGAGCGGATGGCCCGCCGCCGGGCCCGCGTACCCGCGATCACCTACCCCGAGCAGCTGCCGGTCAGCCAGAAGAAGGACGACATCGCGGCCGCGATCCGCGACCACCAGGTGGTGATCGTCGCCGGCGAGACCGGCTCCGGGAAGACCACGCAGATCCCCAAGATCTGCATGGAGCTCGGCCGGGGCGTGCGCGGCATGATCGGGCACACCCAGCCGCGCCGGATCGCCGCCCGCACCGTCGCCGAGCGCGTCGCCGAGGAGCTGAACACTCCCCTCGGCGAGACCGTCGGCTGGAAGGTCCGCTTCACCGACCAGGTCGACCCCGAGGCCACCTTCGTCAAGCTCATGACGGACGGCATCCTGCTCGCCGAGATCCAGACCGACCGCGAGCTGCGCGCCTACGACACGATCATCATCGACGAGGCCCACGAGCGGTCCCTCAACATCGACTTCCTGCTGGGCTACCTCGCCCAGCTGCTGCCCAGGCGCCCCGATCTCAAGGTCGTCATCACCTCGGCGACGATCGACCCGGAGCGCTTCTCGCGGCACTTCGGCGACGCCCCGATCATCGAGGTCAGCGGCCGCACGTACCCGGTCGAGGTGCGCTACCGCCCGCTTCTCGAGGAGGACGGCGACGACGCCGACCGCGACCAGATCACCGCGATCATCGACGCCGTCGAGGAACTCCAGAAGGAGGGCCAAGGCGACATCCTCGTCTTCCTCTCCGGCGAGCGGGAGATCCGCGACACCGCCGACGCCCTGACCAAGAAGAACTACCGGTTCACGGAGATCCTGCCGCTCTACGCCCGGCTCTCCCACGCCGAGCAGCACCGCGTCTTCCAGCCGCACACCGGCCGCAGGATCGTTCTGGCCACGAACGTCGCCGAGACGTCCCTGACCGTCCCGGGCATCAAGTACGTCATCGACCCCGGCTTCGCCCGCA
Source organism: Streptomyces sp. NPDC085931 (assembly GCF_044540565.1). NCBI lineage: Bacteria > Bacillati > Actinomycetota > Actinomycetes > Kitasatosporales > Streptomycetaceae > Streptomyces > Streptomyces sp. NPDC085931. The sequence continues at coordinate 45,117 of NZ_JBITSK010000020.1, forward strand.
TCTCGCGCTACAGCCACCGCACCAAGGTCCAGCGCCTGCCGATCGAGCCGATCTCACAGGCCAGCGCCAACCAGCGCAAGGGCCGCTGCGGCCGTACCTCCGACGGCATCTGCATCCGCCTCTACAGCGAGGACGACTTCAACGCCCGCCCGGAGTTCACGGACGCGGAGATCCTCCGGACCAACCTCGCCTCCGTCATCCTGCAGATGACCGCGGCCGGCCTCGGCGACATCGAGAAGTTCCCCTTCATCGACCCGCCGGACCACCGCAACATCCGCGACGGTGTGCAGCTCCTCCAGGAGCTGGGCGCCCTCGACCCGGCGCAGAAGGACCCCCGCAAGCGGCTCACCGAGACCGGCCGCAAACTCGCCCAGCTGCCCGTCGACCCACGCCTGGCCCGCATGGTCCTGGAGGCGGACAAGAACGGCTGCGTCCGCGAGGTCATGGTCATAGCCGCCGCGCTGTCCATCCAGGACCCGCGCGAACGCCCCGCCGACAAGCAGACCCAGGCCGACCAGCAGCACGCCCGCTTCAAGGACGAGACCAGCGACTTCCTCGCCTATCTCAATCTCTGGCGCTACATCCGCGAGCAGCAGAAGGAGCGCGGCTCGTCGTCCTTCCGCCGGATGTGCAAGCAGGAGTACCTCAACTTCCTTCGCATCCGCGAATGGCAGGACATCTACACGCAGTTGCGCACGGTCGCCAAGCAGCTGGGCATCCACCTCAACGAGGACGACGCCCCGGCCGACCGCGTCCACCTCTCCCTCCTCGCCGGCCTGCTGTCCCACATCGGCATGAAGGACGTGAAGGACGGCGCGAAGAACGAGTACCTGGGCGCCCGCAACGCCAAGTTCGCGATCTTCCCCGGCTCGGCCCTGTTCAAGAAGCCCCCGCGGTTCGTGATGTCCGCCGAACTCGTCGAGACCTCGCGCCTGTGGGCCCGGGTCAACGCGAAGATCGAGCCGGAGTGGGTCGAGCCCCTCGCCCAGCACCTGATCAAGCGCACCTACAGCGAGCCGCACTGGGAGAAGGACCAGGCGGCCGTCATGGCGTACGAGAAGGTCACGCTCTACGGCGTGCCGATCGTGGCGCAGCGGAAGGTCAACTACGGCCGGATCGACCCGGAGATCAGCCGCGAGCTGTTCATCCGCAACGCGCTCGTCGAGGGCGACTGGCGCACGCACCACAAGTTCTTCGCGGACAACCGCCGGCTCCTCACCGAGGTCGAGGAGCTGGAGCACCGCGCCCGGCGCCGGGACATCCTGGTCGACGACGAGACGCTGTTCGACTTCTACGACCGGCGCATCCCCGAACACGTCGTCTCCGGCGCGCACTTCGACTCCTGGTGGAAGCGCAAGCGGCACGAGCAGCCCGACTTCCTCGACTTCGAGCGCGAGATGCTCATCAACGAGAAGGCGGGCGAGGTCACCAAGGCCGACTACCCCGACGCGTGGCGCCAGAGGAACCTCAAGTTCCGGGTGACGTACCAGTTCGAGCCGGGCGCGGACGCCGACGGCGTGACCGTCCACATCCCGCTCCAGGTCCTCAACCAGGTCACCGACGAGGGCTTCGACTGGCAGATCCCGGGCCTGCGGGAGGAACTGGTCACGGAGCTGATCCGCTCCCTGCCCAAGCCGATCCGCCGCAACTACGTGCCCGCGCCCAACTACGCCAAGGCCTTCCTGGACAAGGCGGTCCCGCTCCAGGAGCCCCTCACCACCACCATGGCCCGCGAGCTGCGGCTCATGGTCGGAGTCCCCTTCGACGCCGAGGACTTCGACTGGGACAAGGTGCCCGACCACCTCAAGATCACCTTCCGGATCGTCGACGAGCGGCGCCGCAAGCTGGCCGAGGACAAGGACCTTGAGGCGCTCAAGCTCCGGCTGAAGCCCAAGGCCCGCAAGGCGCTCTCGCAGGCCGCGGCGGCCACGGCCGAGCGGCAGGGCGGCGAGTCCCTGGAGCGCAAGGGCCTCACCGACTGGACGATCGGCACGCTCACACGCGTCTTCGAGACGCGCAGGGCCGGCCAGCCGGTCAAGGCCTACCCGGCGCTGGTCGACGACGGCGACACCGTCTCGGTGCGCCTCTTCGACACCGAGGCCGAGCAGGCCGAGGCGATGTGGAAGGGCACCCGCCGCCTGATCCTGCGCAACATCCCGGTGAACCCGGCGAAGTTCGCCTCCGACAAGCTGACCAACGCGCAGAAGCTCGCGCTGTCCTCCAACCCGCACGGCTCGGTGCAGGCCCTGTTCGACGACTGCGCGACGGCGGCGGCGGACAAGCTGATCGCGGACTTCGGGGGCCCCGCGTGGGACGAGGAGTCGTACCGCAAGCTGTTCGACAAGGTGCGCGCCGAGATCGTCGACACGACCGTCCGCACGGTGGGCCAGGTGCAGCAGGTCCTGGCGGCCTGGCAGGCCTGTGAGCGCCGTCTGAAGGCCGTACGCAGCCCGGCGCTGCTGCCGAACCTCCAGGACGTCCGCGGCCAGCTGGACGCCCTGGTGAAGCCCGGCTTCGTCACGGAGGCGGGCGTACGCAGGATGCCGGACCTGATGCGCTACCTGGTCGCGGCCGACCGGCGCCTGCAGCAGATGCCGACGAACGTCCAGCGCGACACCACGCGCATGGAGAAGGTCAAGGAGATGCAGGACGAGTACGCCTGGCTGCTGGAGCAGATGCCGCAGGGCCGGCCGGTGCCGCGGCAGGTGCTGGACGTGCGCTGGATGCTGGAGGAGCTCCGGGTCAGCTATTTCGCCCACGCGCTCGGCACGGCGTACCCGGTCTCGGACAAGCGGATCGTGAAGGCGATCGACGCGCTGGCACCGTGATCGTCCGCGCACGCTGGGTGAGTTCGACCCGGGGCTCACCCTCCTGTACAGTCTCTTCTCGCAGCGCAACGCACGAAAGCGCGGCGAAACCTGGTCCTGTGGAGCAGTTTGGAGTGCTCGCCACCCTGTCAAGGTGGAGGCCGCGGGTTCAAATCCCGTCAGGACCGCAGCAGAGAGCCCGGATCTTCGGATCCGGGCTCTTTTTGTCTGCCCGCGGGGACCCCTGGGGTCAGCGGCCGGTGCGTGCACGGCTTCGTGCGCCCCCTCGCGCCGTCTTGACGCCCCCTCAATCGGCCGGTACCCCAGAACCAGGGCCGTCCCCCGTACGGCCCGTGGAGGTGGCGTATGGCGGCATCGGTCAGGCACGAGACGCGGGCCCTGCTCCGCGCGCACCTGGCGGCCGCGTCGTCCTACCGGCATCTCACCCGGCACTGCCCGATCTGCCATCACCTGCTGCGGCTGGCGATGGAGTCCGCCCCGCGCCCCGTTCAGGCGGCGAACGCGGCCGGGGACGGGGTCGCCGGGGACGAGAGCCCGGCGCCGGCGTGAGGCGGCCTCAACACCCGTACGCACAAAGGGAGCTGGAGCGAGGGGTTCCTCTACCCCACCCGCGGCGGCGCTAACAAGCCGCTCGGTATGTGACGGGTGTCACCGCATGAGTTTGACGAAGTGCGGTATTTACCCGCCTCCTACAAAGGGTCAATTTAATATGTGCAATTGCACCTTGTCCGAGGTGCCGCACTCAGCCGATCCGACACCCCTCCCCAGACTCCGACAAGGCCGCTCACAGCGGGTCCCGCGGTCGGCGCCCGGCGCACAAAAAAGATCGCGCTGGACCCGGCGGAGTCCAGCGCGATCGACGACGCACCCTGTTACATGCCCGGAAAGCTCTCTCTGGCTCGGGCGTGGGGCCTGTTGGGGCAGGACCCCGCGTCGCTTGGAGCTGTGGGTCCGGACGTCACGGCCAGTTGGGGGACGGACCGTTTCGCCCGGTATTCAGTTGTTCAGGCCTCGCTGCGCTGCTGCGGAATGCCCGCGAGCAGAGCGCGGACCTCGGCCTCGCGGTAGCGCCGATGCCCGCCGAGCGTGCGGATCGACGTGAGCTTGCCGGCCTTCGCCCACCGCGTGACCGTCTTGGGGTCGACGCGGAACATCGTGGCGACCTCAGCCGGGGTCAGCAGCGGCTCGGCATCAGGGGTGCGAGCGGTCATGAGCGGCCTCCTCGGGAGAACCGAACCTTCTCGGTTCTTTCCTCTAAATTCTGCACCTTGACCCGCGTTGCCCGAAATGGCGGACGCGAGTCGAGTCGGTTATAGGACGAACGGCTTGTCCTCGGCACTACAACTACACCATCTGTCCAGCCGCGTCGGCCAAACCGATGGAATTGCCCCTCCAGGTGCCCATCAGCCACGGAAGCCGATGGACCATGCCATAGCGGACAGTCACGCCGCTGTGACGATCAGTCACAGCGGCGATCAGGAGTCACGAGACCCCCCAAAGCGTGCAATGCTGAGATTCCACCCATAGTGCAGCACTAGGGACGGAAGGAGCCCTCCCCGGACTCCTTGTCCTATTTTGGCATGAGGAGGGGCAAGCGGCGCAAGGGCCTCGTACGTGTAGTCCGTCACGCTTGGCCTGCTTGCGCGGTACGCCCGGATCGGGTCCTACGTCCCTTGTTGACGAAGCCTCAGAAAACGCACGGCCCGCTTCAGGAACTCGGTGCGAGGACGAAACCCCAAATCGGGCGGTTCGTCAAACGTCAGTTCGTTACCGACCGCCCGCGTTCCGTGCGGACCCCGTGGTCAGGGGTCAGTTGGCCGACCGCAGATCCCGTACGGAACGCCACCGCTGCACGAGCCGGGCGTACGCCTCCCCCGCGGCCGCGCCGTCGCCCCGGCGCAGCGCGGCGATGCCCTCCGCCACGTCGGCCGCCGAGTGGTCGTCCTCCAGCGTCCCGGCCGGCACCGCGTGCACCAGGCCGCCGTAGTCCAGCTCCACCAGCGAGCGCGGGTGGAACTCCTCCAGCCAGCGCCCGACGTCCAGCAGGCCGTCGATCAGCGGGCCCTCGTCCATGGCCTCGCGCAGGGCGCGCAGGCCCCGGGCCACGCGCCGCCGGGCCTGGACCATGGGGGTGCGGTAGCGCAGCACGGGCGGGCTGTCCGCGCCGTCGCCCTTGTCGTACTCGCGCTCCTCGTCGCCGACCAGCACGAACCAGCTGATCGGCACCTGCCAGGTCGCCGTGCGGATCCACGGCCGGGCGTCCGGGTTGATCGCCAGCCAGCGCTCGTAGTCCTGGGCGGCCTGGCGGCGCAGGACGGGCGGCAGGACCGCGTCCAGCACGAACGCCGGGAGCTCCTCCGAGAGGTCCTCCAGGGCCAGCCAGCCGCGCAGCCGGGTACGCCAGGGGCAGACGCAGACGACCCCGTCCACGTCCAGCACGAAGGCGTCCTCGCTCTCGTGCACCGGCACCGGGACCGGCGGCGTGGGCGCCAAGTCGGCCAGGGCGCCCCGGAGTTCGTCCTGGTACGAGGGACGGTCCGGACGGCGGGCGTAGCGGGCCCAGTGGCCGCGCTCCGGCTCGGGGAAGGCGGCCAGCGGTTCGTACACGCGCAGGTAGCTCGCGTAGGGGACGATCACCGAGGACACCTTGGGCACGCCTGCTCCCTCCCCCGCGCACCGCGGCGGAAACCTGCGGGGCGCGCTCACGACCGCGCGGGAAATCCCTTCAAATCGTCGCACGGGTGTACTCCGGTCGGAGGTGATCCTGAGCACCGTGCGGCCGGCGGGCCCGGCAGGCTCTAATCTCGTGCTCAACAGTCCCCGCCACCCGCACGGGGCCTGTCCACACCCGCCGCAACTTACTCAGGAGTCACCACCGTGACCGACGTAACCGGCGCACCTGCTGATGTCCTGCACACCCTGTTCCACTCGGACCAGGGAGGCCATGAGCAAGTCGTGCTCTGCCAGGACCGCGCGAGCGGCCTCAAGGCCGTCATCGCCCTGCACTCCACCGCCCTGGGCCCCGCGCTCGGCGGTACGCGCTTCTACCCGTACGCGACCGAGGCCGAGGCCGTCGCCGACGCGCTGAACCTCGCCCGCGGCATGTCGTACAAGAACGCCATGGCCGGACTCGACCACGGCGGCGGCAAGGCCGTGATCATCGGCGACCCGGAGCGGATCAAGACCGAGGAGCTGCTGCTGGCCTACGGCCGGTTCGTGGCCTCGCTCGGCGGCCGGTACGTCACCGCCTGCGACGTCGGCACGTACGTGGCCGACATGGACGTCGTCGCCCGGGAGTGCCGCTGGACGACCGGCCGCTCCCCGGAGAACGGCGGCGCCGGGGACTCCTCCGTCCTCACCGCCTTCGGCGTCTACCAGGGCATGCGGGCCTCCGCGCAGCACCTGTGGGGCGACCCCACCCTGCGCGGCCGCAAGGTCGGCATCGCCGGCGTCGGCAAGGTCGGCCACCACCTGGTCGAGCACCTGCGGGCGGAGGGCGCCGAGGTCGTGATCACCGATGTGCGCGAGGACGCCGTGGGGCGGATCCTCGCCGCGCACCCCGAGGGCGTCACGGCCGTCGCCGACACCGCCACCCTGATCCGCGTCGAGGGCCTGGACATCTACGCCCCGTGCGCGCTCGGCGGCGCGCTGAACGACGACACGGTCCCGGCGCTGACGGCCAAGGTGGTGTGCGGCGCGGCCAACAACCAGCTCGCCCACCCGGGCGTGGAGAAGGACCTCGCCGACCGCGGGATCCTCTACGCGCCGGACTACGTGGTGAACGCGGGCGGTGTCATCCAGGTGGCCGACGAACTGCACGGCTTCGACTTCGAGCGGTGCAAGGCGAAGGCGGCCGGGATCTACGACACCACGCTCGCCATATTCGCACGTGCGAAGGAAGACGGTATCCCGCCGGCCGCAGCGGCCGACCGGATCGCCGAGCAGCGGATGCACGACGCGGCCGCGGCGCGCCGGGCGCGCTGACTCCGTCCGGGGCGCCGCGCGTCGCACATCCGGCCGGTACCCGCCGGTGGGCAGTTAGAGAGAACTCTCACTTCTCCCGGCGGGTCGACCGCCGATAAGTGGTTAAAATCGCGGTTGACCAGCGAGGACGGGGCGCCTCGAAGGTCCTGGGCGCGGGCACGTCATGCGGGCGACGTACCGTATGGGCGCGGGCTCAGGTACCGTGGAAGCCCTACGGACCGGTCTCTCCGCGGAGAGTCCGTGCCGGACCATGAACGCGTGTCAAGACTCTGGGGCCGTCGAGCCCCGTCGTTGAGGGGGTCGAGCCATGGGGCGCGGCCGGGCCAAGGCCAAGCAGACGAAGGTCGCCCGCCAGCTGAAGTACAACAGCGGTGGGACTGACCTCTCACGCCTGGCCGAGGAGCTGGGTGCATCGCCTTCGAATCCGCAGCCGCCTAACGGCGAGCCGTTCGAAGACGATGAGGACGACGACCTGTACGCACGGTACGCCGACCTCTACGAGGACGACGACGACGAGGACGACCAGTCCCCGCAGCATCGTCGCGGCGCTTGACCTTGCACTGAGCACAAACCCGGTCGGTGACCCCGGTCACCGACCGGGTTCTGTGCTGCGCGCAAGGTGACGACCGTGTCTCAGCTCGCGTAGTCACCGATCAGGGCGGCACCCGTGGGGTGCTCGCCCCGTTCCGTGATCTCGCCTGCGACCCAGGCGTCCACGCCACGGTCGGCGAGGGTCGCCAGGGCCACCTCGGTGGACTCCTGGGGGACGACGGCGATCATGCCCACGCCCATGTTCAGGGTCTTCTCGAGCTCCAGGCGCTCGACGCTGCCCGTACGGCCGACCAGGTCGAAGATCGGGTCGGGCGTCCAGGTGGAGCGGTCCACGATCGCGTGCAGTTCGTCGGGCACGACCCGGGCGAGGTTGGCCGCGAGTCCGCCGCCGGTGACATGGCTGAAGGCGTGCACCTCGGTGGTGCGCATCAGGGCCAGGCAGTCCAGCGAGTAGATCTTCGTCGGTTCCAGCAGCTCCTCGCCGAGGGTGCGGCCGAGCTCCTCGATGTGCGCGTCCAGGGCGAGTCCGGCCTGGTTCAGCAGGACGTGGCGGACGAGCGAGTACCCGTTCGAGTGAAGACCAGAGGACGCCATGGCGATGACCGCGTCACCCGTACGGATGCGATCCGCGCCCAGCAGCCGGTCGGCCTCCACGACGCCCGTGCCGGCGCCGGCGACGTCGAAGTCGTCCTCGCCGAGCAGGCCCGGGTGCTCGGCCGTCTCGCCGCCGACCAGGGCGCACCCGGCCAGCACACAGCCCTCGGCGATGCCCTTGACGATGGCGGCGACCCGCTCGGGGTGGACCTTGCCGACGCAGATGTAGTCGGTCATGAACAGCGGCTCGGCGCCGCACACCACGATGTCGTCCATGACCATCGCGACCAGGTCGTGGCCGATGGTGTCGTAGACGCCCAGCTGCCGGGCGATGTCGACCTTGGTGCCGACGCCGTCGGTGGCGGAGGCGAGCAGGGGGCGCTCGTAGTTCTTGAGGGCGGAGGCGTCGAAGAGGCCGGCGAAGCCGCCGAGGCCGCCGAGGACCTCGGGGCGCTGGGCCTTCTTCACCCACTCCTTCATCAGTTCGACGGCGCGGTCGCCGGCTTCGATGTCGACGCCCGCGGCTGCGTAGCTGGCGCCGCCTTCGGCAATGGGTTTCTCGGACATGGCTAAAGAGAACCTTCGTGTCGTACGGCGGGGAGGACGGGCCGTCTAGGGACGGCGGATCGCGTCGGCGGCGGCCGTGGCGGCCGGGCCGGCGGCCAGCTCCGTCTCCAGCAGCTGCTTGCCGAGCAGCTCGGGGTCCGGGAGCTCCATCGGGTACTCGCCGTCGAAGCAGGCGCGGCACAGGTTCGGCTTGGCGATGGTGGTCGCCTCGATCATGCCGTCGATGGAGATGTAGGCCAGGGAGTCGGCGCCCAGGGAGGTGCCGATCTCGTCGATGGTCATGCCGTTGGCGATGAGCTCGGCGCGGGTGGCGAAGTCGATGCCGAAGAAGCAGGGCCACTTCACGGGCGGCGAGGAGATCCGGATGTGGACCTCGGCGGCGCCCGCCTCGCGGAGCATGCGGACCAGGGCGCGCTGCGTGTTGCCGCGCACGATCGAGTCGTCGACGACGACCAGGCGCTTGCCCTTGATGACTTCCTTCAGCGGGTTCAGCTTCAGGCGGATGCCCAGCTGGCGGATGGTCTGCGAGGGCTGGATGAAGGTCCGGCCCACGTAGGCGTTCTTGACCAGTCCGGCGCCGAACGGGATGCCGGAGGCCTCCGCGTAGCCGATGGCGGCGGGGGTGCCGGACTCCGGGGTCGCTATGACCAGGTCGGCCTCGACCGGGGCCTCCTTCGCCAGCTTGCGGCCCATCTCCACGCGGGAGAGGTACACGTTCCGGCCGGCGATGTCGGTGTCCGGGCGGGCGAGGTAGACGTACTCGAAGACGCAGCCCTTGGGCTTCGCTTCCGCGAATCGGGAGGTGCGCAGGCCGTTCTCGTCGATGGCGACGAACTCGCCCGGCTCGATCTCGCGGACGTAGGACGCGCCGCAGATGTCGAGGGCGGCGGACTCGGAGGCGACGACCCAGCCGCGCTCCAGCCGGCCGAGGACCAGCGGGCGGATGCCCTGCGGGTCGCGGGCCGCGTACAGAGTGTGCTCGTCCATGAAGACGAGGGAGAAGGCGCCCCGGACCTGCGGGAGGACGCTGTGGGCGGCCTCCTCGATGGTCAGCGGCTTGCCGTCCTCGTCCGTCTGGGCCGCGAGGAGCGCGGTGAGCAGGTCGGTGTCGTTGGTCGCCGCGACGCGCGGGGTGCGGCCGCCCTCCTGCTTGGGCAGGTCGGCGACCATCTCGGCGAGCTGGGCGGTGTTGACGAGGTTGCCGTTGTGGCCGAGCGCGATAGAGCCGTGCCCGGTGGCACGGAACGTCGGCTGGGCGTTCTCCCAGACGGAGGCACCGGTGGTCGAGTAGCGGGCGTGTCCGACCGCGATGTGACCCTGGAGCGAGCCGAGGGAGGTCTCGTCGAAGACCTGGGAGACCAGGCCCATGTCCTTGAAGACGAGGATCTGTGAGCCGTTGCTGACCGCGATTCCCGCGGATTCCTGGCCTCGATGCTGGAGGGCGTAGAGCCCGAAGTACGTGAGCTTGGCGACCTCTTCGCCCGGAGCCCAGACACCGAAGACGCCGCAAGCGTCCTGGGGGCCCTTCTCGCCGGGGAGCAGGTCGTGGTTGAGTCGTCCGTCACCACGTGGCACGCCACCGAGTGTAGGCGAGGTCGACCGTTGGTCCGAATTGGGGATACCGGACTTTCCGGGGGATCACCGCTCGGCCACGGCTCGCACACGCGTACCGTTTTCGCTGGTCAGCGTCAGAGTTCGGTGATCGACTCCGTACTTCAGCCTCCCGTCGAAAAGTCGCAGCAGGGTCTTCTCGGCGGCCATGAGTGAGTCTTCGCACATCATTCGGGTCGTGGCCGGGGGGCCGAGGGTGATATGGCCGTCGCGGACCGTGGCCCTGGCGTTCACCTTGTTGCAGCCCAGGCGGCCGGCGACGGTGCCCTTCTCCTCGTCGAAGGTGAGGTGGGCACGGCCGTCGGCCCGGGGGCTGGTGACGGTCCACCGGGTGCCGCTCAGCCGCGCGTCCTTCGCCTTGGTCAGCCGGACGGTCTCGCCCCGGTCGGTGGTGAGGGTGAGGCGGTCGCCGTCCACCCGGGCCCGGAACTCGTGGCCGGAGAGCGTGCGCGCGAGGGTCTCCTCGAACGCCATGGGCGTGTCCTCGCAGGCCATCTCCGTGGCCATGGTCCTGCCGAGCCGGACGCGGTCGCCGTCGACGGTGGCGTCGGCGCCGAAGGTGTTGCAGCCGAGGCTGCCCTCGGCCCGGCCGTCGGCGAGGGTCACGTGGGCGCCGGCGGGGGCCTGGTGAGTCTTCCCGCCGGCGGTGACGCTGTCCACGCTCCACCGCACGCCGGTGACCGGCCGCTCGGCGCCGGCCGCGCCGCTGCCGCCGTCCGCCTTCTCGCTGCCGCAGGCCGCCATGAGCGGGACGAGCATGGCGGCGGCCGTCAGGGTCATGCGCTGCTTCTGCCTGTCCATGCCCCTTCGACGGGACACCCGGGGGGATCGGTTCCCCTCAGGTCATCAGGGGCAGGTGGACGGACAGGTCCGCCCGCTCTCCGCTCGCCCTGACCTCGGCGTTCCGCACGGCCCGGGCCCAGGTCAGCCGCCCGGTCGCCAGCCGGATCCAGGTCAGCGGGTCCGTCTCGACGACGTTGGGCGGGGTGCCCCGGGTGTGCCGCGGGCCCTCCACGCACTGCACCACCGCGTACGGCGGCACCCGCACCTCCGTCGAACCGCCGGGCGCCTTCACGGCGAGGGCGTCGGCCAGCAGCCGGGTGCAGGCGGCCAGGGCCTGCCGGTCGTAGGGGACGTCCAGACCGGGGACGGCGGCGTTGAGGTCGTCGGTGTGGACGACGAGCTCGACGGTGCGGGTGACCAGGTAGTCGGCGAGCGGCAGGGCGCCGGCGCCGGTGGCGAGGAGCCGGGTGCCGGGGTGGGCGGCGAGGTCAGCGGTGAAGCGTTCCTCGGCGGCGGCCAGGTAGGCGACCGGGTCCGGGTGGCGCTCGGCCAGTTCGCGGGCGTACGCGGCGATGTCCGGGGCATCGGCCGCGATCGAGAACGGCCAGTCGAGCAGGGCGGCGTCCTGCCGGGCCGGCTCGGGCAGGTCCACCAGGCGGGACACGGCCCGCAGGATCATCCCGGCGTGCGCCACCAGGTCCCGGACCGTCCAGTCGCCGAGCCGGGTGGGCAGGGCGAGCTGCTCGGGCGTGAGCCCGGCGACGGCGGTGCGTACGTGCCCGAACTGGGCGAGCACGGCCGCCCGGATCTTGGCGGGGTCGTAGCTGCGGGGGCGTTTCCTGGCCGGAGGCATGGGGGTCAGCCTAGGGCGGGTGTCGCGGCGGGCGCTTCGAAGGTCTCCCCGTTGCGGGGGACGCCGATGCCGCGCCAGGTGAAGGGGACGCCCCGGGCCGCGTCCGGGTCGGGGGCGTCCATCAGCTGGAAGTGCAGGTGCGGCTCGGAGGAGTTGCCGGAGTTGCCGCAGCGGGCGATCAGCTGCCCGGCGCGGACCCGGTCGCCCTCCCGGACGGTGAGGCTGCCGCGCCGCAGGTGGGCGTAGGCGGCGTAGGTGCCGTCGCCGAGGTCGAGGACGACGTGGTTGCCGAGGATGCGGCCCGTTCCGGCCAGTTCGCGCACCGAGCCCTCGACCAGCATCAGGTAAGCCAGCCCGGGCAGGGAGGTGCGGCTCAGGTGATCGCGCTGCCCGTCGGCGGCCCGTACGACCGTGGCGTCGGCGACCGCGAGGACCGGGGCGTCGTGGGCGGGGAAGTCCTGGGGGCGGCGGGCGAGCGGCCACAGCCGGCGGAAGGCGGGGCGGGCCCCCGGTACGGGTTCGGCCACGATGTCGATGGCGTAGGTCTGGCCGTGGGCGTGGATGCCGTGGCTCGGGGTGCGGTCGGCGGGGCTGTTCAGCGCGGACCAGCGGCCGGTGACGGGTGGGGCGACCGCGACGGGCGGACGGGCCACCCGGGGGCTGTCCGGGGCGCCGCCCCACCGGTTGGCGACGGTGAGAACGGCGTACGCGAGCAGCAGCGGCAGCAGGTTCCACAGGACCGGATGGCTCCAGTCCAGGCAGACGTGGGCGGTCACCAACCCGAGGAAGAGCAGCTGGAGAACGCGGAAGGTGATCATCCCGAGCTTGCGTACGGACATCCCGTTTCCCCCTGTCTGTGCGTCTACGGGCGGGCCGTCGCCAGTGCCACCAGCAGCGGGACGACCCGGGCCGGCGGGATCTCGTAGCGGCCGCGGCCGGTCGTGTGCAGCCAGCCCGTGCCGGTGAGCCGGCTCAGGTGGTGGTAGATCTGGCCGGTCGTGCCGACCTCGTCCAGCTCGGCGAGTTCGGCGGCGGTGCGGCGGCCGCCGATGATCTCGCGCAGCAGCCGGAGCCGGACGGGGTGGCCGAGGGCCGCGAAGGACTCGGCGGCCACGGTCCCGTCGGCGTCCAGGAGGTCCTCGGTGAGGGCCGTGAGCTGCCAGGCGTACTCCTCGCCGGTCGGCAGCCGTACCGAGCCGGTGTAGAGGACGCCTCCGTCGGCGACCCCCGCGCCGGAGAGCTGCTCCTTGAGCCCGTTCAGGGCCCAGAAGTCGCCGCCTTCGGCACGGGGGCCGGTGCGCCGCTCGCCCTCCAGTGCCGCCAGACGGCGTTCGAGGTCGGCGACGCGCTGTTCCAGATCCACGTCTTCGAGATTACGGAAGTACGTAATTCCGTGCAAGGGTGTGCTGGCGGAAAAGCCGTCCGCACAGGGCGAAGCCCCCGCCCGGAGGGACCGGACGGGGGCTTCGGAGCCGTCGCCTACGCCAGCAGCGCCGGGATCGTGCTCTCGTGCGCCTCGCGCAGCTCGTCCAGGGTGAGCGCGAACTCGCCCTGCACCTCGACCGTGTCGCCGTCGACGACACCGATGCGGGTGGCCGGGAGGCCCCGGGCGCCGCACATGTCGGTGAAGCGGAGCTCCTCGGAACGCGGCACGGCCACGATCGCGCGGCCCGCCGACTCGGAGAACAGGAAGGTGAAGGCGTCCAGACCGTCCGGGACGATCAGCCGGGCGCCCTTGCCGCCCAGCAGGGCCGACTCGACGACCGCCTGGATCAGACCGCCGTCGGACAGGTCGTGCGCGGAGTCGATCATGCCGTCGCGGGAGGCGGAGATCAGGATCTCGGCCAGCAGCCGCTCGCGCTCCAGGTCGACCGTGGGCGGCAGGCCGCCGAGGTGGTCGTGGATCACCTGGGACCAGGCCGAGCCGCCGAACTCCTCGCGCGTGTCGCCGAGGAGGTAGAGCAGCTGGCCCTCCTCCTGGAAGGCGACCGGGGTGCGGCGGGCCACGTCGTCGATGACGCCGAGCACCGCGACCACCGGGGTCGGGTGGATGGCGGCCTCGCCCGTCTGGTTGTAGAGCGAGACGTTGCCGCCGGTCACCGGGGTGCCGAGCTGCTGGCAGGCGTCGGCGAGACCGCGCACGGCCTCGGCGAACTGCCACATCACCGCCGGGTCCTCGGGCGAGCCGAAGTTCAGGCAGTCGGAGACGGCCAGCGGCTTGGCGCCGGTGGTGGCGACGTTGCGGTACGCCTCCGCCAGGGCCAGCTGCGCGCCGTGGTACGGGTCGAGCTTGGCGTACCGGCCGTTGCCGTCGGTGGCGATGGCCACGCCGAGGCCGGTCTCCTCGTCGATCCGGATCATGCCGGAGTCCTCGGGCTGGGCGAGGACGGTGTTGCCCTGCACGAAGTGGTCGTACTGGCTGGTGATCCAGGACTTGGAGGCCTGGTTCGGCGAGGAGACCAGCTTCAGGACCTGGTCCTTCAGCTCCTCGGACGTCTCCGGCCGGGGCAGCTTGTTCGCGTCGTCGGCCTGCAGCTCGTCCTGCCAGGACGGGCGGGCGTAGGGGCGCTCGTAGACCGGGCCCTCGTGGGCGACCGTGCGCGGGTCGACGTCGACGATCTTGCCGCCGTGCCAGTAGATCTCCAGGCGGTCGCCGTCGGTCACCTCACCGATGACGGTGGCGATGACGTCCCACTTCGCGCAGATCTCCAGGAAGCGGTCGACCTTCTCCGGCTCGACGACCGCGCACATGCGCTCCTGCGACTCGCTCATGAGGATCTCCTCGGGCGAGAGCGTGGAGTCGCGCAGCGGGACGTCGTCCAGGGTGACGCGCATGCCGCCGGAGCCGTTGGACGCCAACTCGCTGGTGGCACAGGACAGTCCGGCCGCGCCGAGGTCCTGGATGCCGACGACCAGCTTCTCCCGGAACGCCTCCAGGGTGCACTCGATGAGGAGCTTCTCCTGGAAGGGGTCGCCGACCTGGACGGCCGGGCGCTTGGAGGGCTTGGCGTCGTCGAAGGTCTCCGAGGCCAGGATCGAGGCGCCGCCGATGCCGTCGCCGCCGGTCCGGGCCCCGTAGAGGATGACCTTGTTGCCGGCGCCGGAGGCCTTGGCGAGGTGGATGTCCTCGTGCCGCATGACGCCGATGGCACCGGCGTTGACCAGCGGGTTGCCCTGGTAGCAGGCGTCGAAGACGACCTCGCCGCCGATGTTGGGCAGGCCCAGGCAGTTGCCGTAGCCGCCGATGCCCGCGACGACGCCCGGCAGGACGCGCTTGGTGTCGGGGTGGTCGGCGGCGCCGAAGCGCAGCGGGTCGACGACCGCGACCGGGCGGGCGCCCATGGCGATGATGTCGCGGACGATGCCGCCGACACCGGTGGCCGCGCCCTGGTAGGGCTCGACGTACGACGGGTGGTTGTGCGACTCGACCTTGAAGGTGACCGCGTAGCCCTGGCCGACGTCGACCACACCGGCGTTCTCGCCGATGCCGACGAGCAGGGCGTCGGAGTCGGGCGCCTTCTCGCCGAACTGGCGCAGGTGCACCTTGCTGCTCTTGTAGGAGCAGTGCTCCGACCACATCACCGAGTACATGGCGAGTTCGGCCCCGGTGGGCCGGCGGCCGAGGATCTCGACCACGCGCTCGTACTCGTCCTTCTTCAGGCCCAGTTCGGCCCAGGGCAGCTCGACGTCGGGGGTCGCGGCCGCGTGCTCGACCGTGTCCAGAGGCGTCCGGCTCATGCGTTGACCAGCTTCTTGAGGATCGAGGTGAAGAACGGGAGGCCGTCGGTGCGGCCGGTGCCGATCAGCGGCTCGACGGCGTGCTCGGGGTGCGGCATGAGGCCGACCACGTTGCCGGCCTCGTTGGTGACGCCGGCGATGTCCCGCTGCGAGCCGTTGGGGTTGAAGTCCAGGTAGCGGAAGGCGACGCGGCCCTCGGCCTCCAGCTGGTCGAGCGTGTACGCGTCGGCGACGTACTGCCCGTCGTTGTTCTTCAGCGGGATGTGGATCTCCTGGCCGGCCGTGTAGTCGGTGGTCCAGGCGGTCTCGGCGTTCTCCACGCGCAGCTTCTGGTCGCGGCAGATGAAGTGCAGGTGGTCGTTGCGCAGCATCGTGCCGGGCAGCAGGTGCGCCTCGGTGAGGATCTGGAAGCCGTTGCAGATGCCGAGCACCGGAAGGCCGGCCTTCGCCTGCTCCAGCAGGGGCTCCATCACCGGCGAGAAACGGGCGATGGCCCCGGCGCGCAGATAGTCGCCGTAGGAGAATCCACCGCACAGCACCACGGCGTCGACCTGCTTGAGGTCCTTGTCCTTGTGCCAGAGCGCGACGGGCTCGGCGCCCGCGAGCCGGATCGCACGCTGCGTGTCCCGGTCGTCGAGCGAACCCGGGAAAGTGACCACGCCGATACGAGCGGTCACTTCACGGCCTCCGCGACTTCCTCGACCCGGACCGTGAAGTCCTCGATCACGGTGTTCGCGAGGAAGGACTCCGCAAGATCGTGAATGCGGGCGAGGGCGGCCTCGTCGACCGGCCCGTCAACTTCCAGTTCGAAACGCTTTCCCTGGCGGACGTCCGAGATCCCTTCGAAACCCAGCCGCGGCAGTGCGCGCTGCACCGCCTGGCCCTGGGGGTCGAGGATCTCCGGCTTGAGCATGACGTCGACTACGACGCGTGCCACTGGCACTCCCGGTGTGTGGTGCTGAGCAGGTTCCTTCAGACTACCCGCACAAAATTTCTACGCGCGTCGACTTGGAGGAAGCTACGTGACCGTCATCACGATCCGGCATCGACGAGCGCGCACGTGAAAATTTCCGGGAAAGATTCCCGATCGACACCCGAAACCTATTGCGCCCGCCCGTCTCCCGCCCCCACCCTTCCATCGAAGTCGCTCCGCTCCCCCTTGATTTTTGAGACGCAAAAGGATTTAGTCAGCTCCACTACGCATTGCCGGGCACTGTGAAAATGAATTGGCAAGTGCCGCAAGAAGGGACCGATATTCGTGGCGCAGAAGGTCGTGGTCACTCTCTTTGACGACATCGACGGCTCGGAAGCGACGGAAACGATCGCCTTCGGACTGGACGGCAGGTCGTACGAGATCGACCTGAGCGAGGTCAATGCCGGCGAACTGCGGAAGGCGCTCGCGCCCTACGTGGAGGCCGGCCGCAAGCGGTCCCGCTCGGGCAAGGCGTACCGGCAGACGGAGGTCGCGCCCGACCCCTCGGCGGTGCGCGCCTGGGCCCAGGCCAACCGGATGGAGGTTCCCGCGCGCGGGCGCATCCCCAAGCGGGTCTACGAGGCGTTCAGCGCCGCGCAGTGACGGGCCTGCCGGGCCCGCGCCGACGACCGGTCACCGGCCCCTCGCGGCAACCGACTTGCGCAGCACCCCCGCTGATCAGCTAGAGTCTGGAGCACGCCGAGGGGCACGGCCGAAAGGCCCAGCTCACGGAACGTGCGGGTGTAGTTCAGTAGTAGAACATCCCCCTTCCAGGGGGAAGGCGCAGTGTGCGATTCCTGTCACCCGCTCTGCACCGCCGTACCGACCACCGATGTGGATCAGGTAGGCTGGTGCCCGCACCGGTCAGTGAGAGCTGGTCGGGAGCAATGCGGACGTAGCTCAGTTGGTAGAGCGCAACCTTGCCAAGGTTGAGGTCGCGAGTTCGAGCCTCGTCGTCCGCTCGGGAATGAGACCCCGGTCCTGATGGACCGGGGTCTTTTCGTTTCCCCGGCACCTCCGCGGATCCGCTGACATTTGTCATGCCGAGTGATGACAGCGCGCACTGCTCCGGGCCCGGTGCGGACGGAACCCTGGAAGCATGGAAACCAACGGACACGAACACGTGATTGAGGTCACTGACCTGCGGCGTGTGTACGGGGGCGGGTTCGAGGCAGTACGCGGAATCAGCTTTTCCGTCCGGCGCGGGGAGATCTTCGCGCTGCTCGGCACCAACGGCGCCGGCAAGACGTCGACCGTCGAACTGCTGGAAGGGCTCGCCCCGCCCGCGGACGGCCGGGTGCGGGTCCTCGGACACGACCCGTACACCGAGCGGGCCGCCGTACGCCCCCGCACCGGTGTGATGCTCCAGGAGGGCGGCTTCCCGTCCGAGCTGACCGTCGCGGAGACCGCGCGGATGTGGGCGGGGTGCGTGAGCGGGGCCCGGCCGCCGGCGGAGGTGCTGGCCCTGGTCGGACTGGAGTCGAAGGCCGGCACCCGGGTCAAGCAGCTCTCGGGCGGGCAGCGGCGCCGGCTGGACCTGGCGCTCGCCCTGCTCGGCGATCCCGAGGTGCTGTTCCTGGACGAGCCGAGCACCGGCCTGGACGCCGAAGGCCGCCACGACACCTGGGAGTTGGTGAGCGCGCTGCGCGACGGCGGTACGACCGTGCTGCTGACCACGCACTACCTGGAGGAGGCCGAGCAGCTCGCCGACCGGCTGGCGATCATGCACGAGGGGCGCATCGCCGCCACCGGCACCCCCGCCGAGGTCACCGCGGCGGAGCCCTCGCGGATCTCCTTCGAGCTGCCCGACGGCTACTTCGTCGGCGACCTTCCGCCGCTCGGCGAACTGGGCGTGGCCGGGCACGAGACCGACGGCCGGACGGTCCGGCTGCGCACCCACGAACTGCAGCGGACCGCCACCGGCCTGCTGCTGTGGGCCGACCGGGCCCGCGTCGAGCTGCGCCGCCTGGACGTGCGGTCGGCGTCCCTGGAGGAGGCCTTCCTCGGGATCGCCAGGGAGGCCTCCGCCGAGCGGGCCACCACCACGAAGGAGTACGCGGCATGAGCACCGTCCCCACCACGCCCCGCCCCGCGGCGACCACCGCCATGAGCCGGATGACGGCCCTGGCCCGCGCCGAACTGACCCTTCTGGGACGGACCCGGGGCGCCCTGGTCGCCGCGCTGTTCGTGCCGCTGGTGCTGCCGGTCAGCGCCTCGCAGGCGGCCCGGGAGATGGACCTCGCCGAGGCCGGGCTGGACACCGGCACCTTCGTGCTGCCCGCCGCGATCGGCTTCTCCCTGCTCTTCGCCGTCTACTCGGTGCTCGTCGGCACCTTCGTCGTCCGGCGGGAGGAACTCGTCCTCAAGCGGCTGCGCACCGGTGAGCTGCGCGACGGCGAGATCCTGGCCGGAGCGGCCCTGCCGGCCGTCCTCACCGGACTCGCGCAGAGTCTGCTGCTGGCCGCGGGCTGCACCGTGCTGCTGGACGTGGCCGCGCCGTCCGCGCCCCACTTCGCCGTCCTGGGACTGCTCTTGGGACTGGTGCTGTGCGCCGCCCTCGCCGCGGCCACCGCGAGCTTCACCCGGACGGGCGAGAGCGCGCAGGTCACGCCGATGCCGCTGATGATGGTCTCGATGGTCGGCTCCGGGATGTTCGTCCCGCTGGAGCTGCTGCCGGACCGGGTGGCCTCCGTGTGCGAGCTGCTGCCGCTGACGCCCGTGGTCACCCTGGTGCGCGGCGGCTGGACCGGCGACCTGTCCGCCTACGACGCGCTCGGCGCCGTCGCGGTGGCGGTGGCCTGGACCGCCATCGCCGTGTTTGCTGTACGGCGGAGGTTCTCCTGGGAACCGCGGCGCTGAACGAACGGGGAGTGACGGGCTGATGCGCGGGCCGGGCAGGTGGTGGCGGGGGAAGACGACCCCGGCCAAGGTCGAGACCTACACGCGGGCGTCGTTCCACCTCTTCGCCGTCATGGAGTTCTGCTCCGTCGGGATCACCTCGGCCGTCCCGCTGGGGCCCCGGCTGGGCGGCGCGGTGCTGCTCATGGTCGGCGTGCACGCCGCGGTGTGCTTCGCCACCGTGTCCCGGGCGGTGGACTGGACCCGGGGCCGCAGGCCCCAGCCGGTGGGGCTGCTGTGGACGCTGGCCGCCGTCACCGCCGTGCTCTCCGTCGCCGCCCTGGGCATCGCCGAGCACGGGCCGGGCGGTGACTCCGCCGACACCGCGGCGGGCGGCGTCTTCGGCGTGGTGCTGATCTTCGGTCCCGGCATCATCGCGCTCGGCGTCCGCGACCGGCGGCGCGCCTTCGGCATCGCCGGCGGCTTCGCGCTGGGTGCCGGGATCGTGGCCCTGGCCTTCGGGGCTCCCGCACAGGCCGCACTGGTCACGGCGGTGATCGTGCTGGCCGGCGGCGGGTTCATCGCCTTCACGGCCGTCTTCTCGGTGTGGCTGCTGAACGCCGTCTACGAGCTCGACGAGGCCCGTGAGACCCGGACCCGGCTGGCCGTCGCCGAGGAGCGGCTGCGCTTCGGGCGGGATCTGCACGACGTCATGGGACGCAATCTGGCCGTGATCGCGCTCAAGAGCGAGCTGGCCGCACAGCTGGCCCAGCGGGGGCGGCCGGAGGCGGTGGCGCAGATGGTCGAGGTGCAGCGGCTCGCCCAGGAGTCGCAGCGGGAGGTGCGCGAGGTCGTGCGCGGCTACCGCGAGGCCGACCTCGCGGCGGAACTGGCCGGCGCGCAAGGGGTGCTGGCCGCCGCCGGGATCGACTGCACGGTGAGCGGACGGACCCCGGCGGGGCTGCCGGCCGGGGTGCAGTCGGCCCTGGGGTGGGTGGTGCGGGAGGCCGCGACGAACGTGCTGCGGCACGGGGACGCGCGGCGGTGTGTGGTGCAACTGCAGGTACGGGAGGGGCGGGTGGTGTTGTCCGTGGAGAACGACGGGGTCACCGGGACGGAGAGCGGCGCACCGGGTGCGTCCGGCCCGCCCGGTACGGGGCTGGCCGGGCTGCGGGAGCGGCTGGCGAAGCTCGACGGGACGCTGGAGGCCGGACCGGTCGGCAAGGGCCTGTTCCGGCTGCAGGCGCAGATCGCCCTGCCGTCGGCGGCCGCCCCCGCCGGGTCCGCCGCGCGTGCGGTCGACGAGGTCGGCGGATGACCGCCGTGCGGCCCGTGCGGCTGCTGCTCGCCGACGACGAGCACCTGATCCGGGGGGCGCTCGCCGCGCTGCTGGCGCTGGAGGAGGACCTCATGGTCGTCGCCGAGGCGGCCACCGGGCCGGAGGCGCTGGCGATGGCCCGGGCGCACCGGCCCGACGTCGCCGTGCTCGATCTGCAGATGCCCGGCGCCGATGGTGTGAAGGTCGCCACATCCCTGCGGTCCGAACTGCCCGGCTGCAAGGTGCTCATCGTCACCAGCCACGGGCGGCCCGGGCATCTGAAGCGGGCGCTGGAGGCCGGGGTGCGGGGGTTCGTGCCCAAGACGGTGAGCGCGCAGCGGCTCGCCGAGCTGATCCGCACCGTGCACGCCGGGAACCGTTATGTCGACCCGGAGTTGGCGGCCGACGCCATCGCCGCCGGGGACTCGCCGCTGACCGCCCGGGAGGCCGAGGTGCTGGAACTCGCCGCGGACGGGGCGCCCGTCGCGGAGATCGCCGAGCGGGCCGCGCTGTCGCAGGGGACCGTGCGGAACTACCTGTCGTCGGCCGTGTCGAAGCTCGGGGCGGAAAACCGGCATGCCGCGGTGCGGCTCGCGCGGGAGCGAGGTTGGGTATAGTGGTTCCCGCGCCACGGCGCAGGCGAACGTAGCTCAGTTGGTAGAGCGCAACCTTGCCAAGGTTGAGGTCGCGAGTTCGAACCTCGTCGTTCGCTCCAGCGAGAAGCCCCCCGGTTCCGGCCGGGGGGCTTTGCTGTGTCCGCTTCCGGTTACGACCAGCTGGTGCCGGTCAGGCGCTCGTACGCCTCGACGTACTTGGCGCGGGTGGCCTCGACGACCTGCTCGGGCAGGGCCGGCGGCGGCTGCTCGCTCGCGCGGTCCCAGCCGGACTCCGCCGAGGTCAGCCAGTCGCGCACGAACTGCTTGTCGTACGACGGCTGCGCCCGGCCCGGCTGCCACCGGTCGGCCGGCCAGAAGCGGGAGGAGTCGGCGGTGAGGACCTCGTCGGCCAGGACCAGGGTGTCGCCGTCGAAGCCGAACTCGAACTTGGTGTCGGCGAGGATGATGCCGCGCTCCCGGGCGATGTCCCGGCCCCGCGAGTAGACGGCGAGGGTCGCCTGGCGCAGCTGCGCCGCGGTCTCCGCGCCGACCTGGCGGGCGACCTCCTCGTAGGAGACGTTCTCGTCGTGCTCGCCGACCTCGGCCTTGGTGGCCGGGGTGAAGATGGGGGCGGGCAGCTCGCTGCCGTCGACCAGGCCCTCGGGCAGGGCGAGGCCGCAGACCGTGCGGGTCTCGTTGTACTCGGCCAGGCCCGAGCCGGTGAGGTAGCCGCGGGCCACGCACTCCACCGGGACCATCTTCAGGGACTTGCAGACCAGGGTGCGGCCCTGCCAGTCGGCCGGGGCGCCCGCGGGCGGTTCCGTGCTCAGGACGTGGTTCGGGACCAGGTCGGCGAGCCGGTCGAACCACCACAGGGACAGCTGCGTGAGGATCCGGCCCTTGTCCGGGATCTCGGTCGGCAGCACCCAGTCGTACGCGGAGATGCGGTCGCTGGCGACCATCACGAGGTCGCCCGCCTCGTTGCGGTAGAGCTCGCGCACCTTGCCGGTGTGCAGATGCACCAGGCCCGGAATCTGGAGCGGCTCGGGCTTTTCGACGAATCCGGACACGGTTCCTCCCCGTGGTTCTGTACGAGTGGCTCGATTCTCCCGTACGCGAGCCCGCTCGCCGACAGCGGGTCAGTCGCGTTTGCAGATGCGGTCGAGGAGGTTGGCGGTGGCGCGCTGGACGCGCGCGTCGACGTGGCCGGGGCGGTCCAGGGCCGGGGACCAGGCGAACGTTCCTGCTGCGAAGACCCAGGCGCCGGAGGGGGCGCGGTACAGCGACGTCTCCTGGTGGCGCGGGACGCCCTCCTTGTCGGTGTACGGGGAGTGGGCGAGCAGGACGCGCTCCTCGTGGTCGGGCAGCGGGGTGCGCGGGAAGTAGCGGTCGGCCTCGCCGGCCACCAGGTTCTCGATCTCGTCCCCCTCGTGCGCCCCGGTCGCCTCCCACAGCCAGTGCCCGGCGTTGCGCACGACCAGCGGGTGCGGCTCGGGCACGTGCCCCGCGTACTGGATGCCGAGGAGCTGCTGCTCCGCCCGGTCGATCTCCCGCCACAGCACCGGCTTGCCGGGGCCCTTGCGCTTGCGGCAGGTCAGCAGCCGGTGCGGCACGCCGGACGGGGACGGGCTCAGCTCCACCTGCCAGTACAGGGAGTTGGCGGAGAGGAAGACCAGCGAGGTGCCGGCGTCCCGGGCGGCCTCCACGGTCCGGCGCATCTCGGCCGACCAGTACTCGTCGTGGCCCGGGAAGACCAGGCCCCGGTAGCGGGTGGGGTCGACCCGGCCCGCGTGCAGGTCGCTGGCGTCGGCGTAGGCGATGTCGTAGCCGTAGCGCTCGGCCCAGCGGATGAAGTCGTAGGCGTGCCCCACGTGCAGCGGGAGGCCGGCGCCCGCGTAGGGGCGGTCGAAGGAGACCGTCGTGGCGGCGTCCGCCTCGCCGAGCAGCCGGCCCTGCTCGTCCCAGGCGTGGTAGAGGCTCGCGCCCGTGCGCCCGTCCTCGGGGTAGAGGTTGTAGGCCTGCCAGGTGATGTCGGGCAGGACGAGGAGCAGGTCGGCGGGCTGGTCGTGGCGGACGGTGAACGGCACGTGCGAGCGGTAGCCGTCGGCCGTGGTGAGGACGGCCACGTAGGCGCCGATGTTCCAGTACGACGGGATCTGAAGGCGCCAGGACAGCCACCAGTGGTGGCAGGAGACCGTGCGGTCGGCCGTCAGGGGCGGGGGCTGGACGATGCCGGACAGGCGGGGACTGGTGGTGATCTTGGCGGCGCCGTCTCCGCCGTAGTGGCCGATGCGGTAGATGTCGACGGCGAACTGCTGGGGCGGGTCGACGGTGATGTGGAAGTCGACCGCCTCGCCCGGGGCGACCGCGCCGGTGGAGGTGAAGCCCTTGATCTGGCGGTGGACGTCGTCGGCGGCGCGGGGGCCGCCGGAGCGGGCGCCCTTGCGCGGGCCGTGGGGGCCGTCCTGGTCCACGTACCAGGGGACGATCTGGCCGGTGTCGTCGAAGTACGTCACATTGCCGCGCAGCCACGGGACGGGGCCCTGCCCGAAGGGATCCGTCACGGCGTGCGCCAGTGCTCCGGACTCCCAGCGGCGGATCGGCTCCGAACGCATAGTCGCTTCCCCTCCCCTTCGCCCCCGTGGTGGTCCTGCCGATGTGGTGTGTGGTGTCGTGTGTGGTCCTGTGGGTTTGTCGTATGTCGCACGCTCTTGCCATGCGCGCGAACGGTCCAAGCACATCACATAACGCGCGCACTTCGTCACTGTTCGTTTTGAATTGGCCAGAAGCGGAGGGCAGGGCTCCGGGGGGCGGGAGCCGGGGGCGCGACGGGGTCAGGCGAGGCGGACCGGCTTCTCCGGCCGTATCCCCAGGTCGGCCAGCCAGGCCCGGAGCGGGGTGGCGTCGCCGTCCTCGATCAGGGCGAGGACCTTCGGTGCCAGATCCGGCGTGCGGGTGCCGTCGAGGAGCAGCGTCGGACCGTCCAGCCAGTCCAGGCCGGGTGTCGCGCCGGCGGTGTCCATCGCGGCGCAGCAGACCATGGCCGTGAGGTGGTCGGCGAGCAGGTCGCGGGCCGTGCGCGGGGGCTGGAGGGGGAAGAGGGGGAGCGTGCGGTCGTCCCAGAGGGCGGTGGCGGGGTCGGCGGCCGCGGCGTCGGGGGCCGTGGGGGACGGGCGGGGTGCCGCGGTCTCCTCGCGGGACAGCTCGGCGCTGAGGCGGGCGGCGAGGGCGGCGCTGCGGGGGGTGGTGCCGGAGAGGTCTTCCTCGTCGTCGGTGTCCGTCGTGGGCAGGGCCGGTCCGGCTCCGGTCGCGGGGGCGCCGCCGGCTCCCGCGGCGGGGTCCCCGCCCGGTACCGCGGAGGCGGCGGTGAGGTCCGTCAGGTGGTCCAGGACGCGGGCGAGGGTCGGGGCGCCGGTGCCGGAGGCGGCGGGGCCGGGGGCGGGACGCACGCCCAGCGCGTCCAGGACGCGGTGGAGGCGGGCCGCGTCGATGCGCCACTTGCGGTCCACGACCTCCTCGGGATACTCGCTCCAGTCCACCGGCGACCAGTCGGGTCCCGCCCCCGCCGGTCCGCCGTGGAAGAGGCGGGCGGCGAGCAGGGAGGCGGCCTCGTCGACCGCGCCCGGCTCCTCCAGCAGGTCGCAGGCGGGCCGCTCACCGAGCCGGGACGCGAAACCCTCGGCCAGGCGGTCCCGCCGGGACAGCTCCGTGAGCGCCGCCACGACGCCCGCGTCCAGCCGGGACGGCCAGCGGCCCATCCGCCAGGCGGGCAGGGCCACCCGGGTCAGCAGCCGGTCCCAGCCGGCGTACGCCAGGCCCACCTGCTCCTGGGCGACGATCCGCAGGCCGTAGTCCACCGCCTGGGCGCGCTCGGCGGCCGCGGCCGCCACGCCCCGCTCCATCTCGGCCGCGTGCACCCGGCAGCCGCGCAGCAGCAGCCGGGCCACCCAGCCGACGCCGGCGAGCACCAGCCGCGACACCGGGTCACGGCGGGGCGCCGAGGTCACCGCGACCGCGGCGTCCAGGCCGCGGACGAAGCGCCGGGCGGCGGCTATGTCCGGGTGGGCCGAGGGCCCCGTGCCGGCCACCACCGGGGCGAGGACGGCGCGCAGCTCGCCGACCCGCATCCACCACAGGAACGGGGAGCCGATGACCAGGACCGGGGCGACCGGATGGCGGCGGTGGGCGTGCCGGCCGGCGCCCGCTATGTCCTCGTGCTCCTCCACCGGGGGCGGGCCGTGGGCGCGGTGCGTGCGGTCCTCCAGCCAGCTGTCGCAGTCGGGGGTGAGCGCTATGGCCGAGGGCGCGGGGACGTCGAGGCGGTCGGCGAGGTCGCGCACCATCCGGTACAGATCCGGGGCCGCCTCCTCCGCGATGGCGACCGTCGGGCTCATGGCCGGGCGGGCCCGGGCCACGACCAGGGCGATGCCGGCGGCGGCGAGCAGCACCAGGAGCGCGAGCGGCGTCAGGATCCAGCGGGCGGCGTCCCAGCCGGGACCGGCGAGACGGCCGGTGGGGACGCCCGCGAGCAGGATCACGGCGGCCGCCGCCGGCAGCAGGGCGACGGCCAGCGCCCGGCTGCGGATGCGCAGCACGACGAGCGCCCGGGACCGCGCGGCCTGCGCGCCTGCCTCCACACCCATTCCGGTCACGACCGACCTCACCCCCTCCCCGTTGACCTGACGCTTTCCTTGCTCACTCCCCCACTGTGGCACCCGCCACCGACATCGCAATGCCGGTGGGCCAAGTGCCGGAACGCTTGCGCCGCACCCTAGTTGGGGCCCCGCCCCCCGTCAGCCGGATACGGCATCGGTCACTCGATGGAATGGCTTTGGGGAAAGGTGGCTGACGGACGGCGGGGATCAGGCCTCCGCACACCGCACAGGTCAGGCCCCGGATCCTGAGACGGATCCGGGGCCTGGAAGGTTCATCGGCGCGGAGGGCGTTCCTCCCGCCTCCGACGGCGGTCGCCTACGCGCGCGCCGCCTCGGCGGCGATGTCCGTGCGGTGCTGGGAGCCGTCGAGGCGGATGCGGCCGACGGCGGTGTACGCGCGGTCGCGGGCCTCGGCGAGGTCCTTGCCGGTGGCCGTGACGGACAGGACGCGGCCGCCCGCGCTGACGATCGCGTCCCCGTCGCGCCGGGTTCCGGCGTGCAGCACGTAGGCGTGCGGGGCGTCCTGGGCGGCGACCTCGTCGAGCCCGGTGATGGGGTCGCCGGTGCGCGGGGTGCCGGGGTAGTTGTGCGAGGCGACGACCACGGTCACGGCCGCGTCGTCGCTCCAGCGCAGCGGCTCCAGGTGGGCGAGGTTGCCGGTGGCCGCGGCCATCAGGAGCCCCGCCAGCGGGGTCTTCAGGCGGGCCAGCACGACCTGGGTCTCGGGGTCGCCGAAGCGGGCGTTGAACTCGATCACGCGGACGCCCCGGGAGGTGATCGCGAGACCGGCGTACAGCAGCCCGGTGAACGGCGTGCCGCGGCGGTTCATCTCGTCCACGGTCGGCTGCAGCACGGTCTGCAGCACCTCGTCGACCAGCTTGGGGTCGGCCCACGGCAGCGGGGAGTACGCGCCCATGCCGCCGGTGTTGGGGCCCCGGTCGCCGTCCAGGGCGCGCTTGAAGTCCTGGGCGGGCTGCAGCGGCACGACCGTCTCGCCGTCGGTGACGGCGAACAGGGAGACCTCGGGGCCGTCCAGGTACTCCTCGATGACCACGCGCTCGCACGCGGCCGCGTGCGCCCGGGCCGTCTCCAGGTCGTCCGTGACGACGACGCCCTTGCCGGCCGCGAGCCCGTCGTCCTTCACGACGTACGGAGCGCCGAAGGCGTCGAGGGCCGCGTCGACCTCTTGCTCGGTCGTGCAGACGTACGAGCGGGCCGTGGGCACCTCGGCCGCCGCCATGACCTCCTTGGCGAAGGCCTTGGAGCCCTCCAGCTGCGCCGCCCGGCCGGACGGGCCGAAGACCGGGATGCCGGCCTCGCGCACGGCGTCGGCGACACCGGCGACCAGCGGGGCCTCCGGGCCGACGACCACGAGGTCGGCGCCGAGGCGCTGGGCCAGCTCGGTGACGGCGGCGCCGTCCAGGGCGTCGACCTGGTGCAGCTCGGCGACCTCGGCGATGCCGGCGTTGCCGGGGGCGCAGTGCAGCGCCGTGACGTCGGGGTCGTGGGACAGGGCGTGGCACAGGGCGTGTTCGCGGGCGCCGGTACCGATGACGAGGACCTTCACGGGGGTCAGCCTAACGGGAGGCGCCGGGTTTCCCTTGTGCGGGCTTCCGAAGCAGGCGGGGCGGCCGTGTTGGAGGATCCTCCGAACCGGCGGAGCGCGACTCCGCCGGCCTGCCGCGCTCCCTCCGCGGCTCGTCCTTACGGCTCGCCCCTACGGCTCCTCCCTACGGCTCGTTCGAGAACTCCTCCACGACCGTGGCGCCCAGCTCCCGGACGATCAGCTCCTGTCCGGACAGGGCCGACTCGTCGAGGTCGGGGTCGTCGTCCTCGGGGATGTCCTCCTCGACGGACACATGGCGCGGCTGCGGGGCCGACGGCTGGGGGACGGGGGCGCTCGGGGCGGCCGCCGGGACCGCCGCGACGCCGGAGGGGGAGCCGCCCGGCTGCGCGGTGGGTGCCGCCGCGGCCATCGACGGGGCCGGGGCGGAGCGCTGGGCGGTCGCCGTACCGCCGCCGAAGCCGCCGCCGGAGGTGTGGCCACCGCCCCCGCCGGAGCCGTAACCGCCGGGCTGGCCTCCGCCGTAGCCGGACGGGCCGCCCGGGGCCGGGGGTGCGGAGCCGCCGGAGGGGTCGACGATCGCCTCGATCTTCCACTGGACGTTGAACTGCTCGCCCAGCGCCTGCCGCAGCACGTCCTCGCTGCCGCTGCTCAGGAAGTTGTCCCGGGCGCCCGCGTTGACGAACCCGAGTTGGAGGGTCGTGCCGTCGAAGCCCGTGACCTGGGCGTTCTGGCTGAGCAGGATCCAGGTGAAGCGGCGGCGGTTCTTGACCGCTTCCAGGATGTTCGGCCAGAGCATGCGCGGGTCGAGACCGCCGGGTGCGGCTGCGGGTGCCGGGGCTGCGGGCGTGGGGGCGGCCTGGGCGGGAGGTGCCGCCGGAGCCGACGGGGCCGCCGGTGCCGACGGTGCCGTCCGGGGGGTGCTGGGCGCCGGAGCAGCCGGGGCGGGCGCGCCCGGGGTGGCGGTGGGCCAGCCGCCCGGGCGGCGGCCGCTGCCCGCGGACGCGGCGGTGGGCCAGGCGCCGGGCGCCGGGGCGGATGCGGCCGGTGCCTGGGGGGCCGTGGGGGCGTGCGGAGGCTGGGCGGGGGTGTCGGCGGGAGGCGTGGGCGCACCGGGCCCCTGGGGCGGCGCGCCCGGGCCCGCCGGGGCGTGCTCCGCGGCGGGAGCCGTACCTCCGCCGCTGCCACCGGTGCCGCCGCTGCCGGGGCCACCGGGTCCGCCGGGAACCGCGGCGCTCGGGGGTCCGCCGGGCGCTCCGGCACCACCGCGTACCGCCGCCCGGGCCGCGGCCGGGCCCCCGCCCGGCGGGACCGGCGACACCGGCGCTTGCGCGGTGGGCGCGCCGCCGGGCATCTCCTGGTGGCCCTCCGGCGGCGGTCCGGGCACGTACCCCAGGGCGGGCACGCCGGCCGGGCCCGCGGCGGAGAAGTTCACCCCGCGCTCGATCCGGTCCAGGCGGGCCATGAGGGAACGCTCGTCGCCGTAGGCGGCGGGGAGCAGAACGCGGGCGCAGATCAGTTCCAGCTGGAGGCGGGGCGAGTGGGCGCCGCGCATCTCGGTCAGGCCCTCGTTGACCAGATCGGCGGCCCGGCTCAGCTCGGCCGGGCCGAACGTGCCGGCCTGGGCCTGCATGCGCTCCAGGACGTCGGCGGGGGCGTCGATGAGCCCCTTCTCCACGGCGTCCGGGACGGCGGCGAGGATCACCAGGTCGCGCAGCCGCTCCAGCAGGTCGGCGACGAAACGGCGGGGGTCGTTCCCGCCCTCGATGACACGGTCGACGACCTCGAAGGCCGCGGCCCCGTCACCGGTGGCGAAGGCCTCGACGACGGAGTCGAGGAGAGAGCCGTCGGTGTAGCCGAGCAGGGAGGTGGCCATGGCGTACGTCACACCGTCGGCGGCGGCGCCGGCCAGCAGCTGGTCCATGACGGACATCGAGTCACGCACGGAACCGCCGCCCGCGCGCACGACGAGCGGCAGCACCCCGTCCTCGACCGGGATGTCCTCCTTCCGGCACACCTCGGCCAGGTACTCCCGCAGGGTGCCGGGCGGGACCAGCCGGAAGGGGTAGTGGTGGGTGCGCGAGCGGATCGTGCCGATGACCTTCTCGGGCTCGGTCGTCGCGAAGATGAACTTGAGGTGCTCGGGGGGCTCCTCGACGACCTTCAGCAGCGCGTTGAAGCCGGCCGACGTGACCATGTGGGCCTCGTCGATGATGTAGATCTTGTACCGGCTGCGGGCGGGCCCGAAGAAGGCCTTCTCCCGCAGGTCACGGGCGTCGTCCACGCCACCGTGGGAAGCGGCGTCGATCTCGATGACGTCGATGGAACCGGGGCCGTTGCGCGCGAGGTCCTGGCAGGAGTGGCACGTACCGCACGGGGTGGGCGTGGGGCCCTGCTCGCAGTTCAGGCAGCGGGCCAGGATGCGCGCGCTGGTCGTCTTGCCACAGCCGCGCGGCCCGCTGAACAGGTACGCGTGGTTGACCCGGTTGTTGCGCAGCGCCTGCTGCAACGGGTCGGTGACATGCTCCTGCCCGATGACCTCGGCGAAGGTCTCCGGGCGGTAGCGGCGGTACAGAGCGAGAGACGACACGCATACGAGGTTATAGGCGCCCACTGACATCGGGCCCCTGCCGTCGCGGGCGCCGGCCCGGCTCGTCGGCCCGGCTCATCGGCCCCGGGAACGCAGACGCCCCCCACGCACCCGCCAGAGCCGACCTACCCTTGCTGCCTTCCGGCCCTGGGGGAGTTCAGTCAGATAGCGCCGCGTGAGGGGCTGCGCCAAGGCTACCTGATGTCGGGGCCGGGGAACGAGTTCGCGAGCACTCCTCTCGGTCATGTAATGTTTCCGGCGGAGGATTCGCCTAGAGGCCTAGGGCGCACGCTTGGAAAGCGTGTTGGGGGCAACCCCTCACGAGTTCGAATCTCGTATCCTCCGCCAGTGCCTCACCGGGCACGATGTCGAAGGGCCCCACCGTTCGCGGTGGGGCCCTTCGGCGTTTCCCGTGCCGGTTCGTGACCTCATCGTCGCTCGCCCGTCCCCACAGACACCCTTCACAGCGCATACTGGGGCGTGATGACAAAGCGTGCTGCACAGAAGCGTCATTTGCCTACCAGCCCCTTCGCGGCCCCCGTCGCACCGGCTCCGAAGCACTTCGAGGTCGGTGACCAGGTCACCCACGACATGTACGGCCTCGGCCGGGTGATCGGTGTCGAGGACGGGATCGCGGCGCTCGTGGACTTCGGCTCCGCACAGATGCGGATCCTGAGCCCCTACGCCAAGATGACCAAGCTGTAGGACCTCGTGCCGGGTCACGGCACGCGCGGCCCCGTCAGGGGGCCGCTCCCAACGAAAGAGAGTCCTCTCATCGAACCGACTTCGCTGTTCTCCGCTCCGGAAGGGCAGCCGAGCCGCTCCGCCGCGGCCTCGCCTCCCCCGGTCATCGATCCCTTCCGGGCCCCGGATTTCGGAGGGGACGACCTCGTCCCGTCCGAGGAGTCCGGCGACTTCCCGGAGTTCCAGGAGTTCCACGAGTTCCGGGACCTCCAGGAGCCCGGGGAGGTGAAGCGTCCCGCGTCCGGCCGGCGGACGTCGCGCCCGCGCCGCAGGGCGGCCTAAGGCCTGTCGCAGCACCCGCTCCCCCCGGCGCGGCAACCGCCGCTCCCCTCGCCCTGCGGCGACAGCGAGGCCGGCGCCGGTACCGCGCAGCAGCCCTCGCCCCGCCACGCGTCCCGGCCCTCCTTGACCGCCACGGCGGCGATGACCAGGGCCGCGATCGGGTCGGCCCAGGACCAGCCCACGGTGGCGTTCAGGAGCAGCCCGGCCAGGAGCACGGCCGACAGATACGTGCACAGCAGTGTCTGGCGGGAGTCGGCGACGGCGCTGGCCGAACCCAGCTCGCGCCCCGCCCTGCGCTGGGCCGCGGACAGGAACGGCATCACGGCCAGGGAGAGCGCCGCCAGCACGATGCCGGGGACCGAGCGTTCCGCCGCGCCGGTCCCGGCCAGGGCCCGCACCGCGTCGGCCGCGACGTACGCCGCCAGCGCGAAGAAGGACAGGGCGATGACGCGCAGCGCGGTCCTCTCCCGCGCCTCCCGCACGGCGTGCTCGCGGGCGGAGAACTGCCAGGCGACGGCGGCCGCGGAGGACACCTCGACGACGGAGTCCAGGCCGAAGCCGATCAGCGCGGTGGAGGAGGCGAGCGCCCCGGCGGTGAGGGCGACGACCGCCTCGACCGCGTTGTAGACGATGGTCGCGGCGACCAGCAGCCGTATCCGGCGGGCCAGCGCGTCGCGCCGTGCGGGGCCGGGGGACAGGGACATCTCCGCGGCCACGGTCAGCAGCACCCCTCGGTGGCGGCCGCCGGGCAGGTGCGGTCGGTCTCGACGGCGACCACGGCGGTGCGCAGGTCGTCGAGCGCGTGGCCGAGGCGGGCGTCGGCCAGCTCGTAGCGGGTCCGGCGGCCCACCGGCACCGCGACGACCAGGCCGCAGTCGCGCAGGCACGCCAGGTGGTTGGAGAGGCGGGTGCGCGAGACGCCGAGCCTGTCGGCGAGGTCGGCCGGGTGGGCCGGGGTCTCGCGCAGGGCCAGCAGGATCCGGCAGCGGACCGGATCGGCGAGCGCCCGGCCGAACCGGACCAGGACGTCGATGTCGGGGGCGGCAGTCAGCATGGGGCGAGCGTACCCGAGTTCATGTTTTCCTGAATTCAGGGCTACGTGAATAGTCTGTGCTCTCCTCGGCCGCCTCAGGGCGTCTCGCTGGGGATCACGCAGTTCTTCGGCTGCGGCCGTCCCGTCGGCCAGCCCAGGCCCACGAACTTGAGCGTGCCCCGGCCCCTGCGGCCCGGGTCCAGTTCGACGATCGCGGCCGGTTTGTCGTAGGCGTTGCCCCCGGTGGTGAGGCAGATCAGGCCGCTGGTGGCCCGCACGCGGTGGCGGGAGTGGAGCAGGGACCACTGGCGCCCGACGTCCTCGCGGGTGGGGACCGTCGTCCCGGGTGCGCCCTGCTGGGCCTGGTGCAGGGCCTTGCCGATGGTGAGCAGGCCGTCGTGGACGAGCATCGTGCGCGAGTCCTCCAGGTTCGGCGTGGAGCCGAGGGAGATGCCCTCGCGCCGGGTCGCGGCGATCTGGGCGCGCAGGGAGTCCAGGGCCGCCTTCGGTTCGGTGAGGTACTGGGGGAGTTCGAAGGGCTTCGGGGCACGCTTGTGGGTGGCCGTCCACTGCTTCGTCCAGGCCGCCAGTTCCGTGCTCCAGGCGTCGGGGTGGGCGGGGGCCGCGTACTGGACCGTGACCTTCGGCCGCCCGTCGTCGCCGCGCAGCGAGGCCCCGTCCCGTTCCGTCATGTCCTGGCGCAGCGAGGCCGCGTCGGAGCCGCTGACGATGGTGTAGTGGCGGCCCTCGCAGCCCACCTGGGCGAGCTTGAGGGCGAAGATGCGCAGGTGGAGGGTGCGGCCGGCGAAGTAGACGGTGTCGGCCTCGGAGTCGCAGATGTTGTTGGCCGTCTGCGTGAACTGGTTGCCGGTGGAGCCCGCCTCGTCGATGGCCGGGGACTCGAAGGACATCGCGGCGGGACCGGCCGGGCCCTCCTCCTTGATCCGGCTGAACGCCCTGGCCAGGGACTCGTTGTAGCCGTCGGGGCGTTTGTCGTAGACCAGGACCGTCCGGACGTTGCGGCGGCCCTGCTCGCCGTTGAAGTCGGCCAGCGCCCGGGCCGCGTCGTTGTTGGTGGGCAGGATGCGGGCCAGGCCCGGGAAGCGGAGCCTGGCCATGCCGTCCGCCCGGTCCTCGTTGGCGATCCGGTCGCCGCTGATGCGCGCGGCCAGCACCGGCACCTTGTGCTCGGTCAGGCGTTTCACGGCCGCTTCCGTGGCGGCCAGGCTCAGGTTGAAGCCGGTGACCGCGCGCAGCCGGTCCTCGGGGGAGGCGGCCATCCGCAGCAGGGTGTCGACGACCTTCGCCTGATGCCCGTAGTCGCGCCCGGGGTTGGCCAGGACCAGCCGGATCTTCGGCGGTTCGCCCTCGCCCGCGTTGGCCTGCCGCTGCCCGAGGTAGGCGCCCTGCAGGTCGCTGCGCATCTGCCGGCGCAGGGCCTCGCGGTCGGACTGCAGGGGCAGCATCATCGCGACGGTGACGTGCGGCTGGTCCTCGATCCTGTCGTTCTCGCGGGCGACCGCGCGGGCCACGTCGGCGATCTCCGGGGTGCCGAAGTCGTAGCCCTCGCCGTTGACGCCGACGCACTCGCCGTCGATCCGCTCCACCCCGTCGGCGCAGGTGTCCGGCTTGCGGACCAGGGAGGTCGTGAGCGTGACGCCCGCGACGAGGACCAGCACCCCCAACAGCGAGTAGAGGATCTTCTTCCATCTCGGCATGCCGTCATCTCCTTCGGCGGAGCTGTTCGGTGCAGGCGCAGCGCAGCAGGGGCTGTTCGTTCTCGGCCAGGGCGCTCCAGTCCGCCGCGGTCCTGCTGAGCCGGCCGGCGCCGTCGAAGTCCATGATCGACAGTAGGTCCAGCAGCTTGGCCAGGGTGCGGGCGGTCTCCCGGCCGGTCGGGCGGGTGCGTTCCTCGCACAGCCACACCGCGTGCAGCAGCTGGTCGACCGTGCGGCGCAGCGGCGGGCCGTCCGCCGCCACCAGGCCCTGGGCGCGCTCGCGCCGGGCGTCGGCGCCGCCCGGGTACGGGGCCTGGGCGATCTCCAGGAGTTCGGCGCACCAGGCGCGCGGGCGGCCCGGGAGCGTGGCGGCCAGGTGGCCGACGACGTCGTCGGCGCCGCCGGAGACCAGGTGGTGGTTCATCCGGTGGGCGGTCAGGGAACGGAAGGCGCCCTCGCGCGGGACGCCGTCGCCGGCCGCGTCGTCGCCCGGCAGGTCCTCGTCGCGGATGCGGTCCTCCCCCGCCGCCCGCCGCGCGTAGTGGTCGCGCAGCAGGTGGTGGTCGGCGTACCAGGCGGCGCCGTCCGGAAGCAGGCCGTAGAGGCGGTGGACGAGGAGCTGGCGCAGGCCGAAGTCGCCGATGAAGTGGCGTTCGCAGGTGGGCCAGCCGGTGTCGGTGAGGAGCCGCGCGACGTGATGGGCGGTCAGGTGGTGCACGTGCCCGGCCTGGTGGTGGCGCAGCAGCACGTCGGCGCACTCGGTGTCGTGGGCCACCGACAGATGGGTGAGCAGGTCCAGCCAGTGGGCGTGGTGCTCGGCCGGGAGGCGCACGGGCAGCTGGTCCAGGATCAGTTCCCGTAACAGCACCTCCGCGACCGGGCGTTCGGCGTCGTCGCCGGGCAGGCGCAGGGGGGCGTCCAGGAGGTCGCGGTCGTTGGCGTCGGCCGGCATGCGGAACGCCGCCGCTGCCGCCGCCAGCCGGATCACCGTGTGCGGGCGGCCGCCGCTCAGCCGGGCCACGGCCGCGTCGATGCGGCGGCGGTTGACGCCGCCCTCCGGCTCGGCGTGCTGCTGTCTTCGCACCGTCTCCCGGCGCAGCTGGTCGCCGGTGAGCAGCGGCATCCGCAGCAGCAGCACGCCGTCGGCGAGCGGGGCCCGGTCGGCGCCCCCGTCCGTGCGGCGGGACCAGTTGGGCGGGGCCCCGTCGGCCGGCCGGTACTCGGCCGGGGGCGTGATCAGCGCGGGCGGCAGGCCGCCGTGCAGGAAGGCACCGCCGTCCGCGCGGCGGGCCGTGCCGATGACGACGACCCGGTCGCGCCGGCCGACCCTGCGGTCGGTGAGCACCGCGCGCAGCAGCAACTCGCCCAGCGGCGACTCGGCGTAATCCAGCAGCAGGCCCGGGCGGCCGACCCGGCGCAGCCAGCCGGAGGGCGAGGCGTACGCCGCCTCCAGGTCCTCGCGCAGGGCCCGGAAGAGAAAGCTTTCCGCGACCTCGCGCGCCTCGCCGCCCGCCCGGAAGTCGGCGGCCAGGATGCGCAGCCCGATCCGGGGCTGGCCGGCCGCGCCGGGGTAGGCGCCGTAGACCCGCTCCAGCTCCGCCCTGCCGCGGGGGGCCGCGCGCTCGAAGACGGCGTCCAGCAGGGCGTTGCTCACGGCCGTCGAGTAGGGGTCGAACGCCTGCCCGTACATGGTCGCCAGCAGGTTGCGGATGGTGCCGCGCAGCATGCCGCGCCAGAAGTCACCGCCGCCCAGGCCGCGCACGCGGCGCCGCTGGGGCAGGTCCTCGTAGCGTTCGGCCTCCGTCGCGACCGCCTGGGGCCTGCCGTCCGCGACACCGGTGGCGATCATGGCCAGGCCGGTGAACAGGCGCGGGAAGGCGAACGAGCCGCCCGTGCCCTGCCAGGTGCACAGCCGCCGGGCCACCTCGACCAGCGCCTCGGTCGCGGCCGAGCGGGCGCCGGGCTCCGGGTCGGCGCGGTCCTCGAAGACCGGCGAGGCGCAGTCGAGGTGGATCACCGGCACCTTGGCGGCGAACCGGTCCCGTACGGCGCGCAGCAGCCGGCCCTTGCCCATGCCCGGGCCGCCGGTGAGCAGCACCACGGGCAGATCCGGACCGTACAGCGGCTCCCGCCCGGCACCCGAGGGCGACCGCCCGAGCAGCCGCGCGAAGAAGCCCTCCTCGGAGAGGAGTGTGTCGAAGCCCAGTTCCTCACACACGGTTCCCCCATGACGTCCTGCCCGCCCGAACCCGTGACCGCTGTGCCGGAAAAGATCCAGTGGAACACGGAACCGCCGGGTCGACAACGGGTGCCGCACGGAAGGGAGTTGACCGGTGGGGCAGGTGCGCCTACGCGGTGCGGTCGGAGGCGGGCCAGACGTACGGCAGGTCGTCCGGCACCCCGGGGAAGAGCGCCCCGTAGGTGTCGGGGTCCTTGCGCACCAGGGCCGAGCGGTGGCTGCGGTGGAAGGGCCGGTCGCCGAGCCAGGGCGGCAGTTCGCCCTCGGCGGCCAGCTCGTCCTGGTCGCGGATCGGGGCGTGGGGGCGGGCGGTGGCCAGGTCGGCGACCAGGGTGGCCGCGCAGCTGTCCTGGTGGCCCAGTTCGCGCCAGACGCGGCAGATCTCCAGGCCGTAGCGGACCAGGGCCTCCTCGTAGCCGGTCCACATCCGCACGGCCGGGTGCCGCCGCCAGCCGTAGCCCGGCACGATCAGGCCGCGCAGGACCTGCAGGGCCTCGACGCGCTGCTTGCCGAGCCGGCGGCGGTCCAGGGCCAGGGCGGTCCTGCGGAAGTCGGGGTAGGGCAGGAAGGTCTGCATCTGTGGTCCGTCCTCCCCTCACCGCGCGGTGCGCGGGCCGGGGACGCGGCGCCGCCGGCCACCCGCCGGTGCGGGAGCCAGGGCGCGGGGGCAGGCGGTCGGGCGGGCGGCGGGAACGGTGGCCGGGGGCACGGCCGGAGGGCGGGCCGTCGGACAGGCGGCGGGAACGGTGGCCGGGGGCACGGCCAAGGGGCGGGCCGTCGGACAGGCGGCGGGAACAGTGCCCGGGGACACGGCCGGAGGGCGGGCCGTCGCGCAGGCGGCGGAAACGGTGCCCGAGGGCACCGGAGGGCGGGCCGTCGCGCAGGCGGCGGGAACGGTGGCCGGGGGCAGGGCGGTGGGGGAGGTCATGGCCGGGGTCCTCACGGGAGGGTCAGGGTCTGTTCGGCCCAGATGGTCTTGCCCGTGGCGCTCTGGCGGGTGCCCCAGCGCTCGGTCAGCCGGGCCACGAGGAGCAGGCCGCGGCCGCCCTCGTCGTGGCTGCGGGCGCGCCGCAGGTGGGGAGCGGTGCTGCCGCCGTCGGAGACCTCGCAGACGAGGGTGGTGTCGTGGATCAGGCGGAGCCGGACGGGCGGCTCGGCGTGCCGGATGGCGTTGGTGACCAGCTCGCTGACGATCAGTTCGGTGACGAAGACGGCATCGGACAGGCCCCACCGCTCCAGTTGCGCCACCACGTCCTTGCGGGCCCGGGCGACCGCCGACGGGTCGCAGGGCACGTCCCAGGTGGCGACCTGGTCCGCGTCGAGGGCTCGGGTGCGGGCGACGAGCAGGGCCACGTCGTCGGCCGGGCGCTGCGGCAGCAGCTCGGTGAGCACCCGGTCGCACAGGGCGTCCAGCGAGTCCGCCGGGCGGGCGAGGGCCTCCCGCAGCCGGTGCACACCGGCGTCGATGTCCCGGTCCCGGGTGGCGACCAGGCCGTTGGTGTAGAGGGCCAGCAGGCTGCCCTCGGGCAGTTCGACCTCGGTCGCCTCGTAGGGCAGGCCGCCGACGCCGAGCGGGGGCGCGGCCGGGAGGGCGACCAGGTCGACGGTGCCGCCGGGACGCAGCACGGCGGGCAGCGGGTGCCCGGCCCCGGCGAAGCAACAGCGCCGGGAGACCGGGTCGTAGACGGCGTACAGGCAGGTGGCGCCCACGTCGGCGGAGGTCCCGCCCGGGTCGCCGTCGCCCTCCTCCGTGTCCAGCCGGGCCACGAGATCGTCCAGGCGGGTCAGCAGCTCGTCGCACGGCAGGTCGATGTCGGCCAGCGTGCGCACCGCCGTCCGCAGCCGGCCCATGGTCGCCGAGGCGTGCAGGCCGTGGCCGACGACGTCGCCGACGACCAGGGCGACCCGGGCCCCGGACAGGGGGATGACGTCGAACCAGTCCCCGCCCACGCCCGCGTGCCCGCCGGCCGGCAGATAGCGGGAGGCGACCTCGACCGCCGCCTGCCGGGGCAGCCGCCGGGGCAGCAGGCTGCGCTGGAGGGTGACGGCGGTGGCGCGCTCACGGGTGTAGCGGCGGGCGTTGTCGATGCTGACTGCGGCCCGGGCGGCCAGCTCCCCGGCCAGGACCAGGTCGTCGTGCCGGAAGGGGTCCGGGTTGCGGTACCGGAGGAGGAAGACCACGCCCAGGGTCGTCCCGCGGGCGGCCAGCGGCACGGTCAGCACCGAGTGGACGCCGAAGGCGCGCATCCGGGCGGCTCGGGCCGGGTCGTACGCGAACCACGCGGCCAGGGCCGGGTCGGTCGCCTCCCGCACGGTGGGCCGTCCCGTGCGCAGGCTCTCGAACGGCGCCGAACCCGCCGGGTAGGAGGCGGCCTCGCCCGCCGCCACGACGGCCTCCGGCGCGCCCGGCGTGACCGACCGCAGCGCGACCCGCCGCAGGCGCAGCGGCCCGTTCACCGGAAGCGCCCGCACGGGCGGCTCGGGTACCTCGTCCAGCCCGGCCAGCAGATCGACGCCGGCGAAGTCGGCCAGGGCCGGGACGGTCACGTCGGCCAGCTCCTGGGCCGTGCGCGTCACGTCGAGGGTGCTGCCGATGCGCCGGCCGGCCTCGGCGATCAGCTGGAGCCGTCTGCGGGCCCAGAACTGCTCGGTCATGTCGTGCGCGGACAGGCACACGCCCCGGATGGTGCCCTCCTCGTCGCGCAGCGCGGACGTGAAGACCGACCAGGCGTGCTCGTGGTCCTCGCCGGGGGCCCGCAGCTGGTTCTCGTCGTACTGCGGCTGCCCGGTCCGCAGCACCCGGGCCATGCTGCGCTCGGCCCGCTCGCCGGCGGCGTCGTCGATGATCTCGGAGACGCGCAGGCCGCGCATCTCCTCCTCGGTGAGGGCCGTGGAGCGCTCCATGTCGGCGTTGGCCCGGCGCAGCCGCAGCCGGGTGTCGTAGATCGCCTGGGCGCAGCACGGGGACTGGGCGAAGCTCCAGTGCACCAGGGACTCGTCGGGGGCGGGCCGCGGGCCGGGGTCGCTCAGCGCGGAGACGACGAGCCAGGCCCGGGCGCCGGTGGCGGGCGTCCGGTGGTGGGCGAGGATCCGGACGGTGAGTCTGCGGCCGTCGCGGTGCCGCAGGGCGACGTCACCGCTCCAGCGGGGCAGCCCGGCGAGGGCCGGCATGCCGCCGCGCACCGGGATCGGCTCGGCCAGCAGGTCCGCGGCGCGGCGGCCGAGCATCTGCCCGGCCGGATGCCCGAGGAGCCGCTCGGCGCCCGCGTTCCAGCCGGTCACCCTGCCCTGCTCGTCGAGGGTGACACGGGCGGTGAGGTCTGCCGCGACCAGGGCGTCGAGGGCACCGAGGGCGTCGGGAGCCTCGCGGGCCGTGCCGGGCGGCCGGCCGGCCCGGCCTGCGGTGACGGGCTGCTCCATGGTCGTCATCTCGCTCTCGCGGAGGCATCGGCCGTGGCCCCGCACTGGACAGTTATGACCTGATTACCCTGATTCGCCGGCTTTCACCGTGCCGTCACCGCCCGGTGGCGGAGCCTGCCTGCGTCCGGCCCGGGTAACCGCTCCCCCATGGGCGAGAACCTGGGCGAGATCCTGGTGGGCACGTGTTCCTGGACCGACCGGGCACTGGTCGGCAGCGGCTGGTACCCGGCCGGTCGGCGCGACGCCGAGGGGCGGTTACGGCACTACGCCGAGCGGTTCCCGGTCGTCGAGGTCGACTCCTCCTACTACGCGCTGCCCAGCGAGCGGAACAGCCTGCTGTGGGCCGAGCGGACCCCGGACGGGTTCGTCTTCGACGTGAAGGCCTTCTCCCTGCTGACCGGGCACCCCACCCGGCCGGCGGTGATGCCGGACGGGCTGCCGCCCGAGCACCGGGACCCCGCCGTGCTCGACGCGGTCTGGGCGCGCTTCGCGGCCGGCGTCGAACCGCTGCGCGGCGCCGGACGGCTCGGCAGCGTGCTGTTCCAGTTCCCCCCGTGGTTCCGGCCGGGCGAGCGGGCCGAGACGTTCCTGGCGGAGTGCGCGGAGCGGACCCGGGGCTGGCCCGTCGCCGTGGAGTTCAGGCACCCGTCCTGGTGGGAGCCGGGCCGGGCGGAGGCGACGAGCGCGCTGCTGGCCCGGCACGGCATGGCCGCGGTCGCCGTCGACATGACGCAGACCCTGCCGTCGTCCGTGCCGCCGGTGACCCCGGTGACCTCGCCCCGGCTGTCCGTCGTACGGTTCCACGGCCGCAGCACCGCCTGGGGCACCGGCAGCAAGGAGGACCGGTTCCGGCACGTCTACGGCGAGGACGAACTCGCCGAGTGGCTGCCCCGCGTGCGGCGGCTGGCCGAGCGGACCGAGCAGGTGCACGTGCTGTTCAACAACTGCTGCGGCGACGCCGCCGTACGGGCCGCCGAGACCATGACGCGGCTGCTCGACGGCGGTCCCACGGCGGTGCCGCGGCTGCCTAGGGCACGATCCGCACCCGCTTCTCCTCCGTCACCTGGTCCACGTCCGACACCCGCACGGTCGTCTTCATCGTCCAGGTCCCGGGGAGCGGCAGGTTGACGGCGTTGGTGCCCCAGTAGCCGCCCTGGTCGGTGAGTTCGGCGTCGATCGGGCCCAGCTCGCGCGAGGGCAGGCTGAAGGTGATGCGGACCTCGGGGACGACGACCAGGCCCGTGTCGGAGCCGTAGACCACGGCCTGCACGCCGTTGTCGCCGACCCGGGCGGGGTCCAGGGTGACCTGGACCGTGCCGCGGCCGGTCACCGTGTCCGTGCCCGTGTCGAAGGGCACCGTCACCTGCGCGGTGGGCGGCAGCGCGCCCGCCGGGGCCTGCCGCGCCGCCTCGGCCTCCGCGCGGCCGGGCAGCGTGCCGGTCAGCACGGTGGTGATCGCCAGCACCACGGCGGCGACGGCGACCTCCACGAGCACGGACCGGCGCAGCCCACGCCGCCGGGCGTCGGGGCCGGAGCCCGCATCGGCGCCGCCGTCCGTGCCGGAACGGTCGGCGAAGCGATCGGCGCGGCGGGCACCGGAACCGGCATCACCGTCCGGGCCGCCGGACCGGACATCCGGGCCGGAACCGACCTCCGGGCCGGAGCGGTCGAGCGGGCCCGACCGGCCGGACCGGCCGGCACCGGACCCGGAATCGCCGTCGGAGTGGGCGGTGCCCGGGTCCGCCGGACCCGTACCGGACGGGGATGCCACCCTGTGCGCGGGGCCGGGGTCCGCCGCACCCGCGCGGGACGTGGACACCCCGGCCGGCTGCGGGACCCGGGCCGGTGGGGCGGCCCCGGCGGTGGACGCCACCGTGGCCCCGGCGGCCGCCGGGGCGGCGATCCGGGCCGTCCAGCGCCGGGACCGCTCGGCCGCCAGCAGCAGCACACACACCGCGGCCACCTTCACGAGCAGGAGCCGGCCGTACGGCGTGCCGGTCAGCGCGGGCAGGGAGCCGAGGCCGCGCCAGGACTGGTAGAGACCGGTGACCGCCAGGACGGCCACGGAGGCGAAGGCGACCCGGGAGAAGCGGGGCACCACCGCGGCCAGGTCGTCGACCGGGCCGCCGCGCAGGGTCAGCAGCAGCGCCACGAGTCCGCCGAGCCAGACGCCGGTGGCCAGCAGGTGCAGCACGGAGGACGCCATCGCCTGCGGCACCTGGATGCCGGCCGAGGCGTGCTCTGCCACCGCCCAGGTCAGGGCGAGGCCGACGGCCAGGACGGTGCCCGCCGCCCGGACGAGGGGCCGGTGGTGGTCCCGCCTCCCGGACCGCCGGACCAGCAGCGCCGCGATCAGCAGCAGGATCACCAGCCGCGCCAGCAGGGCCAGGCCCGGGCGGCTGGACAGGGTGCGGCCGAGGGCGCCCGGGTCGAAGGCCGCGAGGGGTCCGGCGCCGCTCTC
Organism: Streptomyces sp. NPDC085931; assembly: GCF_044540565.1. NCBI lineage: Bacteria > Bacillati > Actinomycetota > Actinomycetes > Kitasatosporales > Streptomycetaceae > Streptomyces > Streptomyces sp. NPDC085931. The sequence goes on from NZ_JBITSK010000020.1 coordinate 87,058, forward strand.
GTAGGGGGCGCGCAGCAGGAGCAGGGCGGCCGTGGCGCCCAGGAGGGTCCACCAGGCGGCGACCAGGGGCCGGCGCAGCGGGGCCGTGCCGGCCGGGCGGCACAGCGACGCGAAGGCGGCGGTGCCGACGAGCAGGGCGGCGGCGAGGTAGGCGAGGTAGCGGGCGAGGTCGTGGAGGCCGTCGGTGAGGGGGTCCTCCGCCGGGCCGGTGTCGATCGGGACCGTGGTGGCGGAGCGCTTGCCCACGGAGAAGGTGAAGGCGCCGGAGACCGGGTGGCTGTCGGCGGACACGACCCGCCAGGCGACCGCGTACGTGCCCTGGGCGAGCTTGCCGGTCAGCCGGACCCGGGCCGTGTCGGAGCGGCCGTCGGCGTGCGCGGCCTCGCCGGTGGGGACCCGGCGCCGGTCGGGGCCGAAGACCCGGAAGGAGTCGTCGAGCAGGCCGACGGACTCGGTGAAGGTCAGGGTGATGTGGCGGGGGGCGCGGGGGACGACCGATCCGTCCCCGGGGTCGGTGCCGCGCAGGGCGGAGTGGGCGCAGGCGGGGGCCGCTCCCCCGAGGAGCAGGACCAGCAGGGTGCCGAGCAGCACCAGGGCCCGGGCTCGCCGGGGGTGTCCGACAATGCGCTCCACGTGGGTCTCCCGGGTCGGGCGGTACGGCTCCCGCTCAGGTACGGACGGGAGCCGTGCGGTGCTCACCGCCGGCCCGCCTCAGGGCCGGGACAGCGCGGCGATCGCGTCGGCCACCGCCGGATAGCGCGCCGCCAGTCCGGCCGCGTCCCCGTGTTCGTAGCCCTCGAACGTGAAGCCGGGGGCCATGGTGCAGCCGAACAGGGTCCATGCGCCGCCCTGGCGGACCCTGCCGCCCATCCAGGTGCCGGCCGGGACCGTGAACTGGACGTGCTGGCCCTGGAGCACCTCCGGCCCCAGGACCACCGTGCGCGTGGTGCCGTCCGGGGCGAGGAGCAGCAGTTCCAGCGGATCGCCCCCGTAGAAGTGCCAGACCTCGTCCGTGGGCAGACGGTGGAGGGCGGAGAAGTCGTCCGCCGTGAGCAGGGCGACGATCGCCGTGCCCTCCGGTCTGCCGTCGGGGCGTGCGGGCCCGGCCCAGGTCTGGCGGAACAGGCCGCCTTCGCGGGGGATCGGCTCCAGGCCGTAGTGCGCGATGAGCTCGTCGGGCGTCACGCGGGGAAGAGTATCTCCCGGTCCAGGAAGGCGAGCTGGGCCTTCTTCTCCGGCAGGTACACGTCCGGCAGGTCCACCTCGGGCAGGACGACCACCGGCCCGGCCGTGAAGCCCTGCTTGAGGAAGCGGGCGATCGCCTTGTCGTTGCGCACGTCCGGGTCGACCACGACCCGGCGGCGGTCCAGGCCCACCAGGACGTAACGGGCGACGACGGCGACCAGCCGGGCCGTCCAGCCGGGTGTGCCGCCGCCCGGTCCGGCGGGGGCGAGCAGCAGGTGGACGCCGATGTCGCCGGGGCGCACGTCGTAGCACTCGCCCACGCGGTCCGCCTCCGGCTCGTAGGTCTGCAGGAGCGCCACCGGCTCGCCCTCGCGCACGACGAGGAAGGCGTGGTGGGTGGGGAGCGTGTCCATGTGGGCGTAGATCTCGGCGACCTGCCGTTCGGTGAGGCCGGTCATGCCCCAGAAGGCGGCCCGCTCCTCGCTCACCCAGCGGTGGATCACTCCGGCGTCGGCCTCGGCGTCCAGCGGCAGGACGCGGACGGTGCCGAAGCCGTCGGTCACCTGCTCGTGGACGGCGGTGCGGGAGGCGTACGGGTCAGACATCGGTCTCCTTCGTCAGCAGGGCCCAGTCGGTGACGACCGGGACGAGGTCTCCCCCGAGCCACAGGGGGAGCTGGTCGCGGTGGTGGGGCGAGCCGGGGACGCCCGAGGCGCCGAACGGGACCACCCAGCGGCTGTCCTCCCGCCGGGCCAGGTCCCAGACGTAGCGGGCGGCCGGGCCGCGCGCGGCCAGATCGGTCAGGCCCGGCACGCCCGAGGTGCACAGCACGCAGTCGTGGTCGCCGGCCAGCCCCGGCTCCTCGTACGGCGTCCCCGGCTCCAGGGCCCGCCAGGGGGCGAGCCGGTGGGTGTCGCCCCAGACCCCGGACGGCGGCCGCCCGGCCACCTCCTCGAGGGCCGCGCGGACGGCCGCGGTGCGGTCGATGCCGTACAGCTCCTCGGCGGTCAGCAGGTGTTCCAGGGCGAAGCCGACGCGGGGCAGCAGGGCGAGCCAGGGCCGGAAGACGTCCGGGTAGGCCGGCGGGGTGGCGAGCGCGGCGAAGGCCGGGTGCGCCGCCAGCCGCCGTACGACCGCGCCGCGCACCGCCGCGTACAGGGCCGCGTCGGCGCTGCCGGCGTCCATGCGGCGGTCCCAGGCGAGGAGCCGGTCCCGCAGCGCGGCGGCCTCGGGCGTGAGGCCGGTCAGCGGGCGCAGGCGGTCCAGGAGGGCGGCGGCGGAGGCCAGGTGGGTGTCGGTGTGGACGGCCGGCATGTCGGCGGCGGACCAGCGCTCCTTGCCGGCCAGCAGGGCGGCGATGCGGTCGTGCCGGTGGGGCGGGGCGAACTCGACGCCGAGGGGCGCGGCCGGGCCGCGCTGGTTGGCCATGACGGCGACGCCGTCGGTGAGCCCGGCGCGGGGCGTCTCGTGCCGGCCCCGCCACTCGTGGCCGGGCTCCCAGGCGGGCACCAGCCGCAGCCGGTTGGCCTCGGCGCGCAGCGGCACGTACCCGGCCACGCGGTGCAGGACCCCGCCCTCGGTGTCGGCGGCCTGGACCACGTTGACCGGCTCGGCCCAGTGGTCGAGGGCCCGGTCGACGTCGGCGACCCGGCGGGCTCGCAGCAGGGGCAGCAGGGCGCCGAAGCCGAGGTCGCCGGTGACCCGGGGCGGATAGCGGAGGCTGATCGCCACGGGCGGGGCGAGGGGGTCGGCGGCGCCGGAACCGGCCCCGCCGGCAGGGCCGGTGGGGCCGGTCGGGTCGCCGTCGATCCCCTCCGGTCCGCCGATGACCACGGGCCCCCGGCCGGTCTCGATCACCTCGACCTCGACCGGCTCCTCGCCCGCCACCTCGACGCGTTCCGTGTGCCGGGCCGCCCGGCGCCAGACCCCGTCCGGGTCCAGTGCCTCGACGCCGGCGCCCGTGCGCCGCAGCCGCTCCCGGTAGAGGTCCTGGTAGTCGGCCATGGCGTTGGTGATGGCCCAGGCGACCGTGCCGGTGTGCCCGAAGTGGGCGATGCCGGGGACGCCGGGGACGGCGAGGCCCACGACGTCGAACTCCGGGCAGGACAGGCGGATCTGCTGGTAGACGCCCGGGTCCTCGATCCAGCGGTGCGGGTCGCCGGCGATGACCGGCTGCCCGGTGACGGTCCGCTCGCCGCTCACCAGCCAGCCGTTGCTGCCGGAGGTGCCGGGCCCGTCGGTGGCGAACAGCCCGACGGCGTCCGCGCCGAGGTGGGTGGCGACCTGCTCGCGCCAGAGCTTGGCCGGGAACCCGGCGAAGAGGATGTGCGTGGCGAGCCAGACGGCGAGCGGCGTCCAGGGGTTCCAGCGCCCGGGGGCGAGGCCGGTGCGGGCGAACTCGGGGGCCGCGTCCGGGCCCGCGTCCGCGGTCCGCGCCAGCCCCGCGTTCACCCCGTCGACGTACGCCCGCACCCACCGCGCCGTCGCGGGGTCCCGTCTCTCCAGATCGGTGAAGCAGCGTCTGGCCGTGTCGTCGAGTCTGGCGCGTCTGGCGAACCGGTCCCAGGCCAGGGCGCTCTCGCCGAGGAAGGACGCCGAGGTGCCCTGCGACCGGTGGCGCTCGACCTCCAGCTGCCAGGCCCGGTCGCGGGCGGTGACCAGCCCCTGCGCGCGGGCGAGCGCGGTCACGCTGTCGGCACGCAGATGCGGAATGCCCCAGGCGTCACGGTAGATCTCGATCGCCACCCTGTACCCCCACCTTCCTTTAGGTTAGCCTTGCCTAAGTCAGGGCTGTGTGGCCGGAATCGTACGCGAAGGGCTGAAACGCGATGGGGCAGGGGCGGGGTTGGGAGGGCGCGGTCCTCAAACTGCTGCGCGCGAAGGATTTCCGGTTCACGGTCACGGACGCCGAGGACGTCACGCCGGAGTACCGGCGGCTGCGCTTCACCGACGGCGGTCTGCTGGCCGCGACCGGAGTGCACCCGACCATGTGGGTCCGGCTCTGGTTCGACAACGCGGGCAAGCCGCACCAGCGGGCCTACACCCTGGTCGACCCGGACCCCGGGGCCGGGACCTTCAGCCTGGAGTTCGCCCTGCACGAGGGGTGCGCGAGCGACTGGGCCCGGGCGGCGAAGCCCGGCGACACCATCGAGGCGACCGTCCAGGGCACCGGCTTCGAGCACCCGAGCCCGGCGCCCTCGCACGTCTTCGCCGTCGGCGACCCGGCCTCCCTGCCGGCCGTCAACTCGCTGCTGGACGCCCTGGGTCCCGCCCCGGCGACCGTCTGGTTCGAGGGCGGCGACGACGGCCTGCCGTTCCGCACCGACCCGGACCGCCACGAGCTGCGCAAGGTCCCCCGCCAGGACTCCGGCGCCCACCTGGTCGACCGCGTGAAGGCGGAGCTGCCCGGACTGCTGGGCGCGACCACCGACCCGTACGTCTGGATCGCCTGCGACACGGCGACGACCCGCACGCTCGCCGCGTACGTCCGCAAGGAACTGGGCCTGCCCAAGCAGCGCGTGCACGCCCTCGGGTACTGGCGCCCCTGACACCGCCTCCGGACGCGGCCGGGCCCGCCCCGGGGGATGATCGGGCCATGGACGTCACCCTGCACCTCGCCCAGGACCCCGAGGCCGACGCGCTGCTCGGCCGCAGTCCGCTCGCCGCCCTGACCGGCATGCTGCTGGACCAGCAGATCCCCATGGAGTGGGCGTTCAAGGGCCCGGCGACGATCGCCCGCCGGCTCGGCGCGGACGACCTGGACGCGCACGAGATCGCCGCGCACGAGCCGGAGGCCTTCGCCGCGCTGCTCGCGCGGAAGCCGGCCGTGCACCGCTACCCCGGCTCCATGGCCAAGCGCATCCAGCAGCTGTGCCGGTACCTCGTCGAGCACTACGACGGTGACGCCGAGGCCGTCTGGCGGGACGCCGGCACCGGCGGGGAGCTGCTGAAGCGGCTGGCGGAGCTGCCCGGCTTCGGCAAGCAGAAGGCCCAGATCTTCCTCGCCCTGCTGGGCAAGCAGCTCGGGGTCCGCCCCGCGGGCTGGCGGGAGGCGGCGGGCCCCTACGGCGAGGAGAAGTCCTTCCGCTCGGTCGCCGACATCACCGGCCCCGAGTCCCTGGCCAGGGTCCGGGCGCACAAGCAGGAGATGAAGGCGGCGGCCAAGGCCGCGAAGTCCGGCGGCGCGTAGCCGTCAGCCGCGTGGCCCGCTCCAGGTGGCAGGGCTCCCGGGCCCGGTCGAAGCATGGAGCATGACCGAGCCACCGACCGGCGAGCCCCCGGGCCCCGAACACACCCCCGGCGCACCGGGCCGCCGCACCCCCTGCGAACGGGCCCTGTGCTCCCTACGCCGAGCGGGCGGATCCGGCGGCCCGCGCGATGGACGGCGTGCCCTCGGCGGGGAGTGACCTCCCGTGCACCCCGCGGCGCAGCCGGTCCCCCGCGGCACCCGTCGGCACACGTGGCCGCGGGTGCTGGTCCTGCTGCTCGCCCTGCTGGTGCCCGGCACGCACGCAGCGGCCCACACGGTTCCGGCGCTCCCGGCCGTCGGGGAGAGCACCGCCGTCGAGCACGACGTCCTCGACACCGTCCTGCGCCCCGCCGCCCGGAGCACCCGCCGCGCCGTCGTCCCGCTGCGCCCGGCCCCGTTCCCGGGCCCCGCCCCCGCGTGCACCGCGCGGCACCCCGTGCCCGTGCCGCCGAACCCGCCGCACGACCCTCGCCCCCCGCGTTCCGAGGTCCTGCGCTGCTGAGCGGACCGTCGCCGGTCCACCCGGTCCCGCACGGAACCACAGCACGGATTCACGAGGACGAGGAACACACCCATGCTTCAAGACCCGTACGCCGTCCTGCGCGCCCTGCTGCGCGCGGAAGCCGCCCGCAGCGCCCCCAAGCCGGGCTCCCCGCCGGCCGAGCGGAAGCCGCAGTCCCCCGACCCGAAGGGCCGGGCCCGGGGCTGATCCCGCCCGCGGCGGCACAGGCGGCCGGAACGGCGTCTGCGCCGCCGCGCGACACCCCCGTTCGGGCGAATCAGGCGCACGGCGCCGGTGAACACACCCGGCCCGACGGCCCTGACCTGCCGCCGACGGCGCGGGCCCGGTCCGGCATATGCGTGCCCCTGAGGCGGTTCGTACCGCCTTGTGGGGCTTTTTTCAGCGTCGTACTCCGTCGCCATGGCTGCGCCCGGAAGGTCTTGACCGGTAGGCTTTCCGTGTGATCTTCAAGCGCATCGGAAACGGCCGGCCGTACCCCGACCACGGCCGGGAAAGCACCCGGCAGTGGGCGGACGTCGCGCCGCGCCCGGTCCGCCTCGATCAGCTCGTGACGACGAAGCAGCAGCTCGACCTGGAGACGCTCCTCGCCGAGGACTCGACCTTCTACGGCGACCTCTTCGCGCACGTCGTGAAGTGGCAGGGCGACCTGTACCTGGAGGACGGCCTGCACCGCGCGGTGCGGGCGGCGCTCCAGCAGCGCCAGGTGCTGCACGCGCGCGTGCTCGAACTCGACTGACCTCCGCGGGTCACGGGTTGACCCTTTCGGGTTCCGCTGGGCGACGTCGAATGATCATCTAGTAGGCATCGTCGCCCGGGCGCACTACGCTGCGCTCATGAGCATGCTGACTCCCCCCGGCATGGGCGGCAAGTACCGCATCACGGGCAACAGGTATCCCCGGATGCGCCGGCCCCGGCGGCGCGGCAGGCTCGTCGCCGTCGGCATCGCCTCCGTCGTCGTGCTGGGCGTGGGCGGCTGGGGCACGCTGCAGCTCATCGACGTCTTCACGGGCGGCGGCAGAAAGGCTTCGGCGGCCGGCGGCACGGACTGCGCCCCCGCGACCGGGGCGAGCCCCTCGCCCCGTGCCAGGGCCCTGCCCGAGCCCCGCACGATCACGGTCAACGTCCTCAACGCCACCACCCGCAGCGGCCTGGCGAAGAAGACCGCCGACGAGCTGAAGAAGCGCGGCTTCAAGATCGGCGACGTGGGCAACGCGACCAAGGAGTACGACAAGAAGGTCAAGGGCACCGGACTGCTCCTCGGCCCCGCGTCCGCCCTGGACACCGCGCTGCCGGTGCTGGGCACGCAGCTCCCCGGCGCGGAACGGCGCACCGAGGCGGCCCGCAAGGGCACCGCGGTCGACCTCGTCATCGGGGACGCCTTCAAGGACCTGGCGAAGAAGCCGGACGCCGACCGGGCGCTGACCGAGCTGGCCACGCCCGAGCCGGCGCCGACGACGAAGAAGAAGGGCTGCTGAGCGGCCCGCCGAGCCGCTCAGCGGCCACCGCGGGCCGCCGGGAGGCTCCGGCCTACTCGGCCGCCCCGTACATGCGGTCGCCCGCGTCGCCGAGGCCCGGGACGATGTAGCCGTGCTCGTTCAGGCGCTCGTCGACCGAGGCGGTCACGACCGTCACCGGCGTGCCCGCCAGTTCGCGCTCCATGACCTCCACGCCCTCGGGCGCGGCCAGCAGCACCACGGCCGTCACATCGTCGGCGCCGCGCCGGATGAGCTCCTGGATCGCCGCGACCAGCGTGCCGCCGGTGGCGAGCATCGGGTCCAGCACGTACACCTGACGCCCCGACAGGTCCTCCGGCATGCGCGTCGCGTAGGTGGAGGCCTGCAGCGTCTCCTCGTTGCGGATCATGCCCATGAAGCCCACCTCGGCGGTCGGCAGCAGCCGCACCATGCCCTCCAGCATGCCGAGCCCCGCCCGCAGGATCGGCACCACCAGCGGGCGCGGGTGGGAGAGCTTGACGCCCGTGGTCCGCGCGACCGGCGTCTGGATGTCGACCTGTTCGGTGCGCACGTCGCGCGTGGCCTCGTAGGCGAGCAGGGTGACCAGCTCGTCGGCGAGACGGCGGAAGGTCGCGGAGTCGGTGCGCTGGTCGCGCAGCGTGGTGAGCTTGTGGGCGACCAGGGGGTGGTCGACGACGTGGAGACGCATGTCCACAACAGTAACCGGGCCCGATGGCCCCGGCCGCACGGCAAGGACGCCGCCCGCCCGTCACCCGTTCGCCTGCGTCAAACCGCCCGTCCGGGGGAAGGGGGAAGAGACGGAGTGGGGGTGGTGAACCAGATGCCCGACCGGGAGACCCGACACGATCCGTCACCGCGCGTACGGCCCGGGGCGGACCCGGAGCGTGACCGCACGGCCGAACGGGCCGGGCCGGACGAGACGGCCGGACGCACCGGCGCGGACGAGTCCGACGCCGAGCGCCGCAGGCGCCGCGCCCGGTTCCTGCGCGACCTCGCCGAGGCCCGGGCCCTGCGCGACCGCGTCCAGCCGCGCCGCGCCAAGACGGCCCGGCTGCGGCACGCGATGCGCATGCGCACGTTCCGCTGGTAGGGAACGGGCGGCAAACCGCCGGGGAAGATCACGAACCGCGCGGACGTTGTGGCGGGTGACCGTGCGTGGAGCAGGGCAAAGCCGCGTACGATCCGCAGGTGGCGGCAACGAGCGTGCGAGCGCGACTGCCGGACACAGGGAGCCGAAGACGTCCCCTGAACGCCTTGTTTCTGCCACGATTCCGAGTGGGTGGGGCTCGGACGAGCACTCCCCGCCCGTAACCTCCGCCGGGGGGACCCCCAACCGGCACGCCTAAGACCAGTGGGAGAGTCACGGTGTACTTCGCCGCACTGCTCGCGCGCACCGAAGACGGGTGGGAAGCGAGCGACACAGAGCTCGACGATGTGGAAACCCTGTCGGATCTGGCCGACCTGGCCCGTGAAGCCTCCCCCGACGAGGACACGGTGCTCGTGCTCATCGAGCAGGAGGACGCCTGGTTCGGCGTCGTCCGCGTGGACGGCGAGGAGGACCCTCGCATCTACGTCTCGGACGCCGCCGCCGCTGCCCGCAGCAGCTACGGCGAGATCCTGCTCACCGACGAGCTGCTCGGCCGGGACCCCGCCGACGGGGACGACCTGGACGCCCTCGACCTCGACGGCACCGAGGACGGCGACGCGGACGACGAGGAGGACGACGACGGCGAGCCCGTGGCCGGCTCCGCCGAGTCCGTGCCGCACGGCCCGGTCGGCGACGCGCAGATCCTGGACGACCTCGGTGTGACCGAGAAGGAGCTGCGCGCGCTCTCGTCGGACGCCGTCACCGAGATCGCCGAGTCCCTGGGCGCCTCGGAGACCCTGGAGACCGTCCGCTGACCGCTCGCACCACCCCCGCACCGCCCGACCCGGTACGGGACCCCTGGCGGCCCGCGATGCGCCTCGCCCTGGACGAGGCCGCCGGGGCCGTCCGGGGCGGGGACGTCCCGGTCGGCGCCGTGGTCCTGGCGCCGGACGGCACGACCGTGCTCGCGGCCGGGCACAACGAACGCGAGGCCGGGGGCGACCCGACGGCCCACGCGGAGGTCCTCGCCCTGCGGCGGGCCGCGACCGCGCTCGGCCGGTGGCGGCTCGCCGGCTGCACCCTCGTGGTGACCCTGGAGCCCTGCACGATGTGCGCGGGCGCGATCCAGCAGTCCCGCGTCGACCGGCTCGTCTACGGCGCCCGCGACGAGAAGGCCGGCGCGGCCGGCTCGCTGTGGGACCTCGTCCGCGACCGCCGCCTCAACCACCGGCCCGAGGTGATCGAGGGCGTGCTCGCCGAGGAGTGCGCCGCGCTGCTCACCGCGTTCTTCCGGGGGCGCTGAGCGGTCGCCGGGCGGTTCCCGGGCGGTCGCCGGACCGTCGCCGCAAACCGATTTCGAAGCACGCGGCACCTTGCTGTAAGGTCTCCCTCGGTAGCGTGTCCGAGCGGCCGAAGGAGCTCGCCTCGAAAGCGAGTGTGGCGCAAGTCACCGAGGGTTCAAATCCCTCCGCTACCGCTGGAGAAGGGCCCCGTCGCGAGACGGGGCCCTTCGTGCGATCCACCCCTGCGGGTGATCGATTCCTCATGCGATCATGTGCGCTGTTCGTGACACCAGTGACAGGGGAGGCCGCGATGGCGGTGAACGCGAAGAAGGTCGCCGTCTACGTCCTCGTGGTCTTCGCGCTGTACGTGATCATCACCGACCCCGCCAAGGCCGCCGACTACGTCCAGATAGGGTTCCAGGGCATCTCGGACGCCGCCCGGGCCCTGGGCGACTTCGCCACCTGGGTCGCCAACGGAGGAAAGTGATGATCCGCCACCTGGTCCTGTTCAAGCTCCACGAGGGCGTCGGACGCGACGAGCCCCGGGTCGTCGCGGGCGTCGAGGCCTTCCGCGCGCTCGACGGCAAGATCCCCGAACTGCGCCACTGGGAGCTCGGCTGGAACATCAGCGACCGCCCCATCGCGTACGACTTCGCCATCAACTCCGCCTTCGACGACGCGGAGGCGCTGCGGCGGTACGTGGAGCACCCCGATCACCAGGCCGGTGTGGCGCTGTGGCGGGAGTTCGCCACGTGGGTGATCGCGGACTACGAGTTCTGACCCCGGCCGCCCCGGCCGCTGGAAGCCCCCTGTCGGTGTGACAGGGGGCTTCTCTGTGGCCCGAGTTCATTTGTGCGCCATTCATCACTCAACACGTAGTTATGGGGTGCTTGCACACAGTGCACATGTCTTGTGATGCTATGACCGCTTTTGATGGAAGAGTCGACGGATGAGTTGACAAGGACGAGGTGGAGTTGACCGTGCTGGCCAGTACCGCACCTCAGGCACCCACCTCCGAAACCCCCGAACCCGCCCCCGCCGCTCCCCAGCGCAGCCGCGGCGCCGACACCCGCGCCCTCACGCAGGTGCTCTTCGCCCAGCTCAAGGAGCTCCAGCCGGGCACGCCGGAGCACAACCGCGTGCGCGGGGCGCTCATTGAGGCGAACCTCCCGCTCGTGCGCTACGCGGCCGCCCGGTTCCGCTCCCGCAACGAGCCGATGGAGGACGTCGTCCAGGTCGGCACCATCGGGCTGATCAACGCCATCGACCGCTTCGACCCGGACCGGGGCGTGCAGTTCCCGACGTTCGCGATGCCGACGGTCGTCGGCGAGATCAAGCGCTACTTCCGCGACAACGTCCGCACGGTCCACGTGCCGCGCCGGCTGCACGAGCTGTGGGTGCAGGTGAGCAGCGCGACGGAGGACCTCACGACCGCCTTCGGGCGCACCCCGACGACCGCGGAGATCGCCGAGCGGCTGCGCATCTCCGAGGACGAGGTGCTGTCCTGCATCGAGGCCGGGCGGTCGTACCACGCCACGTCCCTGGAGGCCGCGCAGGAGGGCGACGGGCTGCCCGGCCTGCTGGACCGGCTCGGCTACGAGGACCCCGCCCTGGACGGCGTGGAGCACCGCGACCTCGTCCGGCACCTCCTCGTGCAGCTGCCCGAGCGGGAGCAGCGGATCCTGCTGCTGCGGTACTACAGCAACCTCACGCAGTCCCAGATCAGCGCGGAACTCGGCGTCTCCCAGATGCACGTCTCACGGCTGCTCGCCCGCAGCTTCCAGCGGTTGCGGTCTGCGAACCGGATCGACGCGTAACCGCAAACGCGAGCGAGAGGTCACCGTGGGGAGGGAATCGCTCATCAGGGCCGTTCCCGGCAGTTGAGAGCCGAAAAGCCGTCAGACCCCTTGTTTGCAGGGCGGATTCGCGTCTCAGATGTCGACATGTCACTACAGCGTGTTGCCGACATGTGACATTCTGCGTGAAGCGCGTTTGCCGGAGCTTCGGCTCCGGTATTCAGGTGAAGGCTGCGTTCCTCAGACGGGAGCGTCCGCCGCGACCGTCCCGCGACCCAAAGGGGGTGGCATGTCCGCAGAACAGGGCAGCTCGAAGGTGCTCACGCTCGCGGAGAGCGACACAGCTCCCCATGCTCTCGACTCACTCGGCCCCATCGACGACGTTCCGGCCGAGCTCGTGACCGAGCCCGCGCCGGTGCTGCCGGCCACGGGGGCCATCGACACCCGCACCCTGTCCCGCTCCCTGTTCCTGCGGCTGGCCGCGCTCGACGAGGACAGCCCCGAGCGTGCGTACGTCCGTGACACGCTGATCGAGCTCAACCTGCCGCTGGTGCGGTACGCGGCCGCGCGCTTCCGGTCGCGGAACGAGCCGATGGAGGACATCGTCCAGGTCGGCACGATCGGGCTGATCAAGGCGATCGACCGGTTCGACTGCGAACGGGGCGTGGAGTTCCCGACGTTCGCGATGCCGACGGTGGTCGGGGAGATCAAGCGGTTCTTCCGGGACACGTCCTGGTCGGTGCGGGTGCCGCGGCGGCTCCAGGAGCTGCGGCTGGCGCTGACCAAGGCCAGCGACGAGCTCTCGCAGAAGCTGGACCGGTCCCCGACGGTCACCGAACTCGCCTCCGTGCTCGGGGTGTCCGAGGAGGACGTGGTCGACGGGCTGGCGGTGGGGAACGCGTACACGGCGTCCTCTCTGGACTCGCCGGCACCGGAGGACGACGGCGGCGAGGGGTCGCTGGCGGACCGGCTGGGGTACGAGGACACGGCGCTGGAGGGCGTGGAGTACCGCGAGTCCCTCAAGCCGCTGCTGGCCAAACTCCCGCCCCGGGAGCGGCGGATCATCATGCTGCGGTTCTTCGCGAACATGACGCAGTCGCAGATCGGCGAGGAGGTCGGCATCTCGCAGATGCACGTCTCGCGGCTGCTGACGCGGACGCTGGCGCAGCTGCGGGAAGGCCTGATCTCGGACTGATCCCGGACTGAGGGCGGACCGAGGACGGTTGCCGGGTGCCCGTGGCGCGGTGTCCTCGCCTTCCCGCCGGTGGTGGGTCGGGGCCGCGCCGGGGGGTGTCCGTCCTCGGAACGGCGCGATCGACTTGCGTGCCGACTCACTGTCCGTTGACGCGCCAACCGCTGCGGGCGGACACCCCCCGGCACGGCCCCTTGCGCCGTGCGGCGGGTGCGGGCCGTCCCTCGCTGCCCCGCAGAGCCGGCACCGCGGGCGACGGGCCCGTCGGGCTGCCGGCAGCCGGTCCGCCCGGCTGCGGGCAGTCGTGCAACCGCCGTATCTGTTAACCCAACGCCAGCCAAGCCACCGCCGCGATGATCGCCACCGCGACGACCACGCCGAGGATGAGACCGACGCGCGGGCCGCCGCTCGATGCCGCGGCCTGGCGCCCCTGTGGCGCCTCGTCGACGAACGCTCGGAACATCTGGGTGCTGCCGGCAGGGTCGTGATTGCCCTGGGGGGCCTGGTTGTTAGCCATGGCCCGAGACCCTAGCGAAAACGCCGGGGCTCCCCAAGTGGGGGTTGGCCTTCCGTTTGTCGCCGCGCGGCTGCGGCCGCCGGGCTCGCCACCTGCATATTTACTCTCGCAATACTTGCCTTTGCCAACTTTTGAGCCCCGCACCCCCTCTTTTATTTGCCTGTAGCAACCAACCGCTCCTATGGTTGCCCTAAGCAACGAAAGCGGGAGGTGGCATGGCCGGGAGGGCGCAGTACGAAGAGCTGGTCCGCCAGTTCAGTGCCTTCGGCGCCGTCAAGCGGGAGCTCGGCCGGGTCATGCCCGCCGAGTGCCCCGGCGGGTCGGCGGCCGTGCTGACCCTGCTGGGCCGCCACGGCGACATGCGCATGAGCAAGCTCGCCGAGCTGCTCGCGGTGGACATGTCGGTCACCAGCCGCCATGTCGCGCACGTCGTGGACCGGGGCTGGATCGAACGCTCCCCCGACCCCGCCGACAAACGCTCGCGCATCCTGCGCCTCACCCCCGCGGGCCACGCCCAGCTCGACGAACTGTCCCGGCGGACCACCGAGGTCCTGGCCGAGCGGCTGAGCGACTGGACCGACGAGGAGGTCGGCCGGCTCACGGAGCTGATGGCGCGGCTGCGGGAGAGCTTCGACTGCCGGCCCGCGGCCCGGGCGGCACCCCCCGCTGTCGAACGGACCACCCGTACACCCGCAAGCACGTAAGAAAAGGAAGCCCATGGCAACGACCACACCAGCCGGTGTGCGGGCTCATGCCAAGCACGGGGGAGGCTCCCACGGCTCCTCCGGCGACGCTCCGATGACGCACCGGCAGATCATGGAGGCCCTCACCGGCCTGCTGCTCGGCATGTTCGTCGCGATCCTGTCGTCGACGATCGTCTCCAACGCCCTGCCCCGGATCATCGGGGACCTCGGCGGCGGCCAGAGCGCCTACACCTGGGTCGTGACCGCGTCCCTGCTGACGATGACCGCCTCCACCCCGCTGTGGGGCAAGCTCGCCGACCTGTTCTCCAAGAAGCTGCTGATCCAGATCGCGCTGGTCGTGTTCGTCCTGGGGTCGGCCGCGGCGGGCATGTCGCAGAACCCCGGCATGCTCATCACCTTCCGCGCCGTGCAGGGCATCGGCATGGGCGGTCTGTCCGCGCTGGCGCAGATCATCATGGCGGCGATGATCTCGCCGCGTGAGCGCGGCCGGTACAACGGCTACCTCGGCGCCGTCTTCGCCACCGCGATGGTCGGCGGTCCGCTGGTCGGCGGTGTCATCACCGACACGGACTGGCTCGGCTGGCGCTGGTGCTTCTACGTCGGCGTGCCCTTCGCCGTGATCGCCCTGATCGTGCTGCAGAAGACCCTGCACCTGCCCGTGGTGAAGCGGAAGGTCAAGGTCGACTGGGCCGGCGCGTTCTTCATCACCGCCGCCGTCTGCCTGCTGCTCGTCTGGGTCACCTTCGCCGGTGACAAGTACGACTGGCTCTCGTGGCAGACGTACGCGATGGTCGGCGGGTCGCTGGTGCTGCTGGCGCTCTTCGTCCTGGTCGAGTCCAGGGCGAGCGAGCCGATCATCCCGCTGCGGCTGTTCCGCAACCGGACCATCACGCTGGCGTCGCTGGCCTCGCTGTTCGTCGGTATCGCGATGTTCGCCGGGACCGTCTTCTTCAGCCAGTACTTCCAGCTGGCCCGGGACAAGTCGCCGACGATGTCCGGAGTCATGACGATCCCGATGATCGCGGGCCTGTTCGTCTCCTCCACGGTCTCCGGTCAGGTCATCACCCGCACCGGCCGCTGGAAGGGCTGGCTGCTCGCCGGCGGTGTGCTGGTGACCGCGGGCCTGGGGCTGCTGGGCACCATCCGCTACGACACCGAGTACTGGCACATAGCGATCTTCATGGCGCTGCTGGGTCTCGGCATCGGCATGATGATGCAGAACCTGGTGCTGTGCACGCAGAACCAGGTGGAGCCGGGTGACCTCGGTGCCGCGAGTTCCACGGTGACCTTCTTCCGGTCCCTGGGCGGTGCCGTGGGCGTCTCCGCGCTCGGCGCGGTGCTCGGCAACAAGATCACCGACTATGTACGGGACGGCCTCGCCGGCCTCGGCTCCCAGGGCGCGGCCCTCGGCCACGCCGGCACGGGCGGGGGCTCCATCCCCGACCTCGACACGATGCCCGCGCCGATCCGCACGGTCGTGGAGAGCGCCTACGGCCACGGTGTCGCGGACGTGTTCCTCTACTCGGCCCCGCTGGCGCTGCTCGCGCTGCTGGTGTCGCTGTTCATCAAGGAGGTCCCGTTGCGGACGAAGGGCGGGCTGGCCCAGGCCGCGGCCACCGAGAGCGGCGCGCAGGCTCCCGCGGAGGCACCGGCCACGACCGGGCAGGCCGTGCCGGCCCGGGCCGTCGCGGACACCGAGGCCGCCGGCCCGGCCGGCCCCGAGGGCACGCAGCGGCTCGCCGCGGTCGCCACGGTGGCCCCGGCCGGGGAGCAGGCGTCCGGCGGGGGTGTCCCGGTCCGCGGTTTCGTCCGCGGCGCCGAGTCCGCACCCGTGCCGCAGGCCGCCGTCACGCTGATCTCGCTGGCCGGGCGCCAGCTGGGCCGGTCCGTGGCGCAGTCCGACGGGTCCTACGCCGTCGACGCGCCGGGCGCGGGCTCGTACGTCCTGATCGCCTCGGCCGACGGCTACCAGCCGCAGGCGTCCACGGTCGTGGTCGACGGCGAGCCGCTCGCCTACGACATCCTGCTCAGCGGCACCAGCGGGCTGACCGGCCTGGTGCGGGCCGCCGAGAGCGGGCAGCCGGTGAAGGACGCGATGGTCATCGTGACCGATGTGCGCGGCGATCTGCTGGCCACCCAGGCCACCGGTGAGCAGGGCGAGTTCTCCTTCGCCGAGCTGGTGCCGGGGGCGGTGACCGTCGCGGTGAACGCCGCCGGGTTCCGGCCGCGCGCCCTGCCCGTCGAGGTCGGCGGCACCGGGGTCACCCGGGTCGAGATCGACCTGGACTCGGGCGCCCGCGTCCAGGGTGTCGTCCGCGCCCCGCACGGCCCGCTGGCCGACGCCCGGGTGACGCTGGTCGACCAGGCCGGCAACGTCGTCGGCTCGGCCACGACCGGGGCGGACGGGGCGTACGCCTTCACCGACCTGGACGGCGGCGAGTACACGGTCATCGCGACGGGCTACCCGCCGGTGGCCACCGCACTGACGGTCACGGGCCGCGGCACCGACGCCCACGACATCGAACTCGCCCACCCCGGCGAGTAGTACATACCCCGGCCCGTGGCGGGCGGGCGCGCTCCGAGCGGAGGTGCGCCCCCCGTCACGGGCCGGTTTCTTTCTGAGGAGATAGGTGGAGATGGGACTGACCGCGAGGATCCGCACCCGGGACGGATGGGCCGTGTCGCACGCGGTCGTCACGGTGGCGGACATGACCGGCGCGCAGGTGCTGCGGGCCGAGGCGGACGCGGAGGGCGCCGTGCGGGACGCGGAGCCGCTGCAGCCGGGGGCCTACACGGTGATCGTCACCGCCGTCGGGTACGCGCCCGCCGCGTCGAGTGTGATCGTCACGGCGAGCGGGCGGGCCGAGGTCGGCACGGTGACGCTGGCCCGGCAGGGCGGCACCGAGCTGCCGCCGCCCGGGCCGTGGACGATCGACCCGGTGCACTCCAGCGTGGCCGCCGTGGCCCAGCACCTGGGCATCTCCAGCGTGCACGGCCGGTTCACACAGTTCTCCGGCGCGATCGAGATCGCCCCGGACGACGTCACCAAGTCACGGGTGGAGGCGGTGATCCGGGCCGGATCGATCGACACCGGCAACGGCATGCGCGACGGGCACCTGAAGTCGCCGGACTTCCTGGACGTCGAGCGGTTCCCGGAGATCACGTTCCGGTCCACGGGACTGACGGCGGCCGGATCGGACCGGTGGACGGTCCACGGCGAGCTGGGCATGCACGGCGTCGTGCGGCCGGTCGACCTGGACCTGGCCTACCTCGGCACCGGCCCGGACCCGTGGGGCGGCACTCGGGCGGCCTTCCGCGCCACGACCGAACTGCGGCGCGAGGACTTCGCGATGAACTACAACCAGGTCCTCCAGGCGGGCATCGCCGCCATCGGCACCACCCTCAGGGTGGAGCTGGACATCCAGGCCGTGCAGGGCGAGTCACTGCCCGCGGCGTGAGGAGGGGTCGCGCGGCTGGGCGACTCTCGTCACCAACTGGCCGCACAGGTCCCGGAGTTTGACGTTCCGGTCCTGCGAGACCCGGCGCAGCCGCTCCATGGCCTGACGGGCGTCGATGCGCTCACGGGCCATGAGGATGCCGACCGCCTGGTCGATGACGCTGCGCGAGAGCAGCGCGGTGCGCACGTCGGCGGCGGACTGGCTGCGGCGCTCGATGCTCAGGGACACGTTGATCGCGTCTCCCGCCCGGGCCGCGAAGGCCCGGGCCGCGTCCCGGCCGGCGTCCAGCCCGCCGGCGTGCTCCCCGTAGAAGTTGAAGGCGGCGCCCTTCTCGCCCTCGACGGCGACCGGCACCGCCAGGACGCAGCGGACGCCCACGGACAGCGCGTACGGCGTGTACGCCGGCCAGCGCGATTCCTCGGCCAGGTCCGGGACGTACTGCTCGGCTCCGGTCTCGGCGGCGTCCACGCAGGGCCCCGAGCCGTTCTCGTACTGCCGCAGGTCCAGGCCGCCGGGCAGTCCCTCGCTGCCGGCCAGCGTGAGCAGCCGGTCGGCGCGGCGCACCGTGATGCTGCTCGCGGCCGCGCCGGGCACCTCCTGCACCGCGCGGTCGGTCAGGTCGCGCAGCAGGGTGTCGAGCCCACTGCTGCGCACCATCGCCTGGTCCAGCGTGTCGGACGTCTCGGAGCTCATGACCGTACGGGTATCCCGTCGCGTCGCGAACACGCCTTCGAGGCCGGGGGCGCTCCTCAGGCCGTGGTGTGGGTGCCGACGATCCGGCGGGCCAGATCGCGCAGTTTGACGTTCTCCCGCTGGGAGGCCCGCACCAGGCTCTCGAAGGCCGCGGCCGCGTCGATGCCCTGACGCTCCATGAGGATGCCGGTGGCCTGGCCGATCAGGTCCCGGGTGTGCATGGCCTCGGTGAGCTGCTCGCGCACGGTGGCGGAGTCCAGGGCGATGCTGACGTGCGCGGTGAACAGCCGGCCGATGCGCGTGGCGTCCTCGTCGAAGACGCCGGGTTTGCGCGCGTAGGCCGTGAGCACGGTCAGCCGTCGCTTGTCGGCGCGCAGCCGCAGCGACAGCGCCGAGCGCAGCCCCAGGCCCGACAGGACGTCCCAGCCGTCGTCGGCCTCGCTGTCCGCTATCCGCGCCACGGGGCTGTGCCACAGCTGGTCCCAGTGCCCGTGCTGTTCGCGGCCGGTGTGCCGGGACTCGGCGGAGCGGACGACCTCGTCGGTCCAGGCGAGCGTGCGGAGCTTGGCACCGCGTTCGATCACGGAGATGCCGGCGTGCTCGGCTCCCGGCATGAGGTGCACGGCCAGCCGGACCGCCGTGCGCAGCGTGCTGTGCGGCGTGGAGGTCTCGTGCAGTTGCTGAGAAGCCACCGTGAGTGCCTCGGCCAGCTCGAAGCCGACCGGAAAACGGGGCAAATCAGGAAACTCGGACGCAGCCACCACGAACCTCTTCGGCATGCACGGCCATGGCCGTGCGCAGGAGAGCTCCGCAGCACATTCCCGACTGCGAGCACAGGACGGACAGCACTCTAACTGTTCGGTTGCCTCGAAGTGACGCCCGGCCGACGGCCGGGCCAGGGCGCTTCCGCGGCGGCCCCCCGGCGTGATGGAATGGCGGCGGGTCAGGAAGCGGCCTTACCGGAAACCGGACGAACGTCTGCCAGGTGAGTGCCGTGACCTTCTTCACGAATCCCACAGAACCACGCGACTTCCCCGGTCGCGTTCACCTCACGATGCCCGCCGAGATCGACTTCTGCAACGCGTCGGAGCTGCTCCCGCTCGTCATGTCCGCGGTCCGCGCGCGCGGCGACCGGCTGGAGGTGCTGGTCCTGGACCTCACCTCGACCTCCTTCATGGACTCCCAGGGCATCCGCCTCATCAACGACATACGCCAGGGCCTGCGTCCCGGTGCCCGGGTCCGGCTGGTGGCCCGGCCGGACGGGGTCGCCGGGCGCGTCCTGGAGCTGACCGGCATGCGCCGGGACGTGCCCGTGTACGACAACCTCCCGGAGGCGCTGGCGTCGTAGGCTGCCGGGCATGGCTCCGAACATCGCGACGAACACCCGCGTGTCCCTGGACGAGTTGCTCGACTTCGTGCGGCCCCGGCACCACGCGATCCTGCTGACCCGCCGGTCCGACGGCGGCCCCCAGGGCTCGCCGCTGACCTGCGGCGTGGACGACTCCGGCCGGATCGTGGTCTCCACCTACCCGGAGCGCGCCAAGACCCGCAACGCCAAGCGGGACCCGCGGGTCAGCCTGATCGTCCTGAGCGACGACTGGAACGGCCCGTGGGTCCAGATCGACGGCACGGCGGAGGTCGTCGACGCGCCCGACTCCGTCGAGCCGCTCGTGGAGTACTACCGGAACATCGCCGGGGAGCACCCCGACTGGGACGAGTACCGCGCGGCCATGGTCAAGCAGGGCAAGTCGATCATCCGGATCACGCCGGAGCGGTGGGGGCCGGTGGCGACGGGCGGGTTCCCGGCCCGGCTGGTCGAAGGGGAGTAGGCGGCCGGAGCGGTCAGCCGCGGGCGACCATCGCCTCGATGCCCGCGATCAGCAGTTCCAGGGCGAACTCGAAGTCGCGCTCCAGCATCTCCGCGACCGTGTCGCCGCCGCGCGCCGCCATGATCTCCTGGGACTCCCGGATGACGTCGGCGGCCTGCGGGGCCGCGGTCACCGTGGTCAGGGCCTGCTGGAAGTAGGCGTCCACGGACAGCCCGGAGGCGGCGGCGCGGGTGGCGAGGTGGCCCTCCAGCGTGCCGTAGCCGTAGACGAACTGGAAGACGGCCGAGATCGTGCTCGTCAGGCGGTGCGCCGGCATGCCGGTCCCGCGCACCACGCGCTGCACCACCCGGGAGAACGCCAGGTTGTTGGGGCCGATGTTGAGGTAGGCACCGACCAGCGGGGACACCCAGGGGTGCCGCACCAGCAGCGTCCGGTACTCCCGCGCCAGCGCCCGCACCTGCTCGCGCCAGTCCTCGCCCGAGTCCGGGTCGGGCAGCCGCATCTCGCCCATGACGGCGTCCAGGGCGAGTTCGAGCAGATCGTCCTTGGTGTCGACGTACCAGTAGACGGACATCGCGGTGACGTTCAGCTCGGCGGCCAGCCGCCGCATCGAGAACTTGGCCAGTCCCTCGGCGTCCAGCAGCCGGACGGTCACCTCGGTGATCCGGTCGCGGTCCAGGCCCGAGGGCTGCCCGCCCCCGCGCCGCCGGTGCGCCCTGCCCTCCAGCCAGACGCTGGTTCGCGGCTGATCCTGCCGGGCCGCTCTCGCCATGGCGCACCTTCCTCGCTCTTCGAGACGCCGCTCATGCTAGACGCGCCGTCGGGACGGGGGCGCGGGGCCGCGGACTGGTCGCGGCACCGGCGCTCCCAGGGGCCCGTCGTCCGGATCAGTCGCCGCGCGTCCGCGGCGGGATCCGAACGACAGGCAGGCCCTAGGCGGACTCCGCCCGCTCGGCCCGCCGGAGCAACGCCGCCGCGACCAGTCCGCCCGCCAGCACGGCGACCGCCCCGACGAGCTGGCTGGTCTCCAGGCCGGAGGCGAACGCGTCGGAGATGCGCGCCTTCTCCTCGGCGGAGTCCGCCGCGGCCAGGGCCGCGGGCAGCGAGGCCGCCGAGACGGCGACCAGCGAGGCGAACCGGGAGTTGAGCACGGCCCCGAGGACGGCGACCCCCAGCCCGTTGCCGAACTCCGCGAGCGTGCCGTTGATGCCCGCGCCCACGCCCGCCTTCTCCGGCGGGATCGCCCCCATGATCGCGTTGGCCATCGCCGGCATGGACAGGGCGACGCCCGCGCCCATGACGACCAGGCCGAGCAGCATGCCCCCGTACCCGTGCCCGCCGAGCAGCGCGATCGCCGCGAGCCCCGCCGACACCAGGGTCATGCCGAGCGCGATCGCCCCGGGCGTGCCGACCCTCAGCACGAGCTTCGCCCCGACCCCCGTGAAGTTGAGGGCGACCACGGTCAGCGCCAGCGGCGCGGTGCGCAGCCCCGCGTCCAGCGGCTCGTAGCCGAGCACGAACTGCAGGTGCTGGGTGAGCAGGAACAGCGACCCCGTCATACCGAACGCCACGAGGATCGCGCCCGCGACCGCGCCCACGAACTTCTGGTTGCGGAAGAAGTGCATGTCGAGCATGGGCTGCTCGGTGCGCAGCTCCCACAGCACGAACAGGCCGAGCACGAGCACACCGGCCAGCGCGGAGACCAGGACCTGCCCGGAGGCCCAGCCGTGCTCGGGGCCGGTGATGATCGCGTACACCACGGCCGTCATGCCGAGGGTCGACAGCACCGCGCCGGGCACGTCGGGCCGGTCGCCGGCCCTGTGCTTCGACTCGGGCACCAGCGCGGCCACCGCGACCAGGCCGAGCACCGCGACCGGGATGTTGATGAGGAAGATCGCGCCCCACCAGAAGTGGTTCAGCATCACACCGCCGATCAGCGGCCCGGCCGCGAAGCCGAGCGAACTGACCGTCGACCACAGCGCGATGGCCTTCACCCGCTCCTGGTCGTCGAAGATCTGCACGACGACCGCGAGGGTCGTGGTCATCAGCAGCGCGCCGCCTACGCCCATGCCGGCGCGGGCCGCGATCAGCTGGGCCGGGCTCTGGGACAGGCCGGCCGCCAGCGAGCCGACGCCGAAGATCGCCAGGCCCGACATCAGCATCAGCTTGCGGCCGTAGCGGTCGGCGGAGTTGCCCGCGGTGAGCAGCAGCCCGGACTGGACCAGTGAGTAGGCGTTCATCATCCACTGGACGTCCGCGGTCGAGGCGTCCATCTCGCGGGTGAGCGAGGGGATCGCCACGTTCAGGATCGTGTTGTCGAGCAGCACGGTGAGCTGCGCGAGGCAGATGACGCCGAGGATCAGCCAGCGTTGGGGATGCCCGGTGTGCGCCGTCCGCGGCGCGGTCTCTTCCTGGGAGGACGTCGTCATGTTCTACACCGTAGAACAGCCCCCATACGCTGTACAACGGAGTTGTGGCCACGGGTCGGGCACGGGTCAGCCGGTCGCCTTCTGTGTGAGGTCGTAGAACGTGGCCGAACCGGCCGTGACCTTCGTGAAGTTGGCCTCGACCCAGGCGGTGATCCGCGCGGACGTGCCGTCAGCGCTTCCGCCCATGCCGCCGCCCGTGCCGGAGGCGATGAAGTAGTGGATCTTCCCGTCCGCCACGTACTGCTGGAACCGGGCCAGGGTCGGGGACGGGTCGGTGCCGTTGAAGCCGCCTACGGCCATCACCGGCTCGCCGGTCGACAGCTGGTAACTCGCCGCGTTCTGGGCGCCGATGGCCGCCGCGGCCCAGGTGTACCGGTCGGCGTCGGTCGCCAGCAGTTTCCTGGCCTCGGTGCCGACGCCCGCGCCGTTGAGCAGGCCGCCCGCGCCGCCGGCACCGCCCGTGTCGCCCGTGCCGACCCGGCCGGGCACGCCGGGCACGCCGCCGCCGGGAAGGCCCTGGCCGCCCTGCCGGTTTCCGCCCTGCGCGTTTCCGCCCTGCTGGTTTCCGTCCTGCGCGTTTCCGCCCTGCTGGTTCTGGCCC
Source organism: Streptomyces sp. NPDC085931 (assembly GCF_044540565.1). Classification (NCBI taxonomy): domain Bacteria; kingdom Bacillati; phylum Actinomycetota; class Actinomycetes; order Kitasatosporales; family Streptomycetaceae; genus Streptomyces; species Streptomyces sp. NPDC085931. Next base: position 110,079 of record NZ_JBITSK010000020.1, read on the forward strand.
CTGCCCGGGAAGCCGCCGCCGGGGCCCTGGCCGCCGGGAGCGCCACCGCCGCCCGGGCCGCCGCGGGCGCCCGCCACCGACGGGCCCGCCGTCACGATCGAGCCGGTGTGGCCCTCGTTCAGCGTGGTCAGCGTGTAGGCCGCCGGTCCGGCCAGCGCGGCGGCGAGGCCGAGACCTGCCGTGCCCAGGGCGAGCCGGCGCCCGAGCCGCCCGGCGAAGAGCAGACCGAGGGCCGCCGTGAGACCGCCGGCCAGGACCAGCCACTTCAGCCAGGGCAGGTAGTCGGAGGAGCGGTCGAGCAGGACGTACCCCCAGGCCGCGGTCGCCGTCATCGCGGCCGCCAGGGCCAGGGACGCCCACACCCCGGTGCGCCGCTGCCACAGCAGCGCGGCGCCCATGCCGATCAGCGGGGCGAGGTAGGGGGCGAGGGCCACCGTGTAGTACTCGTGGAAGATGCCCTGCATGTAGCTGAAGACCAGCAGGGTGGTAAACAGAGCGCCGCCCCAGACGAGGAACGCACCGCGCGTCACCGACGTGCGCCCGGCCGTGCGGGTGGCCACGAGAGCGGCGGCGAGCAGGATCAGCGCGGCCGGGATCAGCCAGGAGATCTGGCCGCCGATGGAGGAGCCGAACAGCCGGTCCCAGCCGGTCTCCCCCCAGGAGCCGCCCCCGCCCCCGCCGCCTCCGCCGACGCTGCCGGTCTCCTCGCCGTTGAGGCGCCCCAGGCCGTTGTAGCCGAAGGTCAGTTCCAGGAAGCTGTTGTTCTGCGAGCCGCCGATGTAGGGGCGGGAGGAGGCGGGCCAGAGTTCGACGATCGCGACCCACCAGCCGCCGGAGACGACGATCGCGGCCAGGGCGGCGGCGAGCTGCCCGATCCGCCTGCGCACCGGGACCGGGGCGCAGACGCCGTAGACCAGGGCGAGCGGCGGGAGGATCAGGAAGGCCTGGAGGGTCTTGGTGAGGAAGGCGAAGCCGATCGCGGCACCGGCCCACAGCAGCCACCTGGTGCGGCCGTCCTCCAGGGCGCGGACGACGAGGTGGCAGGCCAGGGCCATCAGCAGGGCCAGCAGCGCGTCCGGGTTGTTGAAGCGGAACATCAGCGCCGCGACGGGGGTGAGCGCGAGGACCGCGCCCGCGATCAGACCGGCCGCGGGGCCGGACCGGCGCCGCACGGCGGCGTACACGACGGCGACCGTGCCGACGCCCATGAGGACCTCGGGCACCAGGATCGACCAGGAGCCGAGCCCGAAGAGCCGTACGGACAGGGCCATCGGCCACAGTGCGGCCGGGGGCTTGTCGACGGTGATGGCGTTCGCCGCGTCCAGCGAGCCGAAGAAGAACGCCTTCCAGGACTGGCTGCCCGCCTGCACCGCCGCCGAGTAGAAGGAGTTGGCGTAGCCGGAGGCGCTCAGGTTCCACAGGTAGAGCGCGGCGGTGGCGAGCAGCAGGGCGAGGAAGGCCGGGCGGGCCCAGCGGGGGTCCTCGGGGCGGCCGCGCCACAGCCGTCGCGGCAGCGACCGCGGCAGCGACCGGCCGGATGCCCCGGCCTCGGGGCCGGGCGCAGGTGCGGGCGGTCCCGGCCGGGTCGTGGGACGGGTGGCCGCGCCGTCGGCCCGCTGGTCGTGGTGGACGGTCATCGCAGGTCCCTCGCATCGGTGTCGTGCGGGCGCACCGGCAGCAGTTGCACGGTCGCGTCCGGCCAGGAGTCCGCGACCTCACCGGCGCGGAACGGAGTGGTGTCGTACGGGCCGGCCACGGCACCGCCCCCTTGGTACGGGCCGGCCGGCGCGTGGTACGGGCCGGCCGGCGCGCCGGTCCCTCGGGCGGGCCCGGGGGAGGCGTCCTCGTGGCGGTCGGGGAACACCCACGCCCGGAAGAGCAGGAAGCGCAGCACGGTCGCCGCGAGGTTGGCGGCGACGAGCACCGCCAGCTCGGTGGAGTGGGCGGGCTCGGACGTGGCCGCGCCCAGCGCCGCGAGCGAGCCGCTGGTCAGGGCGAGCCCGATGCCGAAGACGACCAGACCCTGCGCCTGGTGCCGTACGGCCCCGCCGCGCCCGCGCACCCCGAAGGTGAGCCGCCGGTTGGCCGCGGTGTTGGCGACCGCGGAGAGCAGCAGGGCGAGCGCGTTGGCCGCCTGCGAGCCGGTGAAGGCCCGGAAGGCGGTGTAGAGGAGCAGGTAGCACAGGGTGGACAGGACGCCGACCGCGCAGAACCCGACCAACTGGCGGGCCAGGCCCGTCGGCACGTCGCTGATCTCGCGGTCGCGCGGGTCGTCCCCGAACGGCCGGGTGAGCCGGTCCAGCGGCAGCGACCCGGTGGCCAGGGCCCTGCCCACCCGCCACACGCCCTTGAGGTCGTCGGTCGCGGTCCGGACGATGTGCACGGTCGAGTCGGGGTCGTCGACCCAGTCGACCGGCACCTCGTGGATCCGCAGACCGGCCCGCTCGGCGAGCACCAGCATCTCGGTGTCGAAGAACCAGCCGGTGTCCTCGACCAGGGGCAGCAGCACCCGCGCCACCTCGCGGCGGATGGCCTTGAACCCGCACTGGGCGTCGGAGAAGCGGGCCTGCAGGGAGCCGCGCAGGATGAGGTTGTAGGCCCGGCTGATGAACTCCCGCTTGGGGCCGCGCACCACGCGGGAGCTGCGCGCGAGCCGGGAGCCGATCGCGAGGTCCGAGTGACCGGAGATCAGCGGCGCCACCAGCGGGAGCAGGGCGTTGAGGTCGGTGGACAGGTCCACGTCCATGTAGGCGAGGACGGGGGCGTCCGAGGCGGACCAGACGGCGCGCAGGGCCCGGCCGCGGCCCTTCTGTTCCAGCCGGTGGACGGTGACCTCGGGTATCCGTTCCGCCAGCCGGGCGGCGACCCGCGGGGTGGCGTCCGTGGAGGCGTTGTCCGCGATCGTGATGCGGAACGCGTACGGGAACGTGCGGGCGAGGTGCTCGTGCAGCCTGCGCACGCACGGCTGGAGGTCCTTCTCCTCGTTGTAGACGGGGATCACTACGTCCAGGACAGGCGTGCCGGCTGGTGCGGCCGGGAGGTGCTCCCGCGCCGGCAGGGTGCCGGGAGAAGAGTCGGTTCGCATGGGACCGACTGTCGTCAGGCGCCCTGTCGTGCCCGTGTGGTGACGCTGTGGCGTGCCTGTGAGTGCCGCGGCCGGTCCGGGCCCGGCTGCGCCGGCGCCGGCAGGCGCACGGTGAACACGGTCCGCCCGGGCACGCTGTCGACGGTCACGGCGCCGCCGTGCGCGGTCGCCACGGCCTGCACGATGGCGAGTCCGAGGCCGGTGGAGCCGGTGGCCCGGGAGCGCGCGGAGTCGCCGCGCGCGAACCGCTCGAAGACGTGCGGCAGCAACGCGCCCGGGATGCCCGGCCCGTCGTCCTCCACGTCCACGCACAGCCAGGGCCCGCGCCGCTGGACGCGGGCGGTGACGGTGGTGCCGGGCGGGGTGTGGGTGCGGGCGTTGCCGAGCAGGTTGACCAGGACCTGCTGGAGCCGGGCCGCGTCCGCCGCCACGAGCGCGGGCTCGTCGGGCAGGTCGAGCCGCCACAGGTGATCCTGGCCGGCGGCGCGGGCGTCGCTGACGGTGTCGACGACCAGCGGGACGAGGTCGGTCCGCTCGAACCGCAGCGGCCGCCCCGCGTCGAGCCGGGCGAGCAGCAGCAGGTCCTCGACGAGCAGGGTCATGCGCCCGGCCTCGGACTCGATCCGGCCGAGGGCGTGCCGGGTGTCGGGGCCGACCTGTTCGCGGCCCCGCCGGGTGAGTTCGGCGTAGCCGCGGATGGAGGCCAGGGGGGTGCGCAGTTCGTGGCTGGCGTCGGCGACGAACTGCCTGACCCGCATCTCGCTGCGCTGGCGGGCGTGCAGCGCCCCGTGGACGTGGTCGAGCATCCGGTTGAGCGCGGCGCCGACCTGCCCGACCTCGGTGTGGGGGTCGGTCTCGGAGTCGGGGACGCGCTCGCTGAGGTTGACCTCGCCGGTGTGCAGGGGGAGTTCGGAGACCCGGGTGGCGGTGGCGGCGACCCGGCGCAGGGGCCGGATGGCGACGCCGATGAGGACGGATCCGGCGATGGCGGCGGCGACCAGCCCGGCGCCGGTGACGCTCACCTCGACGAGGACGAGGGTGTGGATGGTGGCGGTGACCGACGCGGTGGGCAGGGCCACGTAGGAGGCCTGCCCCTCGGCGTCGACGACGTACTGGGCGCGGTACTCGCCCAGGCCGGGGAGGTCGACGGTGTGCGTGCCCCGCGTGGGGACCTGCGCCAGGGCGGCCCGCTGCTCGGCGGTGAGGTTCACGGTCGAGTTCCGCTGGTAGGGGCCGGCCGCCTCCCGGACCACGGCCCCGCGGACGATCGTGCCGTCGGCGCCGACCTCGGCGGCGACGGTCCGGGGCTGCGCGGGCCCGCCGAGGAAGCCGGTGATCCGGTCCGTCGCGGCGTCGGCCTTCCCGCCGCCGGGTTTCACGGGCCCCGACAGGCGCTTGCCGGCGTCGTCGACCTGCTCGTTCAGCTGCTCGTACAGATGCGAGCGCAGCGCCAGCGTCGTCACGGTCCCGATCACCGCGCACACCACGGCGATCAGCGCCACGGACGTGACGACGAGCCGGGTGCGCAGCGTGCGCGGCGGGCCCGCCCGTCCCCCCGCGGTCCGCCGCCGCTCACGCGGCCGGCGCCGTCCGCTCATGACGCGGCGGGCTTGATCAGGTAACCGGCACCGCGCCGCGTGTGGATCATCGGCTCCCGCCCGGCGTCGATCTTCCGCCGCAGGTAGGAGATGTAGAGCTCGACGACGTTGGCCTGGCCCCCGAAGTCGTAGCTCCACACCCGGTCGAGGATCTGCGCCTTGCTGAGCACCCGCCGCGGGTTGCGCATGAGGAACCGCAGCAGCTCGAACTCGGTCGCGGTCAGGTGGATGCTCTCCCCGGCCCGGGTGACCTCGTGGCTGTCCTCGTCCAGGGTGAGGTCGCCGACGACCAGCGTGGAGTCGGACCGGCGGTCGGCGGCGCCCGAGCGGCGGATCAGCCCGCGCAGCCGGGCGACGACCTCCTCCAGGCTGAACGGCTTGGTGACGTAGTCGTCCCCGCCGGCGGTGAGCCCGGCGATCCGGTCCTCGACGGCGTCCTTGGCGGTCAGGAACAGCACGGGCACGTCCGGCAGGTCGCGGCGCAGCCGCCCGAGCACGGCCAGCCCGTCCATGTCCGGCAGCATCATGTCCAGGACGACGGCGTCGGGCCGGAAGTCGCGCGCGGCCCGGAGCGCGCCCGTGCCGTCCCCGGCACTCCGGATCTGCCATCCCTCGTAGCGCAGGGCCATGGACAGCAGCTCGGTGATCGACATCTCGTCGTCGACCACCAGCACGCGGACGGGGCTCCCGTCCGGCCTCAGCAGTTCGGTGCGCCCGTGGGGCGAGGTCGTGGTCATGTGAACACGGTGTCGGGGCCCTCTGAGAGCGCCCTTTCCCCCACCTGTGATTTGTCTGAGAAACCCACAAGCATCTCTCAGGGAACGCCCGGGAGGACGGACCGGCCCGCGATCGCCGCGAGCGGACCGGCCCGCCGCGGCGGCCCCGCACGGTCAGAACAGCCCGTCCTGCACCCCGGCCGCGGCCCTGAACTCCCGTACGGGAACCGTCAGTCCGCCGGCCGGGGCGGGCACCAGCTCCCAGCCGGTCATCAGCCGCGTGTCGAGCACGACGACACCGTCCCCGGTCGCCAGGTGCAGATCGGGCCCGGCGGCGGCGACCAGCTCCCCGCCGACCACACCCCCTGCGACCAGCTCGCTCACCTCCCCCACGGCGGCGGGGACGCCCGCGAGCCCGAACACACCGACGTGATCGACGACGTCCAGCGGCCTGCGCTGCAGCGACTCCGGCCAGCCGGTGAGCGCGACGGCCCGGGCGTGCAGCGCGGCGACCTCACCGGCCCGGTCCGCCGCCGCCTCCGGCAGTGCGGCGCGCACCGCCCGCTTCTGCGCGTAGGGAATCCGGTCGGGGACCCGCAGCGCGGCCCGCAGCAGCTCCTCCGTACGCCGCGCGGCCATGAGCGGTCCGGCTCCCAGCCAGCTGAAGCAGACGGCTCCCTGCTCCAGGAGCCGGGCCGGGCCCCGCTCCACGGCCGTGATCCCGACCTTGAGCATGCCGGGCCCGAACCACGCCAGGTACACGTGGTAGGGCCGCGGGTCGTCGGCGAGGGTGTCCGCCGCCACGGAGTGCGCCCGGTCCAGCCGCGCGCACTGCTCGCATCGCGCCCCCGTGCTCCGCGCCGGTACGACCGCCCCGGCGGGGCAGGCGTGCCCCCGGGCTCCCGCACATGTCCGCGCGCCGCCCTCCACGACCCCGAAGGCCACGCGTCTCCCTCGGGCCAGCGCACTGCGCCGGCCCCCGTCCCACACCAGCTCGGGCCCTTCCACGGACCACCGCAGCCCCGAGCACTTCCATGCGTGTGCCATCGCTGACGAGCGTAAGGGGGGCCACTGACAGGGGCACTGACAGGCGGCCCTGGCAAGGGGGTTACTTACAAGGGGGGCCGCTGACAAGGGGGGCCGCTGACCAGGGCTTGGGCCCGGCGGCCCGGGGGCCGGATCACGTCAGCGGGCGGAGTCCGCTTCCAGGACCGCCGCCGGTTCCCGCTCTCCCTCTCGCTGTGCGGGCATGGAGAGCCGCGGCGTGCGCCCGGGCCGTGAGCCGCGGCCGCCCCGGCCGGCCAGGCGGCACCCCAGGCAGTCCGCGTGCCCGCCCGGCGCCGCCGTGTCCCGCACCCGCCAGTCCCACTCCGGCCGGGGCCGCGCCCCGGGCCTCTTGCCCCACCCGGAGAGATGGAGCGCCCAGGTGACGAACAGGCTCACGACACCGATGGCGACGCCTCCGGCGATCAACGGGCCCGAGACCGTGCAGACCCCCGCTCCGACGACGCCGGCACCGACGCTCGCGATGCCGAAGCCGACCCAGCCCGCGACGGTGTGCCCGTGGTCATACTGATGTGCGCTCACGTGCTTCCCCATCAGCCACGGGGTCGACGGGGAGACACCCCGGACCGGACCCCTTACTTACTAAGACGTTTACCACCCAAACATCTCACGAACTAAGGGAAATGGGAATGCAAGCCAAGCCGCGCCCGGCCGTCACGCCGGAGCAGGCGCTGTCGGCGATGGACCACCTCATCGCGACCCACCTGGTCGGACAGCACGAGATCGCCCAGCAGGTGGGACTGAGCGTGACCGACCTCACATGCTTCGCCTATGTCATCCAGGCCGGGGAGAACCTCCCCACCGCCGGGGACCTGGCCGCCCGCGTCCACGTCACCACGGGCGCGGTCACCGGCATCCTCAACCGCCTGGAGCGCGCCGGCTACATCACCCGCCGCCCCGACCCCGACGACCGCCGCCGGATCCGCGTGGCGGCCCGGCCCGAGGCGGTCGCCCGCGTCCGCGAGGTCTACGAGCCGTACTACGCCCGCCTCATGGAACTCTTCGCGGACTACTCCCCGGCCGAGATCGCGGTCCTCACCGACTGGTTCAACCGCGCGAGCACCCTGGCGGCGGACTACCTGGCGGAGCACCGCCGCACCGACTGAGAAAGCCAGAGGCCCTGTGGATCGCTCCACAGGGCCTCTGGTCTGCTGTGCACTCGGCAGGATTCGAACCTGCAACCTTCTGATCCGTAGTCAGATGCTCTATCCGTTAAGCTACGAGTGCTTGTTCTGTTTTATCGCCGCTCTCGGGCCTTCCGGCTCGCTCGCGGCGACAGGAAGAACATTACATGACTGCCGCCGCCATGTGAAATCCGTTAGCCATACCGCTTGTGACCTGCGGAAATGCCCTATGGAACGGCGAAGCCCCGGTCGGCTGACCGGGGCTTCGTGATCGTGGCGGAGGCGGAGGGATTTGAACCCTCGATGGGCTTTAAGGCCCAAACCGCATTAGCAGTGCGGCGCCATAGACCGGACTAGGCGACGCCTCCACACATCCACCCGCGTGAGCGCGGGTCGGTGCGTGCCGATGATGACACAGTCGAGCGCGGTGTCACCAATCGACCCCCACGGTACTAGGCGGGAAGGGCGCAGGGCAAAGGCCTTGCCGGAGCCCGCGGCCGGACCGTCACGGAGGGCTGGACGGAGGGCTGGACGGAGAGCTGGACGGAGAGCCGGACGGGGGGCGTGCGCGGGGGCGCGCGCAACGTCCGGGGGCGTGCCGCGTTAGGCAGGGCATGTTGCGTGCCACTGCCCGGGCCACCGCCCGCCCCGCCCTGCGCCGCCTCTTCGTCGGCGCCGCCGCCTCCGTCGCCGCCGTCGGGTCGTTCGCGGCCGTCCCCTCCCCCGCGTACGCCCGGGCCGACGCCGCCGCCCTGCCGTCACCCGCCGGCGGACCGGACCGCGACCACCTCACCGTCACCGTGCGCGACGCGGGCGGCGGGACCGACGGGACGTACGAGCTGTACTGCGACCCCGCCGGCGGCAGCCACCCCGACCCGCGCGGAGCCTGCGCCACGCTGCGGCGGGACACGCGCTGGGGGCAGGACCTCTTCGCCCCCGCCCCGGAAGGCGGCTTCTGCACCATGCAGTACGGCGGACCGGCCACCGCGCACGTCACCGGCACCTGGGCCGGACGCCCCGTCGACGCGACCTACGACCGCCGCGACGGCTGCGGGATCGCCCGCTGGGACCGGCTCGTGCCGCTGCTGCCGGACATGAAGGCGGAAGGAGCCGCAGGGAAGGGCTGACGCCGGGCGGGAGGCGGGCCGGCGCCGGCCCGTTCGCGCCACACTCCGCCCTGATTCCGCCGTCTCCGGGCGGCTCGGCCGAAAGATACAGAAACGCCGCTCCCGTAAAGGTCCCGCGAAGGTCCCGCGACGTCGTCGCAGGAGGGCGGGCGTTTCCGCTTACCCGGTCGTCAGTTCGGGGTCACTTCCTGGTGCGACCTCCCTCTCATCCGGCGTCGCGAGCGCAACCGCAGCCCTTAGACTCCCTCGCGTGACACGGCCCGGGACGGTTGGCAAGATGGCCCGAGCGGTCGGCAAGGTGCGGTAACAGGGAGGAAGCGTCTCGTGAGCAGCAGGCCATCCCGAGGCGCTGCTCGCCTCGCAGCCATACTGGACGCCCTGCCGGACGCGTTGGTGCTGGTCAATGCCAACGGAACGGTCGTCAACGCCAACACGATCGCCCTGGAGGCCTTCGAGACCCCGGGCACCGCCCTGGTGGGGCGGGGGCTGCTGGACCTGCTGCCGCAGTTCGACTCCAAGCTCATCCCGGGCTCCATGCGGCGGCCCGAACACCTCGACCCGCGGGCCCGCACCAAGCCCACCCGGATGGTCGCGCGCAGGACCGACGGGACGGAATTCCCCGTCGAGGTCACCAGTGCGAATCTGGAGAACGGGCAGCAGGCCTACGACAGTTACGGCTACACCGGCGACGAGCTGCTCATGCTCGTCGTACGCGATCTGTCCGGGACCGTCGACACCGAGGCCGAGCTGGCGCGCTCGCAGCGGCAGACCGAGATGATCCTGCGGGCCGCGTCCGAGGGCGTCGTCGGGACCGACACCGACGGGCGGATCGTCCTCGTCAACCCGGCCGCCGCCCAGATACTGGGCTACCGGGCCAGCGACCTCGGCGGACGCGAGCTGCACACGCTCGTACTGCACTCCCGCCCCGACGGCTCCCCCTTCCCCTACGACGAGTCGCCGCTGGCCGACACCCTGCGCTCCGGGCGCAAGCACCGGGTGCGCGGGCAGGTGCTGTACGCCAAGGACGGCTCGAAGGTGCCGGCCGACCTGACGACCGCGCCCGTGCGCGACGGCGACCAGCTCGTGGGCGCCGTCATGACCTTCACCGACCGGCGGCCCTACGACGCCGTCGTCGAGGAGAAGGAGGCGGCCGAGAAGGCCCACGCCGAGGAGCTGGAGCGGCTCTCCGAGGAGCACGCCTCCGAGCTGACCGCCCTGCGCCAGCAGCACGTCGCCGAGATGGAGGAGCTGCGCGAGCGGCACGCCGAGGAACTCGCCGCGAACGAGGAGCGCTACGCCGCCCTCGGGGAGCGGGAGAAGGACCGCTTCGAGGCGCTCGCCGCCCGGCACGAGCAGCTGCTGACCCTGCTGGGGCGCTCCCTGCGCGGGCCGCTGGAGGAGCTGCGCCGCGAACTGGCCGCGCTCGCCGCCGACGACGCCGGGCAGCTGTGGCCCGAGGCCAACCAGGTGCTGCACCACCTCTCGGCCGGCTACTCGCGCATCACGACCCTGATCGACAACGTCCTCGGCTACCAGCGGCTCGACGCCGGCAGCGAGAACGTCGCCCGCACCAAGGTGATGCTGGACGCGGTCGTCGCCGCCGGTGTGGACGGGGCCGTCGAGCTCATCGGGCCCGGGCGGGTGCAGTTCGCGGTGCACGCGCCGCCCATCGAGGCCGAGGTCGACCCCCGGCTGCTCGCCACCGCCCTGGCGCATCTGGTCGCCGACGTGGCCGGGGTCGACGCGACCGGCAACACGCCCGTGTCGGCGGGCGGTTACCTGGACAACACGGTCGTGGTGGCGGCGGCGCAGCGCGGTGAGGTCGTCCGCATCGAGGTGCGCGGGCCGTACGCCGGGGGCGACAGCGTGCACGAGCCCATCGTGCGCGGGATCGTCCGGGCCCACGGCGGCGTGCTGCAGACGCACGAGGTGCCGGGGATGAGCGGCAGCGCGTACGTCCTGGAGGTGCCGCTCGGGGGCGGGGCCGGGGCCGTCGCCGGGCAGCCGGCGGACGAGGGCGCAGCCGCCGCTCCGGAGGAGCAGACCTCCGGGGGAGGGCGGCGCCGGGCTCGGCGAAGCTCGACCGACGCGTTCCTGGACGCGGACGTTCCGGCGGCCGAGGGTGACGGGGCCGGTGCTGCTGCCGGGGCCGAGGATGACGGGGCCGGGGCCGATGCCGGGACCGATGCCGGGGGTGCCGAAGGGGGCGCGCCGACCGGGCGGCGCAGGCGGCGGGCCGCCGGGGAACCGGCCGCCCTTCCCGCGCAGGCGTCCGGTGAGGGCGCCGCGCCGGGCGGTACCGGGCGGCGGCGCGGCCGGCCGGCCGAGGACGCCGGTGCGGGCGCCGGCCCGCATGCCGTCGCGGGTGCGATCGCGGGTGCCCCCGGTGCAGCCGGGGGCGTCGGCAGCGCCGTCCAGGGTGTCGCCGAGGGAGCCGTGGTCACGGCCGCCGAGCACGCGGCCGGGACCGCGGCCTCGGGTACGGGCCTGGGCGGGACCGTTCCGCCGCAGGGTGTGCCCGCGCCGCCGTCCGGGCGGCGGGCCCGGCGGGAGCCGGGTGAGCAGCACGCGCTGCCGCCGGCCCTGCCCGCGGCCTCCTCCGGTGACGCCTCCGGCGGCCCGGACGAGGCGGCCCAGGGGCACGCTCAGCAGCCGACCGGGCGCCGGCGGCGGGCACTGGCCGCCGCGAACGAGAGGGCGGCCGCCGCGCAGCAGGCGGCCGGACCGCGTCCGGTGTTCGCCCTGCCGCCCGCCGAGTCCGACCAGGCGCCCTCGGCCGGTCCGCAGGCGGTGACGGTGCCGCCGGGCACGGTGGGTTCGCCCGGTGCCGCCGGGCCCGCCGGTGCGGCTGGAGCGGGAGCCGCCGGCGACCCGGCTGGTGACCCGGGCAGCCGGCATGACGCCGTGCCGCACGACCAGTCCGCCGATCACACACCTCCGCAGCCGCATCCCACGAGTGCGCCCACCGGGCGTCGGCGACGTGCGGTCGCTCCGCAGCCGGCCGAGGCGGCCGGGGTGGCCCAAGCGGCCCCTGCGCAGGCGCCCGGTGCGCCCGGTGTGCCCGGTGCGGGGGTGCCGGTCGCGCCGGGTGCGCCGGGCAGTGGGCAGCCGGTGGGGTCGGCGGTGGTGGGCGCCTTGCCCGGGGCCATGCCGGCGGGGGCCGATCAGAGGGCTGTCGCGCAGGGGAACGCCGCCGCTGCTCAGGCGCCTCCCGGCGCGGTTGGCGCCGCGCAGGCCCTGGCGGGGGAGGGGGCGCCCGCGCAGGCCGGGGTGCCGGCCGGGCAGGCGGCACCGGGCGCGGCCGTTCCCCCGCAGGGCCTGGCCGCGGCGGGACCTGGCCAGGCCGTTGCGCCGGGCCACGCCGTTGCGCCGCAGGGCGGCGTCCCGCAGACCGGTGTTCCTCAGGGCAGCGGCCCGCAGGCCGACGTCCCTCAGCCGCAGGGGGCGGTCCCGCCCCAGGGCATCCCCGCGCCGGCACCGGGCGTGGCCGCACCGGGACAGGGCGTCGCCGTACCGCCGCAGGGTGCCTCGGTGCCCCCGCAGGGTGTCCCCGGGTCCCCGCAGGGCGGCGCCGTACCGCCGCAAGGCGCTGCCGTACCCCCGCAGGGCGTCGCCGTACCGCCGCAGGGTGGCGGTGCGCCCCCGCCCGGCGTCCCCGTGTCCCCGCAAGGCTCCGCCGTACCCCCGCAGGGTGTCGGGGTGCAGCCTCAGGTCGTGTCCGTGCCCGCTCAGGGTGGGCTCGGGGGGAGTGTGCAGGCCGTTCTTCCCGGGCAGGACGGGCCGGGTGCGCAGCCGCTGCCGCAGCAGGGCGGCCTCGCTCCGAAGCCGCAGGTCTCCGCCGGGCAGCCGCTGCCCGCCGAAGCCGCGGCAGGCCCGAACACCGCCGGTCCGGCCCCCGCCCCCGCGTCGCAGCCCTGGCCCGCCGCCGACGACACCTCGGGAGCCGGTGTCGCCGTGCCGCAGGCCGCCGCGCCGCGCGGTACTCCCGCGCCGGGCACTCCGCTACCCCCGGAGGGCATGCCGCGGGCGGCGCAGCCGCTGCCCGCCGAGGCCGGGGCGTCCGCCGATCCCCACTCGACGCAGGGGCGGGCGATCAGCGTGCGGACCCTGGGCCAGGGCGTGCCGTTCAACCGGCAGGCGGCGCAGGTCCAGCAGCCGACGGCGACGCCTCCCCCGCACCAGCCGGGCGGATCCGGCCGCCGCCGCAAGCTGGGCACGCCGCCCGACCCGGCCGCCCGTACCGAACAGGCGGCGCGTCCCGAAGCGGCGCCCCGCCCCGAGCAGGCACTCCGCCCCGAGCAGGGCGCCCGGCCGCATCCGGCGGCCGAGCCGGTGCCCGCGCCGGCGCAGGTGCCCGCCCAGGTCTCCGCGCCCGTTCCGGCGCAGCCGTCCCTCGCCGGCCAGCCGCGGCCGGGGCAGATGACCCAGGGCGGCGGACGCTCGTACGCCATAGGCGCCCCGGACGAGAACGCCGCCGAGGGCCCCGAGCCGCTGGACGGTCCGGGCGGTGCCGTCGAGGTGGCCGATCCGCCGCGGCCGCAGCCGATGGACGACGAGTTGCCGCCGGAGCCGCTGGACAACCCGCGGCGGCTGCTGGTGTGGCCGGCGCCGGACGTCAGCACGCAGCAGGCGCTCAGCGACCGCGGCTACCGGCCGGTGATCGTGCACTCGCGCGAGGAGGTCGACGCGCAGATCGCCGCCTTCCCCGCCGCGCTGTTCGTCGACCCGCTGACCGGCCCGATCACGCGGACGGCGCTGCAGTCGCTGCGCCAGGCCGCCGTGGCCGCCGAGGTGCCGGTGCTGGTCACGGCCGGGCTCGGGCAGGCCTCGCGGGACGCGGCGTACGGCGCGGACCCCGCGGTGCTGCTGAAGGCGCTGGCGCCCCGGGACAGCGAGCAGCACCCGCCACGCGTCCTGCTCGTCGAGGAGCACGCGGAGATCGCGCTCGCGCTGACGGCGACGCTGGAGCGGCGCGGGATGCAGGTCGCGCGGGCCGCCAGTGACGCGGACGCGGTGGCGCTGGCCGGGCAGTTCCGGCCCAACCTGGTCGTGATGGACCTGATGCAGGTGCACCGGCGGCAGGCCGGATCCGCCGGGATCATCGACTGGCTGCGGGCGAACGGGCAGCTCAACCGCACCCCGCTCGTCGTCTACACGGCCGCCGTCGACCAGGCCGACCTGCCGCGGCTGGCGTCGGGAGAAACGGTGCTCTTCCTCGCCGAGCGGTCCACCAGCGGCGAGGTGCAGTCCCGGATCGTCGAACTGCTCAGCAGGATCGGCACCAACTAGTGCCGCATCAGGCAACGTTCGCCCTGTCGACCACGGCTCGTAGTCGTTGATCGGCGGCGTGACGGTTTCGCCAGATGATGTAGCGGCGAAT
>NZ_JBITSK010000021.1:0-113773 GCF_044540565.1 Streptomyces sp. NPDC085931
GCGGCCTTCTTCCAGACCACGGGCATCGACCGCATCGAACGGGTCCTGACCGACAACGCCTGGCCCTACCGCAAGAGCTTCGCCTGGCAGCAGGCACTCGGCGACCTCGGCGCGGCCGGCAAGCTCACCCGCGCCTACCGGCCGCAGACCAATGGCAAGGTCGAACGCTTCAACCGCACCCTGCTCGACGAATGGGCCTACCTCAAGCCCTACACAAGCAACGACGAGCGAACCGCGGCCCTGGCAGACTTTCTGCACGCCTACAACCACCACCGCTGCCACACCGCACTCGGCGGCCAGCCACCGATCAGCCGCGTTAACAACCCTGCGGGTCAATACACCTAGGGCCTGTCGTGCCGCCCGGGTGGCCCGCGCCTAGGGCCGTCGTGCCGCCCGGGTGGGCGCAGCGGGCACCCCGCCGCGCAACGCCCGGCGCCGAGAGCCGGGTCCTGTCCGACCGTTCCCGCCTGCCTCGCGACGGCGGGAACGGTCGGACAGGCCACTAGGGCCTTGTCGTTTGGATCAGGTCGCAGGAAAGGGACGGTGCTGTTCAGCGCCGGGGAGCGTGGTCTGGTGCGTGCAGCTGCAAGGCGGAGGAGGGAGTCGACGCGGAGCGTCGGCGACCGACGACAACGCCGCAGATGTGCGTGCCAGACCACGCGTCTGCGGCGTGATCCAAACGACAGGCCCTAGACGGCCGGCTGCGACGGATACGTCCCGTGCTCGAACTCCGGCTCGGGGTCCCGGGGTCCGAACAGCGCCGTGAGCCCCAGGTGCACGACCAGCGCGGCGAGCGGCCACGCCAGCAGCGCCCCCTTCGCCCCGAGCTTCAGCGGCGCGGAGAACGTCACGCCCCGCCCCACCTCACGCGCGTGCGCGACGACGTCCTCGGCGGGACCGAGCCACACCCCGACCCGCCAGGCCAGCAGCGACCCGAGCAGCCCGCCGACGGCCAGGCCCACCACCAGCGGCACACCCCCGCGCCGCCGCAGCAGGAACACCGCCAGCGCGCTCACCAGCCCGAAGCCCAGCCCGAGCAGCGTGAACGTCCCGTCCACGCCGACGGCCTGCTCCCCTTCGGTGTCCTTGAGGTAGACGACCCAGTTCCCGTCCGTCACGTCCCCGATCAGCGGCACGTGCGGCGCGAGCCACCACCACAGCACGCCCAGCAGCACCCCGCCGAGGGCCACGGCCAGGGCGACCAGCCCGGCCTCCCGCAGTTCGGTCCTCATCCCGGGGCCGTCGTCCTGTCCGTACCAGCCGGGCCCGGTGTGCTTGGCGTACTCGGCGTGCTCGGAGCCGGGAGCCGCGGGCGCCCCGGCCGGCGGCTGCCACGAACCCTGCGCGGAGTGTTCGTGCGGTGGCGGTGGCGGAGTCAGTGGTGCGGTCACCCTGCCATCGTGCCAGGCCCGCCTGTGTGCCGCGTCACCGGACGACCCCTCCCCGCTCACCGGACGGCCGCCCGCCGGTACGCCCAGGTCGCCACGGCCAGCGAGACGACGCCCACACCACCGCAGACGGCGAGATCACCGAGCACGAACGCCCAGTCCGGGTCCGCCCCGAACGTGCGCGCGAACGCCTCCACCCCGTACGTCGACGGCAGCAGGTCCCGCGCGAAGCGCACGGCCTCCGGCATCCGGTCGGCCGGCAGCACGCCCAGCAGCAGCGCCGCCGACATGCCCAGCTGCCCGAGCAGCGTGGCCAGCTCCGGCCGCGGCGCGAGCAGCCCCAGCGCCGCCCCGAGCCCGGCGAGCGCGGCGCCCGCCAGCGGGATGACGGCCATGAGGATCCACAGATGGGCCAGCGGCAGCCCGAACAGCACACAGCCGAAGACCGCCGTCACGACCGTCCCGGGCACGGTGAAGGACGCGTACGCGCCCGCCGCGCCGAGCACCACGGCCGCGGGCGGCACCGGCAGGGTCGCGTAGTGGTCGAGCCCGCCGCTGGCGCGCAGCTGCCCGAAGTACTGCGCGAGCAGGTTCAGCGCGACGAAGGCGACCACGAGGACCGACGAACCGGCGACCACCGCCTGCGCCTCGGCCCCGTCGTCCACGACCCCGCGCATCAGGATCATGATCCCGACCGACTGGAAGGTCGCCACGAACAGCAGCGGGATCCGCGCGACCCGCGCCCGGGACAGCTGCGCCCGGTACACGGCCGCCAGCGACGGCCACAGCCGCGCCCGGGGCCCGAGCTCGGCCGCGCCCGCGGCGGGCTCCTGGACGGCCAGGGCACTGCCCGGCAGGACATCGGCGGGTACGACACTCACGTCGCGCTGCTCCCCTTCGTCGGGTCCACTGCGGCAGTCGCCCTGTTCGGTACGTACGCGGCGGCCCACGCACTCAAGGCCTCGGTGTTCCTCACGTTCCTCATGCCTTCACCAGCCCCTGCTGCGCGGCACCGCCCAGCGCCAGGTAGACGTCCTCCAGGCTCGGCGTGGCCAGCGTGAAGTCGTCCAGGGCGGCGAAGGCGGCGCCGCCGGTGACGGTCGCGACGACCGCCCGGGCCTCCTCGGGGCCGAGCCGGAGCGTCCAGCGGCGGCCCGACTCCACGGCCCGGTCCCGCAGCGCGGCCACCTCGGGCACGTGCAGCGGAGCGGCGTCCCGCCACACCAGGTCGACCCGCACCTCGCCCGCGACCTGTTCCTTGAGCCCGGCGGGCGTGTCGCAGGCGATCACCCGCCCCCGGTCCAGGACGGCCACCCGGTCCAGCACGGTCTCGGCCTCGATGACGTTGTGGGTGACGAGCAGCACGGTCGTGCCGTGCTCGGCCCGCCGCCGGTCGACCGCGGACCACACGGCCCGCCGGGCCACCGGGTCCATGCCGGTGGTCGGCTCGTCGAGCACGAGCAGCGGCCGCTCCCCCACCAGCGCCGCGGCGAAGCACGCCAGCCGCCGCTGGCCGCCGGAGAGCTTCTTCAGCGGGCGTCCGGCCAGCGGGGTGAGGCCGAGTTCGTCGAGGACGGCGTCCCGCTCGGCCCGCGCCCGCCGGACCTCCAGGCCGCGCAGCCGCCCGGTCGTCTCGGCGGCGAGCGACACGGTCAGTTCGTCGAGGGCGGTCGACTCCTGGCCGAGGTAGGCGAGGATGCGCGAGGCCCGCTCCGGGTGGCGCACGATGTCGTGCCCGAGGATCTCCACGCTGCCGCTGTCGGGCCGCATCAGCCCGGTGAGCTGCCGTACGAGGGTGGACTTGCCGGCGCCGTTCGGGCCGAGCAGGCCGAAGATCTCGCCGCGGCGGATCTCCAGCCGTACGTCGTCCGTGGCCCGGACCTCGGGGGTCGCGGGCGCGCCGCGCCGGCCGCGGACCGCCGGATAGGTCTTGGTCAGCCCGCGCACCGCGCACACGATGTCGCCATCGTGCCGAAATGCCTGTGCCGCGCGCTTACTCACAAGGGACGAGACTACGGGGTCGGCGGGCCCGGTTCGCTCTCGGGTCGCTCCGTGACGGGAAAAGAGCCGGCGAGGCCTCAGTCGCCGACCGGGGCGTGCTCCACCCCCGTGCGCACGCCGATCTCCTTCCAGAAGCCGGCCCGGATGGCGTAACGGTCGCGTTCGTCGATCTGGTCGTCCTTGTGGGCGAGCAGGCCGAACCGGGCGGCGTAGCGCAGCAGCTCACCGTCGACCCGGTGCGGGATGCGTGGGTACATCCCGGACAGTTTCTGCAGGTGGCTCTGGTCGCCGAGACGTTCCACCCAGCGCCGGGCGAAGACCTGGCCCACCTCGAAGGGGTCGCCGCCGACCGTGGTGATGTCCTCCTCGCGGTCGGCCCAGCGCTGCTCAGCGGTGGTCAGCTGGGCGAGCGTCGGCATCGAGGCGGCCTCGGGGGGCTCGGCCGCGGGCCGGTCGACCCAACCTTTGTCGGAGGACCAGCGGAGGGTGGCGGAGGCGGGGGGCTGGGCGGGCTGGGTGCCGGGGGCGCGCAGGGCGGCCAGGTCTTTGGGTGTGGGGACCCCTTTGGCGGCGGGCACGCGCTCCTCGCTGCCGTTCTGGCCGGGGCCGGGCACCGGGTGCGGGGGCTGCGGGGCGGGCCGCTCGGCGGGGGCGGCGAGGGCGGAGTCGGGCAGCGGCGCGGAGAGGATCGCGGCGATCTCCGGCCGGGGCGCGGGCTGCGGGGCGCACACCCCCGAGTACTCCTTGGCGCGGACGGCCTTGGTGATCCACGCGCGGTCCAGGACACGCCGCTCGTCGGCCTCGGCGACCAGGTCCTCGGACTGGTTGTAGTCGCCGTCGGCGGCCTGCACGGCCCACAGGTGGACGGCGACCCCGTGCTCCTTGGCGGCCATCATGCCCGGCAGCAGGTCGCCGTCGCCGGTGACCAGGACGACGTCGGAGCAGGCGCGGTTGCGGGCCAGTTCGGTCAGCTCGGCGTGCATGGCGGCGTCCACGCCCTTCTGCGCCCAGCGGCCGTCGCTGCGGGTCAGGGCGCCGAGCCGGACGGTGACCCGGGGCATCACGCGCAGCCTGCGGTGCTCGGGCTGCGGGACGCGGTCGGGGGCGCCGTCGAACCAGTAGATGCGCAGCAGCGGCTGCTGTGTGTCGGATTCGGCACGCTCGCGCAGCCCCTGGATGAGGGCTGTGTGGTCGACCGTGATGCGGGACCGCGAGGGCTCCCCGGCGAGGAGGCTCGCCGCGGCTCCCAGCAGATACCCGGCGTCCACCAGGACGATGCAGCGGTCCACGCGACTCACCCTCTTCCCGGGAGGTTTGTTTCGGGCTTCCTTCGAGTCTGCCCGACGGCGCGGAGGTTAACGGCCGGAACTCGATCTTCGGCGTGGCGTTTCGCCGCCCCCCGCTCCGACTCCCCCTGTCACGCAGGGTAATTGTCCGACATGCGATCGTTGTCGGCCTGTGTGAATCTGGTCCCGGCCCTGGCCCCTAGATCCCCCACAGGAGGCATCACCATGGCCAAGAACAAGAACCGTGACCGTAAGCAGCAGCGTCCGACCGAGCGCGGGCAGCGGGCGGACCGCAGCCCCGCGGCCCAGGCGGAGCCCCAGACCGAGGTCGAGCTGACCCCCGGCGACGTGGCCTCCCGCAAGCGGAAGCGCAGCTTCGGCCACAACTGACGTTCGCGGCGCGGGTTTTCGCGATCCACGCGCATACGTGAGGGGCGTACCAGGTACCGGGTACGCCCCTCACGCGCGTCACGCGCGTCACCAGCCGCCCGCGGCCCCGGTCAGCGAGCCGGACAGGACGGGCCGAGCGGCACGGCCGCGGTCAGCCCGCCAGGCAGGACGGGCCGAGCAGCACCTTCAGGTCGCCGAAGAGTGCCGGGTCGGGCTTGACCCGGTGCCGGTCCAGACGCAGCACGGTCGTCTTGGTCGGCCCCTGGAGCTTGATCCGGACCTCGCTGTCGCCCTTGTGGTGGCTGAGCACCTCGCCGAGGCGGCTGACCAGCGGCGGGGTGACCCGGGTGGCCGGGATCGTGAGGACCACGGGCGCGTTGGTGCCGGCGTTGGACAGGTCCGGGACCATCAGCTCCATCGCGACGAGCCGCGGCACGTCCTCGCGCTTGTCCAGGCGGCCCTTGACGAACACCACGGCGTCCTCGACGAGTTGGGTCGAGACGAGCTGGTAGGTCGCGGGGAAGAACATGCACTCGATGGAGCCGGCGAGGTCCTCGACGGTGGCGATCGCCCAGGCGTTGCCCTGCTTGGTCATCTTGCGCTGCAGGCCGGAGATGATGCCGCCGATGGTGACGACCGCGCCGTCCGCGTGCTCACCGCCGGTCAGCTGGGAGATGCCCGCGTCGGCCTTGTCGGACAGGATGTGCTCCAGGCCGAACAGCGGGTGGTCGGAGACGTACAGACCGAGCATCTCCCGCTCCTGGGCGAGGAGATAGGTCTTGTCCCACTCGTCGGTGGAGAACTCCACGTCGAGCCCGAAGCCCGGCTCGCTGGTCTCGGCCTCGCCCATGCCGCCGAAGAGGTCGAACTGCCCCTCGGCCTCCTTGCGCTTGACCGCGACCACGTTGTCGATCATCGGTTCGTACTGGGCGGTGAGACCCTTGCGGGTGTGGCCCAGCGAGTCGAAGGCGCCGGCCTTGATGAGCGATTCGGTGGTGCGCTTGTTGCAGACCACCGCCTCCACTTTGTCCAGGTAGTCCGGGAAGGACGTGTACTTCCCCTTGGCCTTGCGGCACCGGATGATCGACTCGACCACGTTCGTGCCGACGTTGCGGACGGCGGACAGGCCGAAGAGGATCACGTCGTCGCCCTGGGCCGCGAAGTTGGACATCGACTCGTTGACGTTCGGCGGGAGCACGCGGATGCCCATGCGGCGGCACTCATTGAGGTAGACGGCCGACTTGTCCTTGTCGTCCTTCACGGACGTCAGCAGGGCGGCCATGTACTCGGCGGGGTGGTTGGCCTTGAGGTAGGCCGTCCAGTAGGAGACGAGTCCGTACGCGGCGGAGTGCGCCTTGTTGAACGCGTAGCCGGCGAAGGGGACCAGCACGTCCCACAGCGCCTGGATGGCCTCGTCGCTGTACCCCTTCTTGCGGGCGCCCTCCTGGAACAGGACGAAGTTCTTCGCCAGTTCCTCGGGCTTCTTCTTGCCCATCACGCGGCGCAGGATGTCGGCCTCGCCCAGCGAGTAGCCGGCGATGATCTGGGCGGCCTTCTGCACCTGCTCCTGGTAGACGATCAGGCCGTAGGTGACGTCGAGGACCTCCCGGAGCGGCTCCTCCAGCTCGGGGTGGATGGGCGTGATCTCCTGCTGGCCGTTCTTGCGCAGCGCGTAGTTCGTGTGGGAGTTCATGCCCATGGGGCCCGGGCGGTACAGGGCCGACACGGCGGAGATGTCTTCGAAGTTGTCCGGCTTCATCAGCCGGAGCAGGGACCGCATGGGCCCGCCGTCGAACTGGAAGACGCCGAGGGTGTCCCCGCGCTGGAGCAGTTCGAAGGTCGTCGGGTCGTCGAGCGGGAGGCTCAGGAGATCGATGTCGATCCCCTTGTTGGACTTCACCATCTTGACGGCGTCGTCCATGATCGTCAGGTTGCGCAGGCCCAGGAAGTCCATCTTCAGCAGGCCGAGCGACTCACAGCTCGGGTAGTCCCACTGCGTGATGGTCACGCCGTCGGTGTGCCGGACCCAGACGGGCACGTGGTCGGTGATGGTCTCGCTGGACATGATCACGCCGGCGGCGTGCACGCCCATCTGCCGCACCAGGCCCTCGACGCCCTTGGCGGTGTCGATGACCTTCTTCACGTCCGGCTCGTTCTCGTACATCGCCCGGACCTCGCCCGCCTCCGAGTAGCGGGGGTGGTTCGGGTCGGTGATGCCGTCCAGGTTGATGCCCTTGCCGAGGACGTCGGCCGGCATGGCCTTGGTGATGCGGTCGCCCATCGCGTACGGGTAGCCCAGCACGCGCGCGGAGTCCTTGATCGCGTTCTTGGCCTTGATGGTGCCGTACGTGCCGATCATGGCGACCTTGTCGGCGCCGTACTTCTCCGTGACGTACCGGATCACCTCGACGCGCCGGCGCTCGTCGAAGTCGATGTCGACATCGGGCATGGAGATGCGCTCGGGGTTGAGGAACCGCTCGAAGATCAGGCCGTGCGGGATGGGGTCGAGGTCGGTGATGCCCAGGGCGTAGGCGACGATCGAGCCGGCCGCCGAGCCACGGCCGGGGCCGACCGCGATGCCCTGCTTCTTGGCCCACATGATGAAGTCGGCGACCACGAGGAAGTAGCCCGGGAAGCCCATCGAGATGATGGTGTCCATCTCGTACTCGACCTGCTTCATGCGGTCGTCCGGGATGCCGTCCGGGAAGCGGCGGTGCATGCCGCGCATGGTCTCCTCGCGGAACCAGCTGACCTCCGTGTACCCCTCGGGGATGTCGAACTTGGGCATGAGGTCGCGCTTTTCGAACATGCCCGTGGTGTCGACCATCTCGGCGATCAGCCGGGTGTTGGCGCAGCCCTCCTGCCAGGCGTCCGAGGAGTCGATGGCGTACATCTCGTCCGTGGACTTCAGGTAGTAGCCGGTGCCGTCGAACTTGAAGCGGTCCGGGTCGGAGAGGTTCTTGCCGGTCTGGATGCACAGCAGCGCGTCGTGGGCGCTCGCCTCGTGCGCGTAGGTGTAGTGCGAGTCGTTGGTGACCAGCGGGGGGATGCCGAGCTTCCTGCCGATCTCCAGCAGGCCGTCGCGGACCCGGTGCTCGATCTCGATGCCGTGGTCCATCAGCTCCAGGAAGTACTTGTCCTTGCCGAAGATGTCCTGGTAGTCGGCGGCGGCCTTGAGGGCCTCGTCGAAGTGGCCGAGGCGCAGCCGGGTCTGGACCTCGCCGGAGGGGCAGCCGGTGGAGGCGACGATGCCCTCGGACCACTTGGCGATGGTCTCCTTGTCCATCCGGGGCCACTTCTGCAGCCAGCCCTCGGCGTAGGCGTCGGAGGACAGCCGGAAGAGGTTGTGCAGACCGGTCTTGTTCACGGCCCACATCGTCTTGTGCGTGTAACCGCCGGAACCGGAGACGTCGTCCCGCTTCTGGTGCGGCTGGCCCCACTGGATCTTGCGCTTGTTGCGGCGCGACTCGGGCGCGACATAGGCCTCGATCCCGATGATCGGGGTGATCCCGGCCTTCTGCGCGGAGTGGTAGAAGTCGTACGCCCCGTGGAGGTTGCCGTGGTCGGACATGGCGATGTGGGTCATGCCCATCTCGTTGCACGCGTCGAACATGTCCTTCAGCCGCGCGGCACCGTCCAGCAGCGAGTACTGGGTGTGGACGTGCAGGTGCGTGAACGGCGGCTTTGACACGGCTGCGGCCTCCAGGAAGAACACGGGTCGAATGGGGTCCGACAGGCTGCGGACAGTCTGGGGGACAGCGTCGAAGTCTATGCCTCGGCAGTGACACACGGGGGCCTGACCCGCGTACCTTCGTGCGGGGGCCGTGGGCACTCGCGCGTGCCCCCGCACGTTAGGCACAGGGCGGACCTGCCGCCCGAGACGCATGCACCAGGAGGCACCCAGCGATGTCGTTCCCGCAGCTCGACGGCGAGCACCGCGGTGAGGAGATCCTCGCCGTCATCGACACCGCCTTCGGCGAGCTCCTGGCCGCCGACCCGGCCGCGTTCCGCGTGAAGTTCCGGAAGATGGCGGCCTCGGCCTTCGCCTTCTACCGGGGCACGGCGAGCCTCTTCTACCACGACCTCGACCGGGAGGGGCTGCTGGACGGCCCGTACCTGGACGAGCGCACGTCGCGCGTGTGGATCCACGGCGACCTGCACGCGGAGAACTTCGGCACGTACATGGACGCCAACGGCCGCCTGATCTTCAACGTCAACGACTTCGACGAGGCCTACGTGGGCCCCTTCACCTGGGACCTGGCGCGTTTCGCCGCGTCCATCGCGCTGATCGGCTACGCCAAGGCGCTCAGCGACGAGCAGATCACCGAGCTGGTGCGGGTGTACGCGGGCGCGTACCGGGAGCGGATCCACGCCCTGGCCACGGGCGCGAAGAGCGACGAGGTGCCGCCGTTCACGCTGGACACCGCGCAGGGCCCGCTGCTGGACGTGCTGCGCGACGCCCGCTCGCTGACCCGCTTCGGGCTGCTGGAGTCGATGACGGAGATCCGCGACTTCGAGCGCCGCTTCGCGCCGGGCGGCGGCTCGGTCGAGCTGGACGCGGCCACGCGCTACAAGGTCCTCGCCGCCTTCGACGGCTATCTGGAGACGCTCCCGGACAGCTCCCTGGCCCGCCCCGACTCCTACCGCGTGAAGGACGTCGTCGGCCGCCGCGGCATCGGGATCGGCTCGGCGGGGCTGCCGTCGTACAACATCCTCCTGGAGGGTCACAGCGACGCCCTGGAGAACGATGTCGTGATCTACATCAAGCAGGCCCAGACCCCGGCCGTCTCCCGGCACATCACGGACCGGGCGATCCGCGACTACTTCCAGCACGAGGGGCACCGCACGGTCATCTCCCAGCGCGCCCTCCAGGCGCACGCCGACCCGTGGCTGGGCTGGACCGAGCTGGACGGCGCGGGCCAGCTGGTCGCCGAGGTCTCGCCGTACGCGGTGGACCTCGACTGGGGCGACATCGACGACCCGGAGGAGATCGCCCAGGTGGTGGCGGACCTCGGCCGGGCGACGGCCACCATGCACGCGGCGGCGGACGACCAGTCCGGCGAGTCCCTGGTGCCGTTCTCCACCGAGCGGGCCATCGACGCGGCGATCGCGGCCGACGAGGAGGGCTTCGCGCCCCTGCTGGTCGACTTCGCGCACAACTACGGCGCACGCGCGCGTGCCGACCACCAGACCTTCGTGGACCTCTTCCGCAACGGCCGGATCCCGGGTCTGTGACGGAAGAAGCTCACACAGGCATCCTTTAGGGGTCCCTTACAGGTCCCCGTGACAGACTCTTCTCTCGCTATGGACATATCCGGGACCCCGCTCAGAGCCGTGCGCGCGGCGCTGTTCACGGCCGTGGTCGTGACGCTCAGCACCGCGTCGCACGTGCTGCTGTCCCGGGCCCCGCTGCCGGTGGGCACGGTGGCGGCGGTCGCCGCCGCCGTGTTCCTCCTCGCCTACGCCCTGGCGGGCCGCGAGCGCTCCTTCGGGCGGATCGCGGCCCTGCTGATCCCGCTGGAGCTGGCCGCCGACACGGTGTTCACCACGGGGCAGCACGCCTGTTACGGCCGCGCGGGCGGCCCGGTCGCGGGCCCGCTGCGCTCGGTCGGCCTGGACGTGCTGTGCGGCGGCGGCGAGGTCGGTACGCCGCTGGCCCGGATGGCCGGTGCCACCGGTACGGAGCGGCTGGCAGCGGTGGTCGCCCACGCCGACCCGGCCACGGCCTGGCTGCTGCTCGGCGCGCACCTCGGCGTCGGCCTCACCGCGGCCGTGTGGCTGCGCCGCGGCGAGCGGGCCCTGGCCCAGCTGCTGCGGGCGGTGACGGCGACGACGTTCCGGCCGTTGCTGCTGGCGGTCGCCGCGGTGGCGGTACGGCGGCGGCCGGCCGCCCGCCGGCTGCCCGCGCGCCCCGCCGGCCGCACGTCGACCGCCCGCGACCTGGTTCTCGCCTACTCCCTGGGACGGCGTGGACCGCCGTGCTCGCCCGCCCTCGTCTGAGGCACCCGCCGTCGCGCACGGCGAGCACGAGCAGTCCCCCTCACCTATCCCGCACACACGACGTGTGCGCGTCCCCCACGGAGAACATCACCATGAGCAAGCGGAACAGCCAGGCGGCGAAGACGGCGGCCCGGGAGCGGCTGCGCGTCGAGCGCGAGCGCGAGGCCAAGCGGGCCAAGGCCAGGCGGCAGATCGTCGTCGCCTGCTCCGTCGTCGGCGTCCTCGCGATAGCCGGCGGCATCGGCTACGCGGTCGTCCAGGCCAACAAGCCCGGCTACTGGGAGGCCCAGAAGGACGCCGAGGTCGTCGCCCCGGCCAACACCACCGGCACCGACGGCACCACGGTCGTCATCGGCAAGGACTCGGCGAAGAAGACCCTGAAGGTCTACGAGGACCCGCGCTGCCCGGTGTGCGCCCAGTTCGAGCAGACGGTCGGCCCGACCGTGAAGAAGGACATCGACGACGGCAAGTACAAGATGCAGTTCATCGGCGCCACCTTCATCGACGACAAGGACAACGGCGAGGGCTCCAAGAACGCGCTGAGCGCCCTGGGCGCCGCGCTGAACGTCAGCGACCGGGCGTTCCTCGACTACAAGGCCGCCCTCTACTCCGCGAAGTTCCACCCGGAGGAGACGACCGACGAGTTCAAGAAGGACAGCTACCTGATCAAGGTGGCGAACAGCGTCCCGGAGCTGAAGGGCAACAAGAAGTTCCAGGACGCCGTCGAGAAGGGCACCTACGACGCCTGGGCGATGGCCATGTCGAAGACCTTCGACGACAACAAGGACGGCGTCACGGGCACGCCGGGCTTCGTGATGGACGGCAAGCAGCTCACCGCCGACAGCCAGGGCACGCCGCTGATGACGGTGGCCGACTTCAACCGGGTGGTGGGCGAGGCCCTGAAGAAGTGACGACGGGCCGTGGACCGGCCGGCGTGTGAAGAGCGGGCGAACTTCCGGAGTTCGCCCGCTCCGGCGCATACCGACCAGTAACCTGATCGCTCGTGACCAGTCGATACAGATCATCGAACACGTCCGAGGGCCTCAACTCCCTCACCCCGCGCCGCCGTACGGTCGTCAAGGCCGCGGCGGCGACTGCTGTCCTGGCCGGGCCGCTGGCGGCGACCCTGCCCGCGCGCGCCGTGGACCAGGCCCCCGCCTTCCTGCACGGCGTGGCCTCCGGCGACCCGCTGCCGGACGGCGTCCTGCTGTGGACCCGGGTGACGCCCGTCCCCGAGGCGATACCCGGCTCCGGCATCGGCCCGGACATCGACGTCGCCTGGACGGTCGCCCGGGACAAGGCGTTCACGAACGTCGTCGCCCAGGGCTCCACGACCGCCACCGCCGCCTCCGACCACACCGTGAAGGCCGACATCCGCGGCCTGGAGCCGGGCACGGACTACTGGTTCCGCTTCTCCGCCGGCGGCACCGACTCCCCCGCCGCCCGCACCCGCACCGCCCCCGCTCCCGACGCGGCCGTCACCGGCCTGCGCTTCGGCGTGGTCTCCTGCGCCAACTGGGAGGCCGGGTACTTCGCCCCGTACCGGCACCTCGCGGCCCGCGGCGACCTGGACGCCTGGCTGCACCTGGGCGACTACATCTACGAGTACGGCACCGGCGAGTACGGCACCCGCGGCACCGTCGTCCGCCCGCACGTCCCGGCCCACGAGATCGTCACGCTCGCCGACTACCGTGCGCGGCACGCCCGTTACAAGACGGACCCGGACCTGCAGGCGCTGCACGCGGCGGCCCCGGTCGTGGCGATCTGGGACGACCACGAGTTCGCCAACGACGCCTGGTCGGGCGGCGCGGAGAACCACACGGAGGGCGCCGAGGGCGCCTGGGCGGCCCGTCAGGCCGCCGCCCGGCAGGCCTACTTCGAGTGGATGCCGGTGCGTCCCGCCCTCGCCGGCACCACCTACCGCCGGCTGCGCTTCGGCAAGCTGGCCGACCTGTCGCTGCTGGACCTGCGCTCCTTCCGCTCCCAGCAGGTCAAGGTCGGCAACGGCGAGGTCGACGACCCGGACCGCACCCTCACCGGCCGCGCCCAGCTCGACTGGCTCAAGGCGGGCCTGCAGGCGTCCGACACCACCTGGCGGCTGGTCGGCAACTCCGTGATGATCTCGCCGTTCGCCATCGGCTCGCTCTCCGCCGACCTGCTGAAGCCGCTGGCCAAGCTGCTGGGCCTGCCGCAGGAGGGCCTCGCCCTCAACACCGACCAGTGGGACGGCTACACCGACGACCGGCGCGAGATCCTGGCGCACCTGCGCGCGCACGCCATCCGCAACACCGTCTTCCTCACCGGCGACATCCACATGGCGTGGGCCAACGACGTCCCGGTGGACGCGGGCACGTACCCGCTCTCCCCGTCGGCCGCCACGGAGTTCGTCGTCACCTCGGTCACCTCGGACAACCTCGACGACATCGTGAAGGTCCCGGAGGGCACGGTCTCCGCGGTCGCCGCGCCGGTGATCCGCGCGGCCAACCGGCACGTCCACTGGGTCGACACCGACCGCCACGGCTTCGGCGTCCTGGACCTCACGGCGGAGCGGGCGCAGATGGACTACTACGTCGTCTCCGGCCGGGCACGGCGCGACGCCACGGCCGTGTGGGCGCGCTCGTACCGCACGCGCAGCGGCACGCAGAAGCTGGAACGCGCGTACGACCCGGTGTAACCGGAGTCGCACCGGATGCCCGCCGTACCGGTACCGCACCGAGCCGCGGCGCACCACCCTGCGGATCGCGTGCTCCACCACCGCCACCCCGTCGGGGAACATGTGGTTCCGGATCTATGACTCGCAGCCGGTGGGCTGGGGCTGGTCCGGGCACTTCGCGTCGCTGGTGCACCCGCCGAAGAAGTGCTGACCGGCCGCTAGAGCGTGTCGAGGAAGCCGAGCGCCACCCGCCAGGTGGCCTCGGCCGCCTCGGCGTCGTAGTCGGGCAGGTCGGGGTCGGTGTAGAGGTGGCCGGCCCCGGCGTAGCGGTACACCTCCACGTCGGCGCCCGTGCGGCCCATCTGCAGGTACCAGGCGCTCAGCCAGTCGTCCGTCTCGAACGGGTCCGGCTCCGCGACGTGCAGCTGGACCGGCAGCCCGTCCACCGTCACGCCCGGGGCGATGTCCGAGGTGCCGTGCAGGAGCAGCAGGCCGCGGGCCTTGTCGTCGCCGAGGGCGAGGGTCTGGGCGATGGAGGCGCCGAGGGAGAAGCCGGCGTACACGAGCCCGCGCTCCGAGTAGGGCGCGGCGGCCAGCACGGCCCGCCTCAGCAGCTCCTCCTTGCCGATCTTCTCGTTGTGCTCCATGCCCTCCTCGACGGTCTCGAACGTGCGCCCTTCGAAGAGGTCGGGCGTCCACACCTCGTGACCGGCCGAGCGCAGCCGGTCAGCGGCCTGCCGCACCGCGGGCCGCAGACCGAAGGTCGAGTGAAAGAGCATGATGTTCATGAGGCCATGGTGCCAGCCGGGTGTGACGGGCCGGGATCGCGGCAGTACCCAGGACGCCGCCGAAGTCACATGTTCATGCCCCCGGCGAGCCGGTTAGGTTCGGGGGCATGGAGAACCTGCTACGACCGCTGATCGTGGTCGGTGGCTCGGTCGTGCTCACGCTGGTGATCGGCTGGGCCACCGACCTCCTGCTGCGCAAGGCCGACGAACGGCACCACGACACCCCGCTGTGGGGTCTGCTCCGCCGTGCCCGTATCCCCTACCAGCTGGTGCTGTGCGCCGCCCTGCTGAGAGGGTCGTACCGCGAGGCGGACCTGCTGCGGAGCAACGAGGAGACCGCCGGCCGGGTGCTGACCCTGGTGCTGATCGGATCGACCGCCTGGCTGGTGATCCGTATCGCGGCGGCGATCGTCGAGACGTCGTACAGCCGGTACGCCCACGGCCGGGCACACCGCGATCCGGCCCGGGTCCGCCGGGTGCGCACCCAGGTGACGCTGATCATGCGGGTGGTGTCCGCGATCGTCGGCGTGGTGGCCGCGGCGAGCATGCTGCTGACCTTCCCGGCGTTCAAGGCGGCCGGCGCGTCGCTGCTGGCCTCGGCCGGAATCCTCGGCATCGTCGCCGGTGTCGCCGCCCAGTCCACGCTGAGCAACATGTTCGCCGGGTTCCAGATCGCCTTCGGCGACATGGTGCGCATTGGGGACACCGTGGTCGTGGACGGCGAGTGGGGCACGGTCGAGGAGATCACGCTGACGTTCCTCGCCGTGCGCACCTGGGACGAGCGCCGGATCACCATGCCGGTGTCGTACTTCACGTCCAAGCCGTTCGAGAACTGGTCGCGGGGCACGCCGCAGATGACGGGCATCGTCTTCTGGCACCTGGACCACACGGCCCCCGTGGAGGCGATGCGCGACAAGCTCCGCGACATCCTGCGCGAGTGCCCGGCCTGGGACGGCCGCGCCTACGACCTGTCGGTCACGGACACCACGCCGAACACCATGCAGGTGCGGGCCCTGGTGACCGCCAAGGACGCCGACGACATCTGGACGGTGCGGGTCGCGGTCCGCGAGCGGATGATCCGCTGGCTGGCCGACGAGCACCCCTACGCCCTGCCCCGGGTCAACACGGCCGACGCGATCCTGCCGCCGTCCCGGGACGGCGGGTCCCCCGCCCGCAACGGCGCCCGCCCGTCCCGCGACGGGGACCGGCCGTCTTACGACGGCGTCCCGGGCCAGCGCCGCTACCACGGCTCGCCCCGCTCGGAGCGCTGAGCCCGGCCGCCCCGCACCGCACACCGCCGAGGACGGCTGCCCCGCGACAGCGGGCGGCCGTCCTCACCGCTGCCCGGGTTCCGCCCGGGCCGGTTTCCGCCCGGGCCGGGTTTCGCCCAGCCGGGTTCATGGGTGCACGGGGGCAGGCCGCAGGGGCGGGCGAGGGCGTGGCTCAGCGCAGGCTGCGCACGTCGAGATGGCGCAGCACCCGGTCCACCACCTCCGGATCGGCTCCCGGTTCACTCCGCGCCGCCAGCACCTCGTGCCGCGCGGCGCTCAGCATCTCCTGCTGGATCCGCCGCATCCGCTTCAGCTGCCGTGCCCGCTCCCGGTGCGCCTCACGCCGCTCGTCCTCCGCCACCTCGGGGCTGATCCGCACCCCGATGTCGAACGCGCGCCGCAGCATCTGCTCGGACAGCTCCTCCGGCAGCTCCTCGGAATCCTCGATCTCCCGCAGCCGCCGCTTGGCCGCCTTCGCCGCCCGGATCGCCAGGGTCTTCGCGAAGTCCTTCTCCACGTCCGTGTCGGCCTTGACCCCGAGCCGCCGCACCAGCCAGGGCAGCGTCAGCCCCTGCACGATCAGCGTCACCATGATCACCCCGAAGGCGATGAAGATGATCTCGTCCCGGTTGGGGAACGGCGCCCCGGTGTCCGTCTCCAGCGGAATGGCCAGCACCAGCGCGACCGACGCCACCCCCCGCATCCCCGACCACCACATCACCACGGTCTCGCGCCAGCTCACGGGGATGTCCTCGTCGTAGTCCCGTCGCGCGTGCAGCCGTTTGGTCAGCCAGGTCGCCGGCAGCAGCCACAGCAGCCGGACGAAGACGACCACGCACACCACCAGCGCCGCCCACCCGAGCAGCTGTCCCCACCGGCCGGCCGCGGTGTGGATGGCGTTGTGCAGCTCCAGCCCGACCAGCCCGAAGGCGACGCCGGTGACGAGCGTGTCCACGATGTTCCAGAACGTGTGCCCGGCCAGCCGCGTCATCACGTCGTCGGCGTCGGAGCCGTACTCCGCCAGGAACAGCGCGGTGGTGAGCACGGCGAGCACCCCGGAGCCGTGCAGTTCCTCGGCCATCACGTAGGCGGCGTACGGCACCAGCAGGGTCAGCGAGATCTGCAGGGTGGCGTCGTCGAGCAGCTCCATCAGCTTGTTGGTGCCCCAGCCGAGCGCGAGGCCGACGGCCACCGCCACCACCGCCGACAGCACCAGGTCGAGCCCGGCCTGCCACGGCGAGAACGTCCCGCTCACGGCGGCGGCGATCGCCACGTGGTAGAGGACGATGGCCGTCACGTCGTTGAAGAGCCCCTCGCCCTCCAGGATGGACACCAGCCGGCGCGGCAGTCCCAGCTGCCCGGCGACGGCGGTCGCCGCGACGGGGTCCGGCGGCGCCACCAGCGCACCGAGCGCGAACGCCGCGGCCAGCGGCAGGCCCGGCACGATCGCGTCGGCCGCGGCGGCCACACAGGCCATGGTGACGAACACCAGCGCCACGGCCAGCAGGAAGATGGGTCTCTTGTTGGCCGCGAACTGCCGCCACGAGGTGCGCCGCACGGCGGCGTACAGCAGGGGCGGCAGCAGCAGGGGCAGGATCAGGTCCGGCGGGATCTCGACGTTCGGGACGAACTCGAGCAGCGCGAGGACGATGCCGAGCAGGGTCATCAGCACCGGCGCGGGCACGCCGAGCCGATCCCCGACCGGGACGCTGATCACGGCCCCGAGCAGCAGCACGAACAACAGGGCCAACTGATCCACGGTCAGCGCTCCGGGAGGTCAGACGGTCACACGACTGATCTCAAGCGTGCCACGCAACACCCGTGACAAACCGTTTCGGCACCCGCTGCGGCGGGCTAGAGCGAGCGCCGCATCCCCTGATGGGGAATTCCGGCCTCCAGATATTCCGGCCCGTAGGCCGCATAGCCCAGCCGCTCGTAGAAGCCGAGCGCGTGCGTCTGGGCGTGCAGGTCGACGGCCGCGAGCCCGCGCGCGCGTGCCGCGTCCTCGATGGCCCGCACCAGGGCGGCACCGACACCCGTCCCGCGCGCGTGAGCGGCCACGGCGAGGCGCCCGAGGGAGCCCACCGACGGATCGGCCCCGGTCTGCGCCACGGCCGCCTCCCCGACCAGCAGCCGCCCGGTCCCGAGCGGCACGCCGTCCGCCCGGATCGCCAGCACATGGACGGCCCCGGCGTCGTGGGCGTCGTACTCCAGGTCCTCCGGCACGCCCTGCTCGCCGACGAAGACCTCCTTGCGCACCGCGAAGCACGCCTCACGGTCGGCCGGGTCCTCGGCGACCCGCACCGCGTAGCCTGGCTCGCTCACGCGTACGTCTCCTCCCGCACCTGGTCCAGGGCGTTGCTCAGGTCCTCCGGGTAGTCGCAGGAGAACTCCACCCACTGCCCGTCCCCGGGGTGCTCGAAGCCGAGCCGCACCGCGTGCAGCCACTGGCGGGTCAGCCGCAGCCGCTTGGCGAGCGTCGGGTCGGCGCCGTACGTCAGGTCGCCGACGCAGGGGTGCCGGTGGGCGGCCATGTGGACACGGATCTGGTGGGTGCGGCCGGTCTCCAGCTTCACGTCGAGCAGGGACGCGGCGCGGAACGCCTCGATGAGGTCGTAGTGCGTCACCGACGGCTTGCCCTCGGCGGTGACGGCCCACTTGTAGTCGTGCTGCGGGTGCCGGCCGATGGGGGCGTCGATGGTGCCGCTGGTGGGGTCCGGGTGGCCCTGGACGAGCGTGTGGTACCGCTTGTCGACCGTGCGCTCCTTGAACTGGCGCTTCAGCGACGTGTACGCGTACTCCGACTTGGCCACGACCATCAGCCCCGACGTGCCCACGTCCAGGCGGTGGACGATGCCCTGGCGCTCGGCGGCGCCGGACGTGGAGATCCGGTACCCGGCGGCGGCGAGGCCTCCGATGACGGTCGGGCCGGTCCACCCCGGCGACGGGTGCGCGGCCACGCCGACGGGCTTGACGATGACGACCACGTCGTCGTCGTCGTGGACGATCTCCATGCCCTCGACCGGCTCGGCCACCACCTGCACCGGCGCGGGCGCCTGCGGCATCTCGACCTCCAGCCAGGCCCCGCCGTGCACCCGCTCCGACTTGCCGACCACCGACCCGTCGACCGTGACCTTCCCCGCCGCGGCCAGCTCGGCCGCCTTGGTACGGGAGAAGCCGAACATGCGGGAGATGGCGGCGTCGACGCGCTCGCCCTCCAGGCCGTCGGGCACGGGCAGGGTACGGATCTCGGGAAGCGTGCTCACCCGTCGAGTATGCCGGACGGGCCCGGCACCCCCGTACGCGCCTGTGGACAACCCGTCCGGCGCCCGCTCAGTCCTTGTGGACGGTGCCGTCCGGGTCGAGCCCCTTGAAGGACAGCAGCACGATCAGGATGCCGCCGCACACGATCGCCGAGTCGGCCAGGTTGAACACGGCGAAGTGCTTGGGCGCGATGAAGTCCACCACCGCGCCCTCGAAGACGCCCGGCGCGCGGAAGATCCGGTCGGTGAGGTTGCCCAGCGCACCGCCGAGCAGCAGCCCGAGCGCGATCGCCCAGGGCAGGCTGTAGAGCTTGCGGGCCAGACGGGCGATCACCACGATCACCGCCGCCGCGATCACGGTGAAGATCACGGTGAAGGCCTCGCCGAAGCCGAAGGCCGCGCCCGCGTTGCGGATGGCCTCGAACTTCAGCCAGTCCCCGATGATCTCGATCGGCGGGTGGTGCTCCAACTTGGCCACCACGATCAGCTTGCTGATCAGGTCGAGGGCATAGGCGAACAGGGCCACCGCGAAGAGCACCGCGATCCGGCGCCTGCCCCGCGGGGCCGGCCCGGCCGCGGCCTCCGGCTCATCGGAACCGGACGCCCCGGCGGCCGCCGCGCCCGTCGGGGCGGTGCCGGACTCCCCGGTCCGGGCGCCGGTGTCCTCGGAACTGGGCCGCTCCCGTCCGTCCCCGGCCGCGTCCGGTGTGTCCGGCGTACCGATGATGCGCTCCGCCTCTGCCACGTGAGTCCCTCAACCTAGGTGCCTGACTGAGCACGAGGGTACGTCACGGCTCGCGCGACGCACGTGCTCAGGAGGCATTCGGCGAGGGTCAGTACCGGCGCTCCTGCTTCTGCTTGCACTCCACGCAGAGGGTGGCCCTCGGGAAGGCCTGCATCCTGGCCTTGCCGATGGGGTTGCCGCAGTTCTCGCACAGGCCGTAGGTGCCGGAGTCGAGGCGGTCCAGGGCGCGTTCGGTCTGGTCGAGCATCTCGCGCGCGTTGGCGGCCAGCGCCAGCTCG
The DNA here is from genome assembly GCF_044540565.1 of Streptomyces sp. NPDC085931. NCBI lineage: Bacteria > Bacillati > Actinomycetota > Actinomycetes > Kitasatosporales > Streptomycetaceae > Streptomyces > Streptomyces sp. NPDC085931. The sequence goes on from NZ_JBITSK010000021.1 coordinate 20,064, forward strand.
TGCTCACGCGTGATGTTCTTGCTGCCGGTGTCCGCCTCGTCGTGCCCCGCGCCGTCCCCGGAGTCCCGCATCAGGCCGGCGAGGGACCGCTCCGACGAGCTGATCTCCTCCCGCAGCCGCGCCTCCTCGGACATCAGCTCGGACCTGGCCTCCTCGACCTCTTCGGCCGTCCAGGGGTCCTCCCCCGGGCGTACCGCGAGCTCACCGGGCTCCACCACGCCCGCCCGTGCCTTCGGAACGGCGGTCTTCGCCGCCGTGGCCGTGCCAGGAGTCTTCTTCGCACCCACCGTCGTCGCTCCCGTCTGCGGCGCGGTCCCGGCCGCGCCCGCCTTCTTGGCCGTGCTGCTCCCGGCCGTGTCCTGTGTGACCGCTGCGGCCCGGGCGGTGCCCGTGCCGGCCGCGCTCTTCGTGGTGGTGCTCCCGCCTGCGGCGCCCTGCCCGGCCACGCCCTCGGCTCCCTTCCTCACGACCCCGCCCCCACCGTCGCTCTCCTTGCCGCCGACGCCCTTCCTGGCCGGAGCCTTCCCCGCCACGGCCTTCTTGGCGCCTGCTTTCTTGCCGGGCGCCTCGGCGCCCTTCTTCGGGGCGGCCTTCTTCACCGGCGCCTTCCCGGCCCTTGCCGCCTCTTCTGCCGCCTCTTCGGAGACCGCCACTTCGCTTCCGGCCTTGCGCGCGAGGGCTCCCTCGGCGGAGCCCTTCCCGGCTGCGGCCTTCTCGACCGTGGCCTTCTTCGCGGGGGCTTTCTTGGCCACGGCCTTCTTGACGGGGGCCTTCTTGACCGGGGCCTGCTTGGCCACGGCCTTCTCGGCTGCGCCCTTCTTCGCCGCGGCCTTCTTCGCTGCACCCTTCCCGGCTGCGGCTTTCCTGACCGGAGCCTTCTTGGCCGGAGCCTTCTTGGCCGGAGGCTTCGTGGCCGGCCCCTTCTCGGCCGGAGCCGTGCCGGCGGAAGCCGCGGCATCCGAAGCCGAAGCGGCCGCTGCCTGCCCGCGCGAAGCCGCCTGCCCGCGCGACGCTGCCTGCCCGGCCCCCGTCCGATCCGCCGGCGTCGTCCCCTCGGCCGCTCCCCCGCCCCCGGTCTCCCGGCCCGCCGCCCCCTCGGCCGCCTCCTTCGTGACGTTCTTGACGCTCCTGACGGCCGCCTTGGTCTTCTCGACCGCGGCCTTCGTCCCCCCGGCCGCCTTCTCCACCGCCCCCTTCACCGCCCGCCCAGCCGAGCCGGCCTGCGCGGACTTCTTCCCGCCCACGCCCTTGGCCGCACCGCCGGGGGCCTTGCCCGGCCCGCCGGACGCCGGCTGCTGTACGGCGGTCTTCTTCGCCACCATGGCCGCGGCCCCTTCACATATTGTGATCTTGCTCGCGCATCGTGCTGGGACGATAAATCGACTCGAGTCCCACGGCAACGGGGCACACCGCCCGATTCGCCCGCCTCGCGCACGCCGCGTGGCGAACCTGCATCCGTTGTGCCCCGCTCCCCGTCCGGTAATCCGCCGGGCCGGACGTCCCAGGATCCGAACACCCATACCACCCCAATAAGGTCATCAAACCCATAAGCCATCCCAGAACTCGCTTTCCGGCCCTCCCGAAAAGCGGTCGGCCGCTGTCCGCCCGGCGCCGTACACTGGGCGGAGCGAAAAGCGTGGATGGGGACGAGTAGCGGCGTACGCAGCCCAGAGCGACCCGGGGACGGTGGAAGCCCGGGGGCGAGCGCGACGTGAAGATCACCCCGGAGCCGCCGGAAGAACGCCGCAGCGCAGGCAGCGGCCAGTAGACCCGGCATCGCGACCCCAATGAGGGGGCTCGCCGGCGCACACCCCGTGCCGGAGGGCCAAGGAGGGTGGTACCGCGGGAGCGCGCCGAAGGCGGCGCAGGCAGACGTAGCTCTCGTCCCTCCGGACGGAAGGCAGCAAGTCCGCCGGAGGAAGCCCGCTGATGACATCGCCGACGTATCGCCAGGTACCCGCCCAGGTCGATCTGCCCGCCCTCGAGCACGCCGTGCTCGACTTCTGGCGTGAGCAGAAGATCTTCGCCAAGAGCCTGGAGCAGTCCGAGGGCCGCCCCGAATGGGTGTTCTACGAGGGCCCGCCCACCGCCAACGGCATGCCCGGCGCCCACCACATCGAGGCCCGCGTCTTCAAGGACGTCTTCCCGCGCTTCCGCACCATGCGCGGCTATCACGTGGCCCGCAAGGCCGGCTGGGACTGCCACGGCCTCCCGGTGGAGCTGGCCGTCGAGAAGGAGCTCGGCTTCTCCGGCAAGCAGGACATCGAGGAGTACGGCATCGCGGAGTTCAACGCGAAGTGCCGCGAGTCGGTGACCCGGCACACGGACGCCTTCGAAGAGCTCACGACCCGCATGGGCTACTGGACGGACCTGAAGAACCCGTACCGCACGATGGACCCCGAGTACATCGAGTCCGTCTGGTGGTCGCTGAAGGAGATCTTCACCAAGGGCCTGCTCGTCCAGGACCACCGCGTCGCCCCCTGGTGCCCCCGCTGCGGCACGGGCCTGTCCGACCACGAACTGGCCCAGGGCTACGAGACGGTCGTCGACCCGTCCGTCTACGTCCGCTTCCCGCTGACCTCCGGCCCGCTCGCCGGCGAGGCCGCCCTGCTGGTGTGGACGACGACCCCGTGGACCCTGGTGTCCAACACCGCGGTCGCCGCGCACCCCGAGGTGACCTACGTCGTCGCCACGAACGGCGAGGAGAAGCTGGTCGTCGCCGAGCCGCTGGTCGCCAAGGCCCTCGGCGAGGGCTGGGAGACCACCGGGCAGACCTTCACGGGCGCCGAGATGGAGCGCTGGACCTACCGGCGCCCCTTCGAGCTGATCGAGTTCCCCGAGGCGGCCCACTTCGTCGTCAACGCCGAGTACGTCACCACCGAGGACGGCACGGGCCTGGTCCACCAGTCCCCCGCCTTCGGTGAGGACGACCTCAAGGTCTGCCGCTCCTACGGCCTGCCCGTGGTCAACCCGGTCCGCCCGGACGGCACGTTCGAGGAGGACGTCCCGCTCGTCGGCGGCGTCTTCTTCAAGAAGGCGGACGAGAAGCTCACCGCCGACCTCGACGAGCGCGGCCTGCTCTTCAAGCACATCCCGTACGAGCACAGCTACCCGCACTGCTGGCGCTGCCACACCGCGCTGCTCTACTACGCGCAGCCGTCCTGGTACATCCGCACCACGGCGATCAAGGACCGCCTCCTCGCGGAGAACGAGGGCACCAACTGGTTCCCTGACACGGTCAAGAACGGCCGCTACGGCGACTGGCTGAACAACAACATCGACTGGGCGCTGTCCCGCAACCGCTACTGGGGCACCCCGCTGCCCATCTGGCGCTGCGAGGACGACCACCTCACCTGCGTCGGCTCCCTCACCGAGCTGACCGAGCTGACCGGCACCGACCAGTCGGGCCTGGACCCGCACCGCCCGTTCATCGACGAGGTCACCTTCGCCTGCCCGCAGGGCGGTTGCGGCAAGACCGCCACGCGCGTGCCCGAGGTGATCGACGCCTGGTACGACTCGGGCTCGATGCCGTTCGCGCAGTGGGGCTACCCGTACAAGAACAAGGAGCTGTTCGAGGCCCGCTACCCGGCGCAGTTCATCTGCGAGGCGATCGACCAGACCCGCGGCTGGTTCTACACGCTGATGGCGGTCGGCACGCTCGTCTTCGACAAGTCGTCGTACGAGAACGTGGTCTGCCTCGGTCACATCCTCGCCGAGGACGGCCGCAAGATGTCCAAGCACCTGGGCAACATCCTGCAGCCGATCCCGCTGATGGACCAGCACGGCGCCGACGCGGTGCGCTGGTTCATGGCCGCCGGCGGCTCCCCCTGGGCGGCCCGCCGCGTGGGCCACACCACCATCCAGGAGGTCGTCCGCAAGACGCTCCTGACGTACTGGAACACGGTCGCCTTCCAGGCACTGTACGCCCGTACGTCGAACTGGTCCCCCTCCGAGGCCGACCCGGCCCCGGCCGACCGCCCGGTCCTGGACCGCTGGCTGCTGTCCGAACTGCACGCCCTCACCGACCAGGTCACCCAGGCCCTCGACGCCTACGACACCCAGCGCGCCGGCAAGCTGCTGTCCGCGTTCGTCGACGACCTGTCCAACTGGTACGTGCGCCGCTCCCGCCGCCGCTTCTGGCAGGGCGACAAGGCCGCGCTGCGCACGCTGCACGAGGTCGTGAAGACCGTGACGCAGCTCATGGCCCCGCTGACCCCGTTCATCACCGAGCGGGTCTGGCAGGACCTGATCGTCCCGGTCACCCCGGACGCCCCCGAGTCGGTGCACCTGTCGTCCTGGCCGGAGGCGGACCTCACCGCCATCGACCCGGAGCTGTCGAAGCAGATGGTGCTGGTGCGCCGCCTGGTCGAGCTGGGCCGGGCCACGCGCGCGGAGTCGGGCGTCAAGACGCGTCAGCCGCTCTCCCGCGCCCTGATCGCGGCCACCGGCTTCGAGACGCTGGACTCCGAACTGCGCGCGCAGATCACGGAGGAGCTGAACGTCGAGTCCCTGGCCACGCTGAGCGAGGTCGGCGGCTCCCTGGTCGACACCACCGCGAAGGCCAACTTCCGCGCGCTGGGCAAGCGGTTCGGCAAGCGCGTCCAGGACGTGGCGAAGGCCGTCGCGAACGCGGACGCGGCCGCCCTGTCCCTGGCCCTGCGCGAGGGCACGGCGTCGGTGGAGGTCGACGGCGAGACCGTCACGCTGGCCCCCGACGAGGTCATCATCACCGAGACCCCGCGCGAGGGCTGGTCGGTGGCGTCCGACGCGGGCGCCACGGTCGCCCTGGACCTGGAGATCACGGAGGAGCTGCGCCGTGCGGGCCTGGCCCGTGACGCGATCCGCCTGATCCAGGAGGCCCGCAAGAACAGCGGCCTCGACGTGGCCGATCGCATCGCCCTGCGCTGGACGGCGACGGACGCGGCGACGGTCGCGGCCCTCACCGACCACGCCGGCCTGATCGCCGACGAGGTCCTCGCCACGGACTTCGCCCAGGGCGAGGCGGACGGCGGTTACGGCGAGCCGTTCACCGACGAGGGACTGACCCTGACGTTCCGCCTGCGCAAGGCGTAACCACCAGGACCTCACCCGCCGAAGGCCCGGCCCTGCCAAAGATCTTGGCGGGACCGGGCCTTCGGCGTTGCGTACGCACGACCGCGGACACGTTCGCCCGCACACCCGTGCGCGGGCACGAACGGGCAGGGCAAAGGGCGAGGCCCCGGGATGTACCCGGGGCCTCGCCCTGAACGCTGCCGACGTCTACGCCGTACTACCGGCCATCAGGCCGTCAGTTGTCGTCCTCGTCGATCAGGAAGCCCCGCATGGGCGAGGGCGCCTGACCCATCGGCGACGGACCCTGCGGACGCACCGGCGCCATCGGCTGGGTCATCGCCGGCGACATCTGCTGCTGGCCACCGTAGGACGGAGCGGACGGCGAGGGGGGGCCGCCCATCGTCTGGTTGCCACCGTAGGACGGGGCGCTCGCGCCGGCCGGTGCCATGGAAGGCGCCGGGGACGGCGGGAGGGACGCGGTCGCCGGAGTGCGCGGCGGGGCCAGCGAGTCGTCGGCCTGGGTCTCCAGCTGACGCAGCTGCGACTCCAGGTACGACTTCAGGCGCGTGCGGTACTCGCGCTCGAAGCCGCGCAGGTCCTCGACCTTGCGCTCCAGCGTGGCGCGGGCGGACTCCAGGGAGCCCATCGCGACGCGGTGCTTCTCCTGCGCGTCCCGCTCCAGGGCGTCGGCCTTGGCCCGGGCGTCACGCTCCAGACCCTCGGCACGCGAACGCGCCTCGCCGACGATCTTGTTGGCTTCGGAACGGGCCTCGGCGATCGCCTGGTCGGCGGTCTGCTGGGCCAGCGAGAGGACACGGGCGGCGCTGTCGCCGCCGGGTCCCTGACCGGGGCCGCCCATCGGACCGCCCATGGGGCCGCCCATCGGACCACCCATCTGCTGCTGCATGGGGGGCTGACCCATCGGACCCGGACCCTGGCCCATCGGACCGGGACCACCAGGACCCTGGGGACCACCCTGACCGCCGGGACCGGCGGGCAGCTGCGGGGCACCGCTCGGCAGCTGGGGCGGACCACCCATGGGGCCACCCATCTGCTGCTGCGGCGGGCCCGATATGCCGGCGGGTACGGGACCACCCGGACCTCGCATGCCCTGCTGCTGCTGTTGCTGCTGCTGGTCCTGCTCCGGCGGCTTGCGCATGTTCTGCTGGTTCTGGGCAGCAGCGCGCGTGGCCGCGGCCAGTTTGGCGCGCAGGTCCTCGTTCTCGCGGAGCAGGCGGGTCAGTTCGGCTTCGACCTCGTCGAGGAAGGCATCGACCTCGTCCTCGTCATAGCCTTCTCGGAGGCGGACGGTCGTGAACTGCTTGTTCCGCACGTCCTCGGGGGTCAACGGCATCTCTTCACCTCAACGTAGTCGTCGGCATTCGGCAAGACCATGGTTCACATCGCTCACAGCCGGCTCACGATCGAGATCAGGATGTAGACGATGATCATCAGTACGAAGAAGGACAGGTCGAGCGCCACGCCCCCGAGACGCAGCGGCGGAATGAACCGCCGCAGAAGCTTGAGCGGTGGATCAGTGACAGTGTAGGTGGCCTCCAGAACGACCACCATCGCCTTGCCGGGTTGCCATGAGCGGGCGAACTGGAAGACGTAGTCCATGACCAACCGGAAGATGAGCACGATGAGGAAGCACATCAGCGCGATGTAGACGACATCCAAAACCACGCTCATGACCTGTTGCTTCCCTCTCCCCTGTGCCCTGCTGTGTAGTGCTGTGTACTGATGTTTCCGGTGGTGCGTCTCAGCTCTGGTTGAAGAACCCGCCCTCTGCGATGCGGGCCTTGTCCTCCGCCGTGACATCGACGTTAGCAGGCGACAACAGGAACACCTTCTGCGTCACCCGCTCGATGCTGCCGTGAAGACCAAACACCAAACCGGCCGCAAAGTCGACAAGTCGCTTCGCGTCTGTGTCATCCATCTCAGTCAGATTCATGATCACCGGGGTGCCCTCACGGAAGTGTTCCCCGATGGTACGGGCCTCGTTGTAGGTCCGCGGGTGGAGCGTGGTGATCCGGTAAGGCTCTCGTTCCGACACGACCTTGGGCATGATCACCGGTGCGTTCTTCTCCAGGCTGGCGCGTTCTTGTGTGATGGATGCCACGGGCGCGATGCGCGCCGGGCGGCTGGATTCCGCGGGGAGCGAAGCGGAGCGGGGGGCCGGCTCGCGAGGTGCGGACGGTTGTACGACTCGTACCTCTTCGTCCCTTTGGGGCTGATGTGAGACATGCGGCGGGTGGGACGGCTCGTGCCGCCGGTGGTCCCGCTCGGGTTCCGGGTCCAGTTCGGGTTCGAAGTCGTCGTCGGGGTCGAATCCGCGGCCGTCGTACCCATCGTCCTCCACGAGGCCGAGGTAGACCGCCATCTTGCGCATCGCGCCGGCCATGCTCTGAGTCCTCCGCTCTGTGGTGGATCGGCTGACGACTGCCAAGTGCCCGCGATCCACGAGGTCCTTGCATCCGCCTTTCGGCGGCAATGACCATATTTTCTGCTGTGGTCCGACTTCTTGGCGACGTTACCGGAGCCTGGGGCGGACTCCGAGTACCGCGCTGCCGACGCGCACATGTGTCGCTCCGGCCGCCACGGCCTGTTCGAGGTCCGCGCTCATCCCTGCGGAGACCATGGTGGCAGCCGGATGACTCCGGCGCAGGTCGGTCGACAAATCCATCAACCGCCCGAACGCCGCCTGTTCGCGTCCCGCGTACTCCCCGGTGAGCGGTGCGACGGTCATCAGACCGGCGAGCCGCAGCCCGGGCGCGCCGGCGACGAGGCCGGCCAACTCCGCGACGCCCTCGGGCGCCACGCCTCCGCGCTCGCCCCGCCCGCTCACCCCGGCGTCGAGCGCGACCTGCAGCAGGCACCCCAGCTCGCGCCCGGTCCGCTCGGCCTCCTTCGACAGCGCGGTGACCAGCTTGGGACGGTCGACGGACTGCACGAAATCCGCGTAATTGACCACGGATCGCACCTTGTTGGTCTGGAGTTGACCCACGAAGTGCCATGTCAGGGGCAGATCCGAGCACGCGGCGGCCTTGGGCGCCGCGTCCTGGTCGCGGTTCTCGGCGACATGGCGCACGCCGAGCTCCGCGAGGATCCGCACGTCGCTCGCGGGATAGGTCTTGGTGACCACGATCAGGGTCACGTCCTCGCGCACGCGCCCCGCGGCCGCGCACGCGTCGGCGATGCGCCGTTCCACTTTCGCCAGGTTCGCGGCGAGTTCGTCCTTACGGTCCGTCATGTCCTGTCAGTCCAGCCACACATAGCCCGCGAGCCGCCCGGTGGTGCGGTCGCGCCGGTACGAGAAGTGATCGCGCGACTCCCGCGTGCACACCGGCGAACGCACCCGGTCGCGCACCCCGAGCCGTTCCAGTTGGGCGTGCACCCCGGCGCTCACGTCGACCGCCGGCGTGCCCCAGCTCGTCTCGGCGTACGCCGCCGGCTCGGCGGCGGACACCTCGGCGCGCATCTCCTCGGGCACTTCGTAACACCGGCCGCAGACGGTGGGTCCGGTGCGGGCGACGATCCGGGAGGGGTCGGCGCCCAGGTCCGTCATCGCGCGTAGCGCGGCCGGGACGACGCCGGCGATCATGCCGGGCCGGCCCGCGTGGGCCGCGGCGGCGATCCCGGCGACGGGGTCGGCCAGCAGCACCGGCACGCAGTCGGCGGTGAGCACCGCGAGGGCGAGCCCCCGCCGCGCCGTGACGATCGCGTCGACCGACGGGATCTCCCGTGCGGTTCCCCACGGTGCGTCGACGACCACCACGTCCGCCCCGTGCACCTGGTTCATCCAGACCACCCGGTCCGGATCGAGGCCCAGGGACGTGGCGGCCCGTTCCCGGTTGGTGCGTACGGCGTCGGGGTCGTCCCCGACCGCTCCGCCCAGGTTGAGCTCCTCATACGGAGCGGCGCTCACCCCGCCCCACCGGTCGGTGAAGGCGAAGTGCGCGCCGCTCACGCTCTCGCGCTGTCCTATCACGTCAGAAGGATCACTTGAGGAAGTCCGGTACGTCCAGTTCCTCGGCCGCGCTGTCCGAGTAGGTGCGCGGCGCCGGCGGGACCGGCGGGGCGACCGGGATCTCCTCGACCGGCTTCGGAGCGGGCTCCGGGTCCTCCTTCGGCGTCACGCTGCCGAGCGAGCCGAAGGTCGGACGGCTCTCGGCCTGCCGGACCGGGGCGGGCTCCTCGCGCTTGGCCGAGGCCGAGCCGATCACGTTCTCCCGGCGGGCCGGGGGCTGGCCCCCGTCGAAGCCGGCCGCGATCACGGTGACCCGGACCTCGTCGCCGAGGGCGTCGTCGATGACGGCGCCGAAGATGATGTTGGCCTCGGGATGCGCGGCCTCACTGACCAGCTGGGCGGCCTCGTTGATCTCGAACAGGCCGAGGTCGGAGCCGCCGGAGATGGAGAGCAGCACGCCGCGGGCGCCGTCGATGGACGCCTCCAGCAGCGGCGAGGAGATCGCCATCTCGGCGGCGGCCACGGCCCGGTCGTCGCCGCGGGCGGAGCCGATGCCCATCAGGGCCGAACCCGCCTCGGACATGACCGACTTGACGTCGGCGAAGTCGAGGTTGATGAGGCCGGGGGTGGTGATGAGGTCGGTGATGCCCTGCACACCGGACAACAGGACCTGGTCGGCCGACTTGAAGGCGTCGAGCACCGAGACCTGGCGGTCCGAGATGGACAGCAGCCGGTCGTTCGGGATGACGATGAGGGTGTCGACCTCTTCGCGGAGCTCGGCGATGCCGTCCTCGGCCTGGTTCGCACGGCGCCGCCCCTCGAAGGTGAACGGGCGCGTGACCACACCGATGGTGAGGGCACCGAGCGAGCGGGCGATGTTGGCCACGACGGGCGCGCCGCCGGTGCCGGTGCCGCCGCCTTCACCGGCTGTCACGAAGACCATGTCGGCCCCCTTGAGGACCTCCTCGATCTCCTCGCGGTGGTCCTCGGCGGCCTTGCGGCCCACGGCCGGGTTGGCTCCGGCGCCGAGTCCGCGGGTGAGTTCACGGCCGACGTCCAGCTTGACGTCGGCGTCGCTCATCAACAGAGCTTGCGCGTCGGTGTTGATGGCGATGAACTCGACGCCCTTGAGACCGACCTCGATCATCCGGTTGATGGCATTGACACCACCGCCGCCGACACCGATGACTTTGATGACTGCGAGGTAGTTCTGCGGTGCTGCCACGTCGAAGGCCTCTCGCCTCGAGTTACGTGTCGCCGAATCCCCGTGACGCCCTGCGCCCCGTGACCCGACGACTGATGCCGAATGGGACGGTCCGTATCGCCGACCCGAACCCTAACCCTGAAGTTTAGGGTTACCAGTGTGTCCGTTCCTTGGAGTCTTCTGAACAGGACACTAAGTCGACAAGTGGCGCACGTTCAACGAACACGCCGAACCTCCCGTTTTTCTTTTCACCCTATGTGATCAGCCGTAGCACTGCCCAACCAGGGTGCTGGCCTGCGCGGATGTGCGTCAACTCCCTGATGACGCGGGGGCGGTGGGGACGCTCACGTCGAAGTGCCGCGCGTCGGGCGAGGCTTTCATCAGGGCGGTCAGCGTGCGGGCCTTCGCGGCACCCTTCTCGCTGCTCCCCCAGACGACGGTGCGGCCGTCCCTCAACTCCAGCGAGATGTCGTCGTAGGAACGGACCTTGACGGTCCGTGTGTCGCGGGCGACCGCGGCCGGGACGGCGCGGGCCACGCCGACCGCCTCGCGCACCAGCCGGGGCTCGCCGAAGCGGCGCAGTCCGGCGGCGGCCGAACCGGAGCGTGACAGCGTCAATTCCAGTGCGGGCACGCCTTTCGGCGCCTCGGAAACCGTGGCGAAACGGACACCTTCATCGTCCACTTCGACGAACTTTCCGCCCTTTTGGACAATCAGGACCGGAGTCCGCTCGACCACTTTCAGCTCGATTCCACGGGGCCAGGAACGGACCACGTCAACCGAGTCAATTCGGGGCAATTTCCGGCGCAGTCGGGTCTCGATCGCGTCCGTGTCGACGGAAATCAGCGGCTCGCCGAGGGGGACCTCGGCGGCCGCCTTGACCTGAACCGGCGTCAGGACCCGGGTGCCCGACACCGCGACCCGCTCGGCGCGCAGCCAGTCGGACCCGTAGAACAGCCACAGGGTCGGGAAGCCGACGAAGACCACGGTCAGGCCCAGGATGACGATCACACGAACGTGGCGCCGCCTCAGACGCCTGACGGGAGGCGGGCCGGACGACTTCTGCTGGCGTTCACCGCGCTCGGCGGTGGTCGATCCGGCCACGCTCCCCTGCCTTCCGTCATACGGGCCTAGCGGTGTGCACGAGCGGCGGCGATCGCCTCGTACACCATGCCGACGAGCAGGTCGTCGGCGTCCCGGCGGCCGAACTCGGCGGCGGCGCGGGACATCTGGTACAGCCGGTGCGGGTCGGCGAGCACGGGCAGGACGTTCTGCTGGACCCACTCGGGGGTCAGTTCCGCGTCGTCGACCAGCAGGCCGCCGCCGGCCTTCACCACCGGCTGGGCGTTGAGCCGCTGTTCGCCGTTGCCGATGGGCAGCGGGACGTAGGCGGCCGGGAGCCCGACGGCGGAGAGTTCGGCGACGGTCATCGCGCCCGCGCGGCAGAGCATCATGTCGGCCGCGGCGTACGCGAGGTCCATCCGGTCCAGGTAACTTACCGGGATGTAGGGGGGCATCCCCGGCATCTGCTGGACCTGCGGCAGTTCGTTCTTCGGGCCGACCGCGTGCAGGATCTGGATGCCGGCCTGCTGGAGCCAGGGGGCGACCGTCTGCACGACCTCGTTGAGGCGGCGCGCGCCCTGGGAGCCGCCGGAGACCAGCAGCGTGGGCAGGTTGGGGTCCAGCCCGAACGCGGCCCGGGCCTCGGGGCGTACGGCGGCCCGGTCCAGGGTCGCGATGGAGCGCCGCAGGGGGATGCCGATGTAGCGGGCGCCGCGCAGCTTGCTGTCCGGGGTGGAGACGGCGACCTGGCTGGCGTAGCGCGAGCCGATCTTGTTGGCCAGGCCCGGGCGGGCGTTGGCCTCGTGGATGACGATCGGCACGCCGAGGCGCTTGGCCGCGAGGTAGCCGGGCAGGGCGACGTAGCCGCCGAAGCCGACCACGGCGTCCGCCTTGGTGCGCTCCAGGATCTGCTCGGTCGCCTTGATCGTGCCGCGCAGCCGGCCCGGGACGGTGATCAGCTCGGGCGTGGGCTTGCGTGGCAGCGGCACGGCCGGGATGAGCGCGAGTTCGTAACCGCGCTCGGGTACCAGACGCGTCTCCAGGCCCCGCTCCGTGCCCAGGGCCGTGATGCCCACGGTCGGGTCCTGCCTGCGCAGGGCGTCCGCGAGGGCGAGCGCGGGCTCGATGTGGCCCGCGGTTCCTCCGCCGGCGAGTACGACATGCACCGAAATTCACCGCTCTCCGGACGGACGCGCCGCCGTGGCGCGCCGTCGCATCGTGTTCCATCTCCGGGGACTCCGACCCGAACCGGTTCCCCCGGCCCCCCGCTTTCTACCAAAGCGAGGTTGCCGCATCGCAAGCGCTGCCCGCGCAGCGGGCTCGTCGCGCGCGAAGGCGATCAGCAGCCCGATGGCGAACATGGTCGGCAGCAGGGCGGATCCCCCGTAGGAGAACAGCGGGAGAGGCACACCGGCGATCGGCAGCAGACCGAGCACCGCACCGATGTTGATCACGGCCTGGGCCGTGATCCAGGTGGTCACGCCTCCCGCGGCATACCTCACGAAGGGGTCCTCCGTGCGTCCGGCCACGCGGATACCCGCATAGCCTAGAGCCGCGAAGAGGGCGAGGACCGACAGCGTCCCCGCCAGGCCCAGTTCCTCACCGGTGACGGCGAAGATGAAGTCGGTGTGGGCTTCGGGGAGTTGACCCCATTTCTCCACACTCGCCCCCAGTCCCGAGCCGAAGATCCCGCCGGAGGCCAGGGCGTAGATGCCGTGCACGGCCTGCCAGCAGTCGACGGGCCCGGACTGGGGTTCGGTGGCGCCCAGGCACTGCAGGCGGGCCATGCGGTTGGGGCTGGTCTTGATGAGGATCAGGCCGAGCACGGCGGCGACCGACAGGACGCCGGCGAACAGCCGCGTGGGCGCTCCGGCCAGCCACAGCAGGCCGAACAGGATGGCCGTGAGGATGATCGCGGTGCCCATGTCGCCGCCGATCATGATCAGCCCGAGCAGCATGAAGGCGGCCGGCACCAGCGGCACCAGCATGTGCTTCCACTGGGTCAGCAGCCGCTTGTCCTGCTTGCGGGCGAGCAGATCGGCGCCCCACAGCACCAGCGCGAGCTTGCCGAACTCACTGGGCTGGAGCTGGAAGGAGCCGCCTACGGCGAGCCAGTTCTGGTTGCCGTTGACCGAGACTCCTATCCCGGGCACCTGCACCAGCGCCATGAGGAAGACGGCGCCGGCGAGGATGGGGTAGGCCAGCGCCCGGTGGAGTTTCACCGGCATGCGTGAGGCGGCGAGCAGCAGACCGGCGCCGATGACGGCCGCGAGCAGCTGCTTGCGGAAGAAGTACGAGCCGGGCAGCGACATCTGCAACGCGGTGATCTGGGAGGCCGAGTAGACCATCACCAGGCCCAGCACGGTGATCAGGGCGCTGCCGCCGAGGATCAGGTAGTAGGCGGTCAGCGGCCGGTCCCAGCCGCGGCGGGCGCGGGTGTACAGGCCGAGGACGCCGTTCTCCCGGGGGGGCCGGGAGACGGCGGGGCGCTTGGGGGCGCGCGGGGTCGGGGGCCGTCCGGTGCGGCTGGTGGGCATCGCCGCTCACCCCGCCTTGCCGGAGGGGGGCGGCGTGCGGCGCACGCTCCCCGGCCGCTCGGGCACCAGCCACATCCGTGTCACGCGTCCCTCCCAGGTACGCCCGGCGTCACCGCCGGGCGAGGCGGACCCGGGTCAGCCCTCGACGGAGCCGAGTTCGCGAACGGCGTCCGCGAAAGCGTCCCCGCGCTTGTTGTAGTCGGCGAACATGTCCATGGAGGCACAGGCCGGGGCCAGCAGCACCGTATCGCCGGCCCGGGCGAGCCGTCGTGCCTCCTGGACCGCCGCGCGCATCGCCCCAGTGTCGGTCCGGTCGAGGTCGACGACGGGTACTTCCGGGGCGTGTCGCGCCAGGGCTTCGCGGATGAGCGCGCGGTCCGCGCCGATCAGCACGGCCCCGCGCAGCCGCTTCGCGGCCTTGGCGACCAGTTCGTCGAAGACGGCGCCCTTGGCGAGCCCGCCCGCGATCCACACGATCGACTCGTAGGCCGCCAACGAGGCTTCCGCGGCGTGGGTGTTGGTCGCCTTGGAGTCGTCGACATAGGCGACCCCGTCCACGTCGGCGACGTGCGCGATGCGGTGGGCGTCCGGGGTGAAGGCCCGCAGCCCGTCCCGGACGGCCCGGGCGGGCACGCCGTAGGCACGGGCGAGGGCCGCCGCCGCGAGGGCGTTGGCGATGTTGTGCGGGGCCGGCGGCCTGACGTCCGCGACCTCGGCGAGCTCCTGGGCGTTCTTGTGCCGGTTCTCGACGAAGGCGCGGTCGACCAGGATGCCCTCCACGACGCCGAGTTGGGAGGGCGCCGGGGTGCCGAGCGTGAAGCCGATCGCCCGGCAGCCCTCCTCCACGTCGGCCTCGCGGACCAGGTCCTCGGTGGACGGCTTGTCGGTGGCGTCCACGTTGTAGACGCAGGCGACCCGATTGCCCTCGTAGATGCGGCCCTTGTCCTTGGCGTACGCCTCCATGGAGCCGTGCCAGTCGAGGTGGTCGGGGGCGAGGTTGAGCACCGCGGCCGAGTGGGCGCGCAGGGACGGCGCCCAGTGCAGCTGGTAGCTGGACAGCTCCACGGCCAGGACGTCGTACGTCTCCTCGCCGAGCACCGCGTCCAGCACGGAGACGCCGATGTTGCCGACGGCGGCGGTGCGCAGGCCCGCCGCCTTCAGGATCGAGGCGAGCATCTGGACGGTGGTGGTCTTGCCGTTGGTGCCCGTGACGGCCAGCCAGTCGGCGGCGTCGGGTCCGCGCAGGCGCCAGGCCAGCTCGACGTCGCCCCAGACCGGGACGCCCGCCTGTGCCGCCGCCGTGAACAGCGGCTTGTCCGGCCTCCAGCCGGGCGCGGTGACGATCAGCTCGGTGCCCTCCGGCACGGTGTCGCCGTCGCCGAGGCGCACGGTGATGCCGAGCGCCTCCAGTTCGGCCGCCTGCGCCCGCGCGCGCTCGTCGGCGCCGTCGTTGACGACCGTGACGCGCGCGCCGAGGCCGTGCAGCACCTTGGCCGCCGGGACGCCCGAGACACCGAGTCCGGCGACGGTGACGTGCTTGCCCTGGAAGTCGAAGGGCTCCGAGGAGGTCACTTGTCCGCTGCCCATCCTGCGTAGAAGAGGCCGAGTCCGACGATCACACAAATGCCCTGGATGATCCAGAAGCGGACCACGACGAGCACTTCGGACCAGCCCTTGAGTTCGAAGTGGTGCTGCAGTGGCGCCATCCGGAAGACGCGCTTGCCGGTGAGGCGGAACGAACCGACCTGGATCACCACGGACATGGTGATCAGGACGAACAGGCCGCCGAGGATGGCGAGCAGCAGCTCGGTGCGCGAGCAGATCGCGAGGCCGGCGAGCACACCGCCGAGCGCGAGCGAACCGGTGTCGCCCATGAAGATCTTGGCCGGCGAGGTGTTCCACCACAGGAAGCCGAGGCAGGCGCCCATCAGCGCGGAGGCGACCACCGCGAGGTCGAGCGGGTCGCGGACCTCGTAACAGGCCCCGGGGTTGGTCAGGGTGCCCGCGTTGGCGCAGGACTCCTGGAACTGCCAGACGCCGATGAAGGTGTAGGCGCCGAAGACGAGCACGGAGGCGCCGGTGGCCAGACCGTCCAGACCGTCGGTCAGGTTCACGCCGTTGGACATCGCGAGGATCATGAACAGCGCCCAGACCACGAACAGCACCGGGCCGATCGTCCAGCCGAAGTCCGTGATGAACGACAGCTTGGTGGAGGCCGGGGTGTTGCCGCGGTTGTCGGCGAACTGCAGGGACAGCACCGCGAATCCGATGCCGACGATCAGCTGGCCGGCCATCTTCGCCTTGGCCCGCAGGCCCAGCGACCGCCGCTTGACGATCTTGATGTAGTCGTCGAGGAAGCCGACCAGGCCCATGCCGACCATCAGGCCGAGCACCAGCAGGCCCGAGAAGGTCGGCGCCGCGTCGGCCTTCGGGTCCACATAGCCCGTGATGACCTTGGCCAGGAAGTACGCGGCCACCGTCGCCAGGATGAACGCGATGCCGCCCATGGTCGGCGTACCGCGCTTGCTGGCGTGCTCGCGCGGTCCGTCGTCGCGGATGTACTGGCCGTAGCCCTTGCGCGCGAGCAGCTTGATCAGCAGCGGGGTGCCGACCAGCGTGAGGAAGAGACCAATGACTCCTGCGAACAGGATCTGCTTCATCATCGGGCGGCAACCTCACCCTCGGCACCGGACTCCAGCAGCGCCTGGGCAACGCTCTCGAGCCCGACCGAACGGGACGCCTTCACGAGCACGACGTCCCCCGGGCGCAACTCGCTGCGCAACAGGTCGACCGCCGCCTGTGCGTCGGACACGTGCACCGACTCCTCACCCCACGAACCCTCGTTATATGCGCCCAGTTGCAGCCAGGCGGCTTCCCTGCCACCGACCGCGACGAGCTTGCTGACGTTGAGCCGGACGGCGAGCCGCCCGACCGCGTCGTGCTCGGCGAGAGCCTCGTCCCCGAGCTCGGCCATCTTGCCGAGCACCGCCCACGTGCGACGCCCCTTGCCGATCGCCACCAGCGCGCGCAGCGCTGCCTTCATGGACTCGGGGTTCGCGTTGTAGGCGTCGTTGACGACCGTCACGCCGTCCGGGCGCTCGGTGACCTCCATCCGCCAGCGGGAGAGGGAGCCCGCCTCGGAGAGCGCGAGGGCGATCTCGTCTGCGGACATGCCCAACTCGTGGGCGACGGCGGCCGCGGCGAGCGCGTTCGACACGTGATGCTCACCGTACAGGCGCATGGTCACATCGCTTGCACCGGAGGGTGTGTGAAGCCTGAACGAGGGCTGTCCGGTGTCCGTGAGTCGCACGTTCTCGGCGCGAACGTCCGCTTCGCCGGACTCTCCGAAAAGGAGCACCTTCGCCTTCGTTCGGGAGGCCATGGCGCGGACGTAGGGGTCGTCCGCGTTGAGGATCGCGGTGCCGCCCTCGGCCTCGGGGGGCAGCGCCTCCACCAGCTCGCCCTTGGCCTGGGCGATCTGCTCGCGGCCGCCGAACTCGCCGATGTGGGCGGATCCGACGTTGAGCACCAGCCCGATCCGCGGCGGGGTCAGTCCCGTCAGGTAGCGGATGTGCCCGATGCCGCGGGCGCCCATCTCCAGGACGAGGAACCGCGTCTCCGCGGTGGCGCTGAGCGCGGTCAGCGGCAGCCCGATCTCGTTGTTGAGCGAGCCGGGCGTGAACACCGTCGGCGCCTTGCGCTGGAGCACCTGCGCGATGAGGTCCTTGGTGCTGGTCTTGCCCGCCGAGCCGGTGAGGGCGACGAGGGTGGCGCCGAGCCGGGCCACGACGTGCCGCGCGAGGGCGCCGAGAGCGGACTGGACGTCCTCCACGACGATCGCGGGCACGCCGACGGGACGGGTGCCGAGCACGGCCACCGCTCCCGCTTCGACGACCGCCGCCGCGAAGTCGTGGCCGTCCACGCGCTCACCGGCGAAGGCCACGAACAGGCTGCCCGGCCCCGCCTCGCGGGAGTCCCGGACGACCGGGCCGGTGACCTGGACGGACGGATCCGGTATGTCGTGCGTCTGCCCGCCGACGACTTCTGCGATCTCGGCGAGGGAGAGGGCGATCACAAGTTCATCCCCTGGGTCTTCTGGATTTTCATCCCTGGGTCTTCTGGATGGCTTCGCGCAGCACCTGGCGGTCGTCGAAGGGACGGACCACACCGGCGATGTCCTGGCCCTGCTCGTGGCCCTTGCCCGCGACCAGCACGGTGTCGCCGGGCTCGGCGCGCGCGACGGCGGCGGCGATCGCGGCGGCCCGGTCCTCGAAGACCTGCACCTCGCCGCGCTCGTGCGCGGGCACGGAGGCCGCGCCCTGCAGCATGGTGGCGAGGATCGCGAGGGGGTCCTCGCCACGGGGGTTGTCGGAGGTCAGGACGGCGGTGTCGGCGAGCCGCGCCGCCGCGGCGCCCATCGGCTCCCGCTTGGTCCTGTCCCGGTCGCCGCCGCAGCCGAGGACGATGTGCAGCCTGCCCTCGGTGACCTTGCGCAGGGCGCGCAGCACGGACTCGACGGCGTCGGTCTTGTGCGCGTAGTCGACGACGGCGAGGTACGGCTGCCCGGCGTCCACGCGCTCCAGGCGGCCCGGTACGCCGGGCACGGCGGCGACGCCGTCGGCGGCGGACTGCGGGTCGAGTCCGGCGGCGGCCAGGGCGACGATCGCGGCCAGGGTGTTGGCCACGTTGAAGGGGCCCGGCAGCGGCGACTTGGCGCTGATCCGCTCGCCCTCGGGACCGACGACGGTGAAGGTCGAGTCCAGCCGGCCGACCCGGACGTCCTCGGCGCGCCAGTCGGCGTCGGGGTGGCCCTCGGCGGAGTAGGTGACGACGGGGACGCC
This sequence comes from Streptomyces sp. NPDC085931, assembly GCF_044540565.1. Taxonomy (NCBI): domain Bacteria; kingdom Bacillati; phylum Actinomycetota; class Actinomycetes; order Kitasatosporales; family Streptomycetaceae; genus Streptomyces; species Streptomyces sp. NPDC085931. The sequence continues at coordinate 38,730 of NZ_JBITSK010000021.1, forward strand.
GGCTTCCTTCGCCAGCCTGCGGCCGTACTCGTCGTCGACGTTGACCACGCCGAGTCGGCTGCGCCGCGAGGTGAACAGCTGCGCCTTCGCCTGGAAGTAGTCCTCCATGTCGGAGTGGAACTCCATGTGCTCCGGGCTGAGGTTGGTGAAGACGCCGATGTCGAAGACGCAGCCGTCGACCCGGCCGAGCACCAGGGCGTGGCTGGAGACCTCCATGGCGACCGCCTCGACGCCGCGTTCGCGCATCACGGCGAACAGGGCCTGCAGGTCGGTGGCTTCGGGGGTGGTGCGCTCGGACTTGATGCGCTCGTCGCCGATGCGCATCTCGACCGTGCCGATCAGGCCGGTGGACCGGACCGTCCTCAGGCCGCCCTCGACGAGGTAGGCGGTGGTGGTCTTGCCGGAGGTGCCGGTGATGCCGATCTGGAGCAGGTCCCGGCCGGGGTGGCCGTAGATCGTGGCGGCCAGCTCGCCCATCTGCCCGCGCGGGTCGTCGACGACCAGGACGGGCAGGCCCGCCGCGGCGGCGCGTTCGGCCCCGGTCGGGTCGGTGAGCACGGCGGCGGCGCCCAGGCCCGCTGCCTGGTTCACGAAGTCAGCGCCGTGCAGGCGGGCGCCCGGGAGGGCGGCGTACAGGTCGCCGGGGCGCACGGCGCGCGAGTCGTGGGTGATGCCCGTGACCTCGGCGGCGCCCCGGGGCGCGGGAGCACCCAGCTGATCGGCCAGTTCCGCGAGGGATGTGGCGGAGACCTGCGCCGGCCTGGGCGGCCCGGGGTATGTCACGGGATGCCCCTTCTGGGTGGTTTGGGACTGATCAGCGTGTGGCACGGCGGTGAGCGTACCGGGCGTACCCGCCTGCGGGCGAAGTGAGGGGCCCGGGGTGCTCTGGTTCCCGGGGTCCGGGGTGATCGTCGTCACGAGTGGTTCCTGGCTGTTCGGTGCGGACGGGCGCGGAGGGCCGGCCGGCGCTGGGGGTCAGCGCCGGAAGGTGACCGGGAGCTTGGCGGGCTCGGCCCCGGTCGGCGGGACCTGGAGGGACTTCAGTGCGAACTCCATGACCTGCTTGTAGACGGGACCGCAGATCTGACCGCCGAAGTAGCTGCCCCGGGTGGCGTTCTGGATGGCGCAGTAGACGGTGACGCGGGGCTTGTCGGCGGGCGCGAACCCGGCGAACGAGGAGGTGTAGCCGCTGTACTTGCCGGTGGCCGGATCCACGCGGTTGGCCGTGCCGGTCTTGCCCGCGACGCGGTAGCCGGGGATGCGCGCCTTGGTGCCGGTGCCCTCCTCGTCGTCCACGACGGACTCCAGCATCCGGGCGAGGGTCTTCGCCGTCTGCGCGCTCACGACCCGTGTCTTGCCGGGCTTCGGGGCGGGCGTGAAGCGGCCGTCGGGGCCCTTGGTGCCGCGTACGAGCGTGGGTTCTACGCGGACGCCTCCGTTGGCGATGGTCGAGTACACGGAGGCGGCCTGCATGGCGTTGATGGAGACGCCCTGGCCGAAAGGGATCGTGTACTGCTGCGAGGTCGACCACTTGTCGGGCGGGGCGAGGATGCCCTTGGTCTCGCCGGGGAAGCCGAGTCCGGTGTAGCTGCCGAGGCCGAACCGGCGCAGGTAGTCGTAGAGGACCTTGTTGGCCTGGGCCTGGGTCTTGCCGAGCTGCCCGGTGGCGAGGATGGTGCCGATGTTGCTGGACTTGGCGAGGACGCCGTTGAGCGTCAGGTACCAGGTCGGGTGGTCGACGTCGTCCTTGAAGAGCCGGTCGCCGCGGTGCAGCCGGTTGGGCACGACCACGTGGGTCAGCGGGGTGGCGGCCCGCTCCTGGAGGACGGCGGCCATCGACATGACCTTGGCGGTGGAGCCGGGCTCGAAGGCGTCCTGCAGGGCCGCGTTGCCGAGGGCGGCCGGGTCGGCGTCGGACAGGTCGTTCGGGTCGAACCCGGGTGAGTTGGCCATGGCCAGGATCTGCCCGGTGCGGGTGTCCTGGACGATGACGTAGCCGCGGTCGGCCGCGGACTCCTCCACCTGCTCGGTGATGGCGTTCTGCGCGGCCCACTGGATGTCGCGGTCGATGGTGAGCTCGACGTCGCTGCCCGGCACGGCGGGCGTCTCGGTGGCGCCTCCCGCGGTGGGGACGAGGCGGCCGCCGGACTGGGCGTAGCGGATCTTGCCGTCCTTGCCCGCCAGCTGCTTGTCCAGCTGCAGCTCGATGCCGCCGCCGGGCTTGCCCTCGGCGTTGACCCAGCCCAGTATCCCAGCGGCGAGGTCGCCGTTGGGGTACACGCGCTTGCTGGTGGCGACGGAGAAGACGCCCGCGAGCACGTTGCGCACGGACTTGTCCGTCTCCTCCTTCTTCGCGAGCGCGGACTTCAGGTCCTTGATCTGCTTCCAGACCTGCGGGGTCTGGCGGGAGGCCAGCTTCACGTACCGCAGGGCCTTGTTCTTCGGCCGCAGCTTGTCGACCAGGGTCTCCTGGTCCTGCCCGAGGATCGGCGCGAGCAGGGCGGCCGCCCGCTCCGGCCCGTCACCGATCTTCAGCATGTCCGGCGCGAACATGGTGGGGTCGGCGGTGATGTCGTAGGCGTCCTCGCTGGTGGCCAGGGCGACGCCGGAGCGGTCGGTGATCTCACCGCGGTCGGCGGCCAGCACCTGCCCCACGTAGCGGTTCTGCTCGGCCTTGGCGGCGTACGTGCTCGCGTCGACGGCCTGCACCTGGAACAGCCGGACGACGAAGGCGATCAGCACGAGGGTGAGCGCGAGCCCGACCAGGCGCAGCCGGGGGCGCGGGCTGCCCAGCCGCAGCGGCTTGGGCGGGGCCGGGCGTCCCGGTCCGGGCCGCCGGGCCGGCCGGGCACCGGGCCCGGGCCGGCGCCGGGCGTCGGGGCGGGCGGGCCTGGCGGGGCCGGGCACACGGCGGCGTGGCGGTTCCCTGTCGGACACTTCCGTCACCTGCCGGGGGTCGTTGCGGTGCCGTCGGGCATGGCCTCGGGGGCGAGGACCAGGGGGACGTGGGCGGCCGGCCGGACGCCGGGGGCGGGGCTGGGGACGCCCTTGACCGAGCCGTCGGGGCCCAGGAAGGCGGGGTCGCCGCCGGGGACCATGCCGAGTTCGCGGGCGCGGCGCTGGAGGGCCTCCGGGGCGGAGTAGGCGTCGATGTCCCGCTGGAGGGCCTGCTCCTCGTCGGTGAGGTTCTTGGTCTCGCGCTGGAGGTCGTCGAGCTGGAACGCGCCTTCGCTGACGGCCGAGTTCAGCACGAGGAGGGCGATGAGCCCGCCGCCGAGGAGGAGGACGACCAGGAGGACGAAGGGGGTGCGGGCGGCCTGCCCGGGGCCGGTGGGCAGGAGCCGCGCCAGACGCGCCGCCCGGCCGGTCAGTTCGGGTCTACTGCTCACACGCACCCCTTCGGGTCCGCCCTGGCCCCGGTCCCCCGGCCGGCGCTCCACCGGCCCGGGACGTCTCCCGGGCACCGGTGCACGCTCCACCAGCTCGGGACGCCTCCCCGGCACCGGTACACGGTCCACCGGCCCGGGACGCCTCCCGGCCACCGGCACACGCTCCACCGGCTCGGGACGACGTGTCGCCCAGCGGGGCTCCGCCGGGCCCGGTCGACGTATCGCCCATCCGGGCTCCGCCGGGCCGGGACCGTCGCCCCAGGCCCGCCGGCGCTCCGGCCGGCCGGGACGGCCGCCACCCGTCACACACTCGCGTTCCATCGGTCCGGGACCACCCGTGGCTCACTCGACGTCCTCCCTGATGCGCTGGGCGCCGCGCAGCCGCGCCGGTGCCGCTCGCCGGTTCTCGGCGATCTCCTCCTCCGTGGGGAGTTCGGCACCGCGGGTGAGCAGCTTGAGCCGCGGCTGGTAGCGCTCCGGCACGACCGGCAGCCCGGGCGGCGCGGTGGTGGCGGCGCCCGCCGCGAACACCTGCTTGACCAGCCGGTCCTCCAGGGAGTGGTACGACAGCACGGCGATCCGCCCGCCCACGTCCAGCGCCTTCACGGCGGCCGGGATCGCCCGCTCCAGGACGGCGAGTTCGCCGTTGACCTCGATGCGCAGGGCTTGGAACGTGCGCTTGGCGGGGTTGCCGCCGGTGCGCTTGGCGGCCTGCGGCAGGGCGTCCCGGATCAGTTCGACCAGCCGCGCGCTGGTGCTGAACGGCTCCTTCTCCCGCTCCCGCACGATCGCGCCGACGATCCGCTTGGCCTGCTTCTCCTCGCCGTAGGCCCGGAGGATCCGGACCAGTTCGCCCGGCGGATACGTGTTGAGGACCTCCGCGGCACTGACCCCGGTCGTCTGGTCCATCCGCATGTCGAGCGGGGCGTCCTGGGCGTAGGCGAAGCCGCGGTCGGCCTCGTCGAGCTGCATGGAGGAGACGCCGAGGTCGAACAGCACGCCCTGCACGCGCGCGATGCCGAGCCTGCGCAGCACGTCGGGGAGTTCGTCGTAGACGGCGTGGACCAGGGTGGCGCGCTCGCCGTGGGGCGCGAGGCGCTCGCCGGACAGGCGCAGCGCCTCCTTGTCACGGTCCAGGGCGACGAGGCGCACGTGAGGGAACCGCTCCAGGAGCGCCTCGCTGTGACCGCCGAGGCCGAGGGTGCAGTCGACGACCACGGCGTCCGGGCCCTCCAGGGCGGGTGCCAGCAGATCCAGGCACCGCTGGAGCATCACCGGGACGTGTCGACTCTCGCTCAAGGGGCCCTCTCAGATCCGGCGGGCCCGTACGTACGCGCCGCGCACGCGGGGAGATTCCCGGTCGTCGCCGGGGTCTCCGAAGAACTCAGTCCAGCGGGCAGAGTCTCGCCTCCCGCTTCGCGTCACTTTAGTCCACCCTGTCTCGCGGTCAATCAACCGGCCTGCGCGTCGCAGGCCCACGCCACACCACCCCTGTGGGTTACCTCACTACAAGGCCCGATGGCGTTCTTTGTCCCCTCTCACAGCGGGACGAGGACACGGGTGACCAGTAACGTCATGGTTATGACGACTTCTGCATCGGTTCCCACTGGCCCCCACGCCGCGACCACCGGCGGCACCGTCACCGACCGGCTCGTCGAGGCGAACCAGCGCTACGCCGAGGCCTTCACCGACCCCGGCATGGACGCCCGCCCCGTCCTGCACGTCGCCGTCGTGGCCTGCATGGACGCCCGCCTCGACCTGCACGCGGCGCTCGGTCTCGAACTCGGTGACTGCCACACGATCCGCAACGCGGGCGGTGTCGTCACGGACGACGTGATCCGCTCCCTCACCATCAGCCAGCGCAAGCTGGGCACGCGCAGCGTGGTCCTCATCCACCACACCGGCTGCGGCCTGGAGAGCCTCACCGAGGACTTCCGCAACGAGCTGGAGGCCGAGGTCGGCCAGCGCCCGGCGTGGGCCGTGGAGTCCTTCCGGGACGTCGACCAGGACGTCCGGCAGTCGATGCAGCGCGTGCGCACCTCGCCGTTCCTGCTGCACACCGACGACGTGCGCGGCTTCGTCTTCGACGTGAAGACCGGCCTGCTGCGCGAGGTCGACCCCGCCTCGCCCGCCTCCTGACCTGGTCGCCCACCCCGTCCGGCAACCCCGGGTAGCTGTCGAAAGCCTGTCAGTCACGCGTTCGAATGGCCGTAAGACCGACATATCGCGGCCAGTTGTCCACAGTCGAGTGACACGAATCGGTAACGGCAGCAAGAATGCGGGAGTGGCCTCACGCGGAACTTTTCACGCGTGGTGTCCGTGTTCGGGGTGGGCCGGCCCGCGTCATGCGGCGTCGGCCCGGGAAACTGGGGTATCCCGTGCTTCCTGGGAGCAGGGGAAAGGCCGAGGAGGGCCGGGTGACGACCTATGACGATCGAGCGAGCCTCACTGATCTGACCGCCGTGGTGGAGCGCGTGCGGGAGTCGGTGGAAGGCGTGATCGAGGGCAAGCCCGAGGTCGTACGGCTCTCGCTGACCGTACTGCTCGCCGAGGGGCATCTGCTGATCGAGGATGTCCCGGGCGTCGGCAAGACGATGCTGGCCAAGGCGCTGGCGCGGTCCATCGACTGTTCGGTGCGGCGTATCCAGTTCACGCCGGACCTGCTGCCGTCGGACATCACCGGTGTGTCCATCTGGGACCAGCAGCGCCGTGACTTCGAGTTCAAGCCGGGTGCGATCTTCGCGCAGGTGGTGATCGGCGACGAGATCAACCGCGCCTCGCCCAAGACGCAGTCCGCGCTCCTGGAGTCGATGGAGGAGCGCCAGGTCACCATCGACGGCAAGACCTACGAGCTGCCCAGCCCCTTCATGGTGGTGGCGACGCAGAACCCGGTCGAGATGGAGGGCACCTACCCGCTGCCGGAGGCCCAGCGCGACCGCTTCATGGCCCGCGTCTCGGTCGGCTACCCGAGCGCGGAGGCGGAGCTGCAGATGCTGGACGTGCACGGCGGCGTCTCCCCGCTGGAGGACCTCCAGCCGGTGGCGCACGCGCACGAGATCCTCAAGCTGATCGAGGCGGTGCGCGGCGTGCACGTGGCCGAGCCGGTCCGGCGCTACGCGGTCGACCTGGTCGGCGCCACGCGCACGCACCCCGACCTGAGACTGGGCGCCTCCCCGCGTGCCACGCTGCACCTGCTGCGCGCGGCGAAGGCGACCGCGGCCCTGAGCGGCCGGGAGTACGCGCTGCCGGACGACGTGCAGGCCCTGGCCGTCGCCGTCCTGGCCCACCGCCTGCTGCCCACCGCCCAGGCCCAGCTCAACCGCCGCACGGCCGAGCAGGTCGTCGAGGAGATCCTGCAGCGCACCCCGGTGCCGGCCTCGACCCAGCAGCAGAGCGGCTACGGCGCCGTGGGCCGCACCGCGCCGACCTATCCCTCGCACCCGCCGCGGAGGCTGTGATGAGCACCGCGGGGACGGGGCAGGCGGAGGCCGACCGGGGCGAGAAGGGCGGCGTCCGCACCGCCCTGGCCGGTCTGACCACCCGCGGACGCTCCTTCCTGGCCGCCGGCGTCGCGGCCGCCGTCTGCTCGTACGTGCTCGGGCAGGCGGACCTGCTGCGCGTCGGCCTGCTGCTGGCGGTGCTGCCGCTGGTGTGCGCGACGGTGCTGTACCGCACGCGCTACCGGGTCGCGGGCAGTCGCCGGCTCGCCCCCGCGCGCGTGCCCGCCGGCAGCGAGGCGCGGGTCCACCTGCGGATGGACAACGTCTCGCGGCTGCCCACGGGCCTGCTGATGCTCCAGGACCGCGTGCCGTACGTGCTCGGCCCCCGGCCCCGCTTCGTGCTGGACCGGGTGGAGGCGGGCGGCCGGCGCGAGGTGTCCTACCGGGTCCGGTCCGATCTGCGCGGCCGCTACCCCCTGGGCCCGCTCCAGCTGCGCCTGACCGACCCGTTCGGCATGTGCGAGCTGACCCGGTCCTTCTCCACGTACGACACCCTGACCGTGATCCCGCGCGTGGAGCCGCTGGCGCCGGTGCGGCTGAGCGGCGAGGCGAAGGGGTACGGCGACGGGCGGCAGCGCTCGCTGGCGCTGGCCGGCGAGGACGACGTGATCCCGCGCGGCTACCGCTACGGCGACGACCTGCGCCGCGTGCACTGGCGCTCGACCGCCCGCTACGGCGAGCTGATGGTGCGCCGCGAGGAGCAGCCCCAGCGCGCCCGCTGCACGGTGCTGCTCGACACCCGGGGCATCGCCTACGCGGGCGCGGGCCCGGACTCGGCCTTCGAGTGGGCCGTGGCGGGCGCCGCCTCCGTGCTGGTGCACATGCTCGAACGGGGCTTCTCGGTACGGCTGCTGACCGACACCGGCAACGCGGTGCCCGGCGAGGGCGGCGACGGCTTCGCGGGCGCGAGCCAGGGGTCGGCGGACGCGGCGGGGCTGATGATGGACACCCTCGCGGTGATCGACCACTCCGACGGCGCGGGCCTGTCCCGGGCCTACGACGTGATCCGCGGCGGGAACGAGGGGCTGCTGGTGGCCTTCCTCGGCGACCTGGACGAGGAGCAGGCGGCCGTGGTGACCCGGATGCGCCAGCGCAGCGGGGGCGCGGTGGCCTTCGTCCTGGACAGTGACACCTGGACGCGGGAACCGGGCGACGTGCCCGGTCCGTTGGACGGGAGCGGGGAGCGGCTGCGCATGCTGCGCGAGGCGGGGTGGACGGCCCTCGGCGTGCCGCGGGGTGTCTCGCTGGACGCGCTGTGGCGGCAGGCCGACCGGGAGCGCCGGGGCGTGGCCGCCGCGAGCGGCGGGGAGGGACCGTGATGAGCGGGCGGGTACGACTGACGCTGGCCGCGTGGGCGGCCACGCTGATGGCCGCGTGCGCCCTGCTGCCCCTGGTCGAGCCGGCCACCTGGATCGTGCAGGCGGCGTTCCTGCTGGCCGTGCAGGCGGGCGTGGGCGCCGCGGCCCGCCGGGTGCCGCTGGCGCGACCGCTCACGGTGGCGGCCCAGGCCCTGGTGACGCTGTTCCTGCTGACCTTCGTCTTCGCCCGGGAGCAGGCCCTGGCCGGGCTGGTCCCCGGGCCCCAGGCCTTCGAGCGTTTCATCCTGCTGTTCGAGCAGGGTGGGCAGGACATCGCGCGGTACGCGATCCCGGCTCCGCTGGAGTCCGACGGCATCCGGCTGATGCTGATCGGCGGGGTGCTGGTCATCGGGCTGCTGGTGGACACCCTCGCCGTGTCCTTCCGCAGCGCCGCCCCGGCCGGTCTGCCGCTGCTCGCGCTGTACTCGGTCGCGGCGGGGCTGTCCGACGGGGGCACCGACTGGCTGTGGTTCCTGGTCGCGGCGGCCGGCTATCTGATGCTGCTGCTGGCCGAGGGCCGGGACCGGCTCTCCCAGTGGGGCCGGGTCTTCGGCGGTCCCTCGCGCACGGGCCCGGGCGAGCCGGGCGGCGCGGTCGCCCCGGTCCGCACCGGCCGGCGCATCGGCGTGGTCGCGCTGGGCATCGCCCTGGTGGTGCCGCTCGCCCTGCCCACGATGAACGGCGGGCTGCTGGACTCGGTGGGCGCGGGCGCGGGTGCCGGCTCGGGCGGCGGCGGCACGATCTCCGCCGTGAACCCGCTGGTGTCGCTGCGGGACAGCCTGAACGCGGACGAGGACCGGCAGGTGCTGTCCGTGAAGACGGAGATGGCGGATCTCTCGGACCTGTACTTGCGGATCGTGTCCCTGGACGACTTCGACGGCACCACCTGGAAGCCGTCGAGACGGTCCATCACCGCCGTCCCCGACGGCACGTTCCCCACGCCGATCGGCCTCTCCGCGGACGTCAAGCGCTCGGAGGTCGACACGTCGATATCGGCGGCCGGCTGGTACGCCCAGGACTGGCTGCCGATGCCGTACCCGCCGAGCGGGGTGCGCATCAGCGGCAACTGGCGGTACGAGCCGCTGGGCATGACCCTGGTCGGCGACCACGGCCAGAACACGCGGGGCCTGACCTACCAGGTCAGGAGCCTGGACGTGCAGCCGACGGCGGAGCAGCTGGCCGCCGCCGGGCCGGCGCCCGAGGCCATCCGGCGTGACTTCACCGAGTTGCCCGACTCCCTGCCCTCCATCGTCGCCCGCACGGCCCGCCAGGTCACCGCGGACGCCGCCGACCCGTACGACCAGGCCGTCAAGCTGCAGGACTGGTTCGCGGTGAACGGCGGCTTCGAGTACGACACGCAGGTGCAGGTCGGCAGCGGCTCGGAGGCGATCGCCCGGTTCCTGCGGGACAAGCAGGGCTTCTGCGTGCACTTCTCCTTCGCCATGGCGGCGATGGCCCGCTCCCTGGGCATACCGGCCCGGGTCGCGGTCGGCTTCGCGCCCGGTTCCCCCCAGGCGGACGGCACGGTGTCGGTGGGGCTGCGCGACGCGCACGCCTGGCCCGAGCTGTACTTCGAGGGCGTGGGCTGGACCCGCTTCGAGCCGACTCCCAACCGCGGCTCGATCCCGCCGTACACCCTGCCGGACACACCGGGCAGCTCGGTGCCGGACGAGGTGCGTCCGAGCCAGTCGACGTCCGCCGCGCCGTCCGCGGCACCCTCGGCGAGCGAGAGCTGCACGCCGGAGCAGAAGAAGCTGGACGGCGGCTGCGGCAGCGAGTCCCCCCAGGCGGCGCTGCCCACCGGCGGCGACGGCCCTCCGTGGTACGCGTTCCTGGTCTGGGCCCTGGCCGGGCTCGCCGTGGTGGCGCTTCCCCTGGCCCCGATGCTGTGGCGTCTGCGCACCCGCTCGGTCCGCCTGGGGGCGCACGGCCGCAGCGAGGCGGACGCGGCACCGCACACGCTCGCCGTCTGGCAGGAGCTGACGGACACCGCGTGGGACTTCGGCATCCCGCCGGACGAGTCGCTGACCCCGCGCAAGGCGGCCGCCCGCATCGTCCGGCTGGGCAGCCTCGACGGCGAGCCGGCGGCGTCGGTGCACCGGGTGGCGGACGCGGTGGAGCAGGTCCTGTACGCGCCGCACCCCCGGCTCACGGCCGGGCTGACGGACGACGTCCGTCGTGCGGCGGCGGGCCTGAGTGCCGGAGCGAGCCGTGCGGCGAGGCTCCGCGCGGTCCTCGCCCCGCGCTCCACGGCACGGGTGCTGTGGGCGGCCTCGGACTGGTGGTCCGGTGTCCGGCAACGAGCCGTGGCACTGCGCCCGAACTGGGGCAAGCAGGGCTGAGACCGGGGCGGCGGTCGCGGTTCCGCGGAGCGGGGCGGCGGCTGCCGGGCGGCGGCCGGTGGACGGCGGCTGCCGGGCGGCGGCCGGTGGACGGCGGCTGCCGAGTGGACGGCTGGTGGACAGCGGCTGCCGAGTGGACGGCTGGTGGACAGCGGCTGCGGGGTGGCGGCTGCCCTCGCGGCCGGTACTTCGGAGCCCGACGGGCGGCCCGGAAGGGTTGAGCCCGGTCCTGCGGGAGCAGGGCCATAACTGCCGGACGGTGGCCCTGGACGGCGGCTGCCCTGAGCCGGCCCTTCGGGCCCGACGGGCCGCCCGGTTCCGGTACCCGTTCCCGCCAGGGCGTTCCGAGAAGGGCCCGTACGGCTGGAGCCGGCCGGATGTGATGGCGTCCGGCCGGCTTCAGCCGTACGGGCCTGCCCGCCCACTCCCCGGCATGCGTCAGGGGGTGACCACGACTCGGTGGTCACCCCCTGACGAGGTGTTCATGAGGCCCTGGGCAGGCTCCGCGCGGGGCTAATGACCGCCCTGCTCGTCGCGGCGCTTCTGCCAGCGCTGCTCGATGCGGTCCATCATGGAGCGCCGCGGCCGGCCCTGGCGGCGGCCCTGCGGGCCCGCGACGGCACCGGCGGCCTGTTCCCCCGGCTTGGGGGCCTTGCGCCAGCCGGTCACGGCGAGCACCGCACACCCCAGCATGACGAGAAAGCCCACGACGCTGAGCCAGACCTGCTTGGCGACCATACCGGCCATGAGGAGCGCAATACCCACGAGGAAGCCCGCGACCGCCTGGTAGACCCGCCGCCGGGTGTACGTACGCAGCCCGCTTCCCTCAAGCGCCGACGCGAACTTGGGATCTTCGGCGTACAGCGCTCGCTCCATCTGCTCGAGCATGCGCTGCTCGTGCTCCGAGAGCGGCACGGAGTCCTCCTCATCGTGCAGTCGCCGGGGCGACCCGGGGGGTCCCTTCAGGATAGGCAGGGAATCGCCCCCGTGAAACCCGCCCCTCTGCGCCAATTGGCCAACCGGTCTCCGCCATGGGCGTCCCGGCTCGCTGAGGCTTGTCATTCCCCGGCGGCCGACCCGTCATGCCGGAACGGTCTCCCTCGATCATACGGCGCCAAGCCCCCATTCGGGGGGCCTGTGGCGTACTCCATCCCCAGCCGAGCCGCTGATCAGCGGCGGTACCCCGGGAGGTGACTCAGGCCTCGCCGGACCCAGTCGTCTCGTTGACCCCACCGGTCTCAGAGGTCTCACCGGCCGCACCGGTCTCACCGAGCACATGGAGCTGTGTGGCCACCGAGTGGAAGGCCGGAAGCTCCGCCGCCGCCTCCTCCAGCTTCACCAGCGCCTCCAGAGCCCCGGGCTCGGTGTCCACGAGGACGCCGGGCACGAGGTCGGCGAAGACCCGCACGCCGTGCACGGCGGCGACCCGCAGGCCCGCGCCCTCGACCAGCGCGGTGAGCTGCTCGGTGGTGAAGCGGCGCGGGACCGGGTCACCCGAGCCCCATCGTCCGTTCGGGTCGTCGAGCGCCTGCCTGGCCTCCTTGAAGTGTCCGGCGAGGGCCCGCGCGAGCACGGCACCGCCGAGCCCGGCGGCGAGCAGGCTGAGGACCCCCTCCGGGCGCAGCGCGGCCACCGCGTTGCGGACGCCCTCGGCCGGGTCGTCCACGTACTCCAGGACGCCGTGGCACAGCACGGCGTCGTAGCCGTCGCGCTCCACCACGTCGAACAGGCCGTGGGCGTCGCCCTGCACGCCCTTGACGCGGTCGGCGACGCCGGCCTCGGCGGCGCGGCGCTCCAGGGCGAACAAGGCGTTGGGGCTGGGGTCGACGACGGTGACCCGGTGGCCGAGGCGGGCGACGGGCACGGCGAAGTTGCCGCTGCCGCCGCCTGTGTCGAGGACGTCCAGCGACTCCCGGCCCGTGGCCTTGACCCGGCGCTCCAGGGCGTCCTGGAGGACCTCCCAGACCACGGCGGTACGGAGTGAGGCGCGGGGGCGCATCGGGTCCGACACGGCAGTTGACTCCTCGGCGCGGCACCGCCTCTTGCACGGCGGAGCGAACGGGCTGCCTTCCCGGCCCCGGCCGTGGGGAGGGAAGACTTCAGGCGTCCCCCACCCTATTGCCTCCGGCCCGGCACCCGGGATGAGCCGGTGCCGGGACTCCTCCGGCCGGTCAGCCCGCGTCCGGCATGTCCGCCCCCGATCCCCGGCCGTCGGGCCGGTCCTGGTCCGGCCGGGGCTGCGGGAGGACCGGCTGGAGGACCAGCATGCGCTCGACGAGGCGCAGGAACATCGACACGTCGCGTATGAGGTCGTCGGCGTCCCGGCCGCTGGCCGCGCCCTGGATGCCGGCCTCGGCGCGGGCCCGGCGCCGGGCGCCGGAGGCGAACAGGGCGCTCCACTCGGACAGTTCGGGTGCGATCTCGGGGAGCACTTCCCACGCGCTTCGGATCTTGGCCCGGGCACGGGGCGAGGTCTCCGGCCTGCCCCGGGCGGCGAGTACGGCGGCGGCGGTACGCAGGGCGGCCAGATGCGCCGTCGCGTAGCGCTCGTTGGGGGTCTCCAGGACGGTGGCCTCGTCGAGACCGGCGCGGGCCTGGGCGAGCAGGTCGAGGGCGGCGGGCGGGGCCGAGGCCCGGCGCAGCACGGGGTGCACGTCGCTCGCCGGGCCGGTCAGTGAGGGGGCAGGGCCGGTCGCGCGGCGCCGGCGGGCGGCTGCTGCGTTGTAGCTGGCCATGACGAACCTCCTGTCGTCTGTGTGACGGCGCGTCCGCTACGGAGTGCCGTATGTGACCCATCGTGAGGTATGGCACTGACAATCCGTTCTGACCTGCTGTTTCTCCTGACGGGGGAGGTCTGCCGAGCCGTGGTTCCTGTCCTGACTTCCGCTCCCGGTGGCCGGGCAGCGAAAGCGGGCGAAATCAGGGATGGCCGAGAGGCAGGAGAACCCAAAGCCGGTATATGCCCGCCCGGGAAGTCGACGCCGTAGGTGCAATACCCGGAAGGCTCTCGCCACGAGTGCTCACGCCCCGCCGATGTAGGCACTGCGGCTCCGGCAGCATCTTCGAGGGCGCCGCACGCTACGGCACCGACGCAGCCCGTTGCCTGTGGTGAAACGGCAGGTACAGCGGCTCGAACAAGTACCGCTTGTATGCCGGGCCCGTCTATCAGAAGCGCGGCGGATGCGGCGAGGCGTACTCCTACATGAAGTCCGGGAGCACGGTCGTCGTCGACAACGTCTACGAGATGTCCGGATGTAACTGAGCCTCATTCCGGCGGGCTGCGCCGTATCGCGTACGGCGCAGCCCGCCGGAAGTCGATGGCACCGAAGTGCTCCCAAGGACATATCCCGGTGTGCATGATTTCCGCCATTGCTCACCGGATTCGTGGGCGCCATGCCGAGCGCGGGCCATCCCACGGGCAGCCGGTTCCCGGAGATCCCGAGCGCCCTCGCCCGCCGACGGGACTCGTCCACCCTGGCCATCACAGCCCTCACCTGCTGTTTTGCCCCGTCCCCAGGTTCGGGGTAATTTTTGCACTGACCAGTCAGTTCAAATGGTGGGGAGTCTCGTGGGGGAACCGACGGGAGGAGTGCGGATCGTCGCCGAGGGTCTGGGGATCAAGGGCCCCAGAGGGTGGGCGGTCCGTGGGATCTCCGTGGACGCCGAGCCGGGGGCGCTCGTCGCGGTCGAGGGCCCGTCCGGGTCCGGCCGGACGTGCCTGCTGCTCGCGCTGACGGGGCGGATGAAGGTCACCGAGGGCACGGTGGCGGTGGGCGACGCCCGGCTGCCCCGGCAGATGGCGGCGGTGCGCCGGGTCAGCGCGCTGGCGCACGTGCCGGGGGTCACCGACCTGGATCCGGCGCTCACCGTCGGCGAGCACCTGCGGGAGCGGGCCCTGCTCCAGCGGCGCTTCGGCGATTCCCTGCGCGGTCTGCTGCGGCCGCGCGGCGCGCGGGCGGCCGAGGCCGGGCGGCGCGTAGACGAGGCGCTCGCCGCCGCCGGTCTCGACCTGGAGAACCTGCCCAAGGGGCCGCGCACCGCCGTCCGGGACCTGGAGCGCCTGGAAGCCCTGCGGCTGTCGGTCGCGCTCGCGCTGGTCGGCCGACCGCGGCTGCTCGGCGTCGACGACACCGACCTCAAGCTCTCGGGCGACGAGCGGGAGGAGGTCTGGGCCCTGCTCAGGTCCCTCGCCGACGCCGGGACGACGGTCGTCGCGGTGTGCAGCGAGGCCCCCGGGGACGCCCTGCGGGTCTCCACCCGGGACAGCCGCGATGACGGGCCCGCGGCGGACATCCCGGACACCGGAGGCGACCGGACCGCCGGAGACGACCGGACCGCCGACGGCGCCCCGGACACCGAGCCCGCCCCGGACACCGCAGACCACCAGGACACCGCCGGCCACCAGGTCGCCGGAGACGACCAGCACACCGAGCCGGTCCGCGACTCCGCGGAGCAGCCCGTCGGCGGGAGCGGCCGGGACATCGGGGGCGCGCAGGCCGTCGCCCGCGCGGACGCGGATCAGGGAGAGGGGAAGGCCGATGCGCTCGCCGAGACTGGCCGCGCTTGAGCTCCGCCGCTTCGGGCGGGGGAAGCTGCCGCGCGCCGCACTCGTGGCACTGCTGGTGCTGCCGTTGCTGTACGGAGCGCTGTACCTGTGGTCGTTCTGGGACCCGTACGGCCGCCTCGACCGCATCCCCGTGGCGCTGGTGAACGAGGACCGGGGCGCCACCGCCGGCGGCGAGCGCGTCACGGCGGGCGACGACATCACCAAGGGCCTGCGCGACAGCAAGACTTTCGACTGGCGTGAGGTCGGTGCCGCCGAGGCCCGCAGGGGCGTCGAGGACGGCACGTACTACCTGTCGCTCACCATGCCCGCCGACTTCAGCGAGCGGATCGCCTCCAGCTCCGGGAACACCCCGGAGACCGGCGCGCTCCAGGTGCACACCAACGACGCCAACAACTACATCGTCGGGCAGATCTCCCGGACGGTGTTCGGCGAGGTGCGGCGGGCCGCGTCCACGAAGACCTCGCGGTCGTTCCTGGACAGGATCTTCGTGTCGTTCTCCGACATCCACGGCAAGACCGTGCGGGCGGCCAAGGGCGCCGACAAGCTCAAGGGCGGCATCGGCAAGGCGGAGAAGGGCTCCAAGGACCTCGCCGACGGCCTGAAGGACGCCGAGGACGGCAGCGGCAGGCTCGCCGGCGCCCTGAAGAAGCTCACCAAGGGCGCCGGAGACCTCCAGGACGGCTCGCAGCGGGTCGCGGACGGCACGCAGACGCTCGCCGACAAGGTCAACGGCACCGCCGGCAAGGTCCGCCCCTTCCTGAAGGGCAACGAGAAGACCATCGGCGACACGGCCCAGCTCGTGGCCGACTCCTCCGGGGTGATCCGCAAGCACCTGGACGCCCTGGTGAAACGGGCGCCGACCGCCGCCAAGGGCGCCCGCGCGGCGTCCGGCACGCTGAGCGACATCCACGCCCGGCGCTGCGAGGAACCCGCCCTGCCCGACGCCGCCTGCGCCGACCTGAAGAAGGCCGAGGAAGCGGCCGCCGACGTCACCCTCATCGCCGACGACCTCAACACGCTGATCGCGGACCAGGACGGCGACCTGGACCGGCTGGACAAGAACCTCGCCACCCTCCAGAAGCAGTCCCAGGCGCTGGCCGACCGCGCGCCCCACCTCTCCGAGGACCTCGACGACGCCGTCAAGAAGATCAACAAGCTGAACGACGGGGCCGCCCGGGTCGCCGCAGGCGCGAAGAAGCTGCACTCGGGGCTCGGCAAGGCCAAGACCGGCGCCGTCGACCTGGACAAGGGCGTCGGGGAGCTGAAGACGGGCGCGGACGACCTCAACGGCGGCATCTTCAAGCTCGTCGACGGCTCCGGCAAGCTCGCCGGCGGGCTGCACGACGGGGCGGAGAAGATCCCCGACTACGACAAGCGGGACCGCGACCGGCGCACCGAGGTCATGGCCGACCCCGTGCGGCTCGCCTCCCAGGACCTGCACAAGGCGCCCAACTACGGCACCGGATTCGCCCCGTACTTCATCCCGCTGTCCCTGTGGGTGGGTGCGATGGTGGCGTACATGCTGATCACGCCGATGAACCGGCGCGCACTCGCCGCGGGCGCCCCCGCGTGGCGGATCGCGCTGGCGGGCTGGCTGCCAGTGGTGGCCATCGGGGTGCTGCAGACCGTGGCCCTGATGGCGGTGCTGCACTGGGCGGTCGGCCTGGAGATGGTGCGGGCGGCCGGGACCGTGGGCTTCCTGTTCCTGGTGACGGCGTGCTTCGCGGCGATCGTGCAGTGGCTGAACGCGCGCTTCGGCGCGGCGGGCCGGATCCTCGTCCTGGCGCTGCTGATGCTCCAGCTGACCTCGGCGGGCGGCACGTACCCCGTGCAGACCAGCCCGGGCTTCTTCAACGCGCTGCACCCCTTCCTGCCGATGAGCTACGTCGTCGAGGCACTGCGGCGGCTCATCACCGGCGGTGGTCTCGAACCGGTGTGGCACGCGTGCGTGGTGCTGACGGCGTTCACCGCCGGTGCCCTCGCGCTGACCGCCGTGGCGGCCCGCAGGCGCCAGGTGTGGACGCTGGACCGGCTGCACCCGGAGCTGACGCTGTGAGCGCCTCCGTCACTTCTCCGGGAAAGGTTCCTGTGACAATCAGGGCCATGGAAAGCAGCAGTGCCGCGTCGGGCGGCAGCACGCGCCGCGAGGCCACCCGGCAGAAGCTCTACGAGGCGGCCGTCACGCTCATCGCCGAGCAGGGGTTCTCCGCCACGACCGTGGACGAGATCGCCGAGCGTGCCGGGGTCGCGAAGGGCACGGTGTACTACAACTTCGCCAGCAAGTCCGTCCTCTTCGAGGAGCTGCTGCGGCACGGGGTGGGGCTCCTCACCGCCTCCCTGCGGGAAGCGGCCGAGCGCACCGCCCGGGACGGCGGCGGCAAGGTGGACGCGCTGGACGCGATGATCCGCGCGGGCCTGGTCTTCATCGACCGCTACCCGGCCTTCACCCAGCTCTACGTGGCCGAACTGTGGCGCACCAACCGGGCCTGGCAGTCCACGCTGATGGTGGTGCGGCAGGAGGCCGTGGCGGTCGTGGAGGGCGTCCTGCGCGAGGGTGTCGACAACGGCGAGTTCAGCGAGGAGATCGATGTGCCGCTGACGGCGGCGGCGCTGGTCGGCATGGTCCTGGTGGCCGCGCTCGACTGGAAGTCCTTCCAGCCGGAGCGCTCCCTGGACGACGTCCACGCGGCTCTGTCGCGGCTGCTCCAGGGGCGGGTCAGCGGCTGCCGCTGACCGCGCGGCCGGCGCCGATGGGAAAGCGCCGGTCCGCTGTGGCCGCGTCCCCCGCGGGCCACCTCGAACCGGCGCCTTCCGTGCTCCCCCGTTTCCCCTGCTCCCCCGTACGTCCCCCCCGCAGGACCCCCGTTGCGGTCGTCCCCCGGTTTTCCCCGGTTCTCCCCCTGTTTTCTCCCCCGTGCCTCGCTTCCGCCGACGCCGTCGGCGGAAGGAGCGGATCGCGGGCCGGCCCCGTTCCGGCGCCCCGTGTCGCCGGTGCCGGAGCCGAGCCCCTCTCCGTGTCTCCACTCTCTCGTTCGCGCAGGTCGTCCCCCATCCGCGCGCGTACTCAACTCCCCCACTAGGTACGGGTACTCAGTCCTGCGCGCTCGGCCCCACACCGCCGTGCCGCCGCCTGGTCACGAACGCGTCCGCGCCCGTACTCGCCGGGTGGGCCGGCGGGACGGTCGGTGGGGGCCGATAAAGTCCCTGGCATGGCACGGATTGCGGTGATCGGCGCCGGGATGGGCGCACTGGCGGCCGCGGCCCGGCTGGCCGTCGCGGGCCACCGGGTGGCGGTGTACGAGCGGACGGACACCTACGGCGGAGCGCTGCGCCGCTTCGAGCGGGACGGGTTCTCCTTCGACACCGGCCCCGGCCTGCTCCCACTGCCCGCCGTCTACCGCGACCTGTTCGTCAAGACCGGCAAGGAGCCGCTGGAGGCGTGCGTCGAGCTGGTCCAGGTCGACCCCTCGTCCCGGCACGTGTTCGCGGACGGCACGGCGGTGTCGCTGCCGAACGCCTCGCGCGCGGGTGTCGTCGCCGCCCTGGACGAGGCCCTCGGCGCGGGCGCCGGCGAGCGGTGGGGCGACTTCCTGGTCCGGGCCCGTGAGGCCTGGGACCGGACCCGCCGGCCGCTCCTGGAGGAGCCCTTGTGGCCCGACTGGCAGGTGCTGGCCGAGCGTGAGCCCTACCCGGCGGTCCCCCACAAGCGCCTGCTGCGCACCCGCCGGGCGGGCACGCTCGCCGAGGTCGGCGCCTGGGAGCTGCGCGACCCCCGGCTCACGGCTCTGCTGGAGGGGTACGCCCTGGCGTACGGCCTGGACCCGCGGACCACCCCGGCGAGCGCGGCCGTCCTGCCGTACATGGAGCACGCCTTCGGCACGTGGTACGTGCGCGGCGGCATGCGCGAGCTGGCCCGGGCGGTGTACGAGCGGTGCCTGGCGCGGCGGGTCGAGTTCCACTTCGGCGCGGACGTCACCGCCGTGCGGGAGAAGGACGGCCGGGCCTGCGGGATCGAACTCGCCGACGGGACGGCCGTCGAGGCCGACTTCGTGGTGGCGGGGGTCGCGCCCGGTGTGCTGGACGGGCTGACGGCGGGCCGTGGGGTGCGGGCCGAGGGCGAGGTGCCGCCGCAGCCGGCGGCGGCCAGCCGGCTGACCGTCCTGCTCGCCCTGCGCGGCGCCCGCCCCGAGGGCACGGCGCACCGCACCGTGGTGCACGCCCCGGACCGGGAGGCCGAGTTGGCGGCCCTGTCCGGCACGGCGGCGCCGGACGCGCAGCCGACCGTGACGGTGCTGCGGCCCGGCGACCCGCGGTCGGCCCCGGAGGGCCACGAGGCGGTCTCGCTGACGACGGTGGTGCCCGCGCGGCCGGACGGCCCTCACGACGCCCTGGCCGAGCGGATGATCGCGGCCGCCGAGCGGGCCGTGCCCGGGCTGCGCGACCGTCTGCTGTGGCGGGAGGTGCTCACCCCGGCCGACATCGCGCAGGCGACGGGCGCGGAGGGCGGGGCGGTGCCCGTCCCCGCGCTGGCGGCGGCCGGGGGGCGGCTGCTCCACCCGTCCAACGGCACGCGCGTGCCCGGCCTGTTCACCGTGGGCGGCTGGGCGCACCCGGGCGGCGGGCTGCCGCACGCGGGCATGTCGGGCGCGCTGGTCGCGGGACTGATCGTGGAGGGGCCGGAGTTCCGGGGCTCCCAGTGACCGACTCCGCCCCGGTCCGGGGGCGGGAGGACGTCTGAGAGGGCTTCAGAAACGGTACTGCTCGTCGAAGCCGTTGCCGTGCGGCTGCTGTCCGCCCTGGTAGGGGTAGGCCTGCTCGGGCGGCAGCTCCTGCCCGTACTCGTCGGTGTTGCGCTGCTGCGGCACCCACACGCCGCCAGGCGGGGTCTCGCCGCCGTGGGTCCCGGGGTACTGGTCCTGCCCGTACCCCTGCTGGGCGTAGTACTGCTGGTCGCCGTAGCCGCCGTCGTACGGGGCCCCGCCGTAGTGCGAGGAGCCGATGTACGGGTCGGAGTAGGCGGCGTACTGCTGCTGGCCGCCCGCGTCGTAGCCCTGCTGCTGGGCGTAGCCGGAGTAGTCGTAGGCGTAGGACTGGTCGCCGTTCTGGGCGGCGTACTGGTCGTGCTGCGGGACCTCGGGCCGGGGGTAGCCGGTGTCGGCGTAGACGCCGTAGGAGCCGGTGTCCTCCGGCATGGGCTGCGGCGCGTAGACGGCGGTGGTCTCGGCGGCGGTCCGGCCCGGGCGCGCCGGTGTGAAGACATCGTCGCGGTCGTAGTCGTCGTCGTGGCCGTAGGCGGACTCGCGGCGGTGGTCACCGGGCTCATCGCCGTAGCCGCCGTCGGCCGCCTCCAGGCCGGAGACCTCCAGGGTCGGCTGCCGGCGGCCGCGCTCACCGCGGCCCCGGCGCTTGCTGCCGCCGAGCATCGGGGCGTTGACCGCCCAGCCGGCCGCGAAGCCGCTGCGGAAGGAGAGCGTGACGTAGGTCTGCCCGACCGCGAAGGCGGCGGCGCCCAGTCCGATCACGACGACGGACGGGATGAGCACGCCGACCACCACACCGAGGAAGCCGACGAAGGCCAGCAGCCGCCAGCGCAGCCGCGCCTTGTACTGCAGCAGTACCTCGCCCAGCAGCCACAGCGCGACGATGCCGAACGCGATGTAGAGGACCGCCCAGCCCATGTACGCCCCTCTCCCAGTGGCCGTTACGCAGTGTGTCGTATACCGGTGCGAACGGTCTAGGCCTGCGATGCGTGGTGCAGGCCCAGGTTCTCGTAGATCTCGAGTGTCGCGGTGGAGTTGTTGAGCGTGATGAAGTGCAAGCCGGGCACACCCTCGGCGAGCAGCTGCGCACAGAACTCCGTGGCGAATTCGATACCAATGGAGCGTACAGCGGCCGGATCGTCTTTCGCTGTGAGGATCCGCTCTTTCAGGGCGGCCGGGAAGGCGGCGTTGGTGAGCGAGCCGATCCGCTCCAGCGACCGCACGCTGGTGATCGGCATGACCTCGGGGATGATCGGGGTGTCGCAGCCGGCCGCCGCGACGCGGTCGCGCAGCCGGAGGTAGTCCTCGGGGTGGAAGAACATCTGCGTGATGGCGTAGTCGGCGCCCGCGCGGCACTTGTCGACGAAGTGGCGGACGTCGGTGTCCCAGTCGGTGGAGCGGGGGTGCATCGCCGGGAAGGCGGCGACGCCCACGCAGAAGTCGCCGGACGCCTTGATCAGTTCGACGAGTTCGGCGGCGTAGGCGAGGCCGCGGGGGTGCGGCACCCACTCGCCCATCGGGTCGCCGGGCGGGTCGCCGCGCAGGGCGAGCATGTTGCGGATCCCGGCGTCGGCGTACTGGCCGATGATGTTGCGCAGGTCGGCCACCGAGTGGTCGACCGCGGTGAGGTGGGCGATCGGGGTGAGGGTGGTGTCGGAGGCGATCGCCTCGGTCGCCTTGACCGTGCCCGCGCGGGTGGAGCCGCCGGCGCCGTAGGTCACGGAGACGAAGTCGGGCGCGACGGCCTCGACCCGGCGCAGCGCGTTCCACAGCATCCGCTCGCCCTTCGGGGTCTTCGGGGCGTAGAACTCGAACGAGTACGTCGTCTTGCCGGTCGCGAGCATGTCGCGGACGGTGCGCGCGTGGTCCGACCTGATGGATGCGGTGCCGAGGGCCATACCGGCAGGTTAGCCAGGGGCGGTCGGTCACCCAACCGGGCGCTGCGGATTGCCCTTTTTGTCCCCTTGCTGTCCACCCCTTGGACAGTCCGTCCCGTGACCACGGCTCCCGGGCGCGGCGGGCAGGGCTAGGGCCTGTCGTTTGGATCAGGTCGCAGGAGAGTGACGGTGCTGTTCAGCGCCGGGGAGCGTGGTCTGGTGCGTGCAGCTGCAAGGCGGAGGAGGGAGTCGACGCGGAGCGTCGGCGACCGACGACAACGCCGCAGATGTGCGTGCCAGACCACGCGTCTGCGGCGTGATCCAAACGACAGGCCCTACTTCTCCCGCAGCCGCCTGGCGAACTCGGACGCCGCCGCGCCCGGGTCGTCGGCCTCGGTGATCGCCCGGACGACGACGACGCGCCGGGCGCCCGCCTCCAGGACCTGGTCGAGGGTGGTCAGGTCGATGCCGCCGATGGCGAACCAGGGGCGGTCGGTGCCGAGGGCGGCGGTGTACCGGACCAGGTCCAGGCCGGGGGCGTGGCGGCCGGGCTTGGTGGGGGTGGGCCAGCACGGGCCGGTGCAGAAGTAGTCCACGCCGTCCTGCGCGGCGGCCGCGGCGGCCTCGGACTCGGCATGGGTGGAACGGCCGATCAGGACGTCGTCGCCGAGGATGGCGCGGGCCGCGGGGACCGGGAGGTCGCCCTGGCCGAGGTGGAGCACGTCGGAGCCGGCGGCGTGGGCGACGTCCGCGCGGTCGTTGACCGCGAGCAGCTTGCCGTGCCGGGCGCAGGCGTCGGCGAAGACGGCCAGGTGCTCCAGCTCCTCGGCGGCCTCCATGCCCTTGTCGCGCAGCTGTACGATGTCGACGCCGCCCGCCAGCACGGCGTCCAGGAACTCGGCGAGATCGCCCTGCCGCTTGCGCGCGTCGGTGCACAGGTAGACCCGGGCGTCGGCGAGCCGGGCGCGGGCCGTGGCGGTGATGGTGGCGGTGCCGGGCATGGGTGTCCCCCTGGAGGTCGGTGCCGCGGGGCGCGCCCGCGGTACGTCGGTGCCGTACGGGTGCGTGTGCGGCTCGCGGGCGAGGCCCGGGCCGCCACGACGCCTCGGGCACCCTACGCCTGCCTCTCGGCCGGCCCGGCGCGGCCGTGGACCCGAAACGGGCACGGCCTGCCTCCGGGCCGTGACCCCACGGGCCACGGCCCCCTACGGGCGGTTGTTCGGGCCCGGACCCGCTCAGGCGGCGGTGCCGGGCGGTTGTTCGGTCGGGGTCGGTCAGACCGCGAGCGCCTGGGCGCGGCGCTTCACCTCCGTGCCGCGATTCTCACGAAGTGCCTGCGCCGGGGTGCCAGGCAGGGACGGGTCGGGGGTGAAGAGCCACTCCAGCATCTCTTCGACCGTGAAGCCGTCGTCCCGCAGGAGCGTCAGGGTCCCGGCCAGGCCCTTGACGACCTTGTCCCCGTCGATGAAGTCCGCGGGGACGTGCAGCGCGCGGTTCTCACCGCGGCGTACGGCGATGAGCTGGCCCTCCTTGACCAGCTGCCGCACCCGCGTCACCTCGACGCCGAACTGTTCGGCGATGTCGGGGAGGGTGAGCCAGGCAGGGACGAGAGCATCGATCTTTGCGTCAATCTCGGTCACGGAACAAGCCTGCCATCCGCCACTGACAGCCGGAAGCCGACCCGGTCCACCCGGGCGGACGCGCCGGGCCCGGCACCCGCCGGACAGCGGACCACGGCCCTGCGCCACGGCCTTGCGCCGCAGCCCCGCACACGGGCCCTGCGGCAGGGCCGTACCGCGACGCGGGCTCCAGCCGTGGGCCGTGGGCCGTGGGGTCACAGCCGCTCGGGCGCGGGCCCGGAACCACGGCCGCACAGGGCGCGGGCCGCCGCACCCGACCGCAGACCCGAGCCACCGCCGCACCGGGCGTTGGCCCCGACCCACCACCGCACCCGACCACAGGCCCCCGGCCCCCGGCCCACCGCCGCACCCGCCCCACCGCCGCACCCGACCGCAGCCCCCGACCCACCGCCGCCCCCGACCACAAGCCCCCGACCCACCGCCGCCCCCGGCCGGAGGCCTACGCCGCGGCCGCCTTCAGCGGTCTCGCCGGGTCCGCCAGCAGCACCGGGTTCATCGGCGTGCCCGACTCGATCAGGCGGCGGCCCTGGGCCAGGTCGCGGGGGCGGCCCACCGCCAGCAGGGCGACCAGCCGCTCGCCGCGCAGCCAGCACACCGTCCAGGCCGGACCGGACGGGTCGCCGCGCCACAGGGTCCGCTCGGCGCCCGCGTGGTGCCCGGCGTACTGCACGAACCGGCCGAACTGCTCGGACCAGAAGTACGGGACCGGGTCGTAGACGGCCGGCGGCTCGCCCGTGGCCCGGCCGACGATGTTCGCGGCGACCGTGCGCGGCCCCTGCAGGGCGTTGTCCCAGTGGTGCACCAGCAGGCGCTCGCCGTACCGCCCCGAGGGGAAGGAGGCGCAGTCGCCGACCGCGTACACGTCCGGCACCGACGTGCGCAGGTGCGCGTCGGCCACGATCTCGCCGTGGCCGCCCAGCTCGATCCCGGAACCGGCGAGCCAGGCCGTCGCCGGGCGGGCCCCGATGCCGACCATGACCGCGCCGGCGGGCAGCCGCGCACCGTTGTCGAGCAGGACCGCGCCGGGCTCGACGCGGTCCACGCGCGCGTGCGTGCG
Organism: Streptomyces sp. NPDC085931; assembly: GCF_044540565.1. NCBI lineage: Bacteria > Bacillati > Actinomycetota > Actinomycetes > Kitasatosporales > Streptomycetaceae > Streptomyces > Streptomyces sp. NPDC085931. Next base: position 63,220 of record NZ_JBITSK010000021.1, read on the forward strand.
CAGCACGGCTCCCGCGTCGGCGTACCAGCCGGCCATGGGAGCGGCGACCTCCGCGGGCAGTGCCCCGGCGAGCGGCCGCTCGGCGGCCTCCACGACGGTCACCGCGCAGCCCGCCTCGCGCGCGGCGGTGGCGAACTCCGCGCCGATCCAGCCGGCGCCGACCACCACGATGTCGTGCTGGCGGGCGAGCACCGGCCGCAGCCGCTCGGCGTCGTCCAGGGTGCGCAGCAGGTGCACGCCGGGTACGCCCTCCGCGCCGGGCAGCCGGACCGGTTCCGCACCGGTGGCGATCACCAGGACGTCGTAGGGCACGGGCCCGTCCTCGGTGTCGAGTTCGTGAGCGCCGGGACGCACGCCCAGCACCTCGCAGCCGAGCCGCAGTTCGATGCCCAGGGCCTCGAAGTCGACGTCGAAGGCGGAGCCCTCGGACTTGCCCAGCAGGACGGCCTTGGACAACGGCGGCCGGTCGTAGGGCTGGTGGGGCTCGGCGCCGATCAGGACCACCGCGCCGGCGAAGCCCCGCTCCCGCAGCGCGACCGCGGTCTGCACACCGGCCATGCCCGCGCCCGCCACGACCACGCGCCGCGGCGCGGACGACCCTGGTTCCTGCGTCTGCTCGCTCACCTGATCACCATAGTCAGCTGACGTTGCGTCAGTCAGTGCCCGTGCGCCGTGACCTGCTCCACAGCGCCCGCCCCGCCACCCGGGTGTGCCTGTCCGGGTACCCGCAAACGGCCCGGATACGACGCCTCGGTGGCCGGTTCCGTGCGGAGGCTCCCTTACTGCGGCGCAGGGCGTCCGGCTAGGGTGGTGCGCAGGACTCGCGGGAGCCCGGACGCACCGGGCTGAGAGGGAGGCTGGCGGCCTCCGACCGTACGAACCTGATCCGGGTCATGCCGGCGAAGGGAGGGGCTGGACGCCCATGTCGCGTACGCGAACCTCAGACGTCCTCGTCATCGGGGGCGGGATCATCGGGCTGGTCACGGCCTGGCGGGCCGCGCAGCGCGGACTCGCCACGGCGGTGGTGGACCCCGAGCCGGGCGGCGGGGCCGCGCAGGTGGCGGCCGGGATGCTGGCCGCCGTCACGGAGCTGCACTACGGCGAGCAGACCCTGCTCGGCCTGAACCTCGCCTCCGCCCGGCGCTACCCGGACTTCGCGGCCGAGCTCACCGAGCTGACCGGCCACGACCTCGGCTACCGCCGCTGCGGCACGCTCGCCGTGGCCCTGGACGCCGACGACCGGGCCCATCTGCGCGAGCTGCACGCCCTGCAGCAGCAGTCGGGGCTGGACTCCCAGTGGCTGTCGGGGCGCGAGTGCCGGCGCCTGGAGCCAATGCTCGCGCCGGGCGTGCGCGGGGGTCTGCGGGTGGACGGCGATCACCAGATCGACCCCCGGCGGCTGGCCGGGGCGCTGGTCGCCGCGTGCGAGCGGGCCGGTGTGGTGTTCCACCGGGTGTGGGCCGAGCGGCTCACCGTCTGCGGGGACCGGGCCACCGGCACCGTCACGGCCGACGGCACCGCGCTGGCCGCCGGGCAGGTCGTGCTGGCCGGGGGCAGCCTGAGCGGACGTCTCACGGGGGTGCCGCGGGACGTGCTGCCGCCCGTGCGGCCCGTGAAAGGCCAGGTCCTGCGGCTGGCCATGCCGGGGCGGCACGGGCCGTTCCTGAGCCGGACGGTGCGCGCGGTGGTGCGCGGCGGCCAGGTCTACCTGGTGCCGCGGGAGAACGGCGAACTGGTCGTCGGGGCGACCAGCGAGGAGCTCGGCTGGGACACCACCGTGACCGCGGGCGGCGTGTACGAGCTGCTGCGCGACGCCCACGAGCTGGTCCCGGGCATCACCGAGCTGCCGCTCACCGAGACCCGGGCCGGACTGCGCCCCGGCTCCCCCGACAACGCGCCCCTGCTCGGTCCGACCGGCCTGGAGGGCCTGCTGCTGGCCACCGGGCACCACCGCAACGGCGTCCTGCTCACGCCGGTCACCGGCGACGCCCTGGCCCACGCCCTGGTCACGGGTGAACTCCCCGAGGAGGCCCGTCCGTTCACCCCCAAGCGCTTCAGCACCGTCACCGCACTCACGGAGCAGCCCGCATGAACATCTCCGTCAACGGTCAGCCCCGGGACGTCCGGCCCGGCACGGCTCTCGACACCGTCGTGAAGTCGCTCACCGCCTCGCCCTCGGGAGTGGCCGCCGCCCTCAACGAAACCGTCGTCCCGCGCGCCCAGTGGCCGTCCACGCCCCTCACCGAGGGGGACCGCGTGGAGGTCCTCACCGCCGTCCAAGGAGGCTGACCATGGCCGACGATCCGTTCGTCCTCGGGGGTGCGACCTTCACCTCCCGTCTGATCATGGGCACCGGCGGGGCGCCCAGCCTCGACGTGCTGGAGCGGTCGCTGGTGGCCTCCGGGACGGAGCTGACGACGGTCGCGATGCGCCGGGTGAACCCCTCGGTGCACGGTTCGGTGCTGTCCGTCCTGGACCGGCTCGGGATCCGGGTGCTGCCCAACACCGCGGGCTGCTTCACCGCCGGCGAGGCCGTCCTCACGGCCCGGCTCGCGCGCGAGGCCCTCGGCACCGACCTGATCAAGCTGGAGGTCATCGCCGACGAGCGCACCCTGCTGCCGGACCCGATCGAGCTGCTGGAGGCGGCCGAGACGCTGGTCGACGACGGGTTCACGGTGCTGCCGTACACCAACGACGACCCGGTGCTGGCCCGGAAGCTGGAGGACGTGGGCTGCGCCGCGGTCATGCCGCTCGGCTCGCCGATCGGCTCCGGGCTCGGCATCCGCAACCCGCACAACTTCCAGCTGATCGTCGAGCACGCGCGCGTGCCGGTGATCCTGGACGCGGGGGCCGGGACGGCGTCGGACGCGGCGCTCGCCATGGAGCTGGGGTGCGCGGGCGTGATGCTCGCCTCGGCGGTGACGCGGGCGCAGGAGCCGGTGCTGATGGCCGGCGCCATGCGGCACGCGGTGGAGGCGGGGCGGCTGGCCTACCGGGCCGGGCGCATCCCGCGGCGGCATTTCGCCGAGGCGTCGTCGCCGGCCGAGGGCATGGCCGTGCTGGATCCGGAGCGTCCCGCCTTCCGGTAGGGCGGACGTCACAGGACGGCTGCAGTCCCGCCCCGGATCCGCCGGTGGGGCGGGGCTGTCGGTCGTGGCTCGTAGACTCCCCTGCGTGGACACGACCCTTCAGGACCCCTTGGTCGGGCAGGTGCTCGACGGGCGGTACCGCGTCGACGCGCGGATCGCGGTCGGCGGGATGGCCACGGTCTACCGGGCCGTGGACACCCGCCTGGACCGGGTCCTCGCGCTCAAGGTGATGCACCCGGCTCTGGCCGTCGACGCCTCGTTCGTCGAGCGGTTCATCCGCGAGGCGAAGTCGGTGGCCCGGCTGGCCCACCCGAACGTGGTGCAGGTCTTCGACCAGGGCACCGACGGCTCGTACGTCTACCTGGCCATGGAGTACGTCGCCGGCTGCACGCTGCGGGACGTGCTGCGCGAGCGCGGGGCGCTGCAGCCGCGGGCCGCGCTGGACATCCTGGAGCCGGTGCTGGCCGCCCTGGGCGCCGCGCACCGCGCCGGGTTCGTGCACCGCGACATGAAGCCCGAGAACGTCCTGATCGGGGACGACGGCCGGGTCAAGGTCGCCGACTTCGGGCTCGTCCGCGCGGTGGACACGGTGACGAACACCACGGGCACGGTGCTGGGCACGGTCTCGTACCTCGCCCCCGAGCAGATAGAGAACGGCACGGCGGACCCCCGCGTCGACGTCTACGCGTGCGGCGTGATGCTCTACGAGATGCTCACCGGCGACAAGCCGCACGACGGGGACTCCCCCGCCGTGATCCTGTACAAGCACCTGCACGAGGACGTCCCGCCGCCCTCGGCCGCCGTGCCGGGCCTGGCCTACGAGCTGGACGAGATGGTCGCCTCGGCCACCGCCCGCACGCCGGAGATCCGCCCCCACGACGCCGTGGCCCTGCTCGCCCAGGTCCGCGACGGACGCGGCCGGCTGAGCGAGGAGCAGCTGGACTCGGTGCCGCCGCAGGCGCTGGCGGCCGGGCACGACAACGCCGACGACCGCACGAGCGTCATCCCGCGCGCACTGACCACCCCCCGCCCGCTGCCGGTGAACGAGGACGAGGCGCCGGAGGCGGAGCTGCACCGCACGAGCCGGTTCGCCTCCCCGCCGCCGCCCCCGCCCAGGCGCCGCCCGGGTGTGAGGCGCGGCCCCATGACGATCGTGGTGGCCGTGCTGCTCGTGCTCGGCCTGGGCACGGGCGTCTGGTACATCAACTCGGGCCAGTTCACCGAGGTCCCGCCGCTGCTGGCCAAGACACAGGCCCAGGCCGAGGACCGGCTGGCGGACGCCGGCCTGGAGCTCGGCGAGGTCGAGCACGCCTACAGCGACACCGTCGAGCGCGGCCAGGTCATCAGCAGCGATCCCGCGGCCGGGACGCGCATCCGCGGCAACGACGCGGTGAGCATCACCGTCTCGGACGGCCCCGAGACGGTGCGCGTGCCCGCCCTGGCCGGCCGGAAGCTGGCCGAGGCGCGCACCCTGCTGAAGCAGGACGGGCTGGAGCCGGGCATGGTCACGCGCGCGTTCAGCGACGACGTGCCGCGCGGCTCGGTGGTCTCGGCCCGCCCGGCGGACGGCACGAAGGTCCGCGCGGGCACGGCCGTCGCGCTCGTCGTCAGCAAGGGCAGCCCGGTCGACGTCCCCGATGTCACCGGTGAGGACGAGGCCGACGCCCGGGCCGAGTTGGAGGACGCCGGCCTGAAGGTGCGGATCGCCACCGAGCGGGTCAACTCCTCGGAGTTCGACAAGGGCCAGGTCGTGAAGCAGAGCCCGGACGCCGGAGGCCGGGCGGCCGAGGGCGACACGGTCACGCTGACGCTGTCCAAGGGCCCCGAGATGATCGAGGTGCCGGACGTGGTCGGCGACAGCGTCGACGAGGCCCGGCAGGCACTGGAGGGCGCCGGGTTCCAGGTGGACGAGGACCGCGGCCTGCTCGGCTTGTTCGGCGACACCGTCAAGGGCCAGTCGGTCGAGGGCGGCGAGACGGCGCCCAAGGGCTCGACGATCACGATCGAGATCAGGTGACGGCCGGGCCCGTGGCCGGGGCGGGGCCGGACGCATGACACCCTGAACGGGTGAACAGTCAGCTCTCCGGCCGCACCCGCAACCCCGTGGGCGGCCATGTCCCGGTGGCCGGCGGGCTCCACCGCGTCGGCCTGTCGTACGCCCGTGACCTGGGGGCGGAGACCGTCCAGGTCTTCGTCGCCAACCCGCGCGGCTGGGCCACCCCGGCCGGGAACCCGCGGCAGGACGAGGCGTTCCGCGCGGCGTGCGAGGCCGAGTCGGTCCCCGTCTACGTGCACGCCCCCTATCTGATCAACTTCGGCTCGCACACCGAGGCGACCGCACAGCGGTCGGTGGAGTCGCTGCGGCACTCGCTGCGGCGCGGGCGGGAGATCGGGGCGAAGGGCGTGGTGGTGCACACGGGCAGCGCGACCGGCGGCCGGGAGCGGTCCGTGGCGCTGCGGCAGGTCCGCGAGCACCTGCTGCCGCTGCTGGACGAGCTGACCCACGACGACGACCCGTTCCTGCTGCTGGAGTCGACGGCCGGCCAGGGCGCCTCGCTGTGCTCGCGGACGTGGGACTTCGGCCCGTACTTCGAGGCGCTGGACGCCCACCCGATGCTGGGGGTGTGCCTGGACACCTGCCACATCTTCGCGGCGGGGCACGACCTGACCGGCCCCGGCGGCATGCACCGGACGCTGGATTCGCTGGTGGACACGGTCGGTGAGGGCCGGCTGAAGCTGATCCACGCCAACGACTCCAAGGACGTGGTGGGCGCCCACAAGGACCGGCACGAGAACATCGGCGTCGGCCACATCGGCGAGGACCCCTTCCGGGCCCTGCTGACGCATCCCGCGACCGCGGGCGTGCCGCTCATCATCGAGACGCCGGGCGGCAGGGAGGGGCACGCCGCGGACGTGGAGCGGCTGAAGAAGCTGCGCGACGGCTGACCCTTCACAGGTCGGGGCCGTCCCCCGGTTCCTCCTGGTACGAGTAGCGCTGCTCCCGCCAGGGGTCGCCGATGTTGTGGTAGCCGCGCTCCTCCCAGAAGCCCCGCCGGTCGGCGGTCATGTACTCCACGCCGCGCACCCATTTGGGGCCCTTCCAGGCGTACAGGTGGGGCACGATCAGGCGGAGCGGGAAGCCGTGCTCGGCGGTGAGCAGCTCGCCGTCCTTGTGGGTGGCGAACAGGACCCGGTCGTCGGCGAAGTCGGTCAGCCGCAGGTTGGAGCTGAAGCCGTACTCGGCCCACACCATCACATGGGTGACGTCGTCCGCGGGCGGGGCGAGGTCGAGGATCGTGCGGGCGGGGATGCCGCCCCACTCGGCGCCCAGCATGCTGAACTTCGTGACGCAGTGCAGGTCGGCCACGACGGTGGTGTGGGGCAGGGCCGTGAACTCCTCGTGGGTCCAGCAGTGCTTGCCGCCGTCGGCGGTGGCGCCGAAGACCCGGAACTCCCAGCGCTCGGGCCGGAACTTGGGGACGGGCCCGTAGTGCGTGACCGGCCAGCCGCGCTGCACCCGCTGCCCCGGGGGGAGTGCGGGCTGCGTCTCTCCTGCCGCGTCGCGCCCTTCTCCCGATGCGTTGTCCAGCGGCTGACCCATGACTCCATCCTGACAGACCTCGGGTGATGCCCCTCACCCGGGCCGCCGCAAACCGGGCATTGTCCACTAAGCATGCCCTTACTTACTAAGTGAAGACTTACTGGACGATCTTCTCCGCCGGTGGAATCATGCGGCGCAACCTGCCAGTCCCCCCGCGTTGGAAGGAGCCTCTGCGATGCAGGGCGACCCCGAGGTCCTCGAATTCCTGAACGAGCAGTTGACCGGCGAGCTGACGGCGATCAACCAGTACTGGCTGCATTACCGGATCCAGGACAACAAGGGCTGGACCAAGCTCGCCAAGTACACGCGTGAAGAATCCATCGACGAGATGAAGCACGCGGACAAGATCACCGAGCGCATCCTCATGCTGGACGGGCTGCCGAACTACCAGCGGCTCTTCCACGTCCGGGTCGGTCAGACGGTCACCGAGATGTTCCAGGCCGACCGGCAGATCGAGGTCGAGGCCATCGACCGCCTCAAGCGCGGGATCGAGGTGATGCGCAGCAAGGGCGACATCACGTCGGCCAACATCTTCGAGGAGATCCTCGCGGACGAGGAGCACCACATCGACTACCTGGACACGCAGCTGGAGCTGATCGACAAGCTCGGCGAGGCGCTGTACATCGCCCAGCAGATCGAGCAGCCGAGCTAGCCGGGACCCGTCAGGCGGCGTCTTCCAGTTCCGCGAGCACGGGCTCGCCCCGGTCGGCCAGGTCCCGGCGGGGACAGGCACCCCTGCCGAGGATGGCCTGGATCCGGCGCACGCACGATCCGCAGTCCGTGCCCGCCTTGCAGGCGGAGGCGATCTGGCGGGGGGTGCAGGCGCCGCTGTCCGCGTGCTGCTTGACCTGCTGCTCGGTGATCCCGAAACAACTGCAGACGTACACGCGGTCCACCTCCCGACGGGTTCGTTCTGTGGTGCCGTCCCCGTGATCGGTGAGGCAAACCTAACCTTACCCGCCGGGCCGGAGGCGCAAAAGCGGAGAGGGGCGCGGATCGTATGTGATCCGCGCCCCAGTCGCTGCCGGGCGGCCGGCTACTGGTCCCGGTACATCTCCGCCACGAGGAACGCCAGGTCCAGCGACTGGCTGCGGTTGAGCCGCGGGTCGCAGGCCGTCTCGTAGCGCTGGTGCAGGTCGTCGACGAAGATCTCGTCGCCGCCGCCCACGCACTCGGTGACGTCGTCGCCGGTGAGCTCCACGTGGATGCCGCCCGGGTGCGTGCCGAGCTCCTTGTGGACCTCGAAGAAGCCCTTGACCTCGTCGAGCACGTCGTCGAAGCGGCGGGTCTTGTGCCCGGAGGCCGCCTCGAAGGTGTTGCCGTGCATCGGGTCGGTCACCCAGGCCACGGTCGCGCCGGAGGCGGTGACCTTCTCGACCAGCTCGGGGAGCTTGTCGCGGACCTTGTCGGCGCCCATGCGGACGATGAAGGTCAGCCGGCCGGGCTCGCGCTCCGGGTCGAGGCGCTCGATGTACTGCATCGCGTCCTCGGCCGTGGTCGTCGGACCCAGCTTGATGCCGATCGGGTTGCGGATCCTCGACGCGAACTCGATGTGCGCGTGGTCCAGCTGCCGGGTGCGCTCGCCGATCCACACCATGTGCGCGGAGACGTCGTAGAGCTGCCCGGTGCGCGAGTCGACCCGGGTGAGGGCGGACTCGTAGTCGAGCAGCAGCGCCTCGTGCGAGGAGAAGAACTCGACGGTCTTGAACTCCTCCGGGTCGGCCCCGCAGGCGTGCATGAAGTTCAGCGCGTTGTCGATCTCGCGGGCGAGCTGCTCGTAGCGCTGCCCGGACGGGGACGACTTCACGAAGTCCTGGTTCCAGGCGTGGACCTGGCGCAGGTCGGCGTAACCGCCGGTGGTGAAGGCGCGCACCAGGTTCAGCGTGGAGGCGGAGGCGTGGTACATCCGCTTCAGCCGCTCGGGGTCCGGAATCCGGGCCTCTTCGGTGAAGTCGAAGCCGTTGACGGAGTCGCCGCGGTAGGTCGGCAGCGTCACGCCGTCGCGGGTCTCGGTCGGCTTGGAGCGCGGCTTGGAGTACTGGCCGGCGATCCGGCCGACCTTCACGACCGGCACGGACGCGGCGTACGTGAGCACGGCGCCCATCTGGAGCAGGGTCTTGAGCTTGTTGCGGATCTGGTCCGCGGACACCGCGTCGAAGGCCTCGGCGCAGTCGCCGCCCTGGAGGAGGAACGCCTCTCCCTTGACGACGGACGCCATCCGGGCGCGCAGCTGGTCGCACTCGCCCGCGAAGACGAGCGGCGGATACGACTCGAGGTCCGCGATCACTGCGCGCAGAGCCTCGGGGTCGGGGTACTCGGGCTGCTGCGCCGCGGGCAGGTCTCGCCAGGTGTTGCCAGCAGTCGCGCTGGTCTTAGCGTTCACGGTCACGCCCTCAACCCTACGGGGTCGGGTCGGGCGTCCAGACCCGCGCCCAGCAATTGAGACACCGGGTACACCCCTCGGACATGGGGTAGGGTGCCTCGCATGTTCGCGCACTCGACCCAGACCTGGTGGTGGACCGCTCATCCGGCGGCCCGCTGACTGCGCGTATCCCAGACTTCGCGAAGGCCGCCCGAGGGGCGGCCTTCGGTGTTTCCCGGGTCCGTTCCTCTCCCTCCGAGTCTCCCCGAGTCTCAATGAGAAGGAGCACGGACCCATGAACCTGCTCGGCTTGCCGGACGACTCCCGTCCGTTCGCCCTGCTGCGCCGCCGTACCCCGGGCCACGACCACGAGCTGGTCGAGGTCCTGATCGGTCCGGTCACCGCCCACGAGCGGCTCGCCGACCTCCCCGGCGACAGCCTGGCGCTGGTGCCCTTCCGGCAGATCCGCGAGCGCGGCTTCGACGTCCGCGACGACGGCACGCCCCTGCTGGCGCTCACCCCCGAGGAGTCGTACACCGTCCCGCTGGCCGAGGCGCTGGAGCAGCTCCCGGCGCACGACGTCGGCGTCAACGGACACGGCTTCGACATCGCCGACGAGGAGTACGCGCGGATCGTCGGGCGTGTGCTGGAGGAGGAGATCGGCCGGGGCGAGGGCGCCAACTTCGTGATCCGCCGCACCTACCGGGGCCGGATCCCCGGGTTCGGGCGGGCCGACGCCCTCGCCCTGTTCCGGCGGCTGCTGGAGGGCGAGCGGGGAGCGTACTGGACGTTCGTCGTGCACACCGGGGACCGCACGCTGGTCGGGGCGAGCCCGGAGGCGCACGTGCGGATGTCCGGCGGCACGGTCGTCATGAACCCGATCAGCGGCACCTACCGCTATCCCCCCGGCGGGCCGACGCCCGAGCACCTGCTGGACTTCCTCGCCGACGGCAAGGAGACCGAGGAGCTGTCCATGGTCGTCGACGAGGAGCTCAAGATGATGTGCACCGTCGGTGACATGGGCGGGGTCGTCGTCGGGCCCCGGCTGAAGGAGATGGCCCACCTCGCGCACACCGAGTACGAGCTGCGCGGCAGGTCCTCGCTGGACGTGCGGGAGGTGCTGAGGGAGACCCTGTTCGCCGCGACCGTGACCGGCTCACCGGTGCAGAACGCCTGCCGGGTGATCGAGCGGCACGAGAGCGGGGGGCGCGGGTACTACGCGGGGGCGCTGGCCCTGATCGGCCGGGACGCGGGCGGGGCGCAGACCCTCGACTCCCCCATCCTGATCCGCACCGCCGACATCGACGCGGACGGGGGGCTGCGGGTGCCGGTCGGCGCGACCCTGGTGCGCGGCTCGGACCCGGCGAGCGAGGTGGCCGAGACCCACGCCAAGGCGGCCGGTGTGCTGGCGGCCCTGGGCGTACGGCCGCCCCGGCCGCGCGCGGAGCACGCGCGCGTACGGCTCGCCGACGACCCACGCGTGCGTGCGGCGCTGGACGGGCGCCGGGCCGCGCTCGCGCCCTTCTGGCTGCGGATGCAGGAGCGCTCCGGGGAACTCGCGGGGCACGCCCTGGTCGTCGACGGGGAGGACACCTTCACGGCGATGCTCGCCCACGTGCTGCGCTCCGGCGGCCTGGAGGTGAGCGTGCGGCGGTACGACGAGCCGGGGCTGCGGGAGGCGGTGCTCGGGCACGAGGGCCCGGTGGTGCTGGGGCCCGGTCCGGGCGATCCGTCCGACCCGGCCGATCCGAAGATGCGCCTCCTGCGCTCGCTGACCGCCGAGGTGATGCGGGCACAGCGGCAGGGCGTGCTGGGCGTCTGCCTCGGCCACGAGTTGATCGCCGCCGAACTGGGCCTGGACATCGTGCGCAAGGAGGTGCCGTACCAGGGGGCGCAGACGGAGATCGAGCTGTTCGGGCGGCGGGAGACCGTCGGGTTCTACAACAGTTACGTGGCCCGCTGCGACGACGCGACGGCCGCCGGGCTGTCGGCCCGCGGGGTGGAGGTCTCCCGGGCCGCGAACGGCGAGGTGCACGCGCTGCGCGGGCCCGGGTTCGCGGGGGTGCAGTTCCATCCCGAGTCGGTGCTGACGCTGAACGGGGCGCGGGTGGTGCGGGAGCTGGTGGGGCAGTTGCGCGGCACGGGCGCGCCCTCGGTCTGACCGCGGGGCCGCGGGTGCCGCCCGCCCCGGCCGGCACCCGCGGCCCCGCGGTCAGCCGAAGAAGACCCCGACCTCGTCGTACAGCGCGGGGTCCACCGTCTTCAGGCGGGCCGTGGCGTCGGCGAGGGGGACGCGGACGATGTCGGTGCCGCGCAGGGCGACCATCGTGCCGAAGGCGCCGTCCCGGACGCAGTCGATGGCGTGCAGGCCGAAGCGGGTGGCGAGCCAGCGGTCGAAGGCGCTGGGGGTGCCGCCGCGCTGGACATGGCCGAGGACGGTCGTGCGGGCCTCCTTGCCCGTGCGCTTCTCGATCTCCTTGGCGAGCCACTCCCCCACCCCGGACAGCCGGACGTGCCCGAAGGAGTCCAGGGACCGGTCCTTGAGGACCATGTCGCCGTCCTTCGGCATCGCGCCCTCGGCGACGACGACGATCGGCGCGTACGACGCCCGGAAGCGGGAGGTCACCCAGTCGCACACCTGCTCCACGTCGAAGCGCTGCTCCGGGATGAGGATGACGTTGGCGCCGCCGGCCAGGCCCGAGTGCAGGGCGATCCAGCCGGCGTGCCGGCCCATCACCTCCACGACCTGGACCCTCATATGCGACTCGGCGGTGGTGTGCAGCCGGTCGATGGCCTCGGTGGCGATGCCGACGGCAGTGTCGAAGCCGAAGGTGTAGTCGGTGGCGGACAGGTCGTTGTCGATGGTCTTGGGGACGCCCACGCAGGGCACGCCGTGCTCGGCGGACAGCCGGGCGGCCACGCCCAGGGTGTCCTCGCCGCCGATCGTTATGAGCGCCTCCACCTCCAGCCGGGCGAGGTTCTCCCGGATCCGGCGGATGCCGTCCTCCTCGGTCAGCGGGTTGGTCCGCGAGGAGCCGAGGATCGTGCCGCCGCGGGGCAGGATGCCGCGCACCGCGGGGATCCCGAGCGGGACGGCGGCGTTCTCCAGGGGCCCTCGCCAGCCGTCCCGGAAGCCGGTGAAGTCGTAGCCGTACTCCTGCACGCCCTTGCGGACGACGGCCCGGATGACGGCGTTGAGGCCGGGGCAGTCGCCCCCTCCGGTCAGTACTCCGACGCGCATGGAACAGTCCCTTCGCCGCAGGTGCCTGACGAAGGGTCAGTGTGACGTGCCTCTCACTCGTCGTCGAGGCCGCGCTCGATCGCGTACCTGACCAGCTCCACCCGGTTGTGCAACTGGAGCTTGCCGAGGGTGTTCTGGACGTGGTTCTGCACCGTGCGGTGGGAGATGACCAGGCGTTCGGCGATCTGCTTGTAGCTCAGGCCCTTGGCGACCAGGCGCAGCACCTCGGTCTCGCGGTCGGTGAGCCGGGGCGCCTTCGGCTCGTCGGTGTCGGGGGCCGGGGCGGGCTCGGAGGCGAGGCGGCGGTACTCGCCGAGGACCAGTCCGGCCAGGCCCGGTGTGAAGACGGGGTCGCCGACGGCCGTGCGGCGGACCGCGTCCTGGAGCTCCTCCGTGGAGGCCGACTTCAGCAGATAGCCCGTCGCGCCGGACTTCACCGCCTCCAGGACGTCGGCGTGCTCGCCGCTCGCGGACAGCACCAGCACGCGCAGCGCCGGGTCGGCGGCCACGACCTCCTTGCAGACCTGGACGCCGGGCTTGCCGGGCAGGTTCAGGTCGAGCACCAGGACGTCCGGGACCGCGGCCCTGGCGCGGCGCACGGCCTGGTCGCCGTCACCGGCGGTCGCGACCACCTCGAAGCCCGCCTCGGCCAGGTCGCGGGCGACCGCGTCGCGCCACATGGGATGGTCGTCGACCACCATGACCTTGATCGGGTCCTGCCCGTCCGCCACGCTCCGCGTCATCGCCGCTCCGCCTTCCCCCGGGTGTCCGTCACGTCCTTCGGTACCTTCAGCTCGACCTCCGTGCCCTGGCCCGGCACCGAGATCAGGTCCGCGCTGCCGCCGAGGTCGCGCAGCCGGCCGCGGATCGACAGGGCGACACCGAGCCGCCCCTCGCCCTCGGCCTGGGCCAGCCGCCCCTCGGGGATGCCGGGGCCGTCGTCCCGGACGGTGACGATCACCTCGTCCGGTTCGTCCTCGACCAGGATCCAGGCGCGCGCCTGCTCCCCGGCGTGCCTGCGGACGTTGTCCAGGGCGGCCCCGACGGCGGCGGCCACCTCACGGGCGGCGGCCGGCGCCAGCGGCACGGGCGCCCCCGGCTCGGCCAGGCTGACCCTGGCCCCCGCGTACGGCGCGAGCAGGGCGCGCAGGTCGACCGGGCCGTCGTCGGCGCGCTCGTCCCCGTCGGGGCCGTCGTCGACGGCGCGGACGAGCGCGCCCCGGGCCGCGTCCTCGGAGACCCGGGAGACGGGCACCAGCCCGCCGGAGACCAGGGTGCGCAGGGCGACCTCCTGCTCGCCGGCCATCCGGCCCAGTTCGGCCGCCTCGCCGCCGATCACCGCCCCGCGCCGCTGCACCATGGCCAGCACCTGCAGGACGCTGTCGTGGATGTCCCGGGCCAGGCGCTCCCGCTCCCGCGTCGCGGCCTCGATCTCCAGGGCGCGGGCCAGGGTGCGTTCGGAGGCGCGGGCGACCTCGACGACGTAGCCGATGGCGACGGAGGCGATGCAGACCAGGATGACGTTGTGGACGGTGTCGCGGGCCGGGCTGCCGCGCTCGATCAGGTTGGCGACGGCCACCAGGCCGCTGGCCACGGCCGCCCAGCGCCAGCCGCCCTTGATGGCGAAGGCCAGGACGGCACCGGCCGTCCAGATCGACGGCAGGGTCGGGCCGCCCGCCTGGACCCGCTCGTGCGCGTCGGCGACGGGCGTGAGCAGAATGCCCGTCAGGGCGACGGTCAGGTCGGCGGCGAGGAACCCCTTGGTGCAGCGGGCGGCGTTCGCGACCCGGGGCAGGGTGGCCAGGGTCCACGCAGCCAGGACGGCGAAGTAGGCGACGGCGACCCAGGGGCGGACGAACTCCTCGTAGGCGGTGGCGAACAGGCCGACCGCGTACAGCAGCGTCAGCACCCGGTAGGCCGTGAGCGCACGCCACAGCGGCTGCTCGACCGACATCCTCATCACGCGCTCGCGTCCGGCCATGTCCCCCACCCCCCGGTCCGCCCCCGACTAGGGCTCGGTCCGCGACTCCCCGGTCTGCTGGTCCCGCTCGGCCCTGTCCTGCTCGGCCCTGTCCTGCTCGGCCTTCTCCTGCTCGGCCTGTTCCTTCTCCGCACGCGCGAGCGCGGCCCTGGCCGCCTTGTCGGCTTCCTTCTCCGCCTTCGCCGCGTCCGCGAGCTGCCGCTTCATGGCCGTGGCGTACATGTCGACGTACTCCTGGCCGGAGAGCTTCATGATCTCGTACATGACCTCGTCGGTCACCGCGCGCAGCACGAACCGGTCGTGCTCCATGCCCTGGTAGCGGCTGAAGTCCAGGGGCTTGCCGATGCGGATGCCCGGCCGCATCAGCTTGGGCATCACCTTGCCGGGCGGCTGGATCTTCTCCGTGTCGATCATGGCGACCGGGATGACGGGGGCGCCGGTCGCCAGCGCCACGCGCGCGAGACCGCCCGGCTTGCCCCGGTAGAGCCGGCCGTCGGGCGAGCGCGTGCCCTCCGGGTAGATCCCGAACAGCTCGCCGCGCTCCAGCACCTCGATGCCGCTCCTGATGGCGGCCTCACCCGCGCCGCGCGCACCGGAGCGGTCGACGGGCAGCTGGCCGACGCCCTTGAAGAAGGCGGCCGTCAGCCGGCCCTTCACGCCGGGCGTGGTGAAGTACTCGGCCTTCGCGATGAACGTGACCTTGCGGTCCAGGACCGCGGGCAGGAAGAACGAGTCCGAGAAGGACAGGTGGTTGCTCGCCAGGATCGCGGGGCCCTCTGCGGGAATGTTCTCCAGGCCTTCCACCCAGGGCCTGAAGGCGACCTTGAGCGGTCCCCCAACAGCGACCTTCATCGCGCCGTACAACAACCGAGTGCCTCCTGTGTGTGTCGGTCAGACCTTAACCCGGAGCGCCGTCAAAGGCGCCGACGGCCCTGGTCGGTGTCAGTGCGGTCGCGTACGGTGAAGGTCCCGCGAACGACGTGCGACCCCTTCCATGACGTTCCGTGACGATCCGTGATCGTGTCCGTCCCTTCTCACGACCTGGAGGCCGAAGGTGCCGGTCCTTGCCGGAGCCGAGCCGTTTCGCCACGAGGGCGGGGAGGTCGCCGTCCTCCTCTGCCACGGTTTCACCGGTTCACCGCAGTCGCTGCGCCCTTGGGCGGAGTACCTCGCCGAGCACGGCCTGACCGTCTCGCTGCCGCTGCTGCCCGGGCACGGCACCCGCTGGGAGGACCTGCGGATCACGGGCTGGCAGGACTGGTACGCGGAGGTGGACCGCGAGCTGCGCGCCCTGCGCGAGCGCCGCGCCAAGGTCTTCGTGGCCGGTCTGTCCATGGGCGGCGCCCTGGCCCTGCGCCTGGCCGCCAAGCACGGCGACGCCGTGAGCGGCGTGGTCGTCGTCAACCCGGCGAACAAGGTGCACGGCCTGGCCGCGCACGCCCTCCCGGTGATCCGCCACCTGGTCCCGGCGACCAGGGGCATCGCCAGCGACATCGCCAAGCCGGACAGCCGGGAGCTGGGCTACGACCGGGTGCCGCTGCACGCGGCGCACTCCCTGCGGCAGTTCTTCCGGATCGTCGACGGCGAGCTGCCCCGGGTCACCCAGCCGGTGCTGCTGCTGCACAGCCCGCAGGACCACGTCGTGCCGCCCGCCGACTCGGCCCGGGTGCTCAGCCGCATCTCGTCGACGGACGTGACGGAGGTCCTGCTGGAACAGAGCTACCACGTGGCCACGTTGGACCATGACGCGGACCGGATCCACGAGGAGAGCCTCGCGTTCATCGACCGGCTCGCCCCCGGCCTCGTCAAGGAGCCCGGGCTCGGCAAGGAAGGGACGACCGCAGGTGGCTGAGCACGACTCCGACCGCGAGGGCCGCGAAGGCAGCGAAAGCCGAGAAAGCAGCGAGGGCCACGAGAGCCGCGAGCCGGACGAGAAGGGCGTCCCCTTCGACGAGGAGGCCGCCTGGGCGGCGATCGTCGCCGGCTACGGCGAGGAGCCGCCGGACCCGCCGGGTGCCAAGCCGTTCAAGTCGGTCGAGGACCTCGCCCTGCTGGAGTCCCCGACCAACGACGACCGGGTGGACACGGCGGCCGGCACGGCGCCCGCCGAGGCCGGCAAGCCCGGGGAACCGGACGGGCCGGAGCCGAAGCCGTCGGGCGACAAGCCGGACAAGGCGACCGCGCCGCTGGGTGGCTCGGTCTCCTTCGCGCCCGGCGTCGGCCCTCGCGACTACACCGCGCCCGAGCCCACCGAGGACGACTTCGACGCGGACGACGAGGGCCATTTCGTGCCGCCGGAGCCGCCGCCGCTGCCGACCGCCGACCCCACGGCGAAGTTCGCCTGGCTGGGCGTGCTCGGCGGGCCGGTGCTGCTCCTGCTGGCGGTGCTGCTCGGCTGGGAGATGACCTGGTGGCTGGCCACGCTCGGGATCGGCGGCTTCCTGGGCGGGTTCGCGACGCTGGTGATGCGGATGCGGACGGACGACGAGGAGGACGACGACCCCGGCCGGGGAGCGGTCGTCTAGGACGCGGGCACCCTGAGGGCGGCCAGGACCGGAAGATGGTCCGAGGCCGCCCTCAGGTCTGTCCCGCTCACCCCGGGCAGGTCGGTGGGCACCCCGCAGCCCAGCACCTCGATGCCCCCGGTCGCGAAGATCGCGTCGATGCGCTGGTAGGGGTCGGCGGGGGTCCAGGTGTGCTCGCCGCCCCAGGGGGACGCGGCCCGGCAGTCGGTCAGGGCGCCGGACAGCCGGCGGAAGGCCGGGCCGTCGGGCCGTTCGTTCAGGTCGCCGCCGGCGATCGCGTGCTCCACGCCCAGCCCGGCGAGCCGGTCGAGGAGCAGGCCGGCCTGGTCGTGGCGCTCGTCCTTCTGCAGGGACAGGTGGCAGCTCAGGACGCCGAGGCGGGCGCCGGCGACGCGGACGACCGCGGTGGCGAAGCCGCGCCGGTGCAGGCCGGGGGTGGGGGGCAGGAGGACGTCCTCCGTGCGTTCGACGCCCACCCGGAGCGAGCTGAGGATCGCCGGGCCCGTGGTGGTGGCGCCGCCGGTGACGATCACCAGGTCGCAGGCGCGGGCCAGGCGGGCGAGTTTCTTGCGCCAGCGGAAGAAGCGGGGGGCCTCCTGGAGGAGCACCAGGTCGGGCTCGCACGCCCGGATGACACGGGCCAGCGCGGCGGTGTCGTCGCGCAGGGAGCGGATGTTGTAGCCGAGGACCCTGATGACTGCGGAACCGTCGGGTTCTGTACGCGAGTTGGGGAGCAGCGACATGTGATCAATCTACGCCCGACACGACGGGGCGCGGGGATGGTGCAGGACGGGGCGCGGGGAGGGTGCGCGGGTGCCGGGCCGCATGTGGCCCACCAGCCGCTGCTGCCGCTGTCGCGCAGTTCCCCGCGCCCCGTCGGGCGCTCGTCCTGACGCCGTTTACATGATCGGGTCGGGTTCCCTCGCCAGGTCGGCCGCGCCGACCAGGCCGGCCTTGTTGCCCAGTTCCGCGGCGCGGACCTCGGCCACCGGGCGCCAGTTGCCGCCCACCAGCCAGCGCTTGTAGGACTTGCGGATCGGGCCCAGGACCAGTTCGCCCTCGTCGGAGAGGCCGCCGCCGACGATGAACGCCGAGGGGTCGAAGAGGGAGGCGAGGTCCGCCAGCCCCGCGCCGACCCAACGGGCCAGTTCACGGTAGGAGTCGACGGCCACGCGGTCGCCCTGGCGGGCGGCCATGGAGATGTGCTTGCCCTCGATGCCGTCGGGCGTGCCGTTGCCGAGGCCGAGCAGGATCTCCGCGTTCTCGGGGGTGGCGTTGGCGCGCTGCTTGGCGTACCTCACCAGCGCCCGGCCCGAGGCGTACTGCTCCCAGCAGCCCTGCGAGCCGCAGCCGCACAGCAGGCCGTCCGGCACCATGCGGATGTGGCCGAACTCGGCGGCCACGCCGAAGTGCCCGCGGCGCAGCTTGTTGCCGATGATGATGCCGCCGCCGAGGCCCGTGCCCAGCGTGATGCAGATGACGTTGCGGTGGCCCTTGCCGGCCCCGAACTTGTACTCGCCCCACGCCGCGGCGTTCGCGTCGTTCTCCACGACCACCGGGAGGCCCACGCGGGCCTCGACCTTCTCCTTGAGCGGCTCGTTGCGCCAGTGGATGTTGGGCGCGAAGTAGACCTCCGAGCGCTGCCGGTTGACGTAACCGGCGGCGCCGATGCCCACGCCGACGATGTCGTGACCGACGCGTGCGCCGTCCACCGCCGAGGCGATGGCGTCCACGATGCCCTCGGGCGTGCCCGGGGTCGGCACCTTGTGGGTCGAGAGGATGTTGCCTTCCTCATCGACCACGCCGGCCGCGATCTTCGTGCCGCCGATGTCGACGCCGATGGTGAGTCCCATGAATCCCTCAGTTTCGGTCGAGCCCCGCTACGGCCAACGGTACCCGAGCCCTTGGCGCCGGGTTCCGGTCGTCCGCCCGGTGGGCACCCTCCGGCGGCGGTGTGCCGGGGGCCGCTCGGCCGGGGACCGCGGGCTCAGTCCAGGTCGATGCGCTCGCCCGGGCCCGCGTCGTCGCCCGGGTCGCGGCGTTCGTCCAGGTCACGCGGGTCGCCCTGGTCGTCGCGGCCGGTCCAGCGGCGTTCCTGGGCCTGGACGGCGGAGCGGTAGGCGGCGAGCAGTTCGTTCCCGGCGGCCGCCAGGTGGTCGAAGACGTCCGGATTGCGCTCGATGACCGGTTCCACGGCCGCCTTGGCCTGGTCGACGACCTGGCGTACGGCCTGCTGGGCGGCCGGTCCCGCGAGCGCGCCGAGCAGCGGGGACTGCAGCCCGGCGAGCCGGTCCGCGACGGTGTCGACGAGCTTCTTCAGCTCCTCGGCGGCGGAGCCGGGCGGCTGGCCGTGGCGGGTGCGGCGGCGGGCCTTCTCCGCTTCGAGGTCCTCGGCGCACGCGGTCGCCCAGGCGTCGGCGTCGGTGGCCCGCGTCTCGTCCACGGCCTCGTCGGGGGCGTCACCGGACGGGGGGAGCTGTTCGCTCATGACGGACTCCTGCCTACGGTTCGTCCCTACGACGTTACCCGAACGGGCGTACCGTCCGGGGTCACCGGGACTGCGGCCAGAGCTTCGGGTCGGGGGCGAAGCGGATGCGCAGCTCGCCGTCGCGCAGGGCCGCCCCGGCCACGGTGCACCGGCGCAGCGCGGAGGGCAGCGGGACGACCCGGCGGAACCGGCCCGCGGTGACGACGAGTTCGTCGCCGCGCCGCACGAGGTCGAGTTCGTCGCGTAGGGCGCCGGGCAGGGGGATGTGCCACACGAGCACGCCGTCCTCGCGGAGCCGGTCGGTCACGGGCCATTGCACGGCGGGTGCGTCCGCGCCGGGGCCGGGCACGGCCAGGGCGGTGAGGTCCTCGCCGCCGCGCGGGTCGCGGCCGAGGTGCGCGACGGTGTGGACGTCGTGGCTCTCGCGCCACGCGTCCAGCGTCTTGCGCTGCTGGGCGACCGGGCCGGCCAGCCAGGTGTCCGCCGAGGCCTCGGGCAGGACGCGGTTGGCGAGGACGAGGTCGGTGCGCAGGCCCCGCAGGGCGAGGCCGAGACCCGCGGTGCGCAGCGCGTCGGCGCCGGCCGGGCCGGGTTCGGCGACCAGCCGTACGACGGTGTCGCAGTCGGCGACGACGGCCTCCACGGCGGCCAGCTCCCGGTCCCAGCGGGCCGCCGTCTCGTACAGCCACTCCGCGGGCATCGGGACGCCGGCCAGCCGGCCGAGGACGGGGCGCAGGGCCCGGGCGGCCTGCCGTTCGGGCGGGAGCAGGCGGCGCAGGTAGCGGCGGAGTTCCCCGGGCAGGGCGAGCAGGGCGAGGGCCTGCGGGACCGGGGGCAGGTCGACGACGAGCAGGCCGTGCTTCTCCGACAGCGCGGCGTCGCGCAGGGCGCGCAGCAGGGCGAGTTCCTCCGCGCCGGGCAGCGGGGTGAGTTCCTCGGGGTCCAGACGGGCGGCGCCCAGCAGGTCGAGGGCGGAGGCGGCGCGGTCCTGGAGGGCGGTGAGGTCCCCGCGGAAGTCCCGCGCGGGGTCGGGGCGCCAGGCCGTGAGGTGCGGGGCGGCTTCGACCGGGGTGGGGCCGGTCGGGACGCCGAGGGCGGCACCGAGGGTGTCGGTGGGGTCGGTGCCGAGGACGAGGGTGTCCGTGCCGCGCGCCGCCGCGGCCAGGGCGGTCGCGGCGGCGAGGGTGGTACGGCCGCTGCCGCCGGGGCCGGTGATCAGGAGGGTGCGCATGGGGGTGAACGGTACCCGTGCCGCTGTGCCCCGGGCGGGGGCCGGTGCCGCACCCGCGGCTCCGCCGCGTGGGCGCGGCCGGTCACGGCGGGCCCGCCTCCCGCTGAGCGCGGATCCCCTGCGACGCGCCCCCTACTTGCCCGCTTCCACCCGCTTCTTCAGCCCTGCCAGCGCCCGGTCGATGATGACCTTCTCCGCCTTGCGCTTGATCATGCCGAGCATGGGGATCTTGACGTCGACGGTGAGCGCGTACGTGACCTCCGTACCGCCCGTCCCCGCCGGCTTCAGCAGGTACGTGCCGTCGAGGGAGCGCAGCATCTGGGACTTCACCAGGGTCCAGGACACCTCGTCGGTCCCGGTCCAGGTGTACGCGAGCACCTGGTCGTCCTTGATCGCACCGGCGTCCATGACGAGGCGGACCTGCTCGGCGCGGCCCTGGGCGTCGGTCTTGAGGACCTCCGCCTCCTTCACCTCGCCGGTCCAGTCCGGGTAGCGCGCGAAGTCGGCGATGACCGCCATGACGTCGGCCGGGGCCGCCTCGATGGTGATGCTCGAGCTGGTGTGTTCCGCCATCGCCGTGGCTCCTCCAGATGCGGGCCGGTAAGAGATCGCCGTGCGCCACTCGTGCGCACGCGTGTGCAGCGTGAAGGCTACCGCGCACGGGACCGGCCGATCTCACCCGACCTGGGGCGTCCTCACCACTCCAGCGCCCACGGCTTCCCGGTCCCCGCGAAGTGCCCCACGTTCACACACTCGGTTGCCCCGATCCGCATCCTGCGCACCAGCGGCTGGTGCACATGACCGAAGAGGGAGTAGCGGGGGCGGGTGCGGCGGATGGCGTCCAGCAGCGCCCGGCTGCCCCGTTCGAAGCGGCGCGCGACGGTGTCGTAGACGAGTTCGGGGACCTCGGGCGGGATGTGCGTGCACAGCACGTCGACCTCGCCGACCGCCTCGATCTTCGCCGCGTACTCCTCGTCGCTGATCTCGTACGGCGTCCGCATCGGCGTGCGCAGGCCGCCGCCGACGAAGCCGAAGACCCACCCGCCTATCTCGACGCGCTGGCCGTCGAGGACGGTCGTGCCGGGCCCGGCGTACTCCTGCCACAGGGGCGGCATGTCGACGTTGCCGTAGGTGGCGTACGTCGGAGTGGGGAACGCGGCGAACAGCTCCGCGTACTGCTTGCGCACCGCCTTCTCGATCACCGCGGCCCGGTCCCCGCCGATGCCGGCCCACAGCCGGGCCCCCAGCTCCCGGGCCTCCTCGAAGCGGCGGGCGGTGCGCAGCGCCACGATGCGGTCGGCGTTCTCGACGCCGAAGAGGTCGGGGAAGATGCCGCGCGAGTGGTCGGCGTAGTCGAGGAAGAGGACGAGGTCGCCCAGGCAGATCAGGGCGTCGGCGCCCTCGCCGGCTCTGGCCAGGTCACGGGCGTTGCCGTGCACGTCGCTGACCACGTGCACGCGTGTCCTGCTGTCTCCGGCGGGTGTGGGTGCCATGACGATCAAGCGTAAGCGTGTGCGGCATACGTGAACAGTGGCGGTCCTACCTGCGGTTACTGGCCAGTGATTCAGCCCGTGGACTACTGTGCGCGAAGGAATACCCAACCGTGTGACGCAGCGAACATCTCGACGGGACCCCCTGTCGGAGAAGCCATACCGGCGGGTAACGTCCGGGCAGTCCAGTCGTGCTCTGCATTTCAACAAGTGAATGCCCGAGCACCTGCCCGAGCCTTGGACCGCACCGTCGCAGCACACACCGTCGTGGCGCCGGCGCCCTATGAGGAGCAGCAGTCTTGCGCGAGTTCAGCCTTCCGGCTTTGTACGAGGTCCCCGCGGACGGGAACCTGACCGACATCGTCCGCAGAAACGCCGCGCAGCACCCGGACGTCGCCGTCATCGCCCGCAAGGTCGGGGGCTCCTGGCAGGACGTCTCGGCCACCGCCTTCCTCACCGAGGTGCTCACGGCCGCCAAGGGCCTGATCGCCGCCGGGGTCCAGCCGGGCGACCGGGTGGGCCTGATGTCCCGCACCCGCTACGAGTGGACGCTGCTCGACTTCGCGATCTGGAGCGCCGGCGCGGTGACCGTGCCGGTGTACGAGACGAGCTCGCCGGAGCAGGTGCGCTGGATCCTCGGCGACTCGGGGGCGACCGCCTGCGTCGTGGAGACCGGCGCCCACACGGCCGCGGTCGAGTCGGTGCGCGACGGGCTGCCGGCGCTCAAGCACGTGTGGCAGATCGAGGGCGGCGGCCTCGACGAGCTGGCCCGGCTCGGCCAGGACGTCACCGACGAGACGGTCGAGGAGCGCGGCTCCCTCGCCAAGGCCGACGACCCGGCGACCATCGTCTACACCTCGGGCACGACCGGCCGCCCCAAGGGCTGTGTGCTCACCCACCGCAGCTTCTTCGCCGAGTGCGGCAACATCGTGGAACGGCTGCGTCCGCTGTTCCGCACGGGCGAGTGCTCGGTGCTGCTGTTCCTGCCGCTCGCGCACGTCTTCGGGCGGCTGGTGCAGATCGCGCCGATGATGGCGCCGATCAAGCTCGGCTGCGTCCCGGACATCAAGAACCTCACCGACGAACTGGCCGCGTTCCGCCCGACGCTGATCCTCGGGGTGCCGCGCGTCTTCGAGAAGGTCTACAACGCGGCGCGCGCCAAGGCGCAGGCCGACGGCAAGGGCAAGATCTTCGACAAGGCCGCCGACACCGCGATCGCCTACAGCAAGGCGCTGGACACCCCCTCGGGGCCCTCGCTCGGCCTGCGCGTCAAGCACAAGGCGTTCGACAAACTCGTCTACGGCAAGCTGCGCGCGGTCCTCGGCGGCCGCGGCGAGTACGCCATCTCCGGCGGCGCCCCGCTCGGCGAGCGGCTCGGCCACTTCTTCCGCGGCATCGGCTTCACGGTCCTGGAGGGCTACGGCCTGACCGAGTCCTGCGCCGCCACCGCGTTCAACCCCTGGGACCGGCAGAAGATCGGCACGGTCGGCCAGCCGCTGCCCGGCTCGGTGGTGCGGATCGCCGACGACGGCGAGGTGCTGCTGCACGGCGAGCACCTGTTCAAGGAGTACTGGAACAACCCGGACGCGACCGCGGAGGCGCTGGCGGACGGCTGGTTCCACACCGGTGACATCGGCACCCTCGACGAGGACGGCTACCTCAGGATCACCGGCCGCAAGAAGGAGATCATCGTCACCGCGGGCGGCAAGAACGTCGCCCCGGCCGTGATCGAGGACCGCATCCGGGCGCACGCGCTGGTCGCGGAGTGCATGGTGGTGGGCGACGGGCGGCCGTTCGTGGGCGCGCTGGTCACCATCGACGAGGAGTTCCTCGGCCGCTGGTGCGCGGAGCACGGCAAGCCGGCGGGTTCCACCGCGGCGTCGCTGTGCGAGGACCCGGACCTGCTGGCCGCGGTCCAGGCGGCGGTCGACGACGGCAACGCCGCGGTGTCCAAGGCGGAATCGGTGCGCAAGTTCCGCATCCTGTCGCACCAGTTCACGGAGGAGTCGGGCCACCTGACGCCCTCGCTGAAGCTGAAGCGGAACGTGGTGGCGAAGGACTACGCGCACGAGATCGAGGCGATCTACGCGAAGTGACCGCGGGCGCCGGTCCGGCGGGCGCCGGTCCGGCGGGCGCCGGTCCGGCGGGCGCCGCTACAGCAGTTCCTGGAGGCGCTCCGCCAGCAGGTCCCAGCGCCACTTGCGCTCGACCCACTCGCGGCCCCGCTCCCCCATCCTGCGGCGCAGCTCCGCGTCGCCGAGGAGGGTGGTGATGCGGTCGGCCGCCTCCTCGGGGGAGCCGCCGCGCACCACCCAGCCGGTCTCGCCGTCCAGGACCGCGTCCGGGGCGCCGCCCGAGTCGCCGGCGACGACCGGGAGGCCGGTCGCGGAGGCCTCCAGGTAGACGATGCCGAGGCCCTCGACGTCCAGGCCGCCGCGGCGGGTGCGGCAGGGCATCGCGAAGACGTCGCCGGCGCCGTAGTGGGCGGGGAGCTCGGACCAGGGGACGGAGCCGGTGAAGCGGACCGAGGCGGCCACGCCGGTCTCGTGCGCCAGGCGCCGCAGGTCCTTCTCGTACGGGCCGCCGCCGACGATCAGCAGCACCGTGTCCGGCTCGGCCGCGAGGATCCTGGGCATGGCCCGGATCAGGGTGTCCTGGCCCTTGCGCCGCACGAGGCGGGAGACGCAGACCACGACCGGGCGGTCCGTGAGGCCCAGGCGGGCCCGGATCCCGTCGCCGCCCGAGCCGGGGTGGAAGGTCTTCTCGTCGACGCCCGGCGGCAGCTGGACCATGCGGGCGGCCGCCTCGGGCGTGAGGGTGGAGGCGATCCGCGCGCGCGTGTACTCGCCGAGGTAGGTGATCGTGTCCGTGGTGTCCCCGATGCGGCGCAGCAGCTGCCGGGCGGCGGGCAGTTGCGCCCAGCCGGCCTCGTGGCCGTGCGTGGTGGCGACCAGCCGTTCGGCGCCCGCGGCGCGCAGGGCCGGTGCCATGAGGCCGAGCGGGGCCGCCGCCCCGAACCACACGGAGGTACAGCCGTGTTCGCGCAGCAGCCCCACGGCCCGCCGGGTGGCCGCCGGTGTCGGCAGCAGCATGGTCGTACGGTCGCGTACGACGGTGAAGGGCTGCTCGGCGTCGAAGGCCCGGGTCGCCTCGACGCCCTCCGGGGTCCGCTTCCAGGTCGAGGCGTAGACGACCAGCCGCCCGGGGTCCAGCCGCAGCGCCATGTTGTGCAGGAACGCCTGGATGCCGCCGGGCCGGGGCGGGAAGTCGTTGGTCACGATCAGGGTCTTGCGCACGCCGCCGACCCTATCGAACGGGCCCTCGCGGCCCTGCCCGGCGGCCCGTATGGCACGCTCACAGCTGACGGGCCCATGATGGCCCCCTCGACACGGCGGGCGAACGGGCAGGGAATCACGTGGAGACGACGGGCACGCGGCGGTCCCCGGCATGGCTGCCGGTGGTCTGGTGTCTCACGAGACTGGTGCTCCTGCTGTTCGTGCTGAAGGTGTACGTCTTCCCCGGCCCGGACGTCACCAGCGACGTGCAGGTGATCTACCAGGGCTGGTACGGCGTCCTGCGCAGCGGAACGTTCCCGCTGGAGGACGTCACCTGGCAGTACCCGCCGGCCGCGGCGCTGGCGATCCTCTCCCCCGGCCTGCTGCCCTTCCTGGACTACGCGACGGCGTTCTTCGTCCTGGTCTGCGTCACCGACCTGGCCGTGCTGGCGCTCCTGGTGTACGCGGGACGCCGTCCGGGCCGGTCGCCGCGCGGCGCCTGGGTGTGGGTGGCCGGCGTGCCGCTGCTCGGGCCGACGGTGTACGCCCGCTACGACGTGATGGTCACGGCGGTGGCGGTGGCGGCGCTGCTCGCGGGCGCCCGGCACCCGAGGGCGATGGGCGCCCTGGCCGCCTTCGGCGCGCTGCTGAAGGTCTGGCCGGCGATGCTGCTGGTGGGCGCCCGCCGCGGCAGCGCCTGGATGTCGGCCCTGGTGACCGGGGCCGTGGTGGCGGGCGGGTTCGCCCTGGCCATGCCGGGCGCGTTCGCCTTCCTGACGTTCCAGCGCGACCGGGGCACGGAGGTGGAGTCGCTGGGCGCACTGGTCTTCCATGTCGCCCGGCACTTCGGCTGGCAGGGCGAGGTCCGGCTGAACTACGGCTCGATCGAGTTCCTCGGGCCGTATGTGAGGGAGGTCAGCACCGGCGCGCTGTTCCTGACGGGGGCGGCGTTCGGCTGGCTGGTGCTGTGGCGGCTGCTGGCCCGGCGCTTCGAGGAGCACACGCTCGCCGACGCGGCCTTCGTGGCGGTGCTGATGTTCACCACGACCAGCCGGGTGATCAGCCCGCAGTACATGGTGTGGCTGGTCGGGCTGGCGGCGGTGTGCCTGTGCTTCCCGGGCAGCCGGATGCGGGTGCCGGTCGTGCTCGTGCTGGTGGCGTGCTTCGTGACGGTGCTGGAGTTCCCGCTGTACTTCGCCAGTGTGGTGGCGAGCGACGGGCTCGGCCTGACCCTGCTGTTCCTGCGCAACGGCCTGCTGGTGGCCGCGGCGCTGCTCGCGGCCCGGGGCCTGTGGCGCGCCACGGTCCCGAACGCGCCGCCCGCCGCCCGGGCCCCTCAGCCCGCCCGCGCCGGCGAGACTCCCGTCTCCTCCTGACCCGGAACCCGCCGGAACGACAGCCCCACCAGGGCACACTGCAGCGCCGTGGCGGCCGCCAGCGCCAGGCACACCCCGGGCAGCCCCAGCCCCGCCAGCCCGTGCGCGAGCCCCAGCTGGACGGCCGTGCCGAGCACGGTCACCCGCAGCAGCGCCGACGCCTCCCCGGCGCCCTCGAACACCCCGCCCAGCGCGATGAGGCAGCCCGACAGCAGCAGATAGGGCCCGACGCACCGCAGGAACAGCACGCCCTCGCGCGCCACCTCGGGCCCGGCTCCGAAGGCGGCCATGACCCAGGGGGCGGCGAGAGACAGCAGGGCGGCCGCGGCCAGGGCGAGGGCGCCGGACAGCAGCACGGCCTGCCGCCCGATGGCCCGCCGCTCGTCCCGGCCCGCTCCCCGCGTGTGCGCGGTGTGGATCGAGGCGGCCTGGCGGACGGCGTAGAAGGACATGGTGGCCACGTACATGGCCTTGTAGGCGATCGTGTACGCGGCCACGGCCGGCACCCCGAGCCGGGCCACGATCGCGACCAGGACCAGGGCCCCGGTCTGCCGCACGGTGAAGTCGGCGGACATGGGCAGGCCGGTGGTCAGCGTCCGCCGCAGGGAGGCGGCCAGGGGCTCGCCCGGGGGTGCGGCGCGGGCCGTCCGCAGCAGGGCGTTGCGCCGGACCGCGACGAGCCCGGCCCCGAGCGCCGCACACCGCGAGAGCACCGTCGCGGCGGCGGCGCCCGGAACGCCGTGGAGGTGGATGAACAAGGGGTCCAGGGCCAGGATCAGGCCGTTGGACAGCAGGGCGAGGCGCAGCGGGGTACGGGTGTCGCCGGTGCCCTTGAGGAGGCCGTCGACGAGTTGCTGGGCGAAGAAGACGGCCGTGCCGGGCAGGGAGACCGTGAAGTAGGCGACGGCCGGCGGGAGGGCGGCGCTGTCCGGCCCGCCCAGCACCAGCCGGGCCAGCGGTTCACGCCCGAGCAGGCCGCCGGCCACGACCAGGGGGGTGACGAGCGCCCACAGCGACCATCCGCCGCGCACCGCGGCCCGTACGGCGGCGGGGTCGCGGGCGCCCCGGGCGTGGGCGACCAGCACGGTGGTGCCGGAGCCGAAGACCAGGGCGATGCCGAGCAGCACGTTCTCCGTCGTGGTGGCCACGGCGACGGCGGCCACGGCCGGTCCGCCCAGCCGGGCGACCCAGACGGTGTTGATGATCCCGGCGGCGACCGGGGCGAGCAGCGAGAAGTAGACGGGGCGGGCGAGCAGGACGAGTTGTCCGCGGTGCGCGTTCACGAAGACGGTCCCCCGAGGTGGCGGCGAAGACGTGTACCTCGGACCGAGTTACATCGTTTCGAGGTATCTCGTTAAGAGGTAGCATGGGGTCCCGCTCACCCGCAAGGAGGACCATGCTGGAGCTGTCGATCCTGGGCTTCCTGGCCGAGGAGCCGCTGCACGGCTACGAGTTGAAGGAGCGCATCAAGGCCCTGACCGGGCATGTGCGGCCGGTGAGCGACGGCGCGCTCTACCCGGCGATCACCCGGCTGGTCTCGGCGGGTCTGCTCGACCAGCGCACCGAGCCGGGCGCCGGCGCGGCCCCGCGGCGCATCCTCGCCCTCACCGGCAAGGGACGGGAGGAGCTGCTGGAGCGGCTGCGCCACCCGAAGCAGACCGAGATCACCGACCAGGTCCGCTTCAACACGGTCCTGGCCTTCCTGCGCCACCTGCCCGACCGGCACGAACAGGCCGCGGTGCTGCGGCGCCGGCTGGACTTCCTGCAGGCCCCGACCAGCTTCTTCTACGCGTCCGGCAGGCCCGTCAGCGCCGAGGAGACGGACGACCTGTTCCGCCAGGGCATGCTCCGGGTGGCCCGGGCGACGGGCGAGGCGGAACGGGCCTGGCTGCGGGAGGCCATCGAACAGCTCGGCCGGGCGCCGGATGCCTGAACCGGTCCGGCCCCGGGGAGGGTCCTCAGCCCAGCTGCGTCCGCAGGTACTCCCGCCACTGCTCGGTGAAGGCCTCCGGCGTGGTCCCCAGGACCTCGCGCATCGCGTCCTCCACCGCCCCGGCCCGCTCGTCGTGCGCGCCCACGGCCCGGTAGAACGCGCGCAGCCGTGACTCGCCCCAGCGGTCGGCGATCATCCGGCACGCCGTCCAGCCGCTCTCGTAGGCCCGGGCCAGACGGCCGGAGTCGCCGGTGAAGCCGAAGTCCTCGTCGGCCGGGAGCGCCGCCGGGAGCCGCCCCCGGTCCACGGCGCGGGTGAGTTCGGGTGCGGCGTCGGCGGGCGTGCGGCCGACGGAGCGGTAGCCGACCCAGTCGGCGAAGCCCTCCGACAGCCACAGGGGCGTGGCCGCGGTGGTCCTGGCCCGGGTGGCGACATGGGTGGTCTCATGGGTGACCACGACCTGCTCCCCGAGGCTGCCGAGGAGGGCGAACGCGTCGGGGTTGACGATGATCCGGTCCGCCGGCGCCCGGGCCCGGGCGCCCGTCTCACCCGTCGTGACGGCCGCGATGCCGCGGTAGGAGGAGGCGGGCGAGCCGAGCAGGCCCGCCATCCCCTCCAGCGACTTCGGCACGAGCACCACGACGCGCCCGCTCCACCGCGCGCCCCACGCGTCCGACACGGCCGGCACCGCCCGGTCCGCCAGCTCGGCGTAGCCGCGCAGGGACGGGTCGGACTGGCCGACGCCGAGGACCAGACTGTGCGTGCCCCGCACGATCCGTACCGTGCCCTGGTCCCACAGCTGCTGCGCGGACTTCCGCGCGGGCCGGTCGTCGACGACGGACCACCGCCCCTCGGCGTCCCGGCTCAGCCGCAGGGTGCGCCCGGCGGTCACCGGCGCCCGGTCGTACCCCGCGACGCTGTAGCGCAGTTCGGCGTCGGCGGTGGCCGTGTCACCGCTGCGGCGCAGCGCGGTCACGCGGTAGGACCAGCCGGCGACGGGCACGGCCCGCAGCCGGCGGAAGTCGGTCGCGGTGCCCGTCCGTGCGTAGGCCCGCTCGTCGCGGTCGACGACCGCGGCGGCCCGCCGGTCCAGCAGCCGCTGGACGTCGGCCGTGGCGCGGTCGGCCGGAGACGGGCCGCCGCACCCCACGAGGCCGGCGAGCAGCGGCACCAGCGCCGCCACCCCGAAGCCCCACCGTCGACCAGCCACCTTCCCGAGAATACGGGCGTGGGGCCGCGGCGGTCAGACCCTGGTGACCGACGACACGGGCATCATCCCGACCGGGTCGTAGCGCACGGGCGCGCCGGGATAGGGCGCGTGGATGACCTGGCCGTCGCCCATGTACATCCCGACGTGGCTGGCGTCGGCCCGGTAGACGACCAGGTCGCCGGGGCGGGCTTTTGACAGCGGGACCTGCCGGCCGGCGAACCGCTGGGCCTGCGAGGTGCGCGGCAGGGAGATCCCGGCCTGGGCGTACGACCACTGCATCAGGCCCGAACAGTCGAATCCGGTGGGCCCGTTGGCGCCCCACACGTAGGGCTTGCCGAGGGCGCTGCGGGCGGCGGCGACGGCGGCGGCCCCGCGTCCCGAGGCGGCGGGGGCGCCGCCGGGGTGGGGCAGGTCGCCGCGGCCGGAGCGGGAGGCCCGGTCGTAGGCGTCGCGTTCGCTGTCGGGCAGGGAGTCGAGCAGCCGCCGCGCCGAGGCGAGTTTGCGCTCGACGCTCTTCTTGTGGGCGGCGACGGCCTCGCGGCTCCGCTCCAGTTCGCGGAGCTTGTCCGCGGTCTCCTCGCGGTCCTGGGCGAGTTCGCGCATGGCGTTCTGGAGGTCCTTCAGTTCGCCGGCCTGGTGGGCGGTGACGCGGTCGAGCCGGGACGCCTTGTCGAGGTAGTCGTCCGGGTCGTCGGAGAACAGCAGGGCCACGGCCGGGTCGATGCCGCCCGACCGGTACTGGGCGCCGGCGAGCGAACCGAGCGACTCCCGCATGGAGTTGATGCGCTGCTGCTGCCGGGCGATGCGGTCCCGGGCGGTGCCGACCTCCTCGCGCAGCGCGTCGGCGCGCTCGTCGGCCGCGTTGTAGGCCTCGGTCGCCTTCTCGGCCTGCTCGTATAGCCGGTCCACCTCGGCGCGGGTGTCGTCGTACGGTGCGGCGGCGGCCGGTACCGCGCCCAGGGCGGCGGCGGCGACGGACAACAGGCTGACCGCGACGCCGGCGCCCCGGTCGAGGCCGGACGGTGCAAGGCGGCGATGGGACCCCACGGGAAGCCGCACTCCTTCCGCTGACGGACTGGGAACGCGGCAGACAGTAGCCCCGGGACCGGGAGCCGCCAACGACCATCCGTGGGTACGCGGCAGGACGCCCCGCCGCTGACGCAGGTCACCGGCGGGGCGGGGGCTCACTCGGGGCGGTCGGGATTCGCCCGAACGGCGGACACGGCGTCCCGTCGCGGGGGACGCCGGAGGGCCGGAATCAGACCCGGACGCCGAACATGAAGGGACCGCCGATGGTGTTCATCGACTCGTAGCGGACGACCGTGCCGGTGCGCGGGGCGTGGATGATCTGCCCGTTGCCGGCGTAGAGACCCACGTGGTGCAGGTCGTTGAAGAAGAAGACCAGGTCGCCGACCTTGAGCTGGCTGACCGAGTAGATCTTGGTGCCGATCGTGGTCTGCGCCTCGGAGGTGCGCGGGATCTGCACGCCGGCGGCCGCGTAGGCGCGGGAGGTCAGGCCGGAGCAGTCGAAGGAGCTCATGCCGGTGGCGCCGTAGACGTAGGGCTTGCCGAGCTGGCTCTGGGCGAAGGCGAAGGCGGCGGCGGCGCGGCCGGAGCCGGGCGGGACGTCGGCGGTCAGGGCGTCGCGCTCGCTGGCCCGGGTGGCGCGGTTCTGCTCCTCGGCGAGCTTGGCCTTCTCGGCGGCGGAGAGGCTGTTGAGCAGCTTCTGCGCGGAGGCGAGCTTGGCCTGGACCTCCTTCTTCTTCTTGCCGAGTTCGGCGCGGGTGGAGGCGAGGTCCTTGAGCTTCTCGGAGGCCTCGGCGCGTTCCTGGGCGAGTTCGCGCTGCTTCTCCTGGACCTTCTTCAGCGCCTCGACCTGCTGGCCGCTCAACTGGTCGAGCGTGGAGGCCTTGTCGAGGTACTCGTCCGGGTCCGAGGAGAGGAAGAGCTGGACCGAGGGGTCGATGCTGCCGGTGCGGTACTGCGAGGCGGCGGCGAGGCCGAGGCTGTCGCGCAGCTCGTTGAGCTCCTCCTGGCCGCGGGCGACGTTGTCCTGGATGGTGGAGATCTCCTTCTGGAGCTTCTCCTGCTTCTCCTTGGCGCCGTTGTACTTCTCGGTGGCCTGCTCGGCCTCCTGATAGAGCTTGTCGACCTTGGTCTTGACCTCGTCCTTGCTCGGCTTCTCGCTGGGGGCGGCGTTGGCGGCCTGCGAGCTGAAGGCGACGGCAGCGGCGGCGGCGGTGGTCAGCACGGTCACTCGTGCGCGGCTCGGCTGCTTGGGACGACGGTGGGACGCCACGGGTGAAAAAGCTCCTTCTCGGCCCCTCCGCCGTCTCTCCCGATGAGTGATCACCCGAGCGGAGGTCTGGGGCCTGACCCTAGTGACCTTCCTGTGATCAGTTCAAATCCTCAGATGAAAAATCGCGTCACGGAAGGCCAACTTTTCCCCTGGACTCACAGCCGGTGAGACCCACTTGACGCACCGTGGCACACCGGCCCCGCCAATCCGGGCATCACGCCCGGAGGTTACGCATGGGACGTACGGCCCCTAGGCCCTCGAAAGGCGCTTGAGGAGCATCGCGGAGGCGACCGGCCGGGCGCCGGCGCGGGCCACGCCGTCGGCGACCTCGCGGTCGGTGGAGGCGACGATGACCGGGCGGCCGGGCGGTTCGGCCCGCACCAGCTGGCGGATGAGCTCGTCGGCGGTGACGCCGGGCTTGGAGAACAGCACGCGCACGCCGCGCGGCGGTGCGAGCAGCACCGGGGCGGCCAGTTCGGCGCCGTCGAAGACACACGTCACCTCGGCCCCGCTCTGCGCGGCCAGTTGGGAGAGCTGCCCGAGCAGGCGCAGGCGCTGCTTCTCCAGCGGCATCTGCGGATAGCCGGTCTTGGTGACGTTGTAGCCGTCGACGACCAGATGGGCCTGCGGCAGCGCGAGCAGCTGGTCGAGGACCTGCGGGTCGTTCTCCGACAGGGCGCGCGCGGCGATGTCCTTGGGGGTCATCCGGCCCGGCTCGACGGCGTCGACGGTCTCGGCGGGCCGCACCGACACCGGCGGCAGGGCGAGTTCGCGGCGCAGCCCCTGGGTGGCGTCGAGCAGGGTGTCCAGCAGCAGCCGGACGCGCATGTCCTCGACGCTGCGGCCCTCGCGGGCGGCGCGCCGGGCCGCCTCCAGGGCGGCCTCGGTCTCCCCCAGCCGGGCCTTGAGCCGCCGGGTCTCGCTCTCGGCGGCGGAGACCTGGGCGTGCGCGTCGGCGCGGACGGCCTCGACCTCCCCCTGGACCTTGCGCAGGGCGGCCTCGCCGCGCTTGACGTCGCTGAGGGCGGCGCGCAGCTTGCGGTGCAGCGACTCGGTCTCCTTCCTGGCCGAATCCAGTTCCGCGCGCAGCCGCTCGGTCTCGGCCCGGGTGTGGTCACGGGCCCGGTCGAGCTCGGCGCGCAGCCGCTCCAGCTCCGCCCGGTTCTCCTCGTCGGCGCGCTCGGCGTCGGCCCGCTGGGCCTCCTCGCCGGCGGCGGCCACCAGCTTCACCCAGCCGGGCGGCCGCAGTACGTAGGCCGCGGCCGCCACGTCGAGCGGGTCCGCGGCCGGGGGCGGGGAGCCGGAGTCGAGGGCGCCGGTCAGTTCCGGCTGGGACTCTCTGAGCTTCTCCCCGATGCGCTGCCGGAACAGCGGGTCGGTCTCCAGCGCCGCGGCCATGGCGTTGCCGGCGAACTTGGCGCGGCGGTTCGGGGCGAATCTGGCGTACTGCCGAAGCTGCGCGGGCAGCTCGCCGACCGTCAGCGAGCCGAAGCCGTCCGAGACGATCTGCACGACCCTGCGGCGCACGCCGTCGGGCAGCGGACGGTCGAGCACCTCGGCGGCGCCGTCGCCCGGCCCCCCGCCCGTGGTCTCCACCATCCGTCACACCCCAATGCTGTGCGGGGCCCGCTCCGCTCAGGAGCCGGCGCCCGGCCTGTCCACGAGTTCCACCTGGTCCACCGCGTTGCACCAGCGGCAGCGCACCGACTCGATGGTCTCACTGAGCACCTCGCGCTCCTCGACCTTCGGCTCTCCGGCCAGGTCCAGGTGGACGTACTCGACGACCTTGGACGAGCGGGTCACGTCGAACCTCGTGAGGTTGCCGCAGAGGGTGCAGCGCCACCGCGTCGAGGCGGTCGGCAGGGGAACCGTCATCGTGACCTGTTCTCTTTCCTTCTAGTGTCCGTGACGCGACCGGCCTCCCCGGTGCGTGTGGTCCGTAACCCTACGGCCTGGCGGGTGCTCGCCGCCCGCGTGTCCACGGCGGCGAGGCGGTCTGTGCGGTTGCGTCCGGTTACGTCATGATCTGTATTCATGATCAGGAAGTGGAGTGCGTCGATCGTCCGGGGCGGCGCAGCGATCAGGGGGTCGTCGGCGCCGGTGACGTACGCGCTGATCGCCCTGTGCTGCGCGGTCTTCCTGGCCGGACCCGGTTCGGGCCTGAATCCCGCCTACGGCTCGGGGGACGAGCTGCTCGCCGCCCAGCGGGCCTACTTCCGGCGCTGGGGCGTGATCCCCGCAGAACTGTTCGACGGGTCCGGTAGCTCGCCCCTGACCCCCGCGACGGCGCTGTTCGTCCACGGCAGCTGGGTGCACCTGCTCGGCAACATGCTCTTCCTCTACGTCTTCGGGGCGATGACCGAGGAACGGATGGGCCGCGTGCAGTTCACCCTGTTCTACGTCGGCTGCGGCTACCTGGCCCTGCTGGGCTACGCCGTCGCCAACGCGCACTCCGAGCAGTCCCTGGTCGGTGCCTCGGGAGCCATCTCGGCGGTCCTCGGCGCGTTCCTGTACCTGTTCCCCCGGGCCCGGGTGACCAGTCTCCTGCCGTTCCTGTTCTTCCTGCCGGTGCGCTTCCCGGCCTGGATCGTGCTGCCGTTCTGGGCGGCCCTGCAGTGGCTGGCGGCGGGCCGGGCCTCGGCCGGGCCGGGGGTGGCCTACCTGGCCCACCTCATCGGATTCGCCCTGGGCTTCGGCTACGCCTCCGTCCGCTACGGCCGCCCGACCGGCCCCACTAGAGTGAAGGCCGCCCCAGCTCCGGCCCCCGAGGGAGAGAACCAGCCGTGATCACCGCGATCGTCCTCATCAAGACCAGCGTGGACCGGATCCCCGAGATCGCCGAGTCGATCGCGGCCCTGGACAACGTCAGCGAGGTCTTCTCCGTCACCGGCACCTACGACCTGATCGCGATGGTCCGGGTCAAGGAGCACGAGGACCTGGCCGAGGTCATCCCCGGCCGGATCAGCAAGATCCCCGGGGTGGAGGGCACGGACACGCACGTGGCGTTCCGCACGTACTCGCAGCACGACCTGGAGGCGGCGTTCGCCCTCGGGCTGGACGCCTGAGGCACCGGCCGGCCGGGTCCCGGATGAAGAGTTCTTCATCGGGGCTTCATCCCGCTCCCCGGTTCGCCCGCACAGGATCGGGCCCATGGCCTTCTCCCGTCGTATGGCGGCCCTGTCCGCCGTCGTGCTGATCCCGCTGGGCATCGCCGCGACCAGCTACGCCCTCGCGGACCGTCCCCAGGCGCCCAGGGTGCCGTCCCAGCAGGTCGAGCTGGACCGCGGCACGCCCTCGCCCACCTCCACGCTCCGGCCCTCCTCGTCGCCCGCGCCGGGCGGATCCGCCCCGGGCGACGAGGTGGTCTCGCGGCCCCCGGTGACCGACAGCCCAGCGAGTGACGATGATGACGACGACCGCGGCCGGGACACCTCCGACGACGGACCGGGCGACGACGACGGCCCCGGATCCGACGGCTGACCCCGGACGCCGGCGGATCTCCGCCCGGGTCCGGATCCTGCTGTGGCTGCTGCTGGTGATGGCGGTCGCCCTCGCCTCGGTCGCCATGACCACCCGCTCCTACCTGCTGCGGGACGTCGACAACCGGGTCGACCGGCTGCTGACGCAGGAGACCGGCGAGTTCGCCAACTTCGAGAAGCACGGCGGCGACCCGCGGACCGGCCTGCCGTTCACCGACGCGGACCGGCTGCTGACGGTCTTCCTGGAACGCCAGTACCCGGACGCCGACGAGGAGCTGATCGGCCTGGTCGGCCGGGTGGGCGGCGGCCCCCGGCAGATCCGCCAGCCGCACGACCTGCCCGTCGCCCTGCCCCTGCACCGCGACCCCGAGGCGCGGCGCCGCATCTTCGACTCGCCCGCGTCCTCCGGTGTGCTGCGGCGGCCGCAGGGCGAGATCCGCTGGGCCAAGGTCACCGTGGCGCAGCCGGGCCGGGAGCCGGACGCCGCGTTCGTCGTCGCCTTCCACCCGGAGCGCGAGCAGGCCCGGGTGAACACCGTCTTCCGTACGCTGCTGGTCATCTCCGGGGTCGCCCTGCTGCTGACCACCGGCATCGCCTGGGCGGTCGCGGGGCGGATCCTGCGGCCGGTGCGGGTGGTGCGCACGGCCGCGGCGCAGCTCACCGAGCAGGACCTCACCCGCCGTATCCCGGTGCACGGCCACGACGACATAGCGGCCCTGGCGGAGACCTTCAACGGCATGCTCGACCGGCTGGAGCGGGCCTTCGCGGCGCAGCGCGAGTTCGTCGACGACGCCGGGCACGAGCTGCGCACGCCGATCACCATCGTGCGCGGCCATCTGGAGGTCATGGGCGACGACCCGGCCGAGCGGGAGGAGACGGTCCGGCTGGTCACCGACGAGCTGGACCGGATGAGCCGCATCGTCGAGGACCTGCTGCTGCTCGCCAGGGCCGAACGCCCCGACTTCGTCACGCCCGAGCCGGTCCAGGTCGCCGAACTGACCGCCGACGTCTACGTCAAGGCCCGCACCCTGGGCGAACGCGACTGGCGGCTGGACCCGGTCGCCGACCTGGAGGCCGAGCTGGATCCGCAGCGCATCACCCAGGCCATGGTGCAGCTCGCGCAGAACGCCGTGCAGCACACCACCACCGGCCAGACCATCCGCATCGGCTCCCGCGCCGAGGGCCCGCACCTGGAGCTGTACGTCGCCGACTCCGGGCCCGGCGTGCAGCCCCAGGACGCCGAGGTGATCTTCGAGCGCTTCCGGCGCGGCACGGCCCGCCGCGGCGCCCGGGGCTCCGGGGCCGGGCTCGGGCTGTCCATCGTCAAGGCGATCGCCGAGGGCCACCGGGGGCGGGTACGGCTCGACCGCACGCCCGGCGGCGGCGCCACCTTCGCTCTCGTCCTGCACGCACCCCGGGCACCGGAAGGGGACCTGCCGTGAACCGCATCCTCATCGTCGAGGACGAGGAGCGCATCGCCTCCTTCGTGGAGAAGGGCCTGCGCTCCAACGGCTTCACCACGACCGTCGTCACCGACGGCGACGCCGGCTACGAGTACGCCCTGACCGGCGGCTTCGACCTCGTCGTCCTGGACATCGGGCTGCCCGGCCGGGACGGCTTCACGATCCTGCGCGAGCTGCGCGAGGCACGGGTGTCCGTGCCGGTGATCGTGCTGACCGCGCGGGACTCGGTGCGGGACACGGTGGCCGGGCTGGAGGGCGGCGCCGACGACTGGATGACCAAGCCGTTCCGGTTCGAGGAACTGCTGGCGCGGGTCCGGCTCAGGCTCCGCACGGCGGCGCGGGCGCCGGAGGTGACGGTGCTCAGGTCGGGCTCGCTGAGCCTGGACCTGCGCACGCGGCGGGCCCGGTCCGGGGAGCGGACGGTCGATCTGACGGCACGTGAGTTCGTGCTGCTGGAACTGTTCCTGCGGCACCCCGGGCAGGTGCTGTCCCGGGAGCAGATCCTGTCCCATGTGTGGGGGTACGACTTCGATCCGGGGTCCAACATCGTGGACGTGTACGTGCGGACGCTGCGCAGGAAGCTCGGGGCGGAGCGGGTGGAGACGGTGCGCGGGATGGGGTACCGGCTGCCGTAGGGCCGCGTGAACGCCGTGGCCGGGTGCGGGTGGCGTGTGGCCGGTCGCGCAGTTCCCCGCGCCCCTGAGGTGGCGCACCTGAAGGTTCCTTCATGTGGAACTCATCGGCGGCTCACCGCCCGGGACGATCCTCGACGGTGTGACGCTGAACCTCCGCACCACCACCGCCCTGTGCGTCGCCCTGTCCGTGTGCGCGCTGCTGGCCGTGCCCACCAACGCCCCGGGGCTCGGCACCGACGCGCGGCTCACCCTCGTCGTGTTCGTCCTCGCGACCTGCGCCTGGATCGGGACGACCATCGACGACACCTACATCGCCCTGGGCGCCGGGCTCGCGCTCACGGTGACCGGGGTGATCAGCAGCGACACCCTGTTCGGGACGCTCGGTGACGCCACGGTCTGGCTGCTGATCTGCGCGTTCGTGCTGGCGGCCGCGGTGAGCCGGACCGGGCTCGCGGGCCGGGCGGCGGTGTTCCTGGTCAGCGGGGCGCGCAGCGTGCGCCGGCTGGTGCACCTGACCACCGCCGCCCTGGTCGTCACGGCGTTCGCGGTGCCCGCCACCTCCGGCCGGGCCGCGCTCGCGCTGCCGGTGTTCCTGGCCCTGGCGAAGGTCCTCGCCGACCGGAAACGACTGGTCGTGATGCTGGCGCTGCTGTTTCCGACGGTGATCCTTCTGTCGGCGGTGGCGACCCTGATCGGCGCGGGTGCGCATCTGATCACCGTGTCGGTGCTGTGGGAGACCACCGGGCAGCACATCGGCTTCACCCAGTGGCTGCTGCTGGGCCTGCCGCCGGCCGTGGTCTCCTCGCACCTGGCCGCCGAGCTGGTCCTGCTGACGACGACCCGGCGCACGGACCGCGGCGGCCCGGTCCGCATCACCCCCGAGCAGATCCAGGAACACAGCGAGCAGCCGGTGACCGGCCCCTGGAGCCAGGCCGAGAAGCGCTGCGCCCTGCTGCTGGCCACGGTGGTGCTGCTGTGGTGCAGTGAGCCGCTGCACCGGGTGCCGCCGGCCGTGGTCGCGCTGATCGGTGCCGTCATCGCCTCCTCGCCGGCCCTGGGCACCGTGCGCCTGAAGGACGCGCTGAGGACCGTCCCCTGGTCGCTGCTGCTGTTCATGGCGGCGACGATGGCGATGGGCGTGGCGCTGGCCGACTCGGGCGCGGCCGGATGGCTGGTCTCGGGGCTGCCGGCGGGCGCGACCCCGGTGACGTTCCTGGCGGTCGTGATCGCGGTGAGCACCGCGGCCCATCTGGTCCTGCAGTCCCGTTCGGCCCGCTCCTCGGTCCTGGTGCCGCTGGTCGTGGCCGCCTCCGCCGCCGTCGGCGTCAACCCGGTCGCAGCCGCCCTCGCCTCCACCGCCGCCGCCGGCTTCTGCCACACGCTGCCCGCCTCGGCCAAGCCGGTCACGCTCTTCGCGCAGGTCCCCGGCACCCCCACCTTCACCCCGCGCGACCTGCTGCGCCTGTCCGCCGTCCTGGGCCCGCTGACCGCCGTGCTCGTCCTGCTGTTCGCCGTCGCGGTGTGGCCGCTGCTCGGCGTGCCCGTCACCCGTTGAGGAGCCCCGCATGCTGAACCGTGTCGTCGTAGCCCCCAGTGGCTTCAAGGAGTCCCTGTCGGCCGAGGCCGCCGCCGACGCCATCGCGGCCGGGGTGCGCCGCGTCCTGCCCGGCGCCGACCTCGACCTCGTCCCGCTGGTGGACGGCGGCGAGGGCACGGCCCTGGCCCTGGCCACCGCGACCGGGGGCAGGATCGTCACCGTGCCGGCGACCGGCCCGGTCGGGGAGACCCTCGCCACGCACTACGCCCTGCTGGGCTCCGGGGACACGGCCGTGGTGGAGATGGCGGCGGTGGCGGGCCTCTCCCTGGTCCCGCGCGACCTGCGCGACCCGGGCGCCACCACCACGTACGGCGTCGGCGAACTGATCCGCGCCGCCCTGGACTCGGGCGCCCGGCGGATCCTGGTCGGCTGCGGCGACTCGGGCACCTCCGACGGCGGGGCGGGCGCGCTCCAGGCGCTGGGGGCCCGGCTGCTGGACGAGCGGGGCCGCGAACTCCCCCGCGGCGGCCGGGAGCTGACCCGGCTGCGCCGCGTCGACGCGACCGGCCTCGATCCCCGGCTCGCGGACGCCGAACTCCTCGTCGCCTGCAACCCGTACAACGTGCTGTGCGGTGAGCGGGGCGTGGCCCGGGTCTTCGGACCGCAGAAGGGGGCGACGCCCGCGCAGGTGGAGGAGTTGTCGGCGGCCCTGGAGAACTGGGCGTTCGTCCTCACCCGGGACGCCGCCGCCCCGGGCACCGAGCTGCGCACCGGCCCGGGCACGGGAGCCTCCGGCGGTCTGGGGGCCGGGCTGGCCGCCCTGGGCGCCCGGCTCCTGCCCCGCTTCGACGTGCTGCTGGACCACCTCGACCTGGACGCCCGGCTGGCCCGCGCCGACCTGGTCGTCACCGCCGAGGGCGCCCTGGACCACCAGACGCCGCGCGGCAAGGTCCCGGCCGAGGTGGCCCGCCGGGCCAAGCGGTACGGGCGCCCGGTCCTGGCGCTGGCCGGCACCCTCGGCGAGGGCGCGCACCAGGTGCCGGGCGTGGACGCCTGCCACGGCATCCTGCCCGCCCCGATGGAGCTGGCGGAGGCGCTGCTGCGGGCGGGCGAGCTGCTCACCGATGCAACCGAACGGGCCCTGCGGATGATCGTCCTGGGCGCCCGGCTACCGCTTCACGCCGAGGTGTCCGGGACGCAACGCCCTTCCTCCGTACGGTAGTTCCACTTGGCGCCGTCCGTGACCAGCTCCTTCACCGCGTGCACGAACCGTTCGACGTGCTCGTCCGGCGTACCGGCGCCGAAGCTCACGCGGACGGCGTTGAGGGACTTCTCCCCCGGCGCGGCCTCCGGCGCCCCGCACTCGCCCTGCGTCTGCGGGTCGCTGCCGAGCAGCGTGCGCAGCAGCGGGTGGGCGCAGAACAGCCCGTCCCGCACGCCGATGCCGTACTCGGCGGAGAGGGCGGCGGCGAAGTGGGAGCTGTTCCAGCCGTCGACGACGAAGGAGAGCACGCCGACGCGCGGGGCGTCGTCCCCGAAGAGGGACAGGATCCGGACCTCGGGCACCTCGGCGAGTCCCGTGCGCACCTTCTCGATCAGGTACCGCTCGCGGGCGACGAGGGTGTCGAACCCGGCCTCGGTGAGGGCCTTGCAGGCGGAGGCGACGGCGTAGGCGCCGATGACGTTCGGGGAGCCGGCCTCGTGGCGGGCGGCGCTCTCGTGCCACTCCACGTCCACGCCCCCGTCCGCACGCCGCGCGACCTTGCGGCTGGCCCCGCCGCCCGCGAGGTACGGCTCCGCCGCGCGCAGCCAGTCGGCCCGCCCGGCCAGGACGCCGGAGCCGAAGGGCGCGTACAGCTTGTGCCCGGAGAAGGCGACCCAGTCGACGTCGAGGTCCGCGACGGACAGCGGGTGGTGCGGGGCCAGCTGGGCGGCGTCCAGCACGATCCGCGCCCCGTGGGCGTGCGCGGCGGCCGCGAGCTCCCGTACGGGCCACAGCTCGCCGGTGACGTTCGAGGCGCCGGTGACGCAGACCAGGGCCGGCCCGTGGGGGTCCCGGCCGGCCAGGGCGCGCTCCAGGGTCTCGACCGCCTCGCGGTGGCTCCTCGGGGCGTCGAGGTAGGTGACGCGGGCGTCGCGCCAGGGCAGCAGCGAGGCGTGGTGCTCGGTCTCGAACACGAAGACCTCGCAGCCCTGCGGGAGGGCGGCGGCGAGGAGGTTGAGCGAGTCGGTGGTGGAGCGGGTGAACACGACCTGGTCGTCGGCGCGGCAGCCGAGGAACCCGGCGACGGTCCGGCGGGCGTTCTCGAACAGGTCGGTCGACAGCTGGGACAGGTAGCCGGCACCGCGGTGGACGCTGCCGTAGTACGGCGCGTAGGCGGCGACGTCGTCCCAGACCCGCTGGAGCGCCGGGGCGCTGGCGGCGTAGTCGAGCGCGGCGTAGGTGACCTCGCCCCCGGTCACGAGCGGCACGGTGACATCCCGGCCCAGAACGGGCAGCGGGGCACAAACGGAGCGGTCGGCGGCAACGGTGGAGACGGACATGGCGAACTCCCGTGAGAGACAGGGGTGAAGGAAGAGAGAAGGGGATGCGGAGGCGGGGCTCTGCGGCCCTATCGCATTCGCTGACTCACGGAAGACTCCTCGTCGACCAGGACCCCTGGTGTTCGCGAGGGGTCCGCGCTTGCCGCAGACCTCGCTGCCTGCGGCCTGGTCTTCACCCGGGGCACCCCGCCACGGACGGAGGGTTGCCGGACAGTCGGCCGGGGCCTCATGACTGTCACTCATGACCTGACACGGGAACGTACGTGAAGTGATCGGCGTCCCGCAACCCGAGTCCGGATCGCGGGACGCACCTCACACGCGGCCCGTCACGCGTTGCTGGCGGCCACCCAGCGCTCCAGGGACCGCTTGGCGGCTCCCGAGTCGATCGACTCCGCCGCCCTGGCCATGCCGGCGCGGATCTGCTCGGCCAGCGTGCCCGTGCCCGGCTGAAGCGCCACCAGCGCCGCGGCCGAGTTCAGCAGCACCGCGTCCCGCACCGGGCCCCGCTCGCCCTCCAGCAGGCGGCGGGCGACCTCGGCGTTGTAGGAGGCGTCCGCGCCGCGCAGGGCCTCCACCGGGACCAGGTCGAGGCCCACCTCGCGCGGGTCGAACGCCTCCTCGGTCACCTTGCCGTCGCGCACGACCCAGACCCGGGAGGTGGCCGTGGTGGTCAGCTCGTCGAGGCCGTCGTCGCCGCGGAAGACCAGGGAGGAGTGGCCGCGCTCGGCGAAGACTCCGGCCACGATCGGCGCCATGCGCGGATCCGCCACGCCGACCGCCTGGGCCCGGACCTTCGCGGGGTTGGTCAGCGGACCGAGGACGTTGAAGATGGTCCGGATGCCCAGCTGCCCGCGGGCCGCGCCCGCGTACCGCATCGACGGGTGGAACTTGGCCGCGAAGCAGAACGTGATCCCGGCCTCCTCGGCCACCCCGGCCACCCGGTGCACCGGCAGCTCCAGGTTGACGCCGAGCTTCTCCAGCACGTCGGAGGCGCCCGACGCCGAGGACGCCGCGCGGTTGCCGTGCTTGACGACCTTCACGCCCGTGCCGGCGACGACGATCGCCGACATGGTCGAGATGTTCACCGTCCTGGCCCCGTCGCCGCCCGTGCCGACGATGTCGACCGCCGGGCCCGGCACCTCGATGACGTTGGCGTGCGCGTACATCGCCCGGACGAACCCGGCGATCTCCTCGACGGTCTCCCCCTTGGCGCGCAGCGCCACCACGAACCCGGCGATCTGCGCGTCCGTCGCCTCGCCGCGCATGATCAGGTCCATCGCCCACGCGGTGTCGTCCGCGGTCAGGTCCCGGCCCTGCAGCAGGCCGTTCAACAGCAGGGGCCAGGAGCGGCCCGCCGCGGTGTCGCCTCCAGCGGGGGTCACAGCGCTCATCAGCCGCTCCAGGGTCAGGTGTCCCGCACTACGGGACGAGAGTCTCAACGAGGTCCACCCTATCCAGCCCCAGACGGCGCGAAGGGCCCCGTCCGAACACCGGACGGGGCCCTTCGTGTGGCGTGGCGAAGCAGTGATCAGTGGTGGCCGTGGCCGCTCGTGATCTCCCGGTACTCCTCGACGGTGGGCTTCGGGATCTGGGCGCCCTCGCCGTAGTAGGCGTCGCTGAGCTTGGCGCGCAGCTTCTCGGAGCCCTTCACCTTGCGCTCGACACCGTTCTCGTCGACCGTCGGGCCGAGCTCGACCGGCTTGTACTGCTCGTGCGCCGTGAGCGTGTACATCTGCTCCTGACTGAGCGGCTCGTGCACCTCGATGAACTCACCGTGCGGCAGGCGCTTGATGATGCCCGACTCGCGGCCGTGCAGCACCTTGTCCTTGTCCCGGCGCTGCAGGCCGAGGCAGATCCGCTTGGTGATGACGAACGCGATGACCGGTCCGACGAAGAACCCGATCCGGACGAACCAGGTGACCGCGTTGATCGACAGGTGGAAGTGCGTGGCGACGATGTCGTTGCCACCGCCGATCAGCATGATCATGTAGCCGGTGACCCAGGCGACACCGAAGGCGGTGCGCGTCGGGGCGTTGCGCGGCCGGTCCAGGATGTGGTGCTCGCGCTTGTCCCCGGTGACCCACGACTCGATGAACGGGTACAGGGCGATGATCGCCAGGAACAGGCCGAACAGGACCAGCGGGATGAACACGCCCAGGACGAGCGTGTGACCCCAGAAGTTGATCTCCCAGCCCGGCATGGCGCGGACCAGGCCCTCGGCGAAGCCCATGTACCAGTCGGGCTGCGCGCCGGTCGACACCTGGTCGGGCCGGTAGGGGCCCAGGACCCAGATCGGGTTGACCGTGGCGATGCCGGCGAGGGCCGCGATGACACCGAAGACCAGGAAGAAGAAGCCTCCGGCCTTGGCCATGTAGACCGGCAGCAGGGGCATGCCGACGACGTTCTTGTTGGTCCGTCCGGGACCCGCGAACTGGGTGTGCTTGTGGTAGAAGACCAGGATCAGGTGGCCGACCACGAGCCCGAGCATGATGCCCGGCAGCAGCAGGATGTGGATCGAGTAGAACCGGGCGACGAAGTCGGTGCCCGGGAACTCCCCGCCGAACAGGAACATCGAGATGTACGTGCCGACGATCGGCACGGACAGGATCGCGCCCTGCGTGAAGCGGACACCGGTG
The DNA here is from genome assembly GCF_044540565.1 of Streptomyces sp. NPDC085931. NCBI lineage: Bacteria > Bacillati > Actinomycetota > Actinomycetes > Kitasatosporales > Streptomycetaceae > Streptomyces > Streptomyces sp. NPDC085931. The sequence goes on from NZ_JBITSK010000021.1 coordinate 107,615, forward strand.
CCGGAGAGCAGGTCGTCCGGGAGCGAGTAGCCGGTGAAACCGGTGAACATGCCGAGGACGAACAGCAGGAAGCCGAACAGCCAGTTGATCTCGCGCGGCTTGCGGAACGCGCCGGTGAAGAAGACGCGCATCATGTGCACGAACATGCCGGCGAGGAAGATGATCGCCGCCCAGTGGTGGATCTGCCGGATGAGCAGACCGCCGCGGACGTCGAAGCTGATGTCCAGCGTGGAGGCGAACGCCTCCGACATCAGCTGCCCCTGGAGCGGGACGTAACTGCCGTGGTACTCCACCTCGTTCATCGACGGGTGGAAGAACAGCGTCAGGTACACACCCGTCAGGATGATGATGATGAAGCTGTAGAGGCAGATCTCACCCAGCATGAAGGACCAGTGGTCCGGGAAGATCTTGCGCATGTTGGCCTTGGCCAGGGAGTAGATCCCCAGGCGGCCGTCGGCCCAGTCGGCGACCCGCTCTCCGGCGGGCGCCTTGCGGCGGTCGTCCTTGTTACTCATCCGCGCTCCCAGAAGGCAGGACCGACGGGCTCTTCGAAGTCGCCGAGCGCCTCGAGGTAGCCCTCGTCGTTCACGCCGATGCGCAGCTGCGGCAGGGCGTGACCGGCGGGACCGAAGATCACTCGGGCACCGTCGGACAGGTCGAAGGTGGACTGGTGGCAGGGGCAGAGCACGTGGTGCGTCTGCTGCTCGTACAGGGAGATCGGGCAACCGACGTGGGTGCAGATCTTCGAGTACGCGACGATGCCCTCGTGCGACCACTCGAGCTCGCGCTTGTCCTTGATGTTCTCCGGCTGGATCCGGACGATCATCAGGGCGGCCTTGGCGATCTCGTTCTGGAACTCGTGGTCGTGCTCCTCCAGGCCCTCGGGCTTGGCGAAGGTCAGCGAACCGACGGCGACGTCCGAGGGGCGCAGCGGCTGGTTCGTGTTCATGTTCACGAGCAGCTTGCCCTTGGACCACAGCGTGTGGCGGAGCTTCTCGCCGGGCAGCGGACCGAGGTCGCGCAGCAGCACGACACCGGAGAGCGGCACCAGCGTGAGCGCGCCGAGCATGGTGTTGCGGATCAGCTTGCGGCGGCCGAGCGCGGACTCCTTGGCGCCCTGCTTGAAGTCCGCGAAGACCTTCTCGCGCACCTCGGGCTCCGCCTCGATGGGGTGCCGCTCGTCGGCGATCTCCACGTCCGACATCAGGGTGCGCGCCCAGTGGACGGCGCCCGCGCCGATGCAGAACAGCGCGATGCCGAGCGTGATGCCCAGCGCGAAGTTCAGGGCGCTGATGTGGCCGAGCGGGAAGATGTAGACCGACTTGTCGACCGGGATCGCCACGAACGCGGCGATGAAGGCGATGGTGGCCAGCATCGACACCGTGAACATCAGGGCGACCGAGCGCTCGGACCGCTTAGCGGCCCGCTCGTCGATGTCCTGGATCCGGTGCTCGTGGGGCGGCAGGCCCGGGTCGGCGAACGGGTGCTTCTCGTCCGCGACGCTGACCCTGCCGTGCTCGTCATGTCCTGCGGACCGCGCGGCGGGCAGGTTCTCTTCTGGAATCTCTTGGCTACTCATGACTTCTTGGCCTTTGCGGTCCGGGCGGCGACCCACACGGCGACGGCGATCAGTCCGCCGAGACCGAAGATCCAGCCGAAGAGGCCCTCGCTGACCGGTCCCAGACCGCCCAGTTCGAGGCCACCGGGGCTCTCGGTCTTCTCGCTGTTGACCGCGTCGAGGTACGCGATGATGTCCTTCTTGTTCTTCTCCGACAGCGTGGTGTCGGGGAAGGACGGCATGTTCTGCGGGCCGGTCTGCATGGCCTCGTAGATGTGCTTCTGGGAGACGCCCTCGAGGCTCGGCGCGTACTTGCCGTGCGTCAGCGCGCCGCCCTTGCCGGTGAAGTTGTGGCACTGCGCGCAGTTGGTCCGGAAGAGCTCACCGCCCTTGGCGATGTCGGCGCCCTCGGGGCTGTACTGGTCCTCCGTCGGGACGGCCGGGCCGGCGCCGAGGGAGGCGATGTACGCCGCGAGCTGGTCGATCTCGGCCTGGGTGTAGATGTTCTTCTTCTTCGGGACCTGCGGGCCCTGGGAGGTGGCGGCCGGCATACGGCCCGTGCCCACCTGGAAGTCGACGGACGCGGCGCCCACACCCACCAGGCTCGGGCCGTCGGAGGTGCCCTGACCGCCGGTGCCGTGGCAACTGGCGCAGCCGACCGAGTAGAGCTTCTTGCCCTCCTCGATGGTGAGGGACTGGGCGGATTCGTCGGCCTGCGCCTTGCTCGCGGGTGCGAACGCGGCGTACAGCCCCCCGGTGCATGCCAGCGCGAGGAGTAGGACGACGAGCGCCGCCATCGGGTGGCGTCGTCGTGCGGAGAGCTTTTTCACGGATTACCCCGGTGTCAGGATCTTCTGCGTCGATGCTTCTGGGATGCGCGCCTGGTGGGGCGCGGCGGATGCGGGCCCTGCTACTTGATCATGTAGATCGTGGCGAAGAGGCCGATCCAGACGACATCGACGAAGTGCCAGTAGTAGGACACGACGATCGCGGCGGTCGCCTGCTCGTGGGTGAACCTCCGGGCCGCGTAGGTCCGGCCCAGGACCAGCAGGAAGGCGATGAGGCCGCCCGTCACGTGCAGGCCGTGGAAGCCGGTGGTCAGGTAGAACACCGAGCCGTACGGGTCGGAGGACAGGGACAGGCCCGCGTCCTTGACCAGCTCCGTGTACTCGAAGACCTGACCGCCGATGAAGATCGCACCCATGATGAAGGTGACGATGAACCACATCCGCAGCTTCTTCACGTCACCGCGCTCGGCGGCGAAGACGCCGAGCTGGCAGGTGAGGGAGGAGAGCACCAGGATGGTGGTGTTCGTCGCCGAGAACGGGAAGTTGAGATGGCTCGCCATCTCCTTCCAGTGATCGGGACCCGTCACCGATCGCAGGGTGAAGTACATCGCGAAGAGGGCCGCGAAGAACATCAGCTCGGAACTCAACCAGATGATGGTTCCGACGCTGGTGAGGTTCGGCCGGTTGACCGACGGGTGCGCGTGCCCGGTTTCTACTGTCGTTGCTGTCGCCACGACCGACATTATGTCGGTCGCTTATCCCGCCCTCACTCCGGGGGGTGCCGTTCGGAGTGTCTAAGCCGGTCGTACCGGTGTTGACGTGGTGTTCAAGGGAGTAGCATCCGGCCCAACGGGCCTGTCCTTACGACGCTGACGTCACGGAGGAACAATGCAGCCGACCGCCACGGTGCTGGTCTACAGCGACGACTCCAACACCCGCGAACAGGTGCGGCTCGCCACCGGCCGACGGCCCGCCCCGGACGTCCCCGTGGTGGAGTTCGTGGAGTGCGCGACCCCGGCGGCGGTGATCAAGGAGCTGGACCGGGGCGGCATCGACGTCTGCGTCCTGGACGGGGAGGCCGTGCCCATGGGCGGCATGGGTGTCTGCCGCCAGATCAAGGACGAGATCTTCGAGTGCCCGCCGGTGCTGCTGCTGATCGGGCGGCCGCAGGACGCGTGGCTGGCGACGTGGAGCCGCGCGGAGGCGGCGGTGACGCTGCCGGTGGAGCCGGTGGAGTTCGCCTCCGCCCTGGCGTCCCTGCTGCGGGAGAAGGCGGCTCTGAACGCCTAGGAGACCGGCGTCTAGACGCTCTGCGGACGCAGCCGGGCCCTGTCCGCCGGGGTGGGGCCCTCCGGCGTGCCGCCGACCAGGGCGCTGCCGGTGCGCCACTTGGTCCAGTCGAGGTTCCAGTCGCCGTAGCCGTTGCCGAAGGGGGCCATGGTGTCGCCGGCGGAGTTGACGACCTTGACGATGTCGCCCTCGCGGACGTTCTCGTAGAACCAGGCGGCGTTCTCGGTGCTCATGCCGGTGCAGCCGTGGCTGACGTTGGCGTACCCCTGGGAGCCGACCGACCAGGGGGCGGCGTGGACGTACTCGCCGCTGTTGGTGACCCGGACCGAGTGGTGGACGATCAGGTCGTAGAAGTCCGAGGCGCCGATGCTGGCGCTGGTCATGCGGACGGTGCCCTCCTTGGCGAGGACGACCTTGACGCCGTTGCGGGTGTCGTAGCCGGGCATGCCCGTGGTGACCGGGATCTCGCGGACGACCTCGTCGTTCCGGTAGACGGTCATCCGGTGGGCCGCGGCGTCCGTGACGGCGACGACCTTGTCGGCCGTGGTGATGGTCAGCGGCTCGGCCTTGCCGCCCCGCATGCGGTCGCCGACCCTGATGCCCTCCAGGTTGCTGCTGACCTGGACGGTGGCCTGGGCGGGCCAGTAGTCCTTCGGGCGGTAGTGGAGCTTCCTGTCGTCCACCCAGTGCCAGGCGCCGTCCGTCGCGGGCGTGGAGGAGACCCTGAGCGCGCGTTCGACGACGGCCCGCTGCGCCTTGTCCTTGACGGGCTGGCTGAGCTCGGCCGTGATGGGCTGGCCGACGCCGTAGGTCCCCGCCTTGGGCCCGAAGGTGACGTCCAGGCGCTTGTGGGTGACCGGCTTGCCGGTGTCGAAGGTGAGGACCTTGCGGCCGGGTGCGCCGTCCTCGTCCTCGGTGCTCACCCGGACCGTGTAGCGGGCGTCGGCGGCGAGCGGCGAGGTGCTGTGCCAGCGACGCCCGTCGGCGGCGAGTTCGCCCGCCACGTGGCGTCCTGCGGCGTCGTGGGCGGTGACGTCGGTGATGCGCCCGTCGGAGTCCTCGGCGACGACTTCCAGGGGCTTGTCCGGGTCGGCCTTCCGGCCGCCGTCCGGGGCGTTGAAGGAGATCTGGTCCGCCGCGTCGTAGGGGCGGGCGGCCAGGGGGTTGCCGCCGGAGCCGCAGGCGGTGACGCCCGCGCTGAGGGCTATGACCAGCAACGCACAGCCGGCGGCGGTGCGGGGGCGGGAGATCGCTGTGTGGCTCATGGCCTCACGCTAGGAAGTCGCGTCAACAGCGGCACGCCGACTGACTCGTACGAGTGACATGGATTGCGTCGGAGGGAGCAGCCCACGACCAGGGGCCCGGACGCTCCTGGCGGAGTGTCCGGGCCCCTGCGGCGCTCGGTGCGGTGTTACTGGGTGCGGTTCTCACCGCGGTAGTACTCGAAGACCCAGCCCCAGATGCCGATCAGGATGATCGGCAGCGAGAAGTACATCAGCCACCAGCCGATGGCGACGGCCAGGAAGGCCAGGGCGCCACCGATGGCCAGGGAGAGCGGCTGCCAGCTGTGCGGGCTGAAGAACCCGACCTCGCCGGCGTCGTCCGCGACGTCCGCCTCCTTGTCGTCCTGCGCGCCGACGTCCACCCGCTTGGCCGTGAAGCCGAGGTAGAAGCCGATCATGATGCACAGGCCGAAGGCCAGGAAGAGGGCCGTGGTACCGGCCGGCTCCTTCGACCACACGCCATAGACGACCGCCATGACGAGCACGAAGGCGCTCAGCCACATGAACATCTTGCCCTGGATCTTCACTTGCCGGCCTCCTTGCCGCCAGCCAGAGCCTTGTCGCCGTGACCCACGTTCTCGAGCTGGTCGAGGGCGGCGATCTCCGGGTGGTGCAGGTCGAACGCCGGGGATTCGCTGCGGATCCGCGGCATGGTGATGAAGTTGTGCCGCGGCGGCGGGCAGGAGGTGGCCCACTCCAGGGAGCGGCCGTAGCCCCACGGGTCGTCGACGCCGACCGGCTTGCCGTACTTGGCCGTCTTCCACACGTTGTAGAAGAACGGCAGGATCGACATGCCGAGCAGGAAGGAGCTGATCGTCGAGATCGTGTTCAGCGCGGTGAAGCCGTCGGCCGCCAGGTAGTCGGCGTAACGACGCGGCATGCCCTCGGCGCCCAGCCAGTGCTGGACCAGGAACGTGCCGTGGAAGCCGATGAACAGCGTCCAGAAGGTGATCTTGCCCAGCCGCTCGTCCAGCATCTTGCCGGTCCACTTCGGCCACCAGAAGTGGAAGCCGGAGAACATCGCGAACACCACGGTGCCGAAGACGACGTAGTGGAAGTGGGCCACCACGAAGTAGGAGTCGGACACGTGGAAGTCCATCGGCGGCGAGGCCAGGATGACACCGGTCAGACCACCGAAGGTGAAGGTGATCAGGAAGCCGGTGGCCCAGAGCATCGGTGTCTCGAAGGACAGCGAGCCCTTCCACATGGTGCCGATCCAGTTGAAGAACTTCACACCGGT